>PSLZ01000065.1:0-8188 GCA_040289885.1 Armatimonadota bacterium | reverse complement strand
GCCCGGTATGTCGAAGTCTACTGAGTAGGGGTTGACGGTGCTCGCCCCTGGCTGATCGGCAAGCACGCTAAAGGCCAGGTTGGTCTCTGCGTACCACTGATACCTTGACGCGACGCGGTAAATATAGTCCGCCGCATCGGGGTGGCCCGGGTCAAAGCTGAAGTTACTGCCGTCGAAACTGGAGCCGCTGTCGTTCAGCGTCAACCACTGCGGGAAGCGGTTGTAAGGGTGCGCTGGGTTGGAAGGTGGGGTGGTGGAGTTCCAAACGGGAAGCATCACCAGCCAGGCGTGCACCTCCAGGCGCGGATTTTCCTGTCTCGCCCGCTGTATCAGATAAGCCAGCGGGTCAAACCCGGGCGATATATCGCTAGCAAGCGGTTCGTAGTGTGAGCGATAATAGGCATCTCCGCGCTTGCGCACCTCCACAAACAGGGTATTGGCTTTGGCAGTGCGCGCCCGTTGAATCAGCGCATCCACCTCTGCAGGGGCACGCAGGGCTTCATGCCAGGTATCCACCCAGAACCCGCGCAGTTCCTGTGCGGAACCCACCGCGCTTGCGGCGAACCACAAACCGATCAGCACCACGCGCCACCCGTGTCTGTCCATCTTCGCCTCCCGTCGTGCCGATGTGACTGTCCCTCTCTCATTGTAACAGACGTGCCCAACGAGGGCAACGGCAGTATCCTCTTGCTTGCGCGGCAGGAACCATACGCCCGCATCGCGAATGCACGCTTCGGATTATTATACCTGGTCGGGAGGTGTTTAGCAAATGAACTGGAAACCGATTGGCTGGTTCCTGCCTGTTCTGCTCTCCGCGATGCCGGCGGGCGCACAGATACAGTTTCAGGAGAGGGTGAACTACGGCGGATGGCAAAACTGCGTCCGGCTGACCAACGGCAGAGTGGAAGTGATTGTAACCACCGATGTAGGACCGCGCGTTATCCGGTTTGGCTTCGTAGGCAGGCAGAACCTGTTTCACGAGGTGAAGGAGGAGCTGGGCAAGACTGGCGGTAGCGCGTGGCGCCCCTATGGAGGGCATCGGTTGTGGCACGCCCCGGAACAGATGCCGCGCACCTACGCACCGGATAACGACCCGGTGCAATACACTTGGAACGGGCAGACCCTGGTGCTGACACAGCCTGTGGAGGTATCCACCGGCATCGTCAAGCAGATAGAGATCACTCTCTCGCCCGATGAGAACCACGTCAAGCTGGTGCACCGGCTGGTGAACAAAAACCTGTGGGACATTGAGGCGGCGCCGTGGTGCCTGACGGTGATGGCTCCGGGCGGACGCGCTATTCTGCCACAAGAGCCATATCGCCCCCACTCCGAGTACCTTCTGCCCGCCCGCCCGGTGGTGCTGTGGTACTATACCGACATGCGCGACCCCCGATGGACATGGGGGAGCCGATATATTCAGCTCCGGCAAGATCCCAGCGTGCCCAAAGATGACCGCGGCAAGCAAAAAGTCGGACTGCTGAACAAGCAGGGGTGGATGGCATACGTGCTAAAGGGCGAAGTCTTCCTCAAGCGCTACGGCTACGACCCCCACGCCACTTATCCTGACTACGGTTGTAACACAGAGGTCTTCACCAACGCCGACATGCTGGAGATGGAGACGCTAGGACCATTGAGCAAGATACCCGCCGGCGGATCGGTGGAGCACGTGGAACACTGGTTCCTGTTCAAGGCAGAGGTAGGTACGGACGAAGCGGATATCGACGCGAAGCTTCTGCCGTTGGTCCAGCAAACGGACAGAGCGAGCCGATAAACCGAGGCTTATCGGTGGCGAAAAACGCTCTCTGACTGTCTCGTGCCCCTGCCGATAATAGAGGATGTGAACGACAGGGATGCTCTTGGTATCAAGATCGCGCGCGCCGTGGGGCTACCGCCGTTGCCCCACGTGACGGTGCAGGTCATCCGGCTGGTAGACGACCCCAGGGCGTCTACCCGCGACTTCGAGCGGGTGATCACGCAGGATGCTGCGCTCGCTTCTAAGGTACTGCGCATGGCGAACTCCGCCTATTACGGCGGCAACGGCAGGATCACCACCGTCGGTCGCGCCATTGCCGTGCTGGGCATGAACACGATTCGCACCATCGTGATGTCCCTCTCCTTCCACGCGATGGTGCATGCACGCCAGCGCAAGTCCCGCTTCAACCGGCAGGAGTACTGGAGGCATTCGCTGGCGACCGCCATCGCGGGACGCGTGCTTGCCCGGCTTAAACGCTCCAAATGGGACGAGGAGATATTCCTGTCCGGGCTATTGCACGACATCGGCAAACTGGTTGCCGACCAGTTTCTGCCCGAAGAGATGGATGTGTTCCTCTCGCACACTGCGGATCTGACCTCCGCCACCGTGGAGGAGATACTGGCGCTGGAGTCGAAGACGCTGGGAGCCACGCACCCGGAGCGCGGCGAGTATGCCGCTCAGAAGTGGAACCTGCCGGAAGCCATTCGCACCGCCATCGCCTACCACCATCACCCCAGTGCTGTCAAAGGGGAGTGGTACGAGGTGGTCGCCACTGTGCACGCGGCGAACTGTCTGGTGAATCAGGCGGAGATCGGCGTGCTGATGCCGGGCGTTCAACACGAGATGGACCCGGCGGTGCAGGAGTTTCTCGCCATCCCCGAAGAACAATATGAACCGATACGCCTCGTGGTGGCGAAGGAGGTTATCGAGGCGCAATCCGCCTTCGGGGTCACGTAATCGCCATGCACAAAAGGATGGTGGCTCTCGTTTCGGGGCGGGTGCAGAACGTGGGCTATCGCGCCTTCGTCCTGCGATACGCCCGTGCCCTGGGGTTGTCCGGCACCGTCCGCAACCTGCCATCGGGTCAGGTAGAAGTGATCGCGGAAGGCGACGAAAAGTTGCTAGAGCACCTGCTCGCCCTGTTGAAACAGGGTCCACCTGCTGCCGGGGTAACCGACGTGTCGGTGCAGTGGGGGGATGCCAGCGGCACGGAGACGGGTTTTCATATCGCCTGGTAGCCCCCCACCGGCTAGGCTATCTGCCCCACTCCGAAGCCAGCTGCGATAGCGTTACGAAACGGCAGGCGCGCTCACGCAGGAACTGTGCGCATCGACGCCAGTTCGCCACCCCGTTCGCCCAGTCTCTCGCCCCAAGATGAATCACCAGGTCATTCTGCAGATAGCGTTCCAAAACAGCCTGTAGCACCTGCCATTCCCCATCCAGATAGATGACCTGCCCGTCCTGCGCGACCATCGGCACCAGAAGCAGGCGCGCCTCTCCCTGTCGCTTCAGGTCATCATATGCGGGATGGTATGGCTGTGTGGGGATGCCGTTCCAGTCCGCCTTCCCTTCCACCACCACACCCGGTGCCAGCGAGGCGTCAACGACAATACCGATATCCTCCAGATAAGGTAGGTCGGAAGCCAGCAGGGCATGCTCTGCCGCGCGAAAAGCGGTCGGCTTGACGTGACATTGCTTCAGGAGGTCCTTGCCTTCCTGAATCAGCGCGGCGCGTTCGCGTTTGTCGGCGATAAAGTTGCCGTTGCTCTGGAAGTGTACGCGCAATCCGATTTCGTGCCAGGAAGGGATACGGTGCAGATATTCGGCGTGGTATAGCATCACGTTGCTCATTGGGTCGCTTGCGGAAACAGTGATCAGCCAGGTCATAGGCACGTGGAACTCTTCGGCGACGCGCACCAGCTCCGGGGTATAGCACGTGCCCTCGCTCGCCGCCGCGCAGTCCACGCTGACCACTACGGTCGCCATGGGAATCGCCCCCCTTCTGTGGTGAAGTTAGGTTTCATTTCGGCTGAAGGAGTGCTGTATCCTGCTTCGGGCGCGCCGTTTTTTTCATGGCTGAACGGAATAAAGAGGCAGGTTTTTGAGACCCTTCGCATCCGCTCAGGGTGACCCGAACGGAGAGGCAGACGCCGAGTCGCACGTTTCCCCCTTCCTGTAGGGAGGGTAGACGCTACGGTGCTGGGCCTATCTGTTGAAAAATAAAGAGCTTTTGGGTATAATCTTTCACATGAAACACGGCGACCTCTCTTTCGACAGCATCTTACGCGCCGCCGAACAGTTCACGCAGGATTACCCGTTTCTGCGTGCACGCGGGCGACCGCCCAGCTACTCGGAGGCTCTGGTGCTGGCGATGCGGCTGTTCCGAGCGTTGAACCGCTATTCCTGGCGCCAGATCGTAGCGATTGCCCAACAGCAGGGCATTTCGGCACCGAGTTACTCCACCCTGTACTATCGCGCAACCCGTGTCACCGAGGAGCGGTGGAAACAGTTCCTGCAATGGGTCACCCAGCACCTTTTGCAAGGGCGCCCGATAGAGGCATTGTTGGCAGACAGTGCGGACTGAGGCGGAGTAGGCTTTCACGGCGGCCGCTGGGCTTGACACTGCCCTGCGATGTTGATATAATGAACAGTGCCCGGTCGGGGTGTGGCGCAGTTTGGTAGCGCGCCTGGATGGGGGCCAGGAGGTCAGCGGTTCAAGTCCGCTCACCCCGACCATTGGCTGTGTTCCACTATGTACAACCACTCGATGCCATCTGCCGAATCGCCTTCCACAACTGGGCAGGATATGGTTCGACCACAAGCACCCTGCGCTGAATTTGCGCTTCGAACTGCTCGACGGTCACGTCGTCGAGGAACAGGTAGCCGTCCCGTAGACAGATAGCGGGCAGTACCACCGTGGGATGGGCAGGAAAACGCTCCAGCGCGGCGGTGATGTCCTGTGCAGTGAGCAAACCCGCTACATTGACCGTGCCCCCGAAGAAGCAGTTCTGCACCACGCACACATTCAACTCCACACCCTGCACGCGCTCCAGCATCTGGGCGAATCGTTGGATGATGGCGGAGGGCAGTTCGCCAGTGACCAGTGTCATCTGCACAGGCTGTGCTACCGCGGCGGGTAGGCGGCGCACCACATCGTACGCCCGATTGAGGAACAGGCGCACCGTGCCCACACCATCTTCCAGCTGGGGAAAGTCCTCGTAGTACTGCCTGCCCGGAACGGGTTTTCCTGCCAGAAAGAACCATTCATCGGAAAGGAAGGCGAATCGAGTGCCCAACCGGGCACGGAATCTGCGCTCCAGTGATCGCACTTCGCGAATGAACCGCTGGGCGTAGAGGCGATCGGGCGGGGCGAGGGGGGTAAGCTTCTGCCGGAACTTGGTCAACCCAACGGGCACAATGGCGACCGAGAGCGTGCCAGCGCGCTTGCCGGTGATCGCCGGGTGAAGCGTCGCGAGGTCGTGCAGGGTCTGGTGCAGGGCGGAGCCGTCGTTCCTGCCGGGGCACAGCACGATCTGCGCGTGCACGTCGATTCCGCCATCGTGCAATCGCTTCAGCAGGGGCAGGATGGGTGCAGGCTCCCGCTTGCCCAGCAGATGCCCGCGCAGATCGGGGTCGGTCGCGTGCACCGAGACGTACATCGGGCTGAGCTTCTGTTCCAGAATGCGCTGAAACTCCTCTTCGGTGACGTTGGTGAGGGTAACATAGTTGCCATGCAGAAACGACAGGCGGAAGTCATCATCCATCAGGTACAGCGAGCGACGCATTCCCTTGGGCATCTGATGGATGAAGCAGAAGACGCACTTGTTGTTACAAGTATGTATCTTGTCCGCCAGGTCGTTCTCGAAGGTAAGGCCCAGCAGGTCGTAAGGCTCCTTCTCGACGGCAAAGGTGAGCACCTGCTCGCCGCGCTGGATGGTCAACTCCACCTGTGGCTCCGTGATGCGGAAACGGTAGTCCAGTGTGTCCATCACGCGCCTGCCGTTGATAGCGAGCACCGCATCGCCCGCACGGATGCCCAGATCCTCCGCGAGGCTGTTCGGTTCCACCTCTCTAACGACGAGTCCGTTGTAGGAACGTAGCAGTAGTTCTGACATCGTATGTTGTGTGCCTCCGTCCATGTGATTGTACCCTGCAAAGGCACGAAGAGACATAGCGGGTGGCTCAACCGCTTGCGTCATCGTGCACATATGGCTACAATGGGAATACCAACTCGGCGGAGAGGTGCTAACCGATGCGATGGCTGATGGGCATGCTGTTGCTGTGGGGGCTGATGTCGGCGGTTCACGCGCACTCGGATGGACCGGTGAGCAAGCTGAGTATTCACCTGATAGGCAGTTACACGGAGGGGGCGAAGCAGATTGTCGCTAGCAAGCCCCGCGTGATCAAAGTGCTGGACCCGCAGGTGTCCGCCGGGATGCGCGAGGCTCTGCGTGATTACAAGCGGCGCTATCCGAAGGGGCTGGTGGTGATGCGCGTGTGGGAGCGGACTCCGGGCGTACGCTATCGCCTGCAGGACGATCCCATGCAGAGCGCGGAGGACTTCTGGAACAGGGTTCTACAGCCCGCAGTGCAGGCACTGCCTGCCGAAGACCGCCGTCTGGTGGATTTCCTAGAAGGACCCAATGAAGGCGAGAACACGCCCACCTGGGGCAGTGTGGAGGAGGCGCGCTGGTTTGGCAGATTCTGGGAGAGTCTGGCGGAGCGCATCGCACAGGCAGGGTTTCGCCCCTGTGCCGGAAGCATCGCCGTGGGCAATCCCCCGGGCGACATCAATGCGATCCATGCCAAACTGGAAGCCTTTATGCCCGCCCTGCGAGCGGTCCAGCGGTGGAATGGTGCCTGGAGTTACCATGCCTACACGATTGAATACACTACCGACCCCGCGGTGGAGTACTGGTATAGCCTGCGCTATCGTATCTTCTACGAGTTCCTGCGTGAACGCCATCCCGAGCTGGCGAACCTGCCCCTGATACTTACTGAAGGAGGCGTGGACCGCGCAGGCAACCCGAATAACGACGGCTGGCGTGCGCGCGGGGACGCTCGCAAATACCAGCAATGGCTTCTGTGGTACGACAGCGAGCTGAAAAAAGACCCCTATGTCGTAGGTGTGACGCTATTTCAGATTGGCGACCCGGGCGGGTGGTGGTCGTTTGACCTCGAGCCGATCGCACAGTGGCTGGCAGATGTGATCGCCAACCGACCGCGTGCCCTGCGCAACCCCGTGCTCAACGGCGATTTTGAGCTGGGTTTCACCGACGTAGCGGGTGAAACGGTTGCCAGCGGCTGGACGGCATGGGACGGCGGAGTGGTCAACCCGGCATGGCCTGGCAGTGCGCACTTCTGGCGGGTAGCAGGCGTGCCGGGCAGTGCCCAGCGCATCATCGGGGGGCAGATCGCCGGGCAGTCCTTTCGCGGCGGCGTGTATCAGGTGGTGCCGGTGGTGCCGGAGGTGCCCTATCGGCTGGCTGTGGACTACCGCTCGGAAGGTACGAACGATCCGAGCGCGGGACAGGAGTTCGGAATAGGCTACGACCCCACGGGCGGTACCGACCCTTTCGGCTCCAGCGTTGTGTGGCTGTTGGCGACGAACGCGCCATCCGGCACGTGGCGGAGCCTGGAGGCTGAGGTTGTGCCGTCAGGGGAGCGGCTGACGCTGTTCACGCGATGTGGCATCTACTGGCCTGTGGCAACCACGATGCTGGACACGGATAACTTCTCCCTGCGTGCCAAGACGACGCTGTTGGGCAGAGTGGTGCTGGGCGATTACGAGGGCGACCCGCGCTATCAAACGGTAACCGTGCAGATACGCCATCCCACCACGGGCGCGGTAGTTCGGCAGGCGGAACTGCCTCTTTCGGTGGATGCAGAGTTCGAGGTGGTGTACGATGCGAGCCTGCCAGTCGATATGTATCGTGTGGCTGTACGCGGGGCGCACTGGTTACAGCGTGTGGTGAGGGGCGTACACCTGCCAGAAGGACGGGTGGAGGTAACGCTGGCCAACGGAGATGTTGACGGAGACAATGAGGTCACGTTGTTTGACTTCGGTGCGCTAGTGCAGGCGTTTGGCAGTGTGCCCAGCGACGCCCATTGGAACCCCAACGCCGACTTGGACGGCGACGAGGAGGTCAGTCTGTTCGATTTCGGGGTGTTGGTCAGAAACTTGGGAAGTATTGGCGACGATTGACGCCAAACGGCTTGCGTCCCTTCGGGGATTGTGCTATAATAGCATCGTGCGGAGAGTTGGCTGAGTGGTCGAAAGCGGCCGCCTGCTAAGCGGTTGTAGTGGCATTTAAAGCCGCTACCCCGGGTTCGAATCCCGGACTCTCCGCCATTTTGTTTTCGAAACCTCTTCCCCTGTTCTTCTGGATGGCGAACATCCCGGTGAGCCGTTACCCCCGCCGCCACTGGATGGCG
>PSLZ01000064.1:0-8399 GCA_040289885.1 Armatimonadota bacterium | reverse complement strand
AAGGGTCTTCATATGGGCACCTCCGAACAGACGCGCTATGACAGTATCCAGTTCGTCCCCAGCCGCGCCGTCTCCTGCGCTGGTCCTACTTAACCACCAGCACATGGCAGGGTACATGCGCCACAATGGAAGAGGCAGTACTGCCGAAAACCCGCTCGTGCAGGGTCGAGTGTCCCTGGTGTCCGATCACCACTAGGTCCACGTGGTGCTGTTTGACAAAATCCACGATAGACCATACTTCATGCCCTGCGACGATATGGGTTTGCACCGCCACATCTGCCAGACGCGCGGCCAGTTGCACCCGTTTTTCGAGCTGCGCGAAATAGGCGTCGCGCTTCTGCTTGACCTCCTCGACCTCGCCGATGGTGGCGGCGTATTTGGGCAGGTCTTCCTCCACCATAATCACATGCAGTTTCGCGTCTAACACCTCTGCCAGCGCGAGCCCTGCGCTCAGGGCACGTTCCGCGCCCGGCGAACCGTCAAAGCCGACAAGGATGCGTGTGTACATGGTCAAGCCTCCTCCTGTACCAGACGGGCTCGTTGTTGGGTAGCAGAATGCGCTATCATCTCCACTTCTATCGCTGGCTTGAGAAACATCTGTGCGATAACGGTGGGAGCCAGCGCGCTACCGATAATCACTGCAACCAGCATCGTATACTGTGACTGTGTGATGTACCCATTTGTGAGACCGAACATCGCGGCGATAGTGCCAAAGGTCAGTCCCGTGCTCATCAACAGCGTCACATAAGCAGATTCGCGCTTAGGCAAGCGGAACGCCCGGCAGAGCGGATAGCACCCGACGACCTTTGTCATCACCTTGAGAATCAGCAGGACACTTATCCACCCGACCGACTGCCACAACGCCGGCACGGAGACGTACGAGCCGGCTCGCAAGAAGTAGAACGGCGTCAGTAGGGTGAAGGTTAACAGGCGCAGGCGGTGCATCAAATCGCGCTGATGCGCCAGTGTACCTGCCAGCGCGAGCCCCAGCAGGTAGGCTCCCAACACTGCCTCGCTTCGTGCCTTGACCGCCAGTGTTCCCAGCATCATCAGCATCATCAGTATTAGCTTCACCTGAGGTTCGCTAAGGTGTGCATTGACCGCGCGCAAAAACCATCGTGTCAAGCGGGGCGCGAAAGCCATCGTGCCGGCTAATGCCAGAACAAACACCATGAGCCAGACATTGACCCGGGCGAAGAACAGTCCTAGGGCTCCCATCGAGCCCAGCCCGGTGGCAAAGCAGGCGGACAGTGTCAGCTTGCCAAGCGCGGTACGGTTCATGCCAGTTTCCACCATCATCGCGTACACAACCGCTACGGAAGTGTCGGAAAGGGCGATGCCAGCCACCTTGGAAGCGTCGGCATTCCAGCCTGCGAGGTAATAGGCGCATGCGGTCGCAGATAAAAAGGGTAACAGGAAGGATACCGCACCGATAGCGACTGCGGGTTTCCAATACCTGCGCATCGCCTCGGGATCGATCTCCGCTCCTGCCAGAAAGGTCAACAACACGCCGCCCAGGCTCGCCAGAAAGTTAATCCACGACGTCGGCTGGATGTGTAACAGGTTGCCCCCCAACACCCCGAACAGAATCTCCGCCAACGCCACGCTCAGCGCCAGCCGCATCGACACCAGCGACGCCATCAGCGCCAGTGCTATCCAGATAAACGCTGTCCACCAGGTGTTATCCACTGTGCACCTCCTATCGTTTCGGAATGAAACGCATCTGCGCGATCTCTTGTAGCTGTTTCAGCTCACGCTCCAGGGTGTGTTGGAGCCGTTTTAACACCTCGCGTTCGTGTGGCTCTAGCGAACCGTAGCGCTGCTCGAACCGTTCAGGGTCCAGCTCAGGTAACACGCTATCGTGCAGACTGCCCACCAGCAGACGAAGCCAGTAGTAGGTGGTCTCTATCGGCTCCGGCTCGTCATGCCGCTGGGTCATTTCGGGGGCGAGCTGCGCTATCGCTTGATGGTATCCGTCCACCACCCGCGCCAAAGCCTCCTGTAGCATGCGCCATTGTGAGGGAGGCAAAGGGGTCAGTCGCTGTCCGCCACCCGATGGCGAGATGCCCATCCAGCACGCCTGCGCAATGCGGCTTACGGCGTCCTCCATCTGCACGAGCAGAGCGAACAGATGCCTGCGATGGCTATCGTTCATGGTGCACCTCCTCGATAGGCAAGCCATACAGTTTGTGAAAAGCCCTCCGCCAACTGCCGGTTTCGTCACCCCATGGTTCCTGCTGGAAGCGATAATCATGCTTGCGCACCACCTCCTGCAACTGCTGTCGCAAGTGTTGCCAGCGCTGGGATTCGTCCTCCAAAAGCCACCGACGTACCTCGCCTTGGGTGTAACCGAGCACCATCTGCAGGTGCGGCAGGCACAACCCTCTGCTCTGGGCATAACGGGCACGCCATTGTGGGGTGCACAGCATCTGCGCCAGCCGTTCGGCGGATTGGGCAACATCCTGTGCCTGTGCCTCGCACAGCTGACAATGCCAGATCCTCGGCTTGCGCTGGGTTGCCAGCAGTGGGGCGGCAGACAACACGTCCTCCGCAATCAAACTCAGCGAGAGCACGTGCCCGCGTGTGAGAAGCAGGTGCGCGTGGGAGGGACAAAAGCCGCTTCCCTCTCGCAAGCTTTGACGCCACTGCGGGTCTAGCAAATGCTCGTTGAGCAAAGAGTTCACCCGGCGTATCAACTGCCGTTGAGCTAGCCAGCACAGCGCACACTCACCCTGTTGCAGTGCTTCTTCCAGCGCGATCTCCAGTAGATGCATGTGTTTGCTCCCTTTAAACGCAAAAACGGCTCCCTGTTCCTAAGAACAGGAGCCATTAGCCTCTGTGGGCGGTTCGCCCTTTACGGGAAAGGGCAGGCGGACCTCCATCGCCCTGGTATCCGGTTGTCTGTTCTTATTATACCACATGAGAGGCATGCTGTGTTCCCGCATGGGTGGAGCCAAAGTTCATTATCGAGGTATAATATCTCAAATAAAGTGAAAATCTCACGTTTTGCCTAGCCAAGATTGCGTGACTCGCATCGAATGCGGTATAATTGAACAGAAGGTGCGGTGTCGCACTGTCTGACAACACAAAGGAGTGACGCGATGGAAGGCTCGCGAACGGATTTTGTGGTTCGCCTCGCGGGGGAGTCGGGAGAAGGCGTGCTGAGCCTGGGCGAAATGCTGACCACGGTTCTGGCGCGTTTAGGTTACGAAGTGTATACTTTCCGCACGTACCCCGCAGAGATCAAGGGTGGCACCGTCCTCTATCAGGTGCGCGTTGCAGACCACCTGCTGCTTTCCTACGGCAGTCGCGTCGATATCTTCGTTGCCCTCAACGAAGAGGGATACCGCGAGAATATCGCCTCCCTTTCCCCAGGTGGGACGCTGATTTACGACAGCGATAACGTGCCTGTTCAAGACCTACCCGACCGGTGCATCATTCCTGTGCCCATCGGCACCATCGCGAAGAAAGAGATCGGCTCCGTGCTCACCAAGAACATGGTGGCGCTGGGGGCGATCCTGCGCTATGTCGGCGCGCCGGTGGAAGCGGGAGAACAGATCGCCGAACAGACCTTCAAGCGCAAAGGCGAGGAAGTCGTGCAGAAGAACTTCCAGGCACTGCACGCTGGCTACAATTATATTGACCAACATGCCGACTGCTCTAGACCCCTGCTGAAGGGTGTAGAACAGATTAATCCCGACCGCCTGATTATCAACGGCAACGAGGCGCTGACGTTGGGAGCAGTGCACGGTGGACTGGGGTTCTATGCCGGCTATCCCATTACCCCCGCGACCGACATCATGGAGGCGCTGGCTCCCATTCTACCGCGCTTCGGAGGCGTGGTGATGCAGGCGGAGGACGAAATTGCCGCGCTGGGCATGGTGCTGGGTGCCTCCTACGCGGGCAAACGGGCGATGACCGCTACCTCGGGACCCGGACTGTCGTTGATGGTGGAGCAGATCAACCTGGCGGGGCAGGCGGAGATCCCGGCGGTGATCGTGGACGTCCAGCGTGGCGGTGCAAGCACGGGACTGCCCACCAAGACTGCCCAGGGCGACCTGAACCTCGCCCTCTACGGCGTGCATAACGAATCGCCGCGCGTGGTGATGGCGCCGACCAGCGTGGAAGATTGCTTCTACCTCATCCAGCACGCGCTGAATATCGCCGAGCGGTATCAGATGCCGGTCATCGTGCTTTCCGACCAGTCATTGGCGCACCGACGATGCACCATCCCAAAGCCCGACCTCGCGCGCGTGCCGCGATGGGAACGCATCACACCAGAACCCGGCACCAACGGCGAATACGCCCGCTATGCCATCACCGAAACGGGCATCTCGCCGATGGCGATACCCGGTATGCCCGGATTGGCGTACACGGCAACGGGCATCGAACATAACGAATACAGCGACCCAACCTATACCCCCGAGAACCTGCAGGCGATGAAGTCCAAACGGTTCCGCAAACTGCAAACGCTGGGCGAAGAGTATGCGGAACAGTTCGTGCGCATCTGGGGCGACCCCGAGGGCGCAGAAGTCGGCATCATCGGCTGGGGCTCTACCGAAGGGGTCATTCGCGAGGCGATGCAGTTGGCGCAAGCGGAGGGCGTGAAATGCTCTGCCCTCTATCCCAAGATACTGCTTCCGCTCCCCGTGAGAATGATCGAAGAGTTCGCTGGTAAGGTGAAGAAGGTGCTGGTGCCCGAGAAGAACTTCACTGGCGAATTCGCCGCCTACTTGCGTGCGCAGACCGGCATCCACTCCATCTCGTATGCCAAGGATACCGGTCTGCCCTTCGACCCCGAAGAGATCAAAAACGAAATCATCCGTGTAGCCCGGATGTGAGGCAGGAGGAAGAGATGGAGACTACTCAGACCATTAGTGTGGAGACTCAGCCCACCCAGCGTCAGCCCAAAGACTACAAGAGCGACCTAGAGCCGATCTGGTGTCCGGGCTGTGGCGACTATGGCGTGTTGAACGCGCTCTTCAAGGCGATGAGCCAGCTGAACTTGGACCCCGACAAGACGGTGCTGGTGTCGGGTATTGGATGCTCCAGCCGACTGCCGGGCTTCGTGGTTACCTACGGCTTTCATGGAGTGCACGGCAGGGTTCTACCTGTTGCAACGGGTATCAAGCTTGCGAACCCCGAGCTGACGGTCATCGGTGTTGGTGGTGACGGCGACGGTTACTCTATCGGACTGGGGCACTTCCCGCACGCCGCGCGCCGCAACATCGATATTACCTATATCGTCATGAACAACCAGATCTACGGCTTGACCAAGGGGCAGACTTCGCCCACCAGTTCGCCGCAGTTCGTAACGAAAACCACCCCCTTTGGCAACGTGGAAAGCTCGCTGAACCCCCTGCAACTCGCCATCGTGTCGGGAGCGACCTTCGTGGCGCGAGGATATTCCAGTATGCCCAACCATCTGGCGCGCATCATCGCCGAAGCCATTCGGCACCCCGGCTTCGCGCTGGTGGATGTGTTCAGCCCTTGCGTCACCTTCAACAAGGTTCAGACCTACGATTACTATAAGGGCAGGGTGTACGAGATACCCGATACGCACGACCCAACGGACAAGTTCTCTGCCCTGCGTCTGGCGGAAGAGGACGGGATGTTCCCCGTGGGTATCTTCTACCGGGTAGACCGTCCCACCCTGGACGAGCAGATCGCGATGATCAAACGGCAGGCATACACCGAGAACCCCAGCGTGGAGCAGTTGTTCCGAAGGTATCAGTAGAGCACTCTGGAGGGCGAGGCTTTGTCCGAGCCGAACACCCCCTCCCCGCCCGTGGGGAGGGTTGGGGGTATCGGTTCACCCAGACGTTCGCCCTCCAGAACGCTTTTCAGGTGTTCTGCCTGACGGCGTTGCGGATATCTATCAGTCGCTTCATCACGTGGTACAGGTTGCCCTGCCACTCGCGCGTGCCGAAGGCGTCGTGCAAGTCCTTGTAGAGCGCAAACAGCTCGCGGTACACTGCCTGCGCCTGGGGATTTGGCTCGTAGGCATGCTCCTTCAATCCGCACATCGCCCTCTGCGCCTCTTCGAAGGTGGCGTAACCGCCTGCCTCCTTGCCCGCTACCACTGCGCCCGCAATCGCCGCCCCCAGCGCGCAGGTCTGCGACGAACGCGAGATGCGAATGGTGCGCCCGCTGACATCTGCCAGTATCTGCATCACCAGCGGGTTCTTCTCGGCGATGCCCCCACAGGCGATCACGTCCTGAATGGCGACCCCATACTTCTCCAGCTGGTTCATAATCACTAGCGAGCCGAAGCAGGTGGCTTCAATCAGCGCGCGATACACCTCGTCGGGTGTGGTGTGCAGGGTTTGACCGATCAAAAGCCCCACCAGCCGCTGGTCGCCTAGGATGGAGCGGTTGCCGTTGTTCCAGTCCAGCGCCAGCAGTCCCGATTGACCCGGTTTGAGCTGCTGGGCTTTGGCGGTCAGCGCCTCATGCGAACCTAAATCGGGACCGCCCGGCTCGATGTAGTTCACGAACCAATTGTAGATGTCACCGAACGCGCTCTGCCCTAGCTCAATGCCGAAGTATCCGGGCAGAATGGAGCCGTCCACAATGCCTGTGGTGCCCGGGATATCCGCTAGCGTCTCGATGTTGGGCACGACCATCATATCACAGCACGAAGTGCCCACGATTTTGACCAGCGTACCCGGCTTGATGCCTGCACCCACACCCCCCAGATGGGCATCAAACGCACCGACCGCCACCGGAATGCCCTCGGGCAGACCCAGTTTCGCCGCCCAGTGCGCGGTAAGCCGTCCGGCAGGATGGTCGGAAGTGTAAGCGACGTCATACAAGCGGTCGCGCAGTTGCGCCAGCTTCGGATGCAGGGCAGAGAGGAACTCCTTGTCGGGCAAGCCGCCCCACTGCGGGTTGTACAACGCCTTGTGCCCCGCGGCGCACACGCCCCGCAGGATGCGGGAAGGATGGTCGTTGCCCGTTAGCACAGCGGGTATCCAGTCGGCGCACTCCACCCAGGTGGCAGCGGCTTCGAATACCTCGGGGTCCACGTTCAGGCAGTGCCATACCTTTGCCCAGAACCACTCTGAGGAGTAGGAGTTGCCACACTTGGCGAGATACTGCGGGCGCATACGCCCGGCGGTCTCGGTGATGGTCTCCGCCTCAAGGGTGGAGGTATGGTCCTTCCATAGCCACGCCATCGCGTTCAGATTATTCTGGAATCGCTCGTGGAACGCCAGCGGCACGCCGTTGTCGTCAACGGGCAGAGGGGTACTGCCGGTGGTATCTACCCCGATGCCGATAACCCGTTCGGGCGCGAAGTCGGGGTCGTTTCGCCGGGCGTCTTCTAGCGCGGCGCGCACCGATACCTCCGCACCCTGTAGGTAGTCCGCGGGATGCTGTCGGGCAAGATTGGGATCGGAGCTGTCCAGAAGGATGCCCGCGTCGCCGTGAGGGTATTCGAAGACGGCTGTGCCCGCCTCGAAGCCGTCATGCACCCGCACCACGAGGGTGCGCACCGAGTTGGTTCCATAGTCCAATCCGATGACGTATTTCGGCTGCATCGTTTGCCCCTCCTGACGTTCGTCGCTCGTTAAACACCGCTTCGACAGGCATGGAGGGGTTTCCTCTGGCGAACTACCAACGAACGGTTGCGCTCCCCTCGCCAAACTGCAGGCTCATGCTGACCGTTGCCCCCGAAGGGATATTGGGGGAGCTGGTGTCCGCCGTCAAGAAGATATTGACAGAGATGGTATTGACGCCACCCGAACCCAGAATGGCTATCAGGCTGGAACCGTCGAACCGATCGAGCGAACGCTGAAGAAACAGGCTCTCGCGCGCTTTGTATCTGCCATCTGACTGGCGATCCAGCGTCAGAGAACCAGTGTAGGTGAACTCCACCGGTGGCGCAACGGGTGTGCCTCCGCTTTCGGCAACGCGCACGATGATGCGCAGGTTCACATTACGCATGGTGAACGTAGCTGGAAGCGCGCCATCAGTTACGATGGAGAAAAGCAGACTGGCGTTTTGCGCGAGTTCCACTCGGCTTAAGCCTTCATAACTCTCCGAAGATGTCCGATCCTCCATGGCGAACTGTAGGGTGCCGGAAGCGGAGAGGTGAGTGGTCAGACCGTCCACCGACACCACGGCATTTGCATCCGCGCTTCTTCCCTGCAAGCCCAGTGGCTCCGCCAACGTCTTGCTGGTTCTCAGCACCACACCGCCGCAGCCGACCAGTGCCCCCACGCTTGCCGCTGTCAGCGCGACCGCGACGAGATATAACCATCTCATACCTGCCACCTCCGTCATGTTGTGTGTTTTCATTATCGGTAGATCATACAGGGCTTGTAGTTCGTGCCCTAGTATCGCTGAGGGTGTTCGGTAAAGAACGGGTTTTGGGGTATACTCTTGCCATCAAACGA
>PSLZ01000018.1:0-61545 GCA_040289885.1 Armatimonadota bacterium | reverse complement strand
TTCACTTCAGACAGACAGGGAAGGCAACGAGACCCTTCGCTGGCCAGAGCATGACAACAAACAGGTAAGTCGTCTGGTTGCAGGCGAACGCATTACCCCTTGATATATCGCCGGATGTACGACCGCCCCCGGTACTCAGCCACCAGCGTCGGGTCTACCGGGTAGACGCCGTAGCGCTCTGCGCCGAGCCATTCGCGAAGGAGCGGACGCCATCGTTTCGGGCGACAACTACGCCACCGCGCACGGCTTGATCATGAGCCCGTCTCACTTCCGCACGTTCATCCTGCCCTACCTGAAGCGCAGTATCGACGCGGCGCACGAGATGGGCGTGCCCTACATCAAACACACGGACGGCAACATCTGGGCGATCCTGGACATGCTGGTGGAGGCGGACATCGACGCCATCGACCCGATCGAGCCGCTAGCGGGGATGGACATCGGCGAAGTGAAAGCACGCTACGGTGACCGCATGAGGTCTTCCAGCGATTTGGCGCCCATGGCGGAGAGGGTCGGTTCGTTGACGATGAGCTCCCACAGGGGGACCCGGTCGGGTTCCCCTTGGCGTAGGAGGGCGGTCATGAAGCGTTCGTAACCGGTCATCGTACCCTCCTCAACTGCTCCTCGTGAACCAGGTCGCTCAGTGGGCGACGCGGACGCGGTGCGGGATGCTCCGCGGGATAGGCGATGGGCAGGATGGCTGTGACCTGCAGAGGCGGCTCCGCACCCACAATCTTCGCCACCGCCTCATCGTCGAACGCACCGATCCAGCAACTGCTCAACCCCAGCGCGGTGGCGGCAAGATGGGCGATTGTGCAGGCGATGGTAGCATCCTGCATGCAGTACAGATGCTCCCCGCGCCGCCCGTAGGTGTGACTGTTGCGCAGAGGGTTGGCGACAAATACCAGCACCACTGGAGCATCTTCGATGAAAGTCTGGTCGTGCGAGGCTTGCGCCAGCTGACGGATGCGCTGGCGGTCGTGCACCAGCACTACCTCGTATGCCTGCAGGTTGCCCGCCGAGGGGGCGGTGTTGATGGCTTCCAGAACCTTCTGCAGTTTCTCCTCCTCGATGGGCTTACGCTCGTAAACACGTACCGAGCGACGTGCCTCTAACACCTCAAAGAACTCCATCGCTGTCCCCTCCTCTACTCGTAGCGTCCGTATTCCTTTCCCGTTTCATACATCGCCCACAGGTTCTCCATCGGCGTGCCCGGAGCCAGGTTGTTGCCCTCGCGCAGGATGAACTTGCCCCCGTCCATCACGCCACTGTGCAGGATGCGGATGGTCTCCTCGCGCACCTGTTCCGGCGTGCCGTGATGAAGCAGGGGAACCGGGGGACCGCCCAGCAGTTCCACATCCGGTCCCAAGACACGGCGCGCCTTGCCCAAGTCGATGGGGAACCCCGTGTCGATACTGCGCACGTTCAGTCGGTCACGCAGGAACACTAGGTGTCTCTGCACATCGCCGCACAGGTGAATGCCTATCGGTTGCGTGGGGTCTTCCATCAGCTCCTCCTTCAGCCGTTGGTGGAAGGGGAAGACCATCGCCTCGTACATGCGCGTGCTCAACAGCTCAATGCTGTCGTCGGCGAACCCCCAGCCGTTCGGCGTCTTCTCCGGCTCGCCTAGCGCTTTGCGAGATGCCCGGATGCGCGTGATGATGGCGGTGGTCCCGAAATCCAGTAGCTGCAGGGCATAGTCGGGGTCTTCAATCAAATCGGAGGCGAACTGCGACGCCCCGCGCAGGTTACAGCATACCGTCATCGGTCCGTCCGTGCCCAGACCCGTTGGCGAAACGGAGGCGATGGGCTTGCCGTACATCGTCCACCCCTCTTCCTGCTTGCGCTTGATGTACGCATAAAACTCCCAGTTACGCGCCATCAGCCCGCCGGTGAATAGGTCGGGAATGCCCCGGTCGAACAACAGGTTCTTCTTATCCCCCACCAGCAGGGGTTCCACATCGGGCACCTGGTCGGGATAGTAGCGTATCTCACAGCCTAGCCACGCCGATTCGTACACGTTCTGAAAATCCACCCACACGTCCCATCCCTTTTCGGGGATGCCCATCTCGGCGTCCTGCGGGACGTGATGACGCACCCAGTAGAGATGCTCGATCTGCTGTTCCAGCATGGTCTGCGGGTCGTGGAAATACTGCTCGAAGGTGATACCGCGTGGGTTCACTTCCGGCATCCACAGGGTAAACCGAACGTTAACGCCCCAGACGATGGGCACACGCACCGGCTTGCCTGCTCGGTAAGCTTCCCAAACGCGCCGGACCTGCGCGTTGTGTTCAGCAAAATCGATGTGGCGAGTGGACATCCCCAAAGCCTCAGTTCACCCGTTTGCACTATTTTAGTTAAATACTTCAGAGCGTTTCGCCTGCTTTCGGGGAAGAGGTAGAGGCAAAGCCTCTGTCTAAGAATGAGTGCGGAACCTTGCCCGCATCCCGTAACCTTTGTTGGCGGTATCGCGTCTTATCGATGCACGATATCCGCGCAAGGCGGGAAGCGGGAGAGAACCATTGACGAATCTGGGAGCGATAGCGTTGCCGCACTCCTCCGGTACGGTCAACCCGGCTGACGCCGACCACCAGGCGATCGAGCGATTTCTGGCGGGCGACGCCAGCGCGTTCGAGGAACTATACCATCGGTACCAGCCCTACGTGTACAACGTGGTGTATGGCATCGTGCAGAACCCCGACGACGCGCGAGATGTCACGCAGGATGTGTTCCTACACATGTATGATTCGCTCTCACGCTTTCGGGGCGGCTCGGCGTTGTCGACCTGGCTCTACCGGGTGGCGGTGAACACGGCGATCACCCATGTACGCAAGCAGAAGCGTCATCCGCAGATACCGCTAGATGCTCTGCGCGAGTTTCGCGCCGATATCGACGCCGAGCCGGAACAACAGGTAGCGCGGATGGAGACCCAACAGGCGGTGCAAGAACTGCTTGCTCAGCTACCGGAACCGCAGAGAACGGTGCTTGTTCTGCGCTATTTTCAGGAGATGTCGCTGGAAGAGATGGCAGAGGTAATGAACTGTTCGGTGGCGGCGGTGAAGGTTCGCCTGCACCGTGCCCGCAACAGCTTCCGTCGCCTCTATGGCAAGCGGTTTCCTTTGGAGGACAGGGAGTAACCATGCGCTGTGCACTGGTTCGCTGGTGGATGGAGGAATATATCGACGGCAGGCTGGATGGCTGGCGGCTGAGGTGGGTGCAGAAGCACCTGCAGGCGTGCCAGGCTTGCGCGCAGGAGCTGTCGTGGCGGCGTTCGCTTGCCAGCACGCTGAAGTTGACGGTATCTGCACCGTCGTCGCAGGAGATGTGGCAGGAGTTTCAACAGCGCCTCGCCCAACGCACACCGCCCGCCCGCACCCTGCACGTGCCCTGGTGGCAGGTGGGCACGGCTACAGCGGTAGTGGCTTGTGCACTACTGCTCGGGGTGGTGTGGTGGGCACGACATCCTGCGCCGGTTCAGACTGCCTATGCGCCGGATACCTTGCCCCAGACGGCGCCGCAAAGGGGCGGTGCGGCATCAACCGGTGACCTCTCTTCGCGGCAACAGCACATCCAGCAGGAAAGCCAGCCTTTGCGAACCGTCAAAGCTCCTGCTAAGAACCAGCGAGCGGTTCCCTCGCCTCCGCCGAGCAAAACGCCAGCGTACGCCCTGTCAGCACCTGCCCCGCAGGAGGGTGTGAGCGTCGCCTATGCGGAGGTGCGCAACGCCATTGGGGAACTGGTGGGCAAGGTGCTTTTGCAAACCACTTATGACGCGACAGGTCAACCCAAAGCGGTACGGATAGAGATGGATCAGTCCGCAGTCGTGGAGGTAGAAACCGATGAACAGCCGATGGATCGCCCTGATAGTCACAGCGATACTTCTGGTTCCGCTGACGGCACAGTGCCAGCAGTCAGCACCTTTACGGGCGTATCAGATTGAAGCCGTCGATCGCGACGTGCGCCAGGTGCTAGACGACCTGTTCCAGAAGGCGGGCAAACAGTATGTGATAGAGCCGGGTGTGCAGGGCAAGGTTTCTCTGCGCATTGCCACTAACTCCTTTGAAGAGGCACTGAATCGCGTCCTGCAAAGCGCGGGATTGATCTACCACGTGGAACGCTCGCGCTCGCCGCAGGGGCGCCTGGTGGAGACCTACGTCGTGCGGGCGCGCCCTCTGCCTTCGCCGGTGATGCAGGCGCCGGTGGACGTGCTTTCACGACCCGTCAACATGGTCGCCAGGGCGCGGCTCCGGGATGTGCTGGCTACGCTGTCCCAGCAGACGGGCGTGCCGATTGACGCCGTCCCCGAGGTACCTGACCTGGAGGTGACGCGGCTGGTGCTCAGTAACGTGACGCTGGGCTACGCGCTGAACATCATCGCTCAGGCGACCCAGACCCAGTACCAGTTCCAGCCCGACGGGTCTATCCTTCTGTTCCCCGCGCCCCAGATTCAGGTGAAAAGCGCGCCTGCGCCCGGAATGCGCCAGTTCGTGGACCCGTCGCCCCAGCGCGTCGTTCCTTTGCAGGCACAGCCCGCTCCCACGATTTCGCTGAGAGCAGAACCCCAGGCTCCCAAGCCTGTACTGCGATGTAGCAGCTGTGGTGCGGAGCTTCAGCCACACTGGAACTATTGCCCGATGTGCGGGAAGAAGATTCCCAAACCGCCAAAGGTACCTCCTCTGCGCAAGTAACGGCTTTCGGCTTGAGCCTACGGCTGATACAGCGCACGCTTTGTCGCGTGCGCTGTAGTGTTTGCACCGGAGATTTCAATCCTCACCCTCCTGAAGAGCGGGTGCAACCAGTGTCTGAAGTTTCAATCCCCTTGTGCCATATCCGTCTCCACCCGCCGTTCCTCCAGCCGCCGCTGTATTCGGTGCACCTCGACAATACCTTTCTGCTCTCTCCGTCATTCTGAGCCGCCTCTTCTCGTCATTCTGAACCGCTTTTTCCCGTGATTCTGAGCCTCCCTCTTGTCATTCTGAGCGAAGCGAAGAATCCCAGCCGAGATGCTTCACTGCATTCAGCATGACGTCCTTTTGTCATTCTGAGCGAAGCGAAGAATCCCAACCGAGATGCAGAACTGCGTTCAGCATGACAAATAGGGTGCTTCGATGGCGCTCGGCATGACAACGGCAACGGGACGCAGATGGTGCGGGCACGGAGCACTCACTGAAAAAAGTTCTCCACTCTAACATTTCCTAAAGGAAAATAAAGAGAGACTATTGAATATACTACCTGTAACGTTTCATCTTGAGCCAGTATAGTAAGATAAGTTGACCATGCATGTATGGCGGCCGTTGTATGTGGTTTTGGCTCTTATTGCCGGAGTGCTCGTCGCCCGTCACGTTCTGGTGCCGCGCGACTTCGGCGTCTCCAGCAGAGGCTACACCTACGGGTGGCACAGGAAATCCAACGAGGCGGAGTGGAAAGCAATCAAGCCAAAGTACCGCGGCAGGGACTATTGCAAGGACTGCCATGAAGAGCAAATCAAGAACATCCTCCAATCTCCCCACGCACCCATCCAGTGCGAGAACTGCCACGGTCCAGCGATGGACCATCCAGATACCCCAGAGAAACTGCCCATTACCAGAGATAGGGAGCAATGCCTGCGCTGTCACACCCACCTGCCCTATCCGGGTAGCGCGCGGGCTAAGATCAAGGGCATTGTCCCTGAGAAGCACTATGCGGATACGGAGTGTTCCGCATGTCACAACCCACATCATCCTGGGCAATAAGGAGGGAAGCGATGATTACCAGACGCAACTTTGTTCGCGGGTTACTGCGTTTCGCTTTTGGCATTAGCTGGCACCCCAGCGTTGCGACCGTTGCCTTCCGCAAACGAGCGATGGGAGAAGAAGGACAAGCCCCACGCTGGGCTTTTCTGGTAGACACTTATAAGTGCGTAGGATGCGGCTTCTGTGTGAAAGCATGTAAACTGGAAAACGACGTACCGTATGATGCCAACGTCACCCGCACATGGGTCGAGCGATACATCCTGACAAAGAGCGGGGAGGTGCTCGCGGATACCCCCAAAGGAGGACGGGATGGGTTCATTACCCCCAAAGTACAGCAAAATACTGGACACTATCGGGAGGTGAAGCCGGAAGAGATAGCCAAAGCGTTTTTCGTGCCCAAGCTGTGTAACCAGTGCGAAAATCCCCCCTGTGTGCAGGTATGTCCGGTAGGAGCAACGTACCAGACCGAAGACGGGGTGGTGCTGGTAGACCGACAGTGGTGTATCGGCTGTGGCTACTGCATTATGGCGTGTCCCTACGGTGTACGCTTCTTCCACCCTGTATACAAGGTTGCGGACAAGTGTAACTTCTGCTATCACCGCATTCATCAAGGGCTCAAGCCCGCTTGTGTGGAAGCCTGTCCGTTTGAAGCGCGGCTCATTGGTGACCTGAACAACCCCGACGCCCCGGTAACGCGGTTTATCAACACCCAGCGCGTGGGGGTGCTTAAGGAAGACTACGGTACCAAACCACAAGTCTACTACGCTGGGCTGAGCAAGGAGGTGCGCTAAGATGGAGGTACACGGCGAAGCATGGACTCTGAAGGAGCTGTTCGTCTACCCCAACGAGTACGTGTACTGGAGCGTTCAGATCGTGATGTACCCGTTCATGACGGGGGTGGTGGCGGGGGCTTTTGTGCTTTCCTCCCTGTATCACGTGTTCGGCATCAAGCAGCTGCGGGGCATGGCGCGGTTTTCGTTGGTGCCGTCTTTTGCGCTGTTGCTTGCCGTTCCGCTACCCCTGCTGTTTCACCTTCTCCAGCCGAGGCGGGCTTTCAACGTGTTCCTCACACCGCATTTCACCTCAGCCATCGCCGCTTTCGGTGTGGTTTTCTCGGCATATACCGCCATCGTCGCCTCCGAGCTGTGGTTCCTCTACCGCAAGCATTTTGTGACCGTCGCCACCGCCTTGCGCGAGAAGCGAGACAGGAGCCTGCGCGAAACTCTGCTCCTTCTGCTCTACTCCGCGCTGACCCTCGGCGCCTACGATATCAGCGAGAACGCTTTGCGCAAAGACGAGAACGCCACCCGCGTGCTTGCAGGTATCGGTATTCCTGTTGCGTGCTTCCTGCACGGCTATGCCGGCTTCATTTTCGGCTCGGTCAAGGCGAACGCTCTATGGATGACCCCGCTCATGCCAGTGATCTTCATCATGTCGGCGGTGGTTTCAGGCATAGCGCTGTGTATGTTGACCTACATCGTGGTGATGGAGGTCCGACGCATGCGACTCTCCGCGGTGCCCGTCCCTCACCAGCCCACCCGGGAAGAGATAAAGGGAGTGGAGCTATCTGAGATCACGACCACAGCGAAGTATCTGGTGCTGTTCATGATTTTCGCGATCAGCCTGGAACTGCTGGACCTTATTTTCCGGGAGTACACGGCGCTGAAGTCCTGGGATGTGCTCAGGCGCATCATCTACGGTAGGGACTTCACCAACATCTTCATCTTGCAATACCTGATCGGCAACCTGGTGCCGTTTGTCATGCTGTTACTACCAAACCTTACCATTCGGCGTGCGGTGGTGTCAGCCTGTTGCTGGTGCTTTTCGGTGTGTTCATGATGCGCTGGAACGTGGTCATCGGCGGACAGGCGTTCTCCCTGAGCTTTGCTGGTTATATGCACTACCACCTGCCTATCATACCGCACGACCTAGACACCTTCAAGGAGGGACTGCCCGGAGCACTGGTTATCCTGATTGTGCCTTATGTGCTGTTCTGGTTCTTCAGTAAGATATTTCCCGTATTTAACCCGGAGGAGTCCCACTGAAGTCATTGCCGGTGATGCTCTGGAAAGCCAGATCCACCGCCTGCTCAGGGGTTTGGGCGTAGTACAGCGAGGCGTGTTCGCGCGGCGGCAGGTGCCAGGAGTGTAGCAGAACGACCGGCTTGCCGCTCTTCAGCGCGAGCGCGATCTCCGAGAGCGTGCCGTAACCGCCGGAGATGGCGATGATGGCATCGCTGGCGCAGACGTTCACCCAGTTGCGCCCATCGCGTAAACCCGTAAAAAGCGCCACCTCGATGTAGGGGTTCGGAGGAGACTCGGAGGCGTTCATGCCGGGCAGGACGCCGATGGTCAATCCGCCTGCCTCCTTCGCGCCACGTGCTGCCGCTTCCATCACCCCACCGCGTCCGCCACACAGCAACACCGCTCCGTGCCCGGCGATGAGTGCTCCCACCTGCCGCGCCATCTCGTAAGTGTGTGCGTCACATTGCGATGCGCCCATCACGCCGATTACCACGCGGTAGGTTCGCCCCACTTCGCCATCCCTCCTATGCGGGTTGAATGCACAAAGGGTCGTCGTGAACGGGGTTGTTCACGCGCGGGGAGACGGCAAAGGCTTCCAGCTCCTCCGCAGGGTAGGGCTGAAGGATGCTCAGCAGGCGTGCCGGTTCCTTCAGCGAGGGGTTCAGCCACAGCGATTCGTGCTCGGCGGGCAGGATCGCGGGCATCCGATTGTGTATCGGCGCGATGAGTGCGTTAGGCTCGGTGGTGATAATGGTACAGGTGGGCAGAAGGAATCCATCGGGCGACTGCCACTCGTCCCACAGTCCGGCGAACGCGAACAAGCCTCTGTCGCGTCGGCGGATATACATGGGTATCCGACGGTTGCCCTCCTTCCGCCACTCATAGAAACCGTCCGCGGGTACCAGGCATCGCCGGCGAGTCAGGGAGTATTTGAAGGCAGGCTTTTCCGCCAACGTTTCGGCACGCGCGTTGATGAGGCGATTGCCGATTTCGGGCTCCTTTGCCCAGAAAGGAACCAGTCCCCACCGACAGGCAGACAGCCTGCGCTCGCCGTTTTGCACAATGACCGCTACCGGTTGCGAGGGAGCGATATTGTAGCGGGGTGAAAACTCGAAAAGTATCATCTGTGCCCCGAACCGCTCCGCCACTATCTGCGCTGACTGGGTGAGGGTAAAGCGTCCGCACATGGACATCACCTTCTCTCGTCTGCTGTCTCTATGATACTCGATAGGAGGGGCAAGATGGAAGTACGCCAAGCGGGAGCGGTCTTCGCCGCTCCCTCTGGACAAGAGGTTAGTTGTTCGCTCCTGCTGCGCCGGTGCCCTTGGGTTTCATGTCTCTCCGTCATTGTGAGCCACTTCCCCCTGTCATTCTGAGCCTCTCTCTTGTCATTCTGAGCGAAGCGAAGAATCTCAACCCTTTGAACGACGAGATGCTTCGCTGGCGCTCAGCATGACAAGAGGGTTTGCGCTCGGCATGACAACAACGGCAACGGGATGCAGAGCTGGCGCTCGGCATGACAATCGTGCCGTCATTCTGAGCCGCAAGGCATAGTCAGGAACCTCGCTCCACAGCTTTGTAGGCTAAATCGTATTATCTCGTCTATACTGATAGTAAAAGAGGGATTGTGTGACCGAAACGGTACAACCAATCCCTCTTTTGCGAACTTTACCGGCGCAGTAGAACGCTAGCGGGTGCGGGTTGCGACGCGGAGCCAATGGTATACTGTGCGTTCAACACGCGCTCGATCTCGCTCAGCATTTCGTCAAGATGCACGCGCGTGGTGGTATCGAGCGGGCGATAGCGCACCGCCAGTATCTGGCTCTTCAGCCGGCGCAGGTGATAACGCGCCAGCATCTTGGCATCATCGGGCACCTCCGAGTCGGGGTCTACCAGCATGTCCGCCAACGTTCGCAGGTAGGTGCGTTGTAGCAGTCGGCGCAGGGCTGGCACGTTGGTGCCGTTGATGATCTCGGCGTTCACCGCGTTGCTAACCTGTTCAAAGAACGCGGTCATGCTCAATGTCTCCTCAGGCTTGCGCGCTTTGAACTCATTGTTGGCGATCTGGCTGAGCGTCTGCGGTCGGAACAGCCTGCGCAGAGTGTTGATTTGGATGCCCGAGATGGTGTCGCGCACCGGCGCGTCGAAGCGGGGGCGACTGGTCAGCATCGCTTGGTAATCAGGATAGGGGTCCGGCGCCAGCTTCAGGTACACCTCTTTGGGGAAGTTGAACGCCTTCGGTGAGAAGACGTACTGCGTCAACAGCGCCAGTGCCCGCTTCTGATCGACTGCGCTAACCGGCTGGACGGGCGGCTTCTCGTTCGGATCACCCCGATGGTTCGCACGCAGATGCACTCCGCCGATGTAGCGCGATACCGTACTCGCTGCGCGGGCGTACATCGACAGCAACCCGTTGAAGCTACGGGTCAGCTCGTAATAGTTTTCTCCCGGCTTCACCGCCTTCGCGGGTAACTGGGGTATCATCCGGCTCACATCGCGGAAGATGGTCGCCCAGTACTGCAAGGGGTCCTTGCCGAGGTCAAAACGGGTGATCAGCGGGTCCACGCTATCGGCGAACTCGTCGCCCCGATATGCCAGTCCCGGTTCTGTGCAACGACGGGCAATCGCGCGAAGCATGGGCAGTTCCGCCTGCGGGGTTTGCGCCTTGCTAGGCTTGTAGCCGTACTCGATCGCCCAGTAGTCATACACACCCAGCCCCTGCGTCCAGTATACCGAGCGGGGCGAGTGCAGGGCAAAGATGTTCACCGGCGTGTAGTCCATCACCGAGGCGACCGTTCCCAGATGATTAATCTTATTGGCATCCTCCAGCTCCTTCGTGGAGTGCAGGGTGCTGGCGATGAAGTTGTGGCGCAGTCCCAGGATGTGCCCCATCTCATGCGAGACGACCTCGCGAATGTACTGCTTAACGTACTCCGACTCGGAGATGCGCGTGGATTTCGGCGACTGCAGAACCTTCATCGCCATACTGCCGAACCATGCCTGATAGGCGGCTTCCTCTGCCAGATTGCACAGGAACGGATTGGCGGGCAGGGGTTCGGGGTCGAAGGCGCTCAGCGGGTTCACCATGCGCTTGAACTCGGTGCGAGCGAAGCGCGTCATGTTGGCATCTACCGTAATGCTGGCGTTGAGTATCTGCCCGGTCAGCGGGTTCGCCCGGAACAGCGCGACCGCGTACCCCGACGAGGGCGACGTTACCCACCGAATCACGTTGTAGCGCATGTCGGCATGGTGCCAATCGGCATCATCAGGCATCTGTTTGACCACGATGGCGTCCTTGATACCGATGCGCTCGAACGCCTTGTTCCACCACAGGATGCCTTCGCGCACGGCGTCGCGATACTCGGTGGGGATGGCGTTGTCTAGCCAGAAGACAATCGGCTCCTTCGGGGGTGACAGCGGTGCCGACGGGTCTGCCTTTTCCAGATTCCAGCGCAGGATATAGCGGGTGATCTGGTCGTCTTTGTCCTCTGTGAAGTCCTGAAACTCGGTAACAAAGTAGCCCACGCGCGGGTCTGCCAAACGGGGACGATAGCCGTTTTCGGGCAGGAAGAAGAGGTTATAGGTCACCTCCAGCGGCAGACTACGGGGGTCTGCCAGCGGTGCGCCCGCGCTCATGCCCGGAATGGAGAAGGAGGGAGCTGCGCCTCCGCCTGCGCGCACCAGATGGTAAGCCGTCTGCACCACGAGGTTGTTTGGGAAGTTCTTGATGGCGCTGATCACTGTCTTCTCGCGGTCAATGCTGTAAGCTCCGCCCGCGGATTGTGCCAGGCGGGTGATCTGAGCGATGTCCGAGCGGAACAGGTCGCCAATGTTAATCAGAACGCTCTTGCGCTCCTCACTGCGCGCCTCGATGCGGAAGGCTTCCAGATAGGCATCGGCGAAGGAGCGCTTCACCGCCCGGGCGATGGGCTGGTTCTCCTTGGCGCGGAAACGGATGTTAGGCACGACGAACAGAATCTGCTCATCGCGTTGGACGAACTGGAAAAGGATATCATCGATAGGATTGCCCGCCGCCAGTGAGGAACCGCCAGTGCCGGTGCTCTGTGTAACCTGCAGGAGCAGGAGCCGGTTCAGCTGATTCTCACCGATCTCCATGTAGACGGTGTCTTTGCCTGCCTCTTTCTTGCGGTACAGGGTGAACAGCCCTTCGATCTTCTCGTAGTCCTTGACCACCTCTTCGATGGTCTTCTCCTTCTTCTTGCCAGGTTCCGCGGGCTGTGCGGGCGGGGCGACACCGCCAACGGGGCTACCGCCTGCGCGTTCCGCGCGCAGTTTGCCGCTGATGGGAGGAGCCTGCTCGGAGGGGGCGAAGGGGAAGTTCTCCACCGTGAGGTTCAACGCCACCGTATCCCCTGAGGCGAGCTCGACCCACACCTCGCCCTGCAGGGTCATGTTCTTCTCCTTACCGCTCTCGCGGTAGGTATAGCGCAGTTTGGCAGTGTCTACCCCTCTGGCCTTCTCAAAGGCGAGCAGTTCATATTCCCCCACTGCGCTGGGGGTTCCCTTCTCAGCGTCTTCCTTGTACTCGCGCGTCCACTTGTCGCCGACGCCAACAGGGTTCGACGGGAACACCAGCTGGGTTGCCTGCAGAAGACGCATCTGCGACTTGCGCTCCGCTTCGGTCGGTTCGCGTCCGCCCTCCCACTTGACCGAGACGATGGTGCCGTCGGGCTTCATCACCAGGATGGTTTTGCGTTTGGAGATGTCTTCCGATTCGGGCATCTTACGCCCGTTGACGGTCATCTCTACCCCTTCGTCGTACGACTGGCGGGTGATCTCGCCCGATGACGCCACGTCCAGGATCTCGTCCACGGAGGACTGTCTGACGAGGATTTCTATCCGCTGACCGCCAAACTCGCTGTAGAGGTCGGCTTCCAGGCGGTAGGTCATCTTCTGACCTTTTTGTGCTTTGTATTGCAGGGTGACCTTCTGCTGGGCGATCGCGGACAGGGCAACCGTCAACCAGAGAAAGGTAAGCATTACTAGCGCGAACGTTCGCCTCATCGTTGCGTCTCCTTACATACATATCGCTCCATGCTATAGATTATGGCACATCGACGGGCAAAATCGTGCAGGCAGGAACCTGACGGTAAGGGGGAGAAACCCTCTGACTGCATAGGAGGGCTGTCGATGAGGATAGGCATTGTGGACTTGGACACTTCCCACCCGCCCAGCTGGCTGCCGATTGAGCGGGAACTGGGACACGAGGTAGTGGGTGTGTGGGACAGTGGTTCCGTGCACCCCACTGGCTATGCCGAACGTTTCGCCCGCGAGCATGGTATCCCGCGCGTCTATCGCTCGTTGCAAGAGATGGCACAAGATGTGGACTGCGCCATCATCCACGGCTGTGATTGGGACACCCATCTCGCCAAAGCGATTCCTTTCGTGCAGGCAGGCAAAGCGGTGCTGATAGATAAACCGCTAGCGGGCAACCGGCGCGACCTCCAACAGATCGTCCGCTGGGCACAGAGTGGCGTACGGGTAATGGGAGGCTCGTCTCTGCGATTCTGCGACGAGGTTCAGCGGTGGCTGGCACAGCCCGTGGAGGAGCGCGGTACGCCGGACACGGTGGTATGCGGTTGTGCGGTGGACGAGTTCAACTACGGCATCCACGCCTACTCGCTTCTGGCAGGCATCATGGGCGGTGGGGCGCACAGCGTTCAGCACATCGGCAAGGGAGTGTTGCGGCGGGTGGTGGTACGCTGGAACGACGGACGCATGGGCATCGTGGTGGTGGGCACGGCGCAGAGGTGGCAACCCTTCCACGCCACTATCGTTACCGAAAAAGGCGTGACGCAATTTCAGGCGGATGCCTCACGGCTCTATCGCGCTCTGCTATGCGCCACACTGCCCTACCTCGCGGGTGAAACCGACACTCCACCTGTGCCGATCGAGCAGCTGGTGGAACCCGAATGGTGGGCGATCGCGGCGCGACAGTCCTGGCTGGAGGGCGATCGCGAGGTAAGCCTCTCGGAGGTCGCTGAAGACGTTGGCTATGACGGCGCGGCATTCGCGCAGGAGTACCGTCGCATGAAGTACCCACAATCCTGAGCAGACTGGAGGTAGAAAGGATGAACCTGTTTTGCACTGCTGTCAGCCGATTGGGGTCGCGGTTCACGCTGGTGTTTGAACCCTATGCCAAACACGTTCTACACTCTGCGCTGGGGCGCTGGATCGATCTGCCGTTGGAGCTGACCATCGGCGTGCAGACCGAAGCGGGCGAGGTGCTCGCTCTGCCTTTTACCAGAGAGGGCACACCCTTTGATGCCGTGGAGCAGGAACTGCAGATGTGCGGGGTGCGCTACACCGCCCATTCGGTCAAGTACGGCATCCGGGCAACGCTGGAGGTGACTGCGCCGTTCTATCCGCACGATGTGCTCCTCTCTACCGCGCCTGTGTTCTATTTCACGTTGACTGTGCAGTCCCAGCAGCGCCTGTTCTGGACGACCTGCCAGAGCCCCGTTCAGCGCGGCAAGATGGTGGTGCGACTCAAGCGGGAAGGGCTGAACACTTCGCCCGCGAACGTCATGCTTGCCATCGACTACACGCTGTCGCACGTGCTTGCCGACGATGGAAAACTCGTGCCCGGGGGGATTTTCTGGCGGGGGACACGCCTCCCCATGTTCAGGAGCACATCGTGCCCCTTACAGAGGGAGCGCTGATAGAGCACGACGGCATCTCCCTGCCCTTTGATCTGGCGCGGGACGGTCAAGCCACTCTGCGCTTTGCATGGTGTGCCTACGTGGCGGAACCCGTGCTGAACGTCTTCGGCAAGCCATCTCGGTTCCTGTACACGCGCCATTTCGCCAGCGTGGACGAGGTGGTGCGCTTCGCCAAGGAGCACGAGCAGGAGAACCTGCGCAAAACGGCTTTGGTGGAAAGCCTACTGGACCCCGCTAGCCTGAGCAAATCGCAGTGAGACCTCATCCGCTTCGCGTTCCAGAACTTTCTGCTGAACAGCTGGTGGACGGTTGCGGACGACGGCGAAGAGTGGTTCAGCGTATGGGAAGGCTCGTGCTACTTCCACAGCACGGTGGACGTGGAGTACAACAACGGACTGGTATACTTCGCCTTCTGGCTACCTCTGCTGGAGAAACTGCTGGACGAGTGGACGCGCTTCGAGATGCATGATGGGGTGGGCAGTTACCTCGCACACGACATGGGCGCCCGGGCGCAGGTCGGCTCGCAGGCATATCCCCATCCGATGCAGGTGGAAGAGAACGCGAACGATCTGCCCCTGCTTCACGCCTTCTGGCGGTGGACGGGCAACCTGGAACCTGCGCGTCGCCATCACGCACTGTGCAGACGCCTAGTGGACTACTTCGAGCACAGCGACACCACCGGCAACGGCTTCCCCAACGAGGGCGTGGCGAACACCATCGACGACGCCTCCGCCGCCGTGCAATACGCCCGTGAGCAGGTATACCTGGCGGTGAAGACGCTGGGTGCCTGCCACGCCGCGGCACAGATAGCCAAGGCTTTGGGCGACTCCGAGTGGCAGACGCAGTGCGAAACGCTGGTGAAACGCATTGAGGAGACGCTAGACGCGCAGGCGTGGCTGGGTGACCACTATGCGGTGTGTCTGGAACGCACCGCGGAAGGGCTACGCGATCCCTGGACCGGCGAACCGCTACACGGCGAACTGAGCGGATGGGACGCCTACTCCATCTATACCCACCAACGGCTTGCTCTACCTGCTGATGAGCGATCACACGCCACCGGTAGACCTCGAGCGCATCAAGCAGGACATCGTCAGCGCATACCGCCACGCGCTCACCGAATACGGCTGTACCCACACCAGCGCGGACAAGAGCAACGTGTGGCTCTCGCAGAACCTGTGGCGCGATTACATCTCTGCCTACCTAGGCGTGGGTCTGCCCGACAACTCCTCCCACTACATGGCGATGGAACAGCTGATGAACACTGCGGGACTGAACAAAGGGTTTATCGATACCTATTTCACCAATAACCTGTGCTTCTACCCGCGCGGGATCACCGCTATCGGCTACCTGTTCGCGCTTTGCGGTCTGCAGGTTGACCGCACGCAGGCAGTAGTGCGCCTGCGCAAGAGCGCTCCGTATCCCTGTCGGGTGCCTCTGCTTCCTCTCGCCGACTGGGAGAAGGAGCAGGTACCCGCTGTGGTCTACCAATTCACCGCCGAGGGCATTACCGACGCGATAGAGGGCGGACGGTTGCCGGACGGACTGCGGGTGGAGTGGTACTAATATCGGAGGAACAACATGCGCTGCCCTTGGGGATGGCTTGTGGGGGCGAGGCAATCACCGCGCGCTAGTGGAGGTTACTCAGCCTGCACCCGCTGTACGGGTACACATTCCCTGGCGGCGGCGCGCCCCCTTCCCAGAACGCAAAGCGATACTGGTTTTCGATTCGACAACGGGCAAGCAAGTGCCGCCGCCGAAACCCAATGGCTGAAAGCACATGGGCTGACCGAAGCCGACCTTCCGCAGGGGCACTGGCGCAATCTCCTCGAGGCGAAGGTGCTGGGCTACTGGCGTGAGGACTGTCCTGTGCGCACCGACCATCCCGACGTGTTGGCAACGGTATACCGCAAGCAGGGTCAATCGCTCATCGCGCTGGCGAGCTGGGCGAAGGAGGACGCACAGGTACGCTTGCGGATGAACGGGAACGTGCTGGGCATTCATCCTAAACGTTGCCGTATGATTGCTCCACCGATACCGTATGTCCAGCCGTATGCCCGTTTCGCTCCCAACGAGCCGGTACCGGTGCCCGCAGGTAAAGGATGGCTACTGCTCATAGAGCACGCGAAGGAGTAACCCGTCAAGGAGGCACACGCATGTCCGAACGAAAACCGGTTCTGCACGCCATTGGTAACGCGCATATCGACGCGGTGTGGCTATGGCGCTGGACAGAAGGGCTGGAAACCATCCGTGCCACCTTCCAGAGCGCGTTGGACCGCATGCACGAGTTCCCCGATTTCACCTTCACGGGCAGTTCGGCGGCGTTCTACTGGTTGTTGGCGCAGACCGACCCCGAACTACTGTGCGCCATCGGCGAGCGCGTACACGAGGGGCGATGGGAGATCGTAGGCGGATGGTGGATTCAGCCCGACTGCAACATCCCCTGCGGCGAAAGCTTCGTGAGACAGGCGCTGTACGGGCAGAGGTTCTTTCAGAAAACGTTCGGTGTGATGGCAAGCGTCGGCTACAATCCCGATAGCTTTGGGCACGCGGGCACACTTCCCCAGATGCTGAGCAAAGCGGGGTTAACCCGGTATATCTTCATGCGCCCAGGTCCGCACGAGAAGGAACTGCCTGCCAACGTCTTCTGGTGGCAGTCGCCAGACGGCTCGCGCGTGCTGACGGCGCGCATCACCCGTTCCTACGCGACCTGGGGCAAGCACCTGACCGAACACGTGCGGGTCAGCGCGGAAGGATGCCCCGATTTTCTGGAGGACTACATCGTCTTCTACGGCGTGGGCAATCACGGCGGTGGCCCCACGATAGAGAACATCCTCTCCCTGCTGGACATGGCGAACCATCCCGAGATGCCGACCGTGCGCTTGAGCACGCTGAAGGCGTTCTTTCAGGCAGTGGAATCGCAGATACAGGCGGGGGCAGACCTGCCGGTGGTTGCCGATGAGCTCCAGCACCATGCGCGCGGGTGCTATACCGCCCATTCCGAAGTGAAACGGCAGAATCGCCGGGTGGAGCACCTGCTGATGACCGCCGAGCGCGTGGCGTCCATGGCGTGGGCACTGTTGGGGCACAGGTATCCCCAGCAGGAGCGGACCTCCGCGTGGCAAAGCCTGCTGTTCAACCAGTTCCACGACATCCTCGCGGGCACCAGCCTGCCCGAAGGCTATGAGGACGCTCGCGACCTGTTCGGGCACGCGGCAACGCTGGGCGGCTATGCCCTGCACACCAGCCTGCAGGGGGTCACCCGGCATCTCGACACACGCGGTGAGGGCAATCCACTGGTGGTGTTCAACCCATTGCCCTGGGAGGTGCAGGTGCCGGTCGAGGCAGAGCGCGTTCCCGACCGAATCGCGGACGAACAGGGCGCACCCATCCCCGCCCAGAGTATTCAGCCGACCACGGTAGCGGGGCAGAGGCGCACAGTGTTCGTGCTCAGGATACCGCCGATGGGCTACCGCGTGCTAAGGGCAGACGTACCGACCAACGCGCCCGCTACCCTAGGAAGCCTTCATGCGGAGGTTACAGCAAACGGCGCACTGCTGGAGAACGACTTCTGGCGACTGGAGGTCAATGAGGACGGGCATCTCGCGCGCCTCTACGACAAGCGTAACCGGGTGGAGGTGCTTTCGTCGCCTGCCAACGTGGGCATTGTGATCGACGACCCTAGCGACACATGGAGCCATGGTATCTCCGCCTTCCGCGACGAGGTGGGGCGGTTTGCGCAGGCGCAGATGGCGGTAGAGGAGATGGGAAGCGTGCGGGCTTGTGTGCGTATCGAGACGCGCTGGGGCAGTTCGCAAATGATTCAGCGGCTCTATCTGTACCGCGAGGTGGACCTGATAGAGTGCCGCGCCACAATAAACTGGCAGGAGCGGTACAAAATGCTGAAGATAGCATTCCCCCTACAGCTCCGCCAGGCACGGGTAACCGCCGAGGTGCCTTATGGCTTCATCGAGCGCGAGCCCAACGGCAACGAGGAGCCTTGCCAGCAGTGGGTGCACCTCTCTGGCTGGGCGCGGAACGAGGCGGGCAAGCGCATTGCCTACGGTTTCGCCCTGCTGAACGATAGCAAATACGGCTACGACGCGCTGGGCTCAGAACTACGGTTGAGCATCCTGCGCAGTCCCGCCTACGCCCATCACGACCCCGCTAAGCTGGACCCGGAGCGCCGCTACCAGTATATCGACCAGGGCATCCAGACGGTGGTTTACCGGCTGATCCCCCATGTGGGCAGGTGGCAGAGCGCGCAGATTCCACGGCGGGCGTGGGAGCTGAACGTGCCTCCGCTGCGTGTGAATGAATATGTGCACGAAGGCAACCTGCCTGCTACCGCTTCCCTACTGCGCGCGGAGCCGGCGAACGTGCTGGTGACGGTGTGCAAGAAGGCGGAGGACAACGACGTGCTCATCGTGCGGGCGTACGAGAGCGCGGGCAAGGCGTGCCGGGCGCAGTTCGAGATGCCTCTGCTCGGCATCTCCTGGCGCGCGCAGATGGAACCTTGCGAGATCCAGACCTGGTGCGTTACCCTCAGCAAACCGTACCAGGTTGAGGAGATGGACCTGCTAGAGCGGGCACTGTAGCTACCATTTGGTGGCGACGAAGAAGGCGCGGTCGGTGGTGGCGTTGGGCGGGCGCAGAGTATAGGCGTGGAAGGCGCGCGCGTAGTCAAACCCCGCACGCAGGAGCATGAGTTTGAGCTCGTCTAGGGAGTAAGCGCGCTGGCGGTGCACCTCTGTAAAGTGGTGGGTGATGTCGCCCTTCTCGTCACGAAGCCAGAACTCCATATCCACCGTGCACAGGCGCGTCTCTTCGTCATATCGGCTTTTCCAGCGGTAGAGCAGGCGTCGGCGGGAGGTAAGGTTGTCCTGGTCGAACAGCCCCTCGCGCAGGGCATATTCGGTGTTCACGTCGAAGATGAAGGCTCCGCCCGGCGTCAGGTGCGCGTGTACCCTGCGGAAGGTCTCCTGTAAGCGTTCGGGCACCAGGATGTAGTTCAAGCTGTCGAAGAGGCTGATGACCAGGTCAAAGGGGCGGTTCAGCTCTAGCTGGGTGGCGTCCTGCACCTCGTAGTGGATATTCAGCCCAGCTTCCTGCGCCTTTCTTCGGGCTTCGGCGATCATCGGCGCGGAGATGTCCACGCCCCACACCTCGTAGCCCATCTGTGTCAGTCGCATCGCCATATTGCCCGTTCCGCAGGCAAGGTCAAGGATGCTATGCACCTTCAGGCGATAGCGTTCCACCAACTGCAGAACGTACCGCACCCAGAAATCGTAGGGCACGTTGTGCATCAGCTCGTCGTAATATGGTGCGATGAGGGTAAACGCCGCGTCGGTCATTCTGCATCAGATACCTAGCAGGTCAAAGAGGCTTTCTCGGGATGCCTCACTGGTCAACACGACCCCCTGTGCCTGAGTCCCCGCTGCCATGCCTCGCCAGATGGCAAACTCGCTTTCGTCCAGGTCACCGGGCTCTGACTTAAGTATATCCTGAGCGCCTTGCCCCTGTCCAGAAGCCCTGACCGCATGGCATCGCTCTGCTTGCTTCTGTGGCGTGGGATGTGTTATCATCTTTAGTCGGATTCACACAACGCCGATCATGAGACTAGCGATGTTAGCTCAGGAGTTACGCGAAAAATATCTGCAGTTCTTCGAAAGCAAGGGACACAAGCGACTGCCTTCCGATAGTCTCGTGCCCAACGACCCGTCACTGCTGTTCACCAGCGCGGGCATGGTGCAGTTCAAGCCCTACTTCCTTGGACTGGCAACTCCACCCCATCCCCGAGTCACCACCGTGCAGAAGTGCCTGCGCACCACCGACATCGAGTCGGTGGGTGACCACTCGCACCTCACCTTCTTTGAGATGCTGGGGAACTTCAGCTTCGGCGACTACTTCAAGCGCGAAGCCATCGTGTGGGCGTGGGAGTTTCTGACCGAGTGGCTGAATATCTCGCCCGAACGTCTGCGCATCACCATCTACCTGGACGACGACGAGGCGTACGAGGTCTGGCACAAAGAGGTGGGTGTGCCAGATAACAAGATTTTCCGCTTCGGCGAGAAGAGCAACTACTGGCCCGCCAACGCCATCTCGGAGGGCCCGAACGGTCCCTGTGGTCCCTGCTCGGAGATCTTTTACGATACCCGTCCGGACCTGCCTCCGACCCCCGATGGCGTGTGGGATGATGTCCGCTGGCTGGAGATCTGGAACCTCGTGTTCATGCAGTACGAGCGGCACGACGGCGGCAGGCTCACCCCGCTTCCCCGCAAGAACATCGACACGGGAATGGGTCTGGAGCGCACCACCGCCATCCTCGCCGGCAAAGCGAGCGTATTCGACACCGATGTGTTCCAGCCCATTATTGCCCGCATTGCCGACCTGAGCGGACACACCTATGGGGGAAGTGACGCGGTGCAGGATGTGGCGTTCCGCCTGATAGCCGACCACATCCGTGCCATCACCATGTCCATCGCCGACGGGGTTTTGCCCTCCAACGAGGGGCGCGGCTATGTGATTCGACGCATCTTGCGGCGGGCGATGCTGAGGGGGCAGAACGGACTGGGCTTTGACCGTCCCTTCCTCGCCGATGTGGCAACGGCGGTCATCGAAACGCTGGGCGACGTCTATACCGAACTGCATGAACGGCGCGATTACATCCTGCGCACCATCCGGAGCGAGGAGGAACGCTTCCGCCAGACCATCCAGATCGGCTCTCAGCGGCTGATGGAGATGCTGGAGGCGGACGACGTGCGCGAAAGCGGCGTGCTGTCTGGCGAGCAGGCGTTCATGCTGTACGACACCTACGGCTTCCCGCTGGAGCTGACGCAGGAGGTAGCTCAAGAGCAGGGCATTCGGGTGGATGTGGAAGGCTTCAAGCAAGCAATGCAAGTTCAGCGCCAGCGGGCGCGTGAAGCCAGCGGTATCGCCAGCCAGCTGTTCGCCATCGCGGGCGATGCCGTCACCGAACTGCAAAAGAGCCTGCCACCCACCAAGTTCCTAGGCTACTGGCAACACGAGTCCGAAGCGAGGGTGCTTGCCATTATCCGTCAGGGCGAACCGGTTACCTTCGCCAGCGAAGGGGACGCGGTGGAGATTATCCTGGACCAGACCCCCTTCTACGCCGAGGCGGGTGGACAGGTCGGTGATACCGGCTGGGTTCAGGGCGAGCACTTCACCTTCGAGGTCACGGATACCCAGAAGGTCGGCGAGATCTATCTGCATCTCGGCACGGTGACGCGCGGACGGGTGGAGGTAGACTCGGTCGTCACCGCCCGCATCGATTCTCAGCGTCGGTGGCACATCATGCGCAACCACACCGCCACCCACCTGCTTCACTCTGCCCTGCGTCAGGTGCTGGGCACGCATGTGCATCAGGCAGGGTCGCTGGTTGCGCCCGACCGACTGCGCTTCGACTTCACCCACACTAGCGCAATGACCGATGCCGAGATCGCGGAAGTAGAGCGGTTGGTCAACAAGCGCATCCTGAAGGACAGGCCCGTGGTGGTGCACTGGGATGTGCCGCTGTCGGAGGCACGAGCACGCGGGGCGATGGCGCTATTCGGCGAGAAATACGGGGATACCGTGCGCATGATCGAGGTGCCTGGCGTCAGCCTGGAGCTGTGCGGTGGCACACACCTGGAGCGCACCTCGCAAATCGGGCTGTTCAAGATCACCGCCGAAGGCAGTGTGGCGGCGGGTGTGCGTCGCATCGAAGCGGTTACCGGCTGGGGAGCATACCAGTACCTGCGCCAGCAGGAGGAACTGCTGAAGGAGGCAGCTGCACGGCTCAAATGCGCGATAGCCGACATTCCCTCCGCCATCGAACGACTACAGGCACAGCGCCAGGAGCTGGAAAAGCAGATCCAGCAGTTGCGAGCAGGTGCGGCCGCGCGCTCCCTACAGTTCGAGCCCACTGAGCTGGCAGGTCTGCAGGTCGTCACTGGGCGTGCGGACGGCGTGGATGCCCAGACGCTAGGGGCGCTGGCGGACCAGGCGGCGCAGAAGGCGTCGGTGGACCTAGTGGTGCTTGCTGCCGAGACCGATGGGAAGGCGCTGTTTGTGGCGAAGGCGAAACCGTCGGCGGTAGCGAAGGGCGTTCACGCGGGTAATCTGGTGCGCGAGCTGGCTAAGATCAGCGGCGGCGGAGGTGGCGGACGTGCCGACTTCGCGCAAGCAGGAGGGCGTGATGCCAGCAAAATTGGGCAAGCCTTACAACAATTGTCGCGCCTGCTGGAGCAAATGATGCGAAAGTAGCAAAAAAATCATATGTTTTTTCTGTACAATCCTGCTAAAACCCCGTTTGTGGTACGATTCTTGCTATATATAAGAGTGGAATCCCGCGAGGCGGAGTTCGCGGTTCAGGCAAACTGCGGATGGGTTGCCATCGGCAGGGTTTGCCACCACGCCTAGACGCGCTTCGCGTCGGGCTGCGGGGAGGCGCATACCCGCACCTCTCCGCCTAACGGTGCATTCGCAAACCGCCGGGTCTCCTCACCCGGCGGACTTTTCTTTTCTGGCTACACGTGCACGTTGAACAGCACGCCAATCAGGTAGGTCAACGCTCCCACGACGAAGGCGATGGCAGTCATCTCCAGACCGCTCACCCACCATTTGCGGGTGGTGACCAAACTCTTCGCCGCCCCGACCGCGAAGTGCGCCAACACGCTCACAAACGCTGACCAGAAAACCGCTGTCCATCCCCGCGCGAAGAAGAAAGGTAGCACAGGTATCAACCCCCCGATGCCGGTAGAGACCATGGACGACAGCAAGGAAACCCACGGATTGGGGAAGCTCGCCTCCGATAAACCCAGCTCCTCGTGCGCCTTGACCTTCAGCATCTGCTCGGGTTTTTCGGCAAGCCGGCGCGCCATCGCCTCCGCTTCCTCTTCCGAGAAACCTTTGAGCTGGTAGAACAGGCTCAGCTCCTCGATCTCTTCCTCAGGATTCTCGTGCAGTTCCCTGCGCTCGCGGGCAAGCTCTGCCTCGTACACCTCCCGCTCCGATTTCGCCGCCAGAAACGCACCAGAACCCATCGATAACGCACTCGCCAGCGTGCCAACCAACCCGGCAATCAACACCGTCTGATGCCCTGCGCTACTGCCCGCACTGTAGCCCGCCATGCCAGACACGATGCCGAACACCGCCCCCAGCCCATCGTTGATGCCGTAGATGGCGTCGCCGATCCACGAGCCGCCACGCACATGCCAATGCTCACGCCGCAAGATACGTTCCACCGGGTGCTCTATCCCGGAGGCAGAGTACAACGTGCGTACCGTGTGCTCGTGTTCCGCTTCATCCTGCATCACGCGCCGCGCGATCTCCGCAGTGCGCTCATCACCCAACGCCTGCATCTGCAGATAGCGCTCAACCGCCTCGTCCTCGTGCTCCTCCATCCGACGAAGCACGGTCTCGGGGTCCGCCAGATACGCCTGCCAGCCAAAAAGGGGCTTCACCCGGCGAACCTGCGGCGGCGTGCCACCCAGCTCTACCAGCCGCTGGGTCCACTCCTCAGCATGGCGGTCTTCCACCTTTGCCAGCCGCTCCAGAATCTTCTTCTTGTGCGGGTCTTTTTCGCGCTTTGCCAGCAGACGGTAGGTCTCTGCGCTGGACAGCTCCCCACGAATAATCTCGCGAATCGAATCGATCAGCTTGCCGTTCGCTCCCATCTCTTTTACCTGTTAATAACGATTCTTGTTACTATTATATCATAAACTTTGTGAAAAGCGGAACGTGTGAATCGCGCACCCTGTGAAAAGAGGGCGATTCTTGCCGGTTGTTTTCTGTTGACAATCGCCTGTTGAAACCTGTACAATTTGCACGCGGGAGGAACAGAGTAGATGCTGGGTTCGTTCGGCAAGACGTTGATTGTGCTTGGCGCGATGCTGGTGCTGTTCGGCGCGCTGTTGTGGGCACTGGAACGCTTCGCTGGGGCGCGCGGAGGGGGCGGCTTACTACCCGGCGACTTCGTGTGGCGCAAGGGCAACTTCACCGTCGGCGTCTTTCTGGGAACCAGCATCGCCCTGAGCATCCTGCTGACCGTTATCCTGTGGGTGATTGGATGGTTGAGCAGACGATAGAGCAAGCTGTACGGATACTGGAAGAGTATCGCTACGACCTGCCGGAGGAGCGCATTGCCCAGCAACCCGTAGAGCCGCGCGACAGCTCGCGCCTGCTGGTGCTTCATCGCGATTCCGGTCAGCGTGAACATCGCATTTTTCGCGACATCGTGCACTACCTTCAGCCGGGCGATACGCTGGTGCTGAACAACACGCGCGTCAGCGCGAGACGCCTGCGAGGCGCCAAACCCACCGGTGCCCAGGTCGAGGCTCTGCTCCTGCGCGAGGTGGAACCGGGTGTATGGGAAGCGCTGATGCGTCCGGGCAGGCGGCTTCTGGTAGGTAGTCGGGTCATTCTGGAGGGAAGCCTGAAAGCGGAGGTGATCGCCTGTCTATCCCAGGGATTGCGCCTTCTGCGCTTCGAGGACCCGCAGGCGGTACACCGCCAACCGCTGGGCGAAATCCCGTTACCGCCCTATATCCGGCGCAAGCTGCAAAACGAGGAGCGTTACCAAACGGTTTACGCTGCCGTGAACGGCTCTGCCGCCGCTCCGACCGCCGGACTGCACTTCACCCCCGAGCTGTTACAGCGAATCCGCGACATCGGCGTGCGCATTGTAACCATCACCCTGCACGTGGGCATTGCCACCTTCCGCCACCCGGAGCCGGAGATGCTGGCACAGGGGCGCCTGCACCCCGAGTGGTATACCATCTCAGAGGAATCTGCTGACGTCATCAACAGCACTCCCGGTCGTATCATCGCGGTTGGCACCACGTGCGTGCGTGCGCTGGAGAGCGCGGCGGTGGGTAAGCGACAGGTCAAGCCCCAATCGGGTAGCACCGAGCTGTTCATCCTGCCCGGCTTCCAGTTTCAAATTGTTGAAGCCCTGGTCACCAACTTCCACTTGCCGGCATCCACACCGCTACTGCTCACCTGCGCGTTCGCCGGCAAAGAGAGGGTTCTCTCTGTGTATCGCGAAGCCATTACGCTGGGCTATCGCTTCCTCAGCTTCGGAGACGCCATGCTGATTATTTAGGGGGACTGAGCCGTGAGAACGTTAGAGGACTGGTTCAAATATCTGGAACAGCAGTACGTGGACGAGAAAGCCGAGAAGGAGAAGCAAGAGCAGACACAGCCGCCCGCGCCAAAGGAGGCGAACATCCCATCTGCCCCTTCTGCACCGAAGACATCCGTTCAGCCGCCACGTTCGACAAGTAGCCCTCCCGCGCTGGAGCAGGTGCAAATGATAGAAACGCCTGTGCCCGACCCAGCGGAGTATATCTTCACGCTTCGCCGTGCCTCCAGCGAGCCCACCCCGTCCTCTGCTGAAGCGGAGATAGAACCGCAACCGCGCGCGCAATCCGCTAGCTCGGCGGCACCTTCGGCACCAGGGGCGGAAATGGGGTCGGCAGAGAGCGTAAGTGAACCTTCCGCTGAAGAGACGCCGATTGTTGAGCCCGAACCGAAAACCGAACGCCCCGTCCGTGCGAAGGCGACCCGTCGAGCCCCCTACACGCGCAGTGTGCGCCCGGTGCCGCCACCGCAGTCCATCGAGGAGCTGTGGAAACGGGTTCCCAAGCACGTGCGCCTGCTGGTCGAGCTGGGCGACGACGCGGTCACGCAACGCTACTATGACCGGCGGTTCAAAGAGAGCCGTCAAGAGCTGGTAGAGCGTCTGCTGAACCCCTCGCTGACGCTGGAGGACACCGCTCGCCTGCTGGGGGTGTGTCCCACCACCGTGCGCCGCTACACCGAGCGCGGTCTGTTGAACCACTATCGCACACCCGGCAACCAACGGCGGTTTCGCCTATCGGACGTCATTGCCTTTCTGGAGGCGCGCCAGCAGGCGCAGGAAGCCCGACGACGGAAGCGGTAGAGCGCGGTGCACATTGCTATCTTCTCGGAGTCATATCCTCCTGTGACCAACGGGGTGGCGGTTTCCGTCAGCACCCTGAGGCGCGAACTGCTGGCACGGGGGCATCGCGTCACGGTGGTTACCGCCCGCCATCCGCAGGCATCCCTAGACGAGGAGGGGGTCATCCGCCTCCCCTCCTTCACCTGGTTCACTGCCCGCGACTATCCTCTGCCCCAGCCGCGCCCTTTGCCCCAGCTCCACCGTTTTTTTCGCGAGAGCCGCCCCGATGTGATACACATTCAAATCCCCTTTGTGCTAGGGGTCATCGGCTTGCGCATCGGCAGGCGATACGGCATCCCAGTGGTCGCTCATTACCACACACTGTACGACCGCTACCTGCACTACGTGCCCATAGCTCCCGGCAGCCTTCTGCGATGCCTGCTGTGGTGGCACCTGCGACGGTTCTATCGCCGCGCCGACGCCACCATTGTGCCCTCGCGGTTCGCCAGAGACTATCTCAAACGGTTTGGGGTACAATCCTCTGTCGTAGAGGTGGTGCCGACGGGCGTGGAGTTTCACCCCGCGCCCATCGAGCGGGATAAGGCGCGTGCCTGCTACGGTTTGCCCCCCGATTGTCCGATTATGGTATATGTGGGCAGGCTGGCACGCGAGAAGAACCTGCAACTGCTGGTCGAGATGTTACCGATGGTCAGACGCGCAGTGCCTAACGCCCTACTGTGGCTGGTGGGCAGTGGCAATGCGGAGCAGACGCTGGGACAGCGTATCGCACGCATGGGTTTGGCTGAGGCGGTGCGCTTACAGGGCAGGGTGCCGCACGCGCAGATCAGCGCGGTCTACTCGGCGGCGGACCTGTTCGTGTTCCCCTCGGTGACCGAAACGCAGGGGCTGGTCATCTGGGAGGCGCAGGCGCACGGACTGCCCTGCGTGGTGGTGAACGAAGGCGGCGCGCCCGAATCGGTGCGTGATGGGGTGGACGGCTTGCTGGTGCCAAACGAGGCGCAAGCGTTCGCGCAGGCGGTGCTCCGCCTGCTGAAAGAGGAGCCTCTGCGCCGGCAGATGAGCCAGAACGCCCTGCAAGCGCAACGCCTGACACCGCACCAGATGGCGCAACGGGTGCTGGAGGTGTACCAGCGTGTGCTGGAGCATCCCGTTACACCACAGGAAAGGAGACAGACTTGGTAGACAGCATCTTGAAGCCGGTTGCCGAATGGGTGATAGCGGTGATCTCCTCGATGGGGTATCCGGGAATCGTGCTGTTAATGGCGATTGAGAGCGCGTGTATCCCGCTTCCCAGCGAGATCATCATGCCCTTTTCGGGGTATCTCGTGTATACCGGGCAGTTCGACCTGCATCTGGCGTCACTTGCGGGTGCGCTGGGCTGTGCGGTTGGCTCGGCGGTTGCCTACTGGGTCGGCGTATGGGGTGGTAGGCCGTTCCTAGAGAAGTATGGACGCTATGTACTCATCCGGCGCAAGGACCTGGATGCCGCTGACCGCTTCTTCGAGCGATGGGGCATGTGGGCGGTGTTCATCGCGCGGTTGTTGCCCATCATCCGCACGTTCATCTCCCTGCCTGCGGGCATCAGCCGGATGCCTTTCGTGCCGTTTCTGGTGCTCTCCTTTGTGGGGTCGGTGCCCTGGTGTTATCTGCTGGCGTATGTGGGCAAGGTGCTGGGCGAGAACTGGGCGAGCATTCGCAGTTATTTCCACGGGGCGGACCTGATCGTGGGCATCGCGCTGGTGGCAGGGTTTGCCCTATGGCTGTGGCATCACCTGAAGCCCGAACCGGTGGAAAGCGGGGCAGAAAGGTAATTTGACGCGCGGGGCAGGCGTGGCTATAATGAGGTGATGATTGAGCACCATTGGTGAGAAGAAAACAATGGAGCGACCGAACCCCCGTTTCTTTTCCTGCGAAGGAGCGCGAAGAGGCTGGGAGAGGGGTCCAGTATGGTGAACGAGCTCCGGGAACTGTATCGCTATCGCGAACTGCTGTGGACGCTGGTTCTGCGCGAACTGCGCGTACGCTACAAGAACTCCTACCTCGGCTTTTTCTGGTCGCTGATTGTGCCCTTGGTCACCGTCGCGGTGCTGACCATCGTCTTCAAGCGCGTGATGGGCATGGTCATCCCCAACTACTCGGCGTATGTGCTGGCGGCGTATCTGCCCTGGATGTACTTCCAGACGGCACTGCTGGACTCGTCGCAGTCGGTTCTGGCGCAGATTCAGCTGGTGAAGAAGGTCTACTTCCCGCGCGAGGTCCTGCCACTGGCCGCCGTGCTGGCGAACCTGATCCATTTCGCGCTGGCACTGCTGGTGTTCTTTGTGTACCTGCTAGGCTACGTACACGCGCCGCTATTGCCCAGTGTGGTGCTGTTGCCGGTGCTGGTAGTGTTCCAGACCCTGCTAATCGCCGGGCTGAGCCTGTTCATCTCCTGCCTGAACGTGTTCTACGAGGACACCAAGTACATCGTCAGCATCGGTTTGCAGTTGATGTTCTACCTGGTGCCGGTGATCTACTTCTCCGAGCAGGTATATCACGCGCAACTCGCCTCGCCCGAGTGGCAGAGGTGGATCTATCTGGTGTATCACCTGAACCCCATCGCGATGCTGATGACTGCCTACCGCAAGATTCTTCTGCCGCCTATCACCGTCCAGCAGGTGGGTGCAGTGCAAAAGCAGACGTTTGCCTCTCTGCCGATGGATTGGGCACTGCTTGCGGTGGCGTGCGCGGTGTCGGTGCTGGTGTTTGTGCTGGGCTACGCCTTCTTTAATCAACGCAAGTGGGAGTTTGCCGAACAGCCATGAGCGACATCGCCATCCTGCTGGAACACATCTCCAAGAGCTATCGTCTCACGCATCAGCCTTACTCCTCGCTGAAGGGGATATTGCTGTCGATGTTCCGTTACCGCAGGCGCATCGAGGTACACCAGGCACTGAGCGACGTCAACCTGGTCATCCGGCGAGGGGAGACCGTGGGGCTAATCGGCATCAACGGCAGCGGCAAGTCCACTCTGCTGGCGATTATCGCGTGGGTCATCCGTCCGACGGCGGGCAGGGTGCAAGTCAACGGGCGCGTGGCTCCTCTGCTCCAGCTGGGGGTGGGGTTCCACCCCGATCTGACGGGTGTGGAGAACGTCTATTTCAACGGCATCATCCTGGGATTAACCCGCCAGCAGATCACCGAGCGTTTGCCCTCCATCGTGCGCTTTGCCGAGCTGGAGGAGTTCATCGACACCCCGGTGCGTGCCTACTCTTCGGGAATGGTGCTCCGGCTGGGCTTTGCTGTGGCTGTGCATACCGACCCCGAAATTATCCTGATGGACGAAGTGCTTGCGGTCGGTGATGAGGCATTCCAACACAAATGCCTGCGAAAAATACAGGAATTTCAGCGTGAAGGCAGAACAATTCTATTAGTATCGCATGATATGAACCAGGTACGTCAGGTTGCAACGCGCACGGTATGGCTCCATCAGGGGCGCGTGATGGCGGACGGCGACACCGACGAGGTGGTCGCCCAATATCTCGAGTTTACCGCCGAAATGGAAAAACAGACGTTCTAAACGGTCATCCCACAGGGAAAGAAGGTCGTTTGAAATGGGCGCGTATACGGTCGAGACGCACTATGCTTTCATCCAACTGGTCATCCAGCACATGCAGGGGCACACGGCAGATGCAGTGGTGGACTCGCTGTTGACGGAGGCACTGCACTATTTTGGCGCGACGCACGTGGCTTTGTGGACGATGGACCAGTGTGCTCAGTGTGCCGTGCTCGTCCATGCGGTGCCCGAACCCGCCCCGTCGGACCACTTCCCTCTCGACTCGCTGGCGGAGACCGTCGCTCAGGTCCTGCAGGGGGAGGAGATGCATGGTACCAGCCTGGACCGGTTTTCTGCAACACTATTCCCCTTCCGCACCGAGCCCTTTCAGGCTGTGTATGCCGTGAGCCTGCTGACCGAGGAGCCTCTCGCGGACTGTGCCAGAGACGCGCTGTCCGCCTGGTTCGCTTTTCTGCGCATGTCGGTAGAACGATTGCAGGCGCACCTACAGCGGGCACAACAGCACAATGACCGTCGCCTGCGCGAGGTGACCGCGCTGTATGAGATCGGGCATGCGATGGAATCCGGCGACCTGCAGAGCCTGCTGGATATGATCACCCGCAAGTCGGCGGAGGTCATGGAAGCGCAAGCGTGTTCGCTGATGCTGATGGACGAGGACACACATACGCTGGTCATCCGTTCCAGCTATGGACTGCCTACGACGGTCATCGAGCAGGCACGAGTGCCGTGGGGTCAGGGTATCGCGGGCAGGGTGGCCGCCAACGGGGAGGCGATGCTTATTCTGGACCCGCGCTCCGACCCCCGGCTGGTGGGAGAGGATGTTCCCTATCGGGAAGATATTGCCGCGTCGATGTGTGTGCCCCTACGTGATAGGGACGGCAAGAGCATCGGCGTGATCAACATCCATCGGCGCAAGCCAGCCCCCATCTTCGTCGAGGAGGACCTGCGTCTGTTCAGCGTGTTTGCCATGCAGGCGGCGGCGGCTATCCAGAACGCCCGGCTCTACATGGACCTGACGCACCGCGTGAACGAGTTATCGGTGCTGTCTCAGTTGAGCGCGGTCGTGAACTCCACGCTGGAGCTAGAGCAGATTCTTCAGCAGACGGCGGACGGTATTGTGGAAACCGTGCAATTTGACCGGTGTGCCATCTTTCTGCTAGATGAATCGGGCAAGCTGGTGATGCCGCGTGCGCTACGCGGCTACCATCCCGATACTCTGGGTAAGACCCCCGTTCGCCTCGCCGACGGCATCATCGGTCAGGTCGTGCGCAGTCAGCAGTTATTATTGGTGGAGAACGCCCAGCGCTCCAGCCAGCCAGCGCGGGGTTTCGGCAGGATGCTGGGCACCAATGCGTTCCTCGTGGCACCGATTATGGCGCGAAACCGCGTGATCGGGGTGGTGGTCGCCGACAACAAGCCCTCCAAACGCCCGATTGACCGGGCAAACATCCAACTGCTCACCACTTTCATCAACCAAGCGGGCATGGCGATCGAGAACGCCCGGCTCTACCACAATCTGGACAGCCGTTACAAGGAACTGCATAATCTCTGGGAGTACACTCGTAGCCTGCTTAGCAGTATCGGCGTGGGCGTCATGAGCATCGACCGGGACGAGATGGTGATGACGTGGAACGACGCTGCCGAACGCATCACCACGGTGCCGCCCCTGACCGCTTTGGGCAGAAAGCTGGAGGATCTGGTTGCCCTCTTTTTCCTGCCCGACGAGGAGAGGGAACTGCTTCTGCAGATTATCCGTGAGCCTTTTCAGACGGGCACGCGCCATTCACGCTTCAAATGCGCGCTACACCCTTACCAGCGCGGTGAGATGTACTTCAATTTTGAGAGCTCACCCCTGCGCGCTACCGACGGCTCGGTGCAGGGTGTGGTGTTCGTGTTTGAAGACATCACCAACGAGGTGCACATGGAGAAGGAGGTACAGCGAATCGGGCAGCTGGCAGTGGTGGGACAGCTGGCTTCCACCATCGCGCATGAACTGCGCAACCCGCTCAGCTCCATCCGGGCATCCGCTCAGCACCTGCGCGGGGAGTACGCCCATATTCCCGAACTGTGCGAGTTCCTGGACATCATCATCGCGGAAGTAGACGTCATGAACGCCAAAACCACCGAGTTCCTGCGATTCGCGCGCCCAGTGGAACCGGTCTTTGAGGATGTGGACCTGAGCGAACTGATCAAAACCACCGTGCAGTTCATGCGCCCCTATCTCGACGAACAGCAGATTCGGGTGCAGATCGACGCGCCGGGCTCCCTCATCACCAAAGCCGACCCCAATCAGCTGAAAGAGGCACTCCGCAACCTGATTATCAACGCGGTGCAGGCGATGTCGAAAGGAGGCACATTGACCCTCAGCGCGTCGCCCGCGCCCTCCAGCACGGTAAGCATCATCGTTAAGGACACAGGCACAGGCATCCCTCCCGAAGACCTGGAACGCATCTTCACGCCTTTCTACACCACCAAGACAAAGGGCACCGGTTTGGGGCTGGCGATTGTGCAGAAGATCGTAGAGAGCCACGGAGGCACTATCAGCGTCAAAAGCGAGATAGGGGTTGGCACCGAGATGCGCATCAATCTGCCTGTGCATCCGGTACGTCGTGCCCGACTCATCATCCGCTATGGGGATACAGGAAGCCTCCGAAATGTGGCACCAGACCTCTAGAGTGTTAGGGATGGGTGACAGACGATGAGTAAAGCAAGCAAAGAGAAAGAGCAGGTCAGTCCGCTGACCCTTCTCATTGTAGAGGATGAAAGCAGTCACCGCCGAGTGCTGGAAGCACACTTCTCGAAGGAGTACCACGTGATAACCGCCGAGAACGGACAGCAGGCGGTAGATATCGCCGAACAACAGCCTATCCACTTGCTGGTTGTTGACCTGGTTCTGCCCACTCTGAACGGGTTGGAGGTGCTCAGACGGATACGCCAGCTCCATCCCGATGTAGCCGCGGTGGTTATTACCGCCCATTCCACGGTGCATACCGCCGTGCAGGCGATGAAGGACGGAGCGATCGATTATCTGACCAAGCCATTTGACCTGGACAACCTGCGTATTCTGCTTCAGAAGGCGGCGGAACAGTACCGCCTGAAGGAGGAAAACCGGCGATTACGCGAGCAGTTGCGTAGCAAGTTTGACCTGCCCGGCATCGTGGGACGCAGTGCCAGTATGCAGGAAGTGTACCGCATGGTGGAAAGAGTATCCCGCAGTCGTGCCACCGTGCTGATTCGGGGCGAGAGCGGCACTGGCAAGGAGCTGGTAGCCAAAGCCATCCACTATCGGAGCGACCGGGCGAAAGGACCGTTCATCGCCGTCTCCTGTGCGGCAATACCCGAAACCCTGCTGGAAAGCGAACTTTTTGGGCACGAGAAGAACGCCTTTACCGGCGCGACCGCACAGCGGATCGGTCGGTTCGAGGCGGCGCATAGGGGGACGCTGTTCCTGGATGAGATCGCCGAGATCACGCCGGCGGTGCAGGTTAAGCTACTGCGCGTTCTGCAGGAGCGCCAATTCGAACGTCTGGGCGGCAACAAGACCATCGAGGTCGACGTGCGCGTGATCGCCGCCACCAACAAGGACCTGGAAGCGATGGTGCGAGATAACCGGTTTCGCGAGGATCTCTACTATCGCTTGCAGGTCATCCAGATTTACCTCCCGCCCCTGCGCGAACGAAAGGATGATATCCCCCTGCTGGTAGACCACTTCATCCGCAAGTACAACGAGGAAAATGAGAGGCACATCAAAGGGGTGACGCCGGAGACCATGCAGTTGCTAATCAATTACCGCTGGCCCGGCAACGTGCGCGAACTGGAAAACGCCATAGAACGGGCGGTTGTGCTCGCCGATCCAGACTCCGAATGGATTACCCCCGACCTCTTGCCCGGCTCTATCCTCGCCGCGGCACAAAATTGATGCAAATTTTGCGTGAAAATCCGCGAAAACGCGCCGAATGGCACGGAACTTGCAGATATAGAGGGTGATAACCTTTCATAGAGAATCCTGTAAGAAATGCTTGAACTGTATGTCAACAGCACAATTGGGGAGAAACGCGAAGTAGGCATTGAGAGAGGGGCTCCGGTGACTGCGCCGAGGATATTGATTGCCGATGACGAGGTAAACCTGTGCAAAGTGCTGTCTGCAAGGCTACAGCAGAGCGGTTTGCAGACCGTTATTGCGCACGACGGCGTGCAGGTACTGGAGATCGTTCGCTCGCAACCAGTGGATGTGGTAGTGTTGGACATGCGTCTGCCGCGCAAGAACGGGGTGCAGGTGCTTCGCGAAATCCGCCGTGACTATCCGCAGCTTCCCTGCATCCTCATCACTGCGTTCGACGATGCCGCCCTGCACGAGGAAGCGGTGCGTCTGGGCGCGAATGCTGTTCTGCAGAAGCCGTTCGACCTAGAGGCCTTCACCGAGTTGATCTGGCGGGAGGTAAGCACGCTCACTGAAGAAGCGCGCCTGCTTCTGCAAAACGGCGAGAAGGTGATTGTGGACATCCGACGGGGCGAGTGGTCGTATACCTACACCCCACGAGTCATCTCCCAGGATGACCACGTGCTGGCTATCGAGCCGCCGATGGCGGTGCTGGATGAAGAGGTGCTGTCGCAGGGCGTGGCTATCGTGCAGTTCACGCGGGGAGATGGGGTGTATCAGTTCCGCTCGCGCATCAAATTGGCAGGCGCGCCCAAGCAGGCTCTGTATCTGCGCAAGCCAGTCGCTATCCGTCGCCTGCAGAGGCGCAAACATTCACGTGCGGTGCAAACGGGGCAGGTCGGTCTGGGCTTCGTGATGTGGCACGAGCGAGAAGCGGCTCCGCAAACGCTCAACGGCGAACTGTATGACCTGAGCATGGGTGGCTTTTCCTGTCTTGTGCCGCGGGTACCGCCTGTGGGGGAAGAGGTCTCTTTCCAGATTACCCTACCCGAGGCGAACCTGACCCTCATTGGGCAGGCGAGGGTGGTGCGCATCGGCGGCGTGGTCGCAGATAGGGTGCCTGCGGTCTACCGGGTGGGGCTGGAGTTCACCAAACTGCCATCCGCCATGCGCAAGGCACTAGCAGAATGGATGGAACACCTGCTGAAGCGGGTATAAAGCGCACAATCTGATGGGAGGAGGCGTGCATTGCTGGTTCGCGTCCTTTCGGGTACCGTACATGGACTGGAACCCCATACGATTGAAGTAGAGGTGGACATGCAACCGGGTGGTGTGCCCGGGTTTACCCTCGTTGGTTTACCGGACCGTGCCGTACAGGAGGCGATCGACCGCGTTCGCCTCGCTATCCGCAACTCGGGGCTCCACTGGCCCCTGCGTCGCATCACCGTCAACCTCGCGCCCGCAGACCTGCGCAAGGAGGGTCCCTCGCTGGATTTGCCCATCGCTATCGGCATTCTGGCGGCGGCTGGGCAAGTAGACGGCGAATGGCTGAGCGAGACCTTTATTCTGGGCGAGCTGTCGCTGGATGGGACAGTGCGCCCGGTGACCGGTGTGCTTCCAACGGCGATCCACGCCCGGCAAGGGGGCATTCGGCGCATGCTGGTGCCAGCGTCCAACGCTCCAGAGGCGGCGATCGTGGGCAATATCCAAGTCTACCCGGTGAACAGCCTGGCTGAGGCAGTAGAGCTGTTGAACACGCACGACGGTATCGCGCCGCTCACCAGCGACCCCGAAGACCTGCTCAAACAGCCGCCGCAGTATGAGGTGGACTTTGCCGATGTAAAGGGACAGCACCACGTGAAGCGCGCGCTGGAGGTCGCTGCGGCGGGCGGGCATAACGTCATCATGATCGGTCCGCCGGGTTCTGGCAAGACGATGCTGGCGCGGCGCGTGCCCACTATCCTGCCGCCGATGACGGTGGATGAAGCCATCGAAATCACCAAGCTGTACAGTGTCGCCGGGCTTTTGCCACCCAACACCGGGCTTTTGACCACCCGTCCCTTCCGCTCCCCACACCATACCAGCAGTAACGCCGCGCTGGTGGGCGGGGGAAGTGTGCCGCGCCCGGGAGAGGTCAGCCTGGCGCACAATGGGGTGCTTTTCCTCGACGAGCTGCCGGAGTTTCGCCGTGAGGTGCTGGAGGTTCTGCGCCAGCCAGTGGAGGATGGGGTGGTGAGCATCGCCCGGGTGCAGGCCAGCATCGCCTACCCCGCCCGTTTCATGCTGATCGCCGCCATGAACCCCTGCCCCTGTGGCTATTTCGGCGACCACCTGCATGCCTGCACCTGCTCACCCACCCAGATTCGCAAGTACCAACAGCGCGTCTCGGGTCCCTTGCTGGACCGCATCGACATCCACATCGAAGTGCCGCGCCTCAGCCATGAGGACCTTCTGCGCACCCAGCCGGGCGAACCCTCCGAGGCGATTCGAGAGCGGGTGGTGCAGGCACGCCAGATCCAACAGCAGAGGTTTCAAGGCACCAGTGTGCGCTGTAATGTCCAGATGACCACACGCATGCTACGCCAGTTCTGTCCCCTCTCGGAGGAGGTCAAGGCGATGCTCAGGCAGGTCAGCCAGCAAATGGGCATCAGCGCACGTGCCTTTGACCGCATCGTGAAACTGGCGCGCACCATCGCCGACCTTAGCGGGGAGGAGCATATCGGGCTACCGCATGTGGCGGAAGCCATCCAGTACCGTATGCTAGACCGGCGCATCTGGTTGTAAGCGAACACTCTGTCCAATTGAAAATCCCGCATTCCCCGTAACACTTTCCCCTCCCAGAATCGTCTAAATGACGCAGTACCTTCACAAAGGAGGGGATTACCATGCGCGCTTCCGCGCTTGCCGGTGTGTTGTGGGTTAGCCTCGCCTCTGTGGTGATAGCGCAAGGCGTGATCGTTGTGCCCGATGAGGGGCGGGCGCAGCCGTTCACGGTCAAACAGCACCTGGTGACCGTTTCCATCCGCGACGGTGTGGCGGAAACCACCATCGAGCAGACCTTCGTCAACACCAGCGACGTGCCGCAAGAAGGAGAGTACTGGTTCCCGGTGCCCGAAGGGGCGGCGGTCACCCGCTTCACCCTTACCGTTGGCGACCGTGCGGTGGAAGCGCGTCTCCTGCCCGCAGCGGAGGCGCGGCGCATCTACGAGAGCATCGTGCGTCGGCGGCGCGACCCCGCCTTGCTCGAATTCGCCGAGCGTAACCTCCTGCGCGCCCGCGTGTTTCCTATCCCTCCCAAAGGGGAGCGGCGCATTCAGCTGCGCTATACCGAGACCCTGCGGCGCGAGGGTGAGGTCAACCGTTACCTGCTTCCCCTGCGGGCAACGCGCGCTATTGCCAGACCCCTCGGCTACCTGCGCGTCAGGGTAGAGGTCGCCACCAGTAGCTCCCTGTCCAGCATCTACTGTGCGTCGCACCCCGAAGCGATGATAAAGCGCGAGGGAGCCAACCGTGCCGTCATCGAGTGGAGTGCGGAAAGCATCGTCCCCGAGCGTGACCTGCAAGTGTACTACAGCACCGCCTCGGAGCGATACGACCTGCGTGTGCTCACCTACCGCACCGCAGGAGATGGCTACTTCGTGCTTCTGCTCGCCCCCAACGGCGGTCAACAGCCGCCCAGAATGCCCAAGCAGGTGGTGTTTGTGTTCGACCGCACGGGCAGTATGGCAGGCGACAAGATCAAGCAAGCCAAAGAGGCACTGGCGTACTGTGTGCGCAACCTGCAACCCGACGACCGCTTCAACGTCATCCTGTTCAACGAACAGCCGCGCAAGCTTTTCGAGGGGTTGGTGCCGGCAAGCCGTGAGCATATCGCGCGGGCGGTTCGTGAGGTAGAGGCGTTGACCGCGCAGGGCGGCACCAACATCGCCGATGCGCTGCGGGAGGCCCTGCATCTGTTCCCTAAAGAGGAGACCAACAGTCTGCAGGCTCTCGTCTTCCTCACCGATGGCTTGCCCACTGTGGGAGAGACCGATCCCCAGCGCATCCTGAACTTGGTCACCGAGTTGAGCCCCTCGCGTCGGGTGCGCATCTTCTCCTTCGGGGTGGGCTATGATGTGAACGTGCACCTGCTGGACAAGCTGTGCCAGCAGAACCGCGGCATCTCCAGCTACGTCCGCCCGGAGGAGAACATCGAAGGGCGTGTCTCCACCTTCTACAACGCGATCAACGTACCCCTGCTGGCGGACCTGAAGCTGTTCTGCGAGGGGGTGGAGGCATACGATGTGTATCCGCGCGACATGCCCGACCTGTTTGCTGGCGACCAGATCGTGGTGGGCGGGCGATACCGGGGCAGCGGGCGCGGTGCGGTGGTGTTGGAAGCCATGTCTCGCCAACAGCGCGAGCGGATTCGGCATGTGGTGGACTTCCCCGAGCGTGCCGAGAGCTTCGACTTCATCCCGCGCCTGTGGGCGGTACGCAAGATCGGTTACCTGATCGACGAGGTGCGCCTACATCACCACCAGGAGGTGATTGAGGAGATCGTGCGCCTTGCGAAGGAGTACGGCGTAGTCACCGAGTTCACCTCCTTCCTGATAGAGGAGGATATGCTGACAGCGTCGGCAGGAGATGCAAGTATGCGCCTGCGTGGCGAACAACGCATCCTCGCCCGTGTCCAGCTGATGAGCGGTGCACCTGCTTTTGGTCTGAGCCTAGAGGCGTCAAGGCTACAGCGACAAGGTGGTGCAGGTGGAGCCTACGCCCCGCCAGCGCTTTCAACCGACGTGATCCGCATGCAGGCACAGGAGTCAATGGCGTTCATCTCCGTACAGCCAGAGGTCGCCGCGCGCGCTCAGCAGGTGGTGCGCAATATCGGCGTTCGGACCTTCTATCAGCAGGGCAAGCAGTGGGTAGATAGCCGATACCGCAAAGGCGGGCAGGTGATCGCCGTGCAGGCGTTCAGCGAGGCACACTTTGCGCTGTTGCGTCGTCGCCCTGAGCTCCGGAAGTACCTGTCGCTGGGGGACAACGTGCTGATACAGCTGCAGCGTGTGGCGGTGCAGATTGGTGCCCAGGGCAAGACCAGCCTCACCGACGCCGAGTGGAAGCTGATTGAGGCACGCTCATAAGAGCCATAGATGGGGTGCAAGCGGGCGGGCGAGGCGTCCTGCAGGACAATAGGCTCTCGTGCACTATCTGCCATTTTTGACCCTCTTTAACACGACCATATGCTCGGTTTTCATGTGGCTTTCTTCCAACCCAGAAGCGGGATTGCGCGGCGACTGAAACATCACGCGGGAGACGATTTGATCCACATAAGTGACAACGTGCTCCCATCCATAATGGCTCATATGCTCTGCAATAATCTCGTCTATCGGTATCGGCACTAGACGCACCTTGGCTGGTCCGACGAAGATGCAGAGGTAGTCCGTGACCCGTTCTGCCAGTCGAGTGAAACAACGGATCATCGCGTGAAAATAGGCGTCGTAGAGCGACAGCAAGTGAGGTTCCTCCATCATCGCACGGTGCTTGTGGAAGAGTTCGGAATAGATCGGTACAGGCTCCACCCGCCGATACGGGATTTCGTGACTGCTTAGCCAGCGGATCTCCTGTTCGGAATAGCCTAGCTAGAACAGCTCCAGCTTGGTAGAGCGAATATACTCTTGCGCCTGCAGATAGGGCGGCGAGGTAATCAGCATTCCCACCTCGTGGTCTAAAGAGGTGTTCAGTGTGTCGACCCCAGCACGGATGCGTGCGTTTACCGGACGCGGAGCCATCTGATGATACTCGTGGAGGCTGGCTATCAATTTGAACAGTTCGCGTCGCAGCAGGTTTCAGAATACAGCCTGCCAGTCGTCCTCCAGCAGCTCCGCTATTTTGGATTTCGACCTTCGGGAGCGATAGAGCTTATGCACCTTCTCGTCGCCATAGGAGAAGAAACGGGTGACCTTCATCAACGGAACGACCAGAAGTTTCTTGATCTCCTCGGGTTGGGCGTGAAAGTATCCCCACACACGTCCCAGCAAAGGGATAAACGGGTCAAGGTGCCAGTAATCCAGGTGGGACCAGTTCGGGATAAAGGTTTGTGTGGAACCCTGCATTTGCTGCAGGATGTCGGGCGCAGAAATCGGGGGCATCTCCGCCGTTGCGCGTCATGTATCACCTGCATCAAGGGATTGAGGTCCCACAGTTCGTAGTCCTGTCCGTATACCCGCGCCACCACGCCAACCGTACCGTAACCGGCAAAGGGGTCAAACAGGCTCATCCCCGGCGTCGCATACTGCTTGATGATATAGGCGATCACCTGTGGGATGAACTTCGCCGGATATTTGTAGATGCCAAAGGTGCCTGCCGTGGTTGACTTGATCTCTGGCACCGAGTTGCGAAACAGGATGGATCGTATGCCACCGGAAGCTGTCTCGCTGGTCGTCGCACCGGCAGGATACTCCCAGAGTTGCAGTTGCGTGTTTGAGGGAAGCGGTTCCTGCATCATCTCTTACGTCCTTTGGCAGACACGCTTGCCGCCCTGCTTTTCAGGAACTCCTCTTCGGCTTTTTCGAGGTCTTTCAGCGTCTTGCGTTTGAGGGCTTCCGGCTCAGCGGCGGATGAGCGAGCCTTTGCCTTCTGCCCAGAAAGGGACGCTTCGGTTTTCGTGGCGGAAGGTGCTGTCTGTGGCGGTTCTGCCTTTGCCGTAGCGGTGGAGCGAGCGCGCTTGCCCTCGGGCTGGAGGTCTTCCACCCGCACCAGCAGGACGTAGTTCAGATGGAACTCGCGCTCTTCGGGCGTCAGACGGGAACGCGCCTCCTCCGAAAGCCCCTCGATCCAGCGGTTCTTCATGCGTTCCTGCGCCTCCGTGTGGCGCGTGCGCACCGCCTCGGGCAGGCTGTCGGTATCGACCTGCACCGCCGCGCGCCCATCACTGTACAGGCGATAGATAGTGCCCCTCAGCCCGCCCATAAACGGGTAGTAACTGCGCTCTTTGATATCGCCGTTGGTCTGCTCACGCGTCACAATCTGCACGCGGTCACCCTCTTTGAAGTTTGCCATCGTTCACCGTCCCCTTTTATCGTGCCACCGCCAGCGCAGAGTGCACGATGGATTGGAAGATCTTTAGCCCGTCCTCCGAGCCCAGAATGGCTTCGCAGGCACGTTCGGGATGGGGCATCATCCCCATCACATTGAACCGCTCATTGGCGATACCCGCAATGTTTGACAGGGAACCGTTGGGGTTGCTTTCGCGGGTGATCGCGCCTCTGCTGTCACAGTAGCGAAAGAGTATCTGGTTGTTCGCCTGCAGTTCCTGCAGGGTATCGCGGTCGCACACGTAGCGTCCCTCGCCGTGCGCAATAGGGATGCGCAGGACTTCGCCCTGCCGACAGCAATTGGTAAAGGGGGTGTTCGTGTTTTCCACGCGCAGGTACACATGCTTGCACACGAACCGCAGTCCCTCATTGCGCACCAACGCGCCTGGCAGAAGGTGTGCCTCGCACAGGATCTGAAAGCCGTTGCAGATGCCGATGACCAGCCCGCCCTCTCGCGCAAACGCCTCCACCGCCTGCATCACCGGCGAGAAGCGAGCGATGGCTCCGCACCGCAGATAGTCGCCGTAAGAGAAACCACCGGGCAGGATCACGCAGTCCACGCCATGCAGGTTATCGTCCTGGTGCCAGATATACTCTACTGGCTGTTGGAGCACGTCGCGCACGGCGTAGTAGGCATCGGCGTTGCAGTTGGAACCGGGGAACACCACGACCCCGAACTTCATTCCAGCACCTCAATGGCGTACAGTTCGGTCACGGGGTTCGCCAGCAGGCGGTCGCACATCTCTTTGACCTGCGCCTCTACCGGCTGGCCCTCGTCCGTAATGTCCATCTCAATCACCTTGCCGATCCGCACCTGATTGACGTTGGTATAGCCCAGGGCGTGCAGAGCCTCTTGAACCGTTCTGCCCTGGGCGTCCAGCAAGGTGGGCTTCAGCGTCACCAGCACTCTCACTCTGGGCATGTTGTGGAAACCCTCCTCTGTTTCATTCTACCCCAGAGTGAGCGTTTCCTGCCCGCGCTATTTGTGCTCTGCCATGTACGACGCCAGCATCTGCACCAGCTCGGTCACTGAGGGCACTTTGCCCTGGCTCAGCAGTTTACCCTCCATCACCAGCGCGGGCGTGCTCATGGCGCGCAACTCCTGCGTGCGTTTCACGCTATGCTGTAGGTTGGTGACATGTTCAACCTCGGCGTCGATGCCCAGTTGTTTGACCGCTTCCCGTACGTGCCTCTCCAGTGTGTAACAACGAGGGCATCCCGGCCCCAGTATTTCGATCTTCATCGCTTCGTACCTCCTTCTTGTCGTTGAACGATGAGATGCTTCGCTAACGTTCAGCATGACGATATTGGCGCTCAGCATGACGTTTCCTTGTCATTCTGAGCGAAGCGAAGAATCCCAACCGTTGAACGACGAGATGCTTCGCTGGCGCTCAGCATGGCGGACAGTGACCAGGCTTTACTGACGCTCAGCGTGACACTGATAGCGCTCCGACCTGCCGGTCTCCAGATGGTGTTGCCGGCTATCCATCCCACCAGAGTGCCCAGGATAATCAGCGTCACAACGTACACCGCCGACTTGCGCGCCCCGAACACGCGCGCGATGGCTATCCTAAAGGAGGCAGGACTGGTCGAGGAGGCACAGCGTGGGAAGCGCAGTTTTTATCGACTTGCCTCGCGCTTCCCGTCCAAGCTTGCCGAATCGGTTGTACAGCACGTGCTGGCAGACCTGCGCGACAGTCCGGACCTAGCAGAAGATCACAAGCTCGCGGAGTTCATGCGCGAATACCGCATTGAAACCATGACCGCCGCGCAGAATCTGCGCCAGAAACGCCACACGCTTCGTTTGCTCTAGTCTCTTGCCTGACCGATGGCTATCGCTTCCTGCAAGAGGTTTTCATCCACCGGCTGGTGCAGGAGTTGGATGTTGCGCTGGAGGTTTTCCGCCCACCGCGTCCCGATGAGCACCGAGCTGATGCCGGGGTGCCTGTGCAGGAAGTGCAGTGCCAGCGCGTGGAGCAGGTTCGCGTCGCCACGGCACAGGTCCAGCAGTTTTTGCACTTTGGGTGGGCGTTGCTCCGGCGCCACGGTCAACGCGCGAGGGGTCAGCCATCCCGCTGACAGCCCACTACGTATCAGCACGCCGATACCCTTCTTGTGCGCGCGGGTGATAAGGTCGTGCGCGCTCTGGTCTAGCAGGCTATAACCGATCTGAAGTACCTGAAAATCGCCCGACTCGATGCACCGTTCCAGCACGTCCATGCCTGTCGACGCTCCTAGGAAACGCACCTTGCCTGCTGATTGTGCCTCACGCATTGCCTGCAAGGTTTGGCCGTCGTCGAGCACCTTGTGGGGGTCGGGACCGAAGTGAATCTGCATCACATCGATCACGTCGGTACGCAGGAGGCGCAGGCTTAGGTCAATAGACTCCGACACGGCGCGATAGGAGAAGTCGTAATAGGTGCGCGGGTCCTCGCTATGTTCCCCGCACTTACTGCACAGCACGTATTCGGCGCGGCGATGCGCGATGTACTTGCCGATTCGCGCTTCGCTCTCGTGGTAGGCGCGCGCGGTGTCTATCAGGTTGATGCCCATGTCCAGCACAGCGTTCAACGTTTTGCCTGCTTCCTCTTCGGCGGGGCGGCGGCGCTGTTCGGCATCCCCCAGCCCCCAGTCGCGCCCGATCTCCAGCGCCCCGAAGCCGATGAACGTAACCTGCAATCCCGTGTTGCCTAAGGCTCGTTTCTCCAGCATCGTTGCCTCCTTTTGTCCATCTCACGATTTCGGCGGCAGGATGCGCACGCGGCGCCCTTCAATGCGCAACCGCCCTTCCGCGAACAGCTTCACCGCCTGCACATACGCCTGGTGCTCCTGCACCAGCACGCGCGCCGCCAGCGTCTCCCACGTATCATCCTCCTCGACCGGCACACACTGCTGGACGATGATAGGTCCCGTGTCGTACTGCTCGTCCACGAAGTGCACCGTACAGCCCGATACTTTCATTCCCGCCTCCAGCACCGCCTGATGCACGCGCTCGCCGTACATGCCCTTGCCCCCGAACAGCGGAAGCAGCGCCGGATGGATGTTCATCACTCTGCCCGCATACGCCTGCACCACCGGGGCGGGAAGCAAACGCATATAGCCGGTGAGGCAGACCAGGTCTACCCGTGCCTCGTCTAGGGCATGCCGTAATCGTTGCGCGTACCCGTCCTCGCTGAGGTTACGTGGCGAGATGACGCGGGTGCGCACCCCTGCTTCCTGGGCGCGCTGTAGGGCGGGTGCCTCGCTCCGCGTGCCGATAACCAGCACCACCTGCCCATCGATCTCTGCACGTTGACAGGCGTCGATGAGCGCCTGCATGTTGGAGCCGCGCGAGTGCCCGGAAACCAGTACCGCAATGCGGATGGACATCAGGGTTCCTCCTCCCAGATGGCGATGGCGACGGCAAAGGTGGGCTCATGGGCGATGCTGACGTGGATGCGTCCCCCGTTCGCCCGTTGTGCCGCCTCACCGTACAGGTTGACGTAGGGTTGACCGGAAGGATGGTTGAGGACCTCCATATCGCGCCAGGGCACTTTGTGCCCCAGCGCTTTGATGATGGCTTCTTTGGCGGCGAACCGCCCGGCGAGATGCAAGAGGAAGCTCTTTTTGCCCTGCTGGCAGTAAGCGTATTCGGCGTCGGTGAGGATGCGCTGGGCAAAGCGTGGGTGCCGCTCGCACACCTCGGCGATTCGCTGAATCGCCACGATGTCGGTACCCACGCCTTTGACCCGTCCCGTGATGTGGTGCATCGGTGATTAGTGCTTGCGCGGAGAGATGACCACACGCCTTTCTGGCTCTTCCCCTTCGCTGTAGGTGCAGACGTCCGGGTCGTCCATCAGGGCGTGATGGATGATGCGCCGTTCGGTCGCGTTCAGCGGGTCAAGCACGGCTTCTTCACCGCGCTCTTTCACTTGTTTGGCGACCTCCAGCGCCATCCGCCGCAGTTTCTCAGCACGCTGTTTGCGGTAGTCGCCCACGTCCAAAAGCACGCGCGTGTTTTTATCATAGCGCTTGTTGATGATGATGTTGAGTATGTACTGCAGGGCATCCAGTTGGGGTCCGGCGAACCGTGGGGCGTCTCTACCCACCAGCTCCAGCTCCACGTAGCAATCGTAGCTATCGCGTTTGATCGCTTTGACCGCCAGACCGCTGGCTCGCAGGGCAGCGTTGACCACCGCCATGACCTTACGCTCCGACTCTTCGGACGGAGCCTGCCGGCTCGCGCTTTTCAAGGTTGCCCGAACGCGCGCCGGCGTCGAACCCAGCACCCCAAAGATACCTCGGGAGCCTTCATCCAATATCTCCCATTCCACCTGCTCCTCGGTAGCCTGTAGCATCTGCAGAGCGCGCTCTTTTGCCTCTTCGACGGTGCGCCCTGTTGCTTCCACGCTTTGCAACGGTGCACGCTCAGCCATCGGTGCGACCATCCTCCTTTCCCTCTTGGTTTACTTTCTGCGGCGCGGCTTGCGCGTGTGGTGATTCTTGCCCGGATTGCCGCTCGGTGAAGCGACGGGCACTGGCTCCGGCGTTTTCACGCTCTCATCTACCCCAGCAGACGTCTCCAGCTCGGGTCTCATGTAGCGCAATTGCTGAGCGGTCATCAGCACGTTGGAGGTGAACCAGTATAGCACGAACGCCGACGGAAAGTGCCATGTATACATCATGTAAAGCATGAAAACCGTCATGAACAGGGAGGTCATCTTCATCTGTTCCGCCTGCGCCGGATCACTGACCGGGGTCAGTCTCTGGCTCACATACAGGCTGATCGCGTACAGGATCAACAGAGGTAGGTCGTGCTGACCGAGGTTCGCCCCCACGATGCCCGGAAACTTCTCCGCCATCCACGGGTTAATCCACAGGAAGAACCCCTTGCTGAATTGATACTCATACATGCGGATGGTGTAGTACAGGTAGATGAGGATGGGCATCTGGATCAGCATGGGCAGACAGCCCGCAGCGGGGTTCACTTTGTGCTGTTTGTACAGCTCCATGATCTTTTCGTTCAGTTCCTGCCCTTTGTAGCGCTCGCGCAGGCGCTTGATTTCAGGTTCGAGCTTGCGCATCTCGCGCATAGAGCGAAACCACGCGAGCCTCAGGGGGGTGAGCAGAGCCATCACAATCAGGGTGAACAGCACGATCGCCACCCAATAGCTCAGCCACGGTTGCCTGCCCGTCAGCGCAACCAGAATATCCCAGAACCGGTAGGCGGGATGGTTGCGATTGCGCTCATCGATACGGCGCAGGACGGCATCCAGTCGTTGTTTGCCCTCGCCTTTCGCCACCGCGGTATCGCGGAACTCGTTCTCCACCCGGCGATAGGCCTCCAGCGCCTTCTGCTCGAAGGTGTTGCGCTCTTTCGGGTCCTTTGTCTTCTGCATCCGCAGTTCGTACAGCTCGCCGATGCGCAAGGTCGCTGTAGCGGCTATCTCGCCGGTGCGGTACTGTTTGAGCAGATCCTCGTAGATTTTGAGGGCATCGTCATAGCGTTCCATGCGGCGCATGTACATGCTTGCCAGGCGGAGTCTGGCTTCCGCAGACAACGGACCAGAGCCAGCTAGCTGGATCGCCTGCTGGTAGCGCTGTTCCGCTTCGGGCAGCTTGCCCTGTTGTTCCAGTTGTTGCGCTTGCAAGAGCACCGCATCGGGTGACGGTTGTGGAGTTTGTGCCAAAGCTGGCACCGCGAGCCACGACAGCAGAAGTAGTAGTGCGACCCATAAGGTTCTCAACGGAACTGACCTCTCCTATAATGACTGGTTTGACCGGGTGTCATGCATAACGACACCTTCGAAACGGCGAAAGTTCGACCTTTAGCCCGAGCGATGCTGGCGGGGAGGCACCGGGTCATAACCTCCGGGCGAAAAGGGATGACAGCGCAGAACGCGCCGCAACCCCAGCCACAGCCCAGTCCACACACCGTGTTCCAAGATCGCTTGTGCCGTGTACTCCGAACAGGTCGGGGTGAAACGGCAGACAGGCGGGGTGTAACGCGACACGCGTTGGTACAGCCGGATAGCACCGACCAAGACCTTTTGCATGAGCGTTGGGCGTGGTGCAGTCATGGCTCCGCCCCGGTTTTCCAGACCTGTGCACTGCGAAACAGGCTTTGCATTTCGTTCAGCAGACGGTGATAGTCTGCTTCGGCGGCGTTTTTGCGGGCAACGAACACCGCATCAAAACCGGTTTTCAAGTAAGGCAGACATTCCCGGCACGCCGCCCGCAATTGCCGTTTCACCTTGTTGCGCACGACCGCTTTGCCGACCTTTTTACCCACCACAAAGCCGAACCTGCGCCCGCTGGCCTGCGGGCGCACATACAGCACGAGATGCGCCTGAGCGTACGCCTTGCCTTCGTTGTAACACGCAAGAAAGCCCTTGCGTCGGCGAAGACGCTCATGGCGGGGAAGCACAGGCTTTTCCTCGTCTTAATGCTCGGGACCGAAATGGCGGCAGGTGTCCGACACCGTTAGCCGATGACGCCCTTTCAAACGGCGCCGCTTCAGCACGTTGCGCCCATCCTTGCTACGCATGCGCGCGCGAAAACCGTGCACCTTGCGCCGGTGACGATTATTCGGTTGATAGGTACGTTTCATGCCTCTTGCTTTCCTCCGTCAACAGCAAATTATATCACAAACGCCCGCTCGCACGCAAGCACACCCAGAACTCGCGGTTCCCCGCCTCGCCTGCCACTGGACACTCGAAAGCGTCCTTCACCTCCCAGCCCTGCTGTTGGCACCAATGGATGAACTCGCGCAAGAGCCGTTCTCGAACCTGCGCCGAGCGAAGCACCCCTTTCTTGGTCAAACGCGGTGCCTCGAACTGCGGCTTCAGTAACGCCCAGACCTCACCGTCCGGTCGCAACCAGCGGAACAAACCGGGCAGGACCTCGCGCAGGGAGACAAAGGAGACATCTACAACCACCAGATGCACCGGTTCCGGAAGCTCGGTCAGCGTGCGCGCGTCCGTTCCCTCCAGCGACACCACGCGCGGGTCTTCGCGCAAGCGGGGGTGCAGTTGTCCGTGTCCTGCTTCGATCGCGTACACCCGCACCGCACCGTTCTGCAGGAGGCAATCGGTAAACCCACCCGTGCACGCCCCCACATCGGCACACACCGCTGTGCGCACCCGCTCGGCTGCGTTCCAGCGACGGATAGCGCACTCCAGCTTCAATCCGCCACGCCCAACGTAGCGCGGCTGACTTTGCACCACAACCTCGGCGTCCTCTGCCACGCGGGCGGACGGTTTGCGCACAGGTTTGCCCCCTACCAGCACCTCGCCTGCGCGAATCAGCTCCTGTGCCTTCTCACGGCTTTCTACCAGCCTGCGTTCCACCAGCAGTTTGTCCAACCGCATCGGCTTGCTCCAGACCAAACAAAGTGGTGCAAGAAACAAGAAAAAGGTATAATAAATTGCCTATGCGCCCTCAGTAAGACGCGGAAGGAATATCTCGCGTTACAGCGAAACCATTCTTACCCGGCGCGCATGAGGCAAACAGGAGGACGACATGAGACCGACGGAACGCTCCGCCGGACAACCGAACGAAGCCAGAGGTCTGCTGAGGCGGGCTCAGGAGCTAGCGGAACGGGGAGACTATACCGCCGCGCTCGCTACCATCCAGCGGGCGATGCGAAGCGGAGCGGATGAATATACCTGCTACCTGCATATCGCCGCGCTGGAATGGCAACAACACCGCACCGACGCAGCGATGCTGGCACTGCAACACGCGATCGACCTGCAACCGCATCGTACCGACGCCCGCGAGAAGATGGTGGAACTGTACCTGGAGTCAGGTGAGACGGACTCCGCCATCGAGCAGGCACTGCAGGTGCTACGTTGCGACCCCGACAACATCCCAGTGCGCTGGCTTCTGGTGCTGGCGTACCTGGACCGAGGCGACTGGGAGTCCGCCCTGCGAACGCTAGACGATCTTATCACGCTCGCGCCGAACGAGCCACTGTACCACTTCAATCAGGCGCAGATATTTCAGGAGATGGGACAGTGGGGGCTTGCGCTCATCGCTTATGACCGCGTGGTGCAAATCGGTATCGACCCCGATCTGGCTGAGCGCGCCCGCGAGGCGATCGCGATGCTGGACCGGATACAAGTCGAGCAGATACTAACCCTCGCGTTGGAGGACCCGCAGTTTCGGCGAGCACTGCAGGAGGACATGGAAGGCACGCTGATAGACCGTTACTTCGCACTCAGCCCATCGGGGATGACAGCTCTGCGTGCTATCCTGTATCACGCCAACCAAGAAGACCTTCCATGGAAACCGGTGCTCTACCACTGAACCACGTCGCTCGACTCCAGCAGGTTGTTCGCGAACGCACCGTCGTGATGGGTATTTTGAATGTCACCCCCGATTCCTTCTACGACGGCGGTCGCTATGCTGAGCACGAGTCCGCGATACAGCGTGCCCTGCAGATGGTAGAAGAGGGAGCGGACATCATCGATATCGGCGGCGAGAGCACCCGCCCGGGCAGTCAGCCCGTGCCCGAAGAGGAGGAACTGCGCCGCGTTCTGCCCGTCATCGAGGCGGTGCGTGCCCGCGCAGACGTGCCCCTCTCCATCGATACCACCAAGTCGCGCGTGGCGGAGCGGGCATTGCAGGCGGGGGCGTGCATGGTGAACGACATCTCTGGACTGGGCTTTGACCCGCGCATGGCGGAGGTGATAGCACGCGCAGGCGCGTTGTGCTGTCTGATGCACATTCAGGGCACGCCCCAAACCATGCAAAAGAACCCGCAATATACCGACGTCGTGCACGACATCAGCGCGTATTTCGAACAGCGACTGGCGCGTGCCGAGCGAGCGGGCATCCCCCGGCAGAACATCTGGCTGGACCCCGGCATCGGCTTCGGCAAGACGGTGGAACACAACCTGCAGATCCTGCGCCGACTGCGCGAGTTTACCGTCTTCGACTTGCCCATCCTGATCGGCACCTCGCGCAAATCGTTCATCGGCAAAGTGCTGGGCGACCTGCCCCCCGAAGAACGCCTGGAGGGCACCTCAGCGACGGTAGCGGTCGCCATCATGAACGGCGCAAACGCTGTGCGCGTGCACGATGTGCGGGCGATGGTGCGCGTGGCACGGATGGTAGACGCCATCGTGCGAGGCTAACTCCCAGACAATACCTGCCGGTACGCATCCGCGTGCTCTTGCTCCCAACAGGCGATGAGCACCTGACGCACGCGCCGAGCGTTGCGCCGGATCGCGCCCAGAATAACTTGCGCGCACCTGTCCGCGCTCCAGCCCTCCAGCTGGTCGGTGAAGTCGGGTATCAGTACCCGTGATGCCCCTGCCTGCTCGCAGGCGATGAAAGCGTTATCCAGGGCGGTGGTCAGCAGGTCCTGTGTGGCGATCTGAAACTCGTTCAGAATATTCACATGTAGGATCAGCCTGACGCGAAGCATTCCACCACCTGTTGCTACGACCCCACCGGGGGGCAATGGCGCATGGCGGCGCGCCTCCTCTTCCACCAGGTCGCCTGCCTCGTCGCGTACCCGCTTCGCCACCCGGGCACCCATCCACAGCAGGCGGTTAGAAGGCACCATCAACGCATCCGCCCGGAGCTGGCGCAAAGAGCGCACCTGATACAGCTCGACCGTGCAGGATTCCACCTGCGTCCGCAACAGCAGTGTGGGTGTCCAACCGAACAGCATCTCTTCCCTCCCTATACCACTCCGTCATTCTGAGCCTACCTTATCGTCCTTCTGAGCCGTGTTTCCCCTGTCCTTCTAAGCTGATTCTTCTTACTGTCATTCTGAGCCTCACTCTTGTCATTCTGATCGAAGCGAAGAATCCCCATCGTTGAACGACGAGATGCTTCACTGCGTTCAGCATGACAATAGGATTGGCGCTCAGCATGACAATAACGGCAATCAGATGCGGGGTTGGTAGATTCCTCTCTCATAGCCACTGGTGATTCGCTCCAACACGGCTTCGGTGGTGTAGGCGTCGATGCGCTGCCAGCGCGAGCCGCCCGTGAGGCGCGTTCCGCCTCATCCAGCCGTTTGTAGCGCAGGCGTACAGTCATTGGCGAGGCGAACCGAAACACCTGCATCTCCGACAGTCGGCTTACCGCTCGTTTTACCCCCTCAGCGATCTCGCGCTCCACGCGGCAGGGATGCTTGCTCACGGCGGCGTTCCAGCCGTAGGCGCGCTTGGTCTCCACCGTTTCCACCCACGGCAAGAAGCGTCGCGCTTCCGCCACGCATCGGTCGTCACCGCTGACAAAGATGACCGGCACATTCCTCTCGCCAGCCACCGCTGCGTCCAGCGCTATCTCCCCCACCGACTCGCCGTTCACCTCCACCCCCTGATACGCTTTAGAACTGTAAGTATGTGCCAGCACCGCATCGGACGTGCCGTCCATCGCATGGTAACCGATGAGCAAAACGCCGGCACAGGTATCATCCATTGCCGGAAACCGATGTTCGAAGCCCGCCCTCAACGCGATCAGCACGCGCTCATCCAGCTCTTCGTAGGGTAGATTAACCCCGCCGCCGTGATTGTCCCACACGATGACCTCTTCCGCGCCCATCTCGAACAGCGCACGAACGCCGGCATTGACCTCACGCACCGCTTGCTGGCAGGCGAAGGCGTAGTTGCGCGACTTGGTCAGCGTCATTCCGGGCGCACCCACCACGCACGCCAGCCCTTCCGCATCCACTGCAATCACAAACCGCATCGCTTCTCCCCCAATAGAACGCACATGCGATAGATAATCGTCAATTTTTTATATTACACGGAAGGAATCCTGTTGTGAACGGCGAATAGCAAGCCAATCGCTTACAGCAATTGCGTTCAGAAGGACCAGAGATTGGAAGGAAACCTCCCCCTATCCCTGTCCCACAGTGGCAGGAGCCTCAACGAGATGAGAGTCTCGTTCTGCACCTGAAGCTCATCACGCCGCTGTTCGGCGGCGGCTATGAAGCGCGCGAGGTTGACCCCGTGTGCATCATCCGCCCCGCCACCGTTCGGGGGCACCTGCGATTCTGGTGGCGTGTCCTGTACGGCGGGCAGTACCGCACGGCAGAGGAGATGTTTCGGGCGGAGAGCGCGCTGTGGGGAGCGGCTTCAGAAGCGAACAAAGCCTGCGCTGGCAAAATAAGCCTCCAAGTAACGGATGTGGTATGGAACAAACAGACCGTGACTGTGAACGACTTTCGCCCCCGTGGAAGCCCTGCACAGGTAGGTCCCGAAGCCCAGTATCTGCTGTACGTGTTCCAAGAGCAGAAGAAAGACAACGTGCCTCCCGCCAAAGGCTATCGCGATGTGCAGTTCATCTTGCGCGTCGCCTTTCAGCCTGATGTCACCGCGGCACAGCGTCGGGAAGTGGAGAATGCCATCAAAGCGTGGATTGCATTGGGCGGGATAGGGGCGCGTACCCGCCGAGGCTGTGGCGCGCTGACCGTGACCAAGGAGCACCAGAGATGGCTTCCTCCCGCCGACTCAAACGCGAGAAAACAGTGGTTCGAACAGCTGCAGGCAACCGGTAGTCCAGAAGGCGCACGGCGTTTCACCCAGCTCCGCCAATCGATGATCGTCTGCGGTGCTCCCAAGGACGCTGGGAAGGCGACCGACGTGCTACACGATCTTGGCAGATTCTGGGCGCGTTTCCGCAAAGGGCACGTAGGGCAAGGACAGAATTACACGCCAATGGCTGGGTGCAAGTGGCAGGATTATACCGGGGTGGGCTGGTTCCGTTCAGCAAGCACGATGGTAACGGTATCTCCCTTTGCAAGCCCTACCTGGGTCTGCCGATCGTCTATCAGAAGTTTTCTTCAGCTCCCTATGCTCCCACATTGGAAGCACAGCAGACGGGTCGCATGGCATCTCCGGTTATCCTGAAACCGCTAGCGCTGGCGGACGGGCGCATTTGCCCAGTGTGTGCGGTGCTACAGGCACCTCAGCCGCGCGTTATCCGCATTAAACCGCCGGATGTGGAAGTCACCCTCAGTGTGCGCAATGGCGATCCGGTGCTCCGGGCGTTGGGGGCAACCCACCCACTGGCGGGGGTCATCCGGGCGGCAGAGCTAGAGTGGAAGACGAAAGCCTTTGTGGTAGGAGGTGGCTCATGAGCGAGTACCTCTTCTCCATCTCCATCGGTCCCGTGCAGGAGTTCATCTCTGCGGCGCGGCGCACCGCGGACCTGCGCGCTGGCTCGCAACTGCTTCAGGATATCGGCATGCACCCCGCAGAAGCGATCGACTCGCGAGGCGGATCGCTCATCTTCCCCGCAGACCAACAGACGCGCGGACCGAACTAGTGGCGCTGGTCCAAACCGACGCCCCCGCACAACTCGCTGTTGAACTGCGCGAGTCTGCCATCCAGTGGCTGTGGGAGAAATGGCAGAGCGAGCGGGTGAGCCTTCAGGTACCCCTAGACGACCATCTGGCGGAGGAGCAGGTGAAGAACTTTCTGGAGTTCTACACAGCGTGGGTGCCTGCCAATGGAAACTATCCGGCAGAGCGCGAGCAGGTGGAGCTCCTGCTCGCTGGGCGCAAAGCGCTACGTGATTTCCGTCAGGTGCCGTGCCGACCGGGACGCTAGAAAAGCCCCTTAGACCCCTCGCGCGACTGCGTGCTGGAGATGGAGGGAACGCAGATTCCTCCCGGTGCGGAGGAGGGTCCGCTCTTCCTCAAGCGCACCGAGTATCTAGATGCCATCTCTATCCTGAAGCGCGTGTTGGGTAGGAAGCGGGCAGGAGATGTTCCCTCGACCTCACAGATGGCAGCAGAGGCGATCCTGCCCATCGCTAGGCGAAACAACCCCGAAGCGGTGCGCGAGCTGGAGCAAATGGCAAAGCGCGCTCCCGGACCCTTAGATATCGGAGACCTGATGTTCCCCACGCGCGTGCAAGAGGAGATCGAGACCGGCAGTGCGCGATTACGCGCCTACCTACAGGAGCGTCTGAGCCAAATCGATGCCCTGCGCCGCGAGGTACTGGGATGTCTTAGCCCTGTCCTGTCCGAATGTCCATCCTACTATGTTATCCTCACCGCTGATGGCGACCGTATGGGTCAGCTCATTCGCCAGCAACAGACGCCGGAACAGCATCGTCAGCTATCCGCGCGCCTGGCAGAGTTCGCCAAGAAAACCGAGGAGATTGTACGTCACCACAAGGGTTACCAGGTCTACGCGGGTGGCGATGACTTGCTGGCTCTGCTACCGGTCAATACTGCCCTGGACTGTGCCGTGGTTCTGGCGGATACGTTCCGCCAACACATCAAGGGTAGCTTGTCTATCGGCATCGCGACTGCGCATCGCATGGAGATTCTGCAGGAAGCGTTGCAGTGGGCGCGGGAGGCGCAAACGCAAGCCAAAGCCCAGCGTAATGCTTTGAGCATCGCCCTGCACACGCGCGGAGGAGCGCCGGTGCTGGCTGTCACCTCGTTTGAAAAGGACCCCTATCTGGAGAGCTGGACGCGCTGGATCAAAGCCTTCCGTGTAGGGCTGACCTACGGCTTCCCTTATGAACTGCTGTTCCTGGCACGCGAAGCCGAAAACGCCTCGCTTGGCAAGAATAGTCTCCGTGCGGAGGCACTGCGCATCTTCGAGCGCAAGCAGGGCAGGGAGAGCCGCGGACACACGCCGCAGATTCGGCAGTACCTGCTGGAGGAGATAGACGCCCTGGAGTGCGCTGACGATCTGCGGCGGTTCGCGCAACGTCTGGTCATCGCCCGCTTTCTGGCGGGTTATCCAAACGGGGAGGTGCAGTCATGACAGCGCAGGTTGTGCGTATTCGCGGCATTGACCCTTTGTTGTTTCGTGATGGGCGTCTCTTTGCCGCCGAAGTGGGGGCGCTCTTCGCCCATACCCTGTCGTGTCCCTATCCGGCGACCGTCACGGGCTTCCTACGCACGTTTATCGGCAATCAACTGGGAGTGGATTGGCGCAGTAAGGAGCATATCCAGCGCGTGCTGAGCATCGCCGTGCAGGCACCTATCCTGGAACTCAATCGCAAGCCAGTGTTCCACGCACCTGCAGACGCAGTGGTATACTCGGACGAGGCGACCAAAGAGGTGCATCTCATGCCCCTGCGTCCTTCCGCGCAGATTCCGGAAGGTGCGGGTTGCGACCTGCCCAAGCATCTGGTTCCGCTCCATGTGCCCAAAGAGGTCAAACCCGCTGGGGGCTATGCCATGTGGGCACAAGACGACCTTTTCCGCTGGCTGGAGCCCCCCCGAACGGGGATTTCACCCCTCCCCGCAAGGTAAGCGGGATGGCAGGGTAAGAACGCGTACACGTGTGTATCAGCGAGCAGGGAACCAGCGAAGAAGGCAAGCTGTTCCGCGCACAGTTCCTGCCTTTCGAACGCTATCGATGGGACCGGGAGAAAACTTCGGAGCAGTGGGACCTGTTGGCGCGGGTGTCAACGGACGAGCAGGTGGACCTGCGGGGCGTTGGGTTACTGGGAGGCGAGAAGCGACTGGCTGAGGTAGAACCTGCGCCAGCGTCTGCCTGGCCCACCTGCCCAGACAGCCTTCAGCGCGCGTTGAAAGGAGCAAAGCGGGTGCGTATGATACTGGTGACGCCCGCCATCTTTCAGAACGGCTGGAAACCCGGCTGGCTGAACGGCAAGCTGGAGGGGACGCCGCCCTCAGCACCGGAGCTGCGCTTGCGACTGCTCTCGGCGGCGGTGAGACGACGAGAGGCTGTGAGTGGCTAGAGCTATCGTGCCGATAAGAATCAACCCAAGCCCGTCCGTCTTCTCGCCCCCGCAGGCTCGGTGTACTTTTTTGAAGTGCTTGACGGCGACCCTTCTGTGCTGGGCACAACGGCGTGGCTGGAGGCGGTTAGCGACGCCCCACATGACCGCCGCGACGGATACGGGCTCGCCATCTAGGGAATCTGGTAAGAAGGAGGAAATAAACCATGAGTCATGCACCAAGAGCCAAAGCCATCTATCTCCATGCGCTCACGCCCGTGCACTCGGGAACGGGGCAGGCGGTGGCTGTCGTAGACCTGCCCGTCGCGCGAGAAAAAGCCACCGGCTGGCCCATCATCCCCGCCAGCAGTCTGAAAGGCGTTCTGCGGGATGCGCTGGCAACTTCGGACAGCAAATCTTGGGTCAGCAAAGCCTTCGGCAAAGACGTGCGAGAGGGCGGGGATATGGAAGCGGGTACGCTGTGCTTTACCGACCAGCGTATCCTGTGCCTGGCGGTGCGCAGTTACTTCGGCACATTCGCCTACGCCACCTGTCCGCTGGTGCTTAACCCGCTCCTACGCGACATGCGGGCATTCGGCATCGAGCCTCCGTTTGACCAAGTGCCGACCGCCGAGGGTACCGGCGACACGCTCCACGCGCTGGTCGCACCAGGGTCCGCACTGGTCAAAAACGGCAAACTCTATCTGGAAGACCTGGACATCTCTGCGAAGACAGATACAGGTGCCGAGCAGGTCGCAAAAGGATTGGCAAGCGTGCTTTTCGCGGACAAGCCCGATACCTTCGTTACCCGGTTCGCCCTTGTCTCCGATGAGGTGTTCAACTTCCTGAGCGAGACGGCGGTGGAGGTCACCGCGCGAGTGCGCCTAGAGGACGACACCAAGACGGTGGCGCACGGCGCATTGTGGTACGAGGAGGCGGTACCCGCCGAAAGCGTGTTCGCAGGCGCGGTGATGGTGGCGGATTTCTACAGAGGAGATGTCGGCAAACTGTGGGAACCATTCTAGCCGAGCCTGGTGCGAATCGGGGGCAACTCCAGCGTCGGGCGCGGCTTGTGCAGGGTGGTGGTGAAATGAGAACGCGAGCCCAAGAGGACATGAAGCTTGCCGAAGACCTCGTGCGCGAGGTGGAAAAGCAGAGCAAAGGCGTGCGCGACATCTATGGCGGGCTGTGCCACTCCTTCCCGGTGATGGTGCGCACCTGCGGGCTGTGCCAGGCACTGGCGTTCTCCAAAGCGAAGGCAGGAGAGGGCAAAGATGACCGCCAGAAGGCACACGCCCTCTTGTTGAAGCATGTGCAGAAGGTGCTGAACGTGCGGGGCGACCTGCTGGATGCGGTGCGTAACGCGCCAGCCAGCCAGTATATGCTGTACACGCGGCGCATCCTCACCGCATGGATATACTTCAAGCGATTCGCGGAGTCCATCCTGAAGGTCTCTAGCGCGGTGGAGTCAGGAGGAGAGTAAGATGGCAACACCAGCGAGACGTGCCTCCTTGAATATCGATGGCGGGCAAAACGCAGGGCTTTTGCTGAACCGATACCTCAGCCAGCACGACGATACCCACGAAGGTGCGAAGAAGCTGTATCAGTCTGCAGAAGAGGGGGTCTTCATGCGCCGGCGGAGTAGTGAAGCGCGGTTGGGGCATCGAAGCCGTTGACAAATCACAGCGTTCATGGAGGGGTTACCATGCGTCGTAGCATTGTATTGTGTCTGTTTGTCCTGTTGGCAGCTGCCGTCTGGGCAGGTGGTGAACAGGTGACCATCTACCGGGACACTTGGGGTGTGCCCCATATCTACGCCCGGACAGAGGAAGCCGCCGCCTACGGGCTGGGCTGGGCGCAGGCAGAAGACCGGCTGGAACAACTGCTGAAGAACTATCGGCTGGCGGCGGGCACCATGGCGGAGGTCTTCGGGGAACAGTGGATCGAGCATGACTGGCAACAGCGCTTCGTGGGACACGAACAGGTATCCCGCCGTCGCTATCGCGAACTACCTCCCAAAATCCGTGCCCTCATCGAGGCGTACCAGCGGGGTGTCAGAGACTACATGCAAAAACACCCCGAGCAGGTGCCCGCGTGGGCACCGAAGATAGAGCCGTGGCAGGTGGTAGCGCTGGGACGCTACATCATCTTCAACTGGCCGCTGGGGCGGGCGATGGCGGAACTCCAGCGACGTGGCGAGGTCAAATGGCCTTTCAGCTCCAACCAGTGGGCAGTGCGTCCCGAACGCACCGCCGAAGGTTGCGCTATCCTGCTGATTGACCCCCATATCCCCTGGGATAACGAGTTTCGCTTCTACGAGTTCCGCTTGCACGCGGGCGAACTGCACCTGTCGGGCTTCGGACCGGTGGGGGCACCCCTGCTGGGGCTGGGACATAACCGCTATCTCGGTTGGGCGGCGACCACCGGCGGACCCGATACCACCGACATCTACGTGGAAGAGGTGAACCCTGCCAACCCCCTGCAGTACCGCTACGAGGGCAAATGGCGCAACATGCAGGTGCGGAAGGCGCGCATCAACGTCGCTGGCAAACCCCCGGTAGAGCGCGAGATACACTATACGCACCACGGGCCGATTATCCTTCGCGAGGGCAACCGTGCCTACGCCGTCAAAACCCCTTACCTAAACGAGATCGGCTTCGTGCTACAGCTCTATCGCATGGCGACCGCACGCAACCTGAAGGAGTTCCAACAGGCGATGGCGATGAACCAGTTCATGGAGCAGAACGTCATGTATGCCGACGTGGAGGGCAACATCTTCTACGTGCGCACCGGGCGTGTGCCCATCCGCCCCAAAGGTTACGACTTCAGCAAGCCTGTGCTCGGCAACACCCGCGCCACCGAATGGCTGGGCATCCATCCGATGAGAGACCTGGTGCAGTTGCTCAATCCGGCGCGTGGCTACATGCAGAACTGCAACATCGGTCCCGACAATATGCTGGTCAACTCGCCGCTGACGGCGGACAAGTATCCGGAATACATCTACGGTGCACGCCCCAATGAGAACAACTCACGCGGCAGGCGGGCGGTGCAACTGTTGGAGAACACTCCGCGCATGACGCTGGCACAGGCGATCGCCATCGCGCTGGACACGCACGCCGATACGGCGGAACAGTGGAAGCAGGTGCTGGCGGATGCGGTCACCCATGCACCGGGAGGTATCGCCATCCAGCCGCTGAGCCGAGCGATCACCATCCTGCAGGAGTGGGACGGATATATGAACGCCGATAGCGTAGGAGCCACCCTGTTTCGCTTCTGGCGCGAAGCCATCAAACGCACCTCTCCCCCGATTGACCCCGAGAGCGTGCGCGAGGGCAAGCCCTTGAACGACGCTCAGCGCGGGGCGTTGCTCAAGGCACTCGGGGAAGCGGTGCAAGAGATTCAGCGTCGCTACGGCCGGTTGGAGATACCCTGGGGCGAGATCCATCGCGTGCGACGCGGAGGGAAATCGTGGCCCGTGTCCGGCGGTGAAACGGACGGCGGACAAACCCTGCGCGCGATCGGCTCGCGCATGGAGGCGGACGGCATCTTCTACGGCGTCACCGGGCAGAACTGGACACAGGTCGTGCTGTTGCGCAAAGGTGCGGTGCAATCCTTCAGCGCGAACCCCTACGGACAAAGCGATCGTCCCGACTCGCCACACTACACCGACCAGGCGGAAAAGCTGTTCAGCAAAAGTAAGCTGAAGCCCACCTGGTTCGAGCGAGAGTGGCTGGAGGGGCACATCGAGTCCACGACCGTGCTGACGTTCGGCAGGTAAGCCAGGTCCTTTTAATGTTCACAGCAGGCTGGGTGAAGACCCAGGCATCTCCAGCCTGAAATCGTGGAACAAGGCAACGAGTCAGGCGATTAGAGAGTAGCGGGAGACGTGTACTCAACGCGCAATGAACATGCCACCTGATTATGCAATCGCAGGTGCCAGCTCTTGACTTTTATAGCGAACGTGTGGTATGGTATTGGTGAAGCTTGAAGCGACAAAGTTGTCCCCCGAAACGGCAGACGCAGGAGTCTCTACCGAAGCAGGTAGGGCATAGGTCTGCTGTTTTGTGATTCTGTTCCGGCGAGGACGGCAGAACGCACCGCAGCGAACCGTTTTTCCCCGCAACGCCGCGATTGGAGAGGCTTGGCGCCGCTCCACGTACTTCCCGAAAACAAAAACTTTCTCAAAGGAGGTACAGGAATGCGACGTTTCGTCATTGGCGCGCTGGTGTGCGCGCTGTGGGCGGTTCCTGCAGTGCAGACGCCTGCTGAACCCGCCAAAATCCAGCTCAACGGCTTGCTGGACACCTATCTGGGTTACAACTTCAACAACCCACCAGCCGGCGCGAACCAGAACATCGTGCGGGCGTTTGACCAGAGGTCCAGCTCGCTGGAACTGAGCCTGCTGGAGCTTACCATCAAACAGCCGGCGGAACCTGTCGGCTTCACGCTCACCCTGACCACCGGCAAAACAGCGGACCTGGTGCATTACAACCCGGGTGAGGACCGTTTCAAGCTTTTCCAGCAGGTTTACATCAGCACGCAGGTGGGCAGATGGACGATTGACCTCGGCAAGTTCGTGACCTCTCTGGGCGCAGAGGTCATCGAATCCACCAGCAACGACAACTACTCACGCTCCCTGCCGTTTGTGTACGCCATCCCCTTCTACCACGCGGGTATCCGTGCCACCGCTAGCCTAGGAGCGGGCTGGGGGGTTCAGGCGATGGTGGTGAACGGCTGGGACATCACGGAGGAGAATAACAGCAAGAAGAGCCTGCACGCCGCTTTGACCTATTCCGACGACCGCCTCAGCTTCGTGCAAAACGTGATTACCGGTGACGAGGCGATATCCCCTGCCAGCGGCGCGCGGACGGTGTGGGATACCGTGCTGTTCTATAAGTCGGGTGCAGATAAGTACGGCATCAACTTCGACTACGGCGAGGACAAATCGGTGTCCGCCAAGTGGCTGGGGTATGTGCTCTACTATCGGCGCGCCCTGCCGCGAGAGCGTGCCGTCGCTGTGCGCTACTCCTTCATCGACGACAAAGATGGCTTCCGCACCGGAGCCGTGCAGAAGCTCAACGAGTTTACCCTGACCTACGAGTACCCCATCGGCAGTTCGCTCAGCCGTTTCGAGGTGCGCCTCGACCAATCCAACCAGCCGTTCTTTTTGGACCGTTCGGGGCTTGCTACCAAGAAACAGCAGGTCACCGGGGTGTACTCACAGGTCTTTCGGTTTTAAGGAGGGATAGCCATGCAACGCAACACATGGATGCTGGTCGTTACCGTAGGATTTCTGCTCAGTCTGACGATGGTAGCTCCCGTACAGGCTCAGCAGAAGCGGGGGACCCGAGCGGCGAGAGAACGGGAAACATTGCGGACGTTCGTGATGCGGCAGGGCAGGCGTTCGCCGTTCCGGAACCTGCTACCGATAGTCCGCACTATGCCGAAGAGAGACGGGCGTATGAAGCCTATCGCCAGCAGGCCCAGCATGAACCTCTAGCGGTGCGCCTTGCCGACGCAGTAGGACAGAACCGAGTCGCGGTGAACATGGTCTGGATCCTGTTGACAGGGTTTCTGGTCATGTTCATGCAGGCAGGGTTTGCGCTCGTCGAGACGGGGTTATGCCGTGCCAAGAACGCCTCCCACACGATGCTGATGAACTTCCTGATCTACAGTGTGGGTATGGTCGGATTCTGGATAGCGGGCTACGCGCTCATGTATGGCGGGCTAGCTTCCGTGCCCGGACTGGGCGGGCTAATGGGGAGCGGCTTCGGCTCAGAGTTCCACATCAAGCTGTTCGGCAAGGAGCTGGGCTTATTCGGAACGCGGGCTGGTTTCTCGGTGGCGATGCCTATGACGTAGGCGTACTGACCATGTTCTTGTTCCAGATGGTGTTCATGGACACCGCCGCTACGATCCCCACTGGTGCCATGGCAGAGCGCTGGCGACTATCTGCCTTTGTGATATATGGCTTCTTCATGTCCATTCTGCTGTATCCGCTGTT
>PSLZ01000017.1:0-64463 GCA_040289885.1 Armatimonadota bacterium | reverse complement strand
TTCGTTTGATGGCAAGAGTATACCCCAAAACCCGTTCTTTATCGAACACCCTCAGCCGAGCCGTCTACGAAAACAGGGGCGCCACCGCCGACAGCAAATCCGCATATCGGCTACGCGGGGCAGAGTAGAGCTGGGCATTCTCTGGAACAGGCTCGATGCGCCGTTCGACCCGGGCGATACGCTTCGCGATGCCAAAGCCGTCGTACAATCCTACGCCCACCCCAGCGACGATCGCCGCGCCGATAGCCGTGCTGGAACCGGCGTGTTGCGGTATCTCCACAGGGCAACCGTACACGTCTGCTAGAATGCGCATCCACAGGTCACTGCGCGTGCCACCGCCCACCACACGCACCGTCTCCGATACCGCGCCATGTTCGCGCATAATGCGCAGAATGCTCTCCAGCGCACACGCGACCCCCTCCAGCACTGCTCGCGCCAGATGTGCCCGCGTGTGGTGCGCCTGCAAGCCGAAGAAAACGCCCCGTGCCAGCGGGTTCCACACCGGCGCGCGCTCGCCGCTCAGATAGGGCAGAAACACCAGCCCCTCGCTTCCTGGCGGAACCGCTTCGGCAGACAACTGTAGACGCGCCGTACCCACCCCCCTACCAAACAGACGAACCAGCCAGTCCCACGCGCTCCCCGCCGACTGCACCGTGCCGAACTGCACCCATCGCTCCTGCTGAGCAGACATCAGCGTGGTCAAACGCATCCCCGCATCGGGAGTGAACCCCGCGCGAAGGCAGGAGGTCCACGCCGTACCGCCAATATAGGTGTAACTGTCGCCGACCTCCACTGCCCCCGCCCCAACCGTGGCGCACGCCCCATCCCCCGCCCCCATGACCACAGGAAGCCCTTCAGGTAAGCCAGTTGCCCGCGCTGACTCCGCGCATACATGCCCGACAACGGTCGTTGAAGGCACCACCTCCGGTAGCAAACGCTTGGGAATACCCGAAGCTTCCACCACCGCCTCGCTCCAGCAGAGGCGATGGACGTCGTAGATACCCGTTAGAGAGGCATCGGAGGGGTCGGTCACACCCCATCTGCGCGTCATCCGCCCCACGCAATAGTCCTTCGCCTGCAGAAGCCAGCGCGCTCGTGCCACCGTCTCGGGCTGTCGCTCTGCTAGCCACATCAGCTTGGGCAGGGAGTAGAAAGGCGCAAGACGGTTGCCGGTGATGGCGTAGTAGTCTGCCTCGCCTATGCGCTGGCGCAGTCGTTCGCACGGTTGGCTGGCACGGATGTCAGCGTGAATGAGCGCAGGGTGAAGCGGTATGCCTTCCTCATCGACCAGCACCGCCCCGTTCATGTGCCCACAGAAACCCACTGCCACCAGTCGGCGTGCTCGGCTCTCGTCTGCGCGAAGCAGAGCGCGCGTGCAATGCACCACCGCCCGCCACCAGTCGGTGGGGTTCTGTTCGGCGGCAAGCGGGGCAGGATAGGCGGTGCGGTAGGAAGCAAAGGTGGTATCCACCAGGTTGCCCTGCTCGTCTACCAGCACTGCCTTGTTGCCGGTGGTACCCAGGTCGTGCGCGAGGATAAGCCTCATCCCGACATCTGCGCGCGCAGGTACTGGGCGCACTTCGGCAGTTCCTCATGCGGGTCGCCGGGCATTCCGCACTCCAGCGCCATGTAGCCCGTGTAGCCTATCTCCTTGAGCACCGCGAAGCCTGAGCGGAAATCGGTATGCCCATAGCCCGGCAGAAGGCGAGTGCTATCAGCGAGGTGCACATGCGCCAGATAGTCCTTCGCACTGCGAAGCGCTTCAGGAATGTCGCGCTCCTCGATGTTCATGTGGAAAAAGTCCGCCATCAGCTTCAGGTGCGAGCCGCCCACGCGCCGACAGATACTCACCGCCTGCTCCAGCCGATTCATATAGTGCGTCTCGTAGCGGTTCAACGGCTCCAGCAGGATATAACTGCCTGCCTTTTGGGCCACTTCGCTCAACGGCTCCAGCAGTTTGCACAGCAGTTCCGTCTCCAGTTCGACAGCGGTGGCGTAGGGAGTGAGGTCACTAATGCGGGCACCGCCAAAGATGGGCACGACGATGACCCCCGTCGCTCCGATATCGCCCGCTGCGTACAGCAGGCTTTCAATATCCTGCACGGCGCGTTCCCGCTCGCGGCGGTCGGCGTCTAGCAAGGCTCCACGGTAACCCGCGCAGATGGTGCTGGGCTTCACAGGATGATTCTGGGTCAGGCGGCGCACCTCCGCCACCCGTTCTTTGCGCATTCCCCCGTTTTCGGTGTCCACAAACTGCGAACCCCAGAACTCAATGCCCTCGTATCCGAACCGCGCCAGGTTATCCAGCTTCTCCTGCAGAGTGCTACCCGGCGTCATTCCTTCCTGACAAGCCAACTTCATCGTGTGCCTCCTGTTCCCAGTTCCGTGTTCACATACAGGATTCCATCGCCATGCGCCCCTTCCTGCCCCGTGGAGCCTTCAACACAGGCACGCTGAGGAGAGGAATCGACATCGCCTGCTGTAGAATCAAACAAAGGGATAACGTTTCGGAGAAGACAACAGTTGAAGGTCGCGGCGTACGTCATCTTGGGTTTCGTTGCCGGCGCGCTGAGCGGAGTGCTAGGGATCGGTGGAGGCGTGATCATCGTTCCCGCGCTGGTGTTTCTGTTCCATATGAGCCAACATCAGACACAAGGCACCACGCTGGCTATGTTGATACCGCCTATTGGTATCCTAGCGGCGTATACCTACTATCGTGCAGGCTACGTGCAGGTTATCCCTGCCGCCTTGCTGGCGGCAGGGTTCTTCTTCGGCGGGCTGATCGGCGCGAAGATCGCCACGCATCTCTCCAACGCCGTGCTCGTCCGCATCTTCGGCGTGGCAATGCTTCTGATCGCGCTGAAGATGATATTTGGCAAGCCCTGAGCGAGAATCTCACACCGCCTCAAGCGACTGCTGAAGGTCCTCCATCAGGTCGTCGACGTCCTCGAGCCCGACCGACAGGCGCACCATGTTGTCGGGTATCCCGCACCATGCCCGCTCTTGAGGGCTCATCGAGGCGTGCGACATCTTGGGCGGGTAGCCGATGAGCGATTCCGCCCCGCCCAGGCTCTCCGCCAGGTTGAAAATCTTCGTGCCCTCGCAGAAACGCTGTGCCGCTTCCGCACCGCCCTTCACGCCCACCGCAATCATTCCCCCGAAGCCTCTGCGCATCTGCTTGCGGGCGAGGTCATGCTGGGGATGCGAGGGCAGTCCGGGATAGCGTACCCATTCGATCTTCGGGTGGCTCTCCAGAAACTGCGCGACCTGCATGGCGTTCCGACAGTGCATCTCCATGCGCACATGCAGGGTGCGAATGCCACGCAGGGTCAGCCAGCAGTCAAACGGGCTGGGCACGCCCCCAAAGTCGTTCTGGTAGCGGTAGAGCTTCTCGTACAGCTCTGGGCTTCGGGTGACCACTGCCCCGCCGATCAGGTCGCTGTGCCCGCCGATGTATTTCGTGGTACTGTGTAGGACGATATCCGCGCCGAGGTCAAGCGGGGTCTGCAGGTACGGGCTGGCGAAGGTGTTGTCCACCACGAGCAGAGCGTTATGGCGGTGCGTGATCTCGGCGATAGCCTCGATGTCCACCACCACCAGCGTCGGGTTGGAGGGGCTTTCTATCCACACCAGCCGCGTCTGGGGCGTAAACGCCTCCTGCAAGCGGTCCAGGTCGGTGCAATCGGCGTACGAGGACTGAATCTGGTATTTCTCCCGCAGGTGACGGAGCAGGCGGAAGGTTCCCCCGTAAATATCCTTCGTCGCCAGGATATGCTCGCCACTGCGCACCAGCGAGGTGACCGCTGTCTCCGCTGCCATGCCCGATGCGAACGCCAGTCCGTAGCCAGCGTTTTCCAGGGCGGCGATACTGCGTTCCAGCGCACCCCGAGTTGGGTTGCCGGAGCGCGCGTACTCCCAGCCCGCTTTGAGCTCACCCACCTTCGCCTGAACATAGGTAGAAGCCATATAGATAGGCGGCACCACCGCTCCCGTTACCGGGTCCGGTTCCTGCCCCACGCGAATCGCTTTGGTTCCGAAACGCATCCATCCTCCTCCTGAGCCTGCAGAGTCGTCGTGCATTTAAGTATGTCAAAAAAAGTTAGCCTTGTCAAACAGCCGAGCGACCGCACTACCATTCGGCGAGCGGGGTCTGCACCGGAATGCGTGCCGAGAAATCCTGTCTCCAGAGAGGCTCCATCAAAACGCGCAGGCGAACCGGACGACGCACGACAAGCTCCAGCACGAGTTTTCGTACCCCCGCATTATCCGCCTGACGTGCTGGAGCCGGCGAAGAGGGCAAAGGTTTGGCATCCATCATGCGCAAGCGTGCTCGTTCTGGCTGGAGAAGGCGTATCCGCATCGTTGCGCCATCCTGATGCAACTCTGCCTGCCTACCCTCCGCGTCCAGCGTGACCTGCGCACGAGTGTGCAAAAACCAGTAGAGGGTCGCAGGCTCCGCCAGCTCGATGTCGTCCTGGAGAAGCACAGCTTGGTTGTCGATCAACCGAACGCCTCGCCATATCCGCCGGGCAAAAGGACGGTAGGCGTTGGTGATATCGGCGATCGCAAAAGCGTTACCAGGAGCATCGGAAAAGCGCACGATGCTTGTCATAGCGCCGAGCGTCTGGTCAGGTTCTGCTGATGGATTGATGACCAGCGTGTTGTGCCCCTCCGCGCGCATACGGTAGTACGTCCAGCGCAAATTGCCGAAGTAGCCTGGCAGGTTGTAGTCGTCGGCGCCCAGATCAATAGCCCAACGCTTGCCCAGCGCTTCTACCACAAACGAGCCCACGTCTAGATTACCGTGGGGCGCGGTGGTCAGCCCCGCTTTGAAACCAACATAGATCGCCTGGGGGTCGTCCCACGAAGTGCGCATCGCCACGACCTCGGCACCCCGGAAATGCATGCATAGGGGCATACGCGCCAATTGTGGTGACCTCGCTCGCACACCGCCCCACAGCAGTCCAGGCGCAGACGCGCGGGCATACTGTAGACCGAACCAGGCGTACTCCGGGCGACCAAATCGTTGCGCAAGCCAGAAGAAGTGCGCCATGTTGGAACGACCAAAGGGCGATTCGCTACAATCGGCGAAGTTGAACACGCGCCCGCTCGGCGCAGACATATGGATGGGGAACATGCCTGCTTTATCGAAGCCCGCAGAGTCTGATAGCCCAAAGTCCGTACCCAGCGCGCTTTGTAGAGCAGACAGCATCACCACCGTATAGCTGGTTGCATAATTCCAGTAGCCCGGTCCTTCAACCCATGCTCCATCCGGCGCGTAACTCGTCATAGCCAACGGCAGGGAACGGAGTGCACTTTGCACAATCTCCGTCGCAACTGCTTCTGCCTCTTCCCCTATTGCCAGCGCGCCCAGAGTCAGCCCACCGTTACATACCTGGTTCCAGTTATAGGGCGACTTCACCCACCAGCCATACGCCCACTCGCCCCGATAGCTCCTCAAACCGGGCTCCAGCCCCTTCTGCAAAATGGCTTCGCGGATGACCCGCCGCTGTTCGTCGCTCCATACGTCATACAACCAGTCGTAGGCAACCGCGAACGCATGCGTCATCTCACCTGTGTCCAGAAAATGGCGCGGGTTCCAGTCAGGAAACTGTGCGGCGGACTGCAGTTCCTGCCACAGACGCTGGAGATACTGCACGTCCCCTTCCAGACGATACATCATCGCCAGCGTGTACATCCGCTCTTTGACACGTTGGCTGGTGGCAAGCAACCGCAAGCCGTCGGGTATCTCATATCGGCTCACAGGTTCCTGTAAGATTTGCTGGGCTTGCTGGCGCAATGCATCGCGCCATTCGCGCAGGCGTGCATTTCTTGCAACACGTGCCCGCACATCACTCCAACCGTGCACGAACAGACGCGGATGGCTCTTGCGTAGAGTGGACAAAGGCGCTACCGACACTGCGATCACCACCTAACTGTGACATGCCTGAGCCTTTTGAGAAGGTACTTCGCGATATCACCCTCTTCTTCCTTTGCACGTAAGCCTGCAGGAATACCTTCATGCCGGCAGTGAATCAAGAAGGTGCACTATACCCCTCAGAGAGGAGGGCACAGCAATGTCCGAAACGACAACGCACCTTAGCCCCAGCTACAGCTTCACCGTGCGCCTCGAGTACGCTAACGAGCCGGGAATGCTGGGCAAAATCGCCTCTCGTATCGGAGAAGAAGGCGGTAGTATCGGCGCGGTAGACATCGTGCGGATGACCAGCAGTGTCATCACCCGCGACTTCACCATCTACGCAGGCAACGTGGACCATGCCCACACCATCATCAAGCGACTGCGCGAACTGCCCGGCGTGAAGGTAGTGAAGTACTCCGACCGCACGTTTCTCCTGCATCTAGGCGGCAAGATTTCGATTCAGACCAAGATACCGCTTCGTACCCGCGACGACCTCTCCATGGCATATACTCCCGGTGTGGCGCGCGTATGTGAAGCCATTGTGGCACACCCCGAAGATGTATACAATCTCACCATCAAGCGCAACACAGTTGCCATTGTCACCGACGGCTCTGCGGTGCTGGGGCTGGGTAACATCGGTGCGGCGGCGTCCCTGCCCGTGATGGAGGGCAAGGCGATGCTTTTCAAAGAGCTGGGCAACGTGGACGCTTTCCCCATCGCCCTGCAAACCCAGGACACGGATGAGATCGTGCGCACCGTGCAAAACATCTCCCCGGTGTTTGGGGGGATCAATCTGGAAGACATCGCCGCGCCGCGCTGTTTTGAGGTGGAAGAGAAGCTGGCGCAGAGGCTTAGTATCCCCGTTTTCCACGACGACCAGCACGGCACCGCCGTGGTCACGCTCGCCGCTCTGCAAAATGCCCTGCGCATTGTGAACAAGCCGATGGAGACGCTTAAGGTGGTTGTCAGCGGTGCAGGCGCAGCGGGCATCGCCGTCACCCGGTTGTTGCTGCGAGCGGGTGTCAGCGATATCGTGCAGTGCGACCGCGCAGGCGCAATCTATCGCGGAAGACAGGAACACATGAACTCCTACAAGCAAGCCATCGCCGAGGTCACCAACCCGCGCCAACTGCGTGGAAGCTTAAGTGAGGTGCTGGAAGGGGCGGACGTGTTCATCGGGGTCTCCGCGCCCAATATGCTGACCGCCGACGATGTGCGCCAAATGGCCAAAGACCCCATCGTGTTTGCCATGGCCAACCCCATTCCGGAGGTGATGCCCGAGGAGATCATGGGTATCGCCCGGATTATCGCCACGGGGCGGTCGGACTATCCCAACCAGATCAACAATGTGCTGTGCTTCCCCGGCTTCTTCCGCGGCCTGCTGGACAGCCGCGCGAAACAGGTCACCGAAGAGATGAAACTGGCGGCGGCGAAAGCCATCGCCAGCGTGATCAAGCCCTCGGAACTGCATGAGGACTACATCGTGCCCAGCGTGTTTGACCGCCGGGTAGCGGAAGCCGTCGCCAAAGCGGTCGAACGCGAGGCATACCGCACGGGCGTCGCCCAGCGGCGCAAAGCGACCAGACGGTACGGATAAGAACCCTCTACGGTGCTGGAGGTAAAGCCTGCGTCGGCGCGGGTGGCTCCTTCAGCGCAACCCCCTTCAGACGCATCATGTTCATCGTGGCGGACAGAGCAATAATCACAATACCCAGCCATGCTGCCACCGCAATCCATCGCGCGCGGTTGCGCTGGATGCCCTCAAACGCCAGCGACGGATGCGATAGCGCGGTCGAGATAAAGAAAAGCACCAGCACCAGCAGAATCTTCGCCCCCAACACCATGTGATAGTTGGGCTTGACAGCAGGCACGATCGCCACCAAGTTGTAGATACCGGTGATCCAAATCAGCACCCACGCTATGCCGATGACCATGCCTGCCCGTCTCTGCACCGCCTTGATAAACTCTTCGGGTACCCCCTCTATCCGCTTTAGCACCGGCATCAGCACCAGATACTGAAACAGGGTTAACCCCACTCCGGTCACAATGCTGATTAGGTGCACCCATTTCACCGCCACATCGGTCCAGTTCATGCTTCGCCCTCCGCTACGAAGCACTCGCGCCCCATGACACAGAGCGTATCGTCCACCGGTACACTGTCTGGTCCCAGAGGCTTCATCGTGCGCAGGCACCAGAAATGTTTCTGTGAGGTGCCCACCGAGGCGTCCAACTCTTGCACTGACTGTGCCTGCGCCACATAGTCCATCTTCGTCCGCAAGTACGCACATCTGGCTTCCATCTCTGCTCCTCCCGAGGTGGTGACATCATCAAGATTATGAAGCACCGCTACGCAAAAGTCAATCGCAGGAGCGAGTTGCCCCCTGCTCCCTGCAAATGTTACCGGTTTTTGCGCAAAGGTATGCATGACACACTAATGTTCGCCAATAATCCCATTGAAGAGAAATCACGAATCGAACTGCTGAGCGATAGCGAAGCATCCTATGCGTCATGCTGAGCGCTAGCGAAGCATCTCGTCGTTAAAAGCGGAACGGGATTCTTGATTCGCTCAGAATGACAAGAGAAGGACAAAGGGGAAGCATCGGAATGCTCACTCGAACAAAACCGGAGGTCCGTCGTCCCGTGACGAACGACGTTTCAGGAGCGCAAGCCATGAACAAACAGGTCAACGCCATATACACCCGCTCCGCGGTGGTGCTAGGGCTGATTTCTTCCGTGGTAACCTTCGCCTTCGCACTGCTGGGGGGCAGCGCCATCTATCTCAACGCGCAGGACATGGTAGCGCAGGCGGCCCGACGCGATCTTCTGCGCACAGCGAACCTGACAGCGCATGTTCTGGCAAAGCAGTCAACCGCTCTCTCCAAACAGCAAAGCACGGCGCCTGCGAACTGGAAAGATTCCCTGAGCGGCCTGCTTCATGCTTCTCCACAACTGCACGACATCCGCGTGTACGCGCTTCGCAACGATAGACCGCTACTGCTGTACAGCGCGGCGGAGCCTAGCAAGTTCAGCGAGGAGGTAACCACATCCCCCACGCTGATAAACGCCCTGCGCTTTCAGGTAACACTGGTGGAACCGGAAAGCGTCACCGAGGGCGGCCGCCACTATTTTGGCGCGTACGTGCCCGTCCCTGCAGGCAAAGGCCAACCCCAGATGATCGCGGCGGTACTGATGCCGGAAGACAGCTTTGCCCAACAGTTTATGGGCTTGCGCCTGACCGGCTTTGCCGCAATGATACTGTCTGTGTTCTTTGCTGTCGCAGCTGGCGTTATTGCCTTCTCCTTGAAGCGTCAATCGGAGCTGAACCAGTGGGCCACCACACGCACCGGACTGCTGGAGTTCGAGCTGGACGTGCTGCAGAAGGTCGCCAGCAACGTGCCGCCGGCAGGTTTGATGGAATCATTGTGCCAGCAGTACGAGGCGATGTTTCCCGACGCGCGGTGCGCCATGATGGTGGTGGAGGAAGACCATTTGCGGCTGTTCGCCGCGCCCAACCTGCCCGAGGAACTGCGCGTTATCTCCGAACGCCTTCCCATCGGCAACACCGTCTCGCCCAGTAGTGCTGCCGTGTTTCGCAACGAGTCGGTGATCGTGCCCGATGTCAGCATCAGCCCGTTGTGGCAGAGTGCCCGGCACGTCGCGGAAAAGGCGGGGGTCTGCGCCTCCTACTCGTATCCGATCTGCTCCAGCTCGGGGCAGGTGTTGGGTGTGATAACCGCCTACTACTCGTCCAAACATCATCCTTCGGAAAGCGAACAGCAGTTCGCCGCGGTCGTGGCGCACATTGCTGGCATTGCAATGGAGCGTCTGCGGATGGTGGAAGCCCTAGCGGAGATGAACCAACAGTTGCAAGACGCTCTGGCAGAAGCAACCCGCCTAGCGGAAATGGCGGAGTCCGCCAGCCGCGCCAAGTCGGAGTTTCTCGCCAACATGAGCCACGAGATCCGCACGCCGATGAACGGCATCATCGGGATGCTGGACCTGCTGTCTGATACCCCGCTGAATGACCAGCAGAGGGAATACCTCGACCTCGTGCGGGGCAGTGCCAACACGCTGATGGGCATCATCAACGACATTCTGGACCTCTCCAAGATCGAGTCCGGGCGCATGACGCTCAATCCGGAGCCATTCAACCCCACACAGATGCTGAAAGAGATTGCCACGCTGTTCGCCTCGTCCGCGCGCAAAAAAGGGCTACACCTGCGGCTGGAGATCGCCCCAGACGTGCCCAGCGTGGTGGTAGGCGATGAACTGCGCCTGCGCCAGGTGGTCAACAACCTGGTGAACAACGCGGTGAAGTTCACCGAGCAGGGCAGTATCGCCGTGGGCATGAAATGTCTCGACCAAAGCGAAACCGAAAATGGGAAGCAGGCGCAACTGCAGATACAGGTGAGCGACACTGGGATCGGCATCGCCCCAGAGAACATCGCGCGCATCTTCGACAAGTTCACGCAGGCAGATGCTTCCATCACTCGCTGCTATGGCGGCACCGGTCTGGGACTGGCGATCGGTAAGAGGCTTGTGGAGATGATGGGTGGGCAGATGCGCGTCGAGAGCGAGCTCGGCAAGGGTAGCACCTTCACCATTGAACTCACCTTGCCCGTTGTGGACGAATCGGCACAGTCGCTGAGTACAACCACCACCACACCGCTGTACCAGTTCGCCGGGGTGCGCGTCCTGCTCGCAGAGGACAACGAAGTCAACCGCATGGTGGGCGTGCGGATGCTTCAGACGCTCGGATGCCACGTGGAAACGGCGACGGACGGTGCGGAAGCGGTGCAAAAAGCTCTGGAAGGGGATTACGACCTTATCCTGATGGACGTGCAGATGCCGAATATGGACGGCTACGAAGCCACGCACCAGATCCGCGAGGTGGAAAGGGCGACGGGCGAACATCGACTCATTATCGCCATGACCGCGCACTCGCTGGAGGACGACCGCCGGGCGTGCCTAGAGGTAGGTATGGATGACTATCTCAGCAAGCCCGTTAAGCGCGAGCGTCTGGCAGAGATGCTGGCAAAGTGGCTCAGTGTGCCACAGATGTCCCAAGCAGCCTGATGGCTATCGGCTTGCGCGGCGGCTGGCGACCTGGTCGAAGGCGACAACAGCGATCACCACCGCGCCGATAATCAGCTGGTTGTAGTCCGATGCCCCGACCATCGCCAGCCCACTGCGCAGAACCTGAAAGATGAGGGCGCCGATGCAGGTGCCCCAGATGGAACCTCGCCCTCCCGACAGGCTTCCGCCGCCGATCACCACCGAAGCGATAGCATCCAGCTCCCAGCCCATGGCGGCGGTGGATTGCCCCGTACCGTAATAGGCGGTGAAGATCACGCCCGCCAAGCCCGCCATCAGCCCGCCCAGAGCGTACACCAGGTATTTGAGGCGCACGACGGGCACACCCGACAGGCGTGCCGACTCCTCGTTGCCTCCCACCGCGTAGATCTCGCGCCCCCAGCGCGTGCGCGTCATGAAACCATGAAAGACCAGCGCCAGCAAAAGCAGTAACACGACTGGCACCGGTACCGCCAGCATCGGGAGCGGAACCATGCCACTGCCCAGCACACGGGTGAAGCCAGAGTCCGGGATGGGTATGGTGGCTCCCTTGGTGATGAGGTACGCCAGCCCGCGTGCAATGCTCATCATGCCCAGAGTGGCGATAAAGGGCGGGAGACTAGCGCGCGTGATGAGTGTGGCGGAGATGATACCCATGCCCGTCGCGCTCAGGATACCCAGCACGCACGCCACCAGAGGCGAATTGCCCGCGACGATCGCATGTGCCGTGACCACCGAGGTCAGCGCGATACACGAGCCTACCGACAGGTCAATGCCCCCCGCGACGATAATCACACAGGAGCCCAGCGCCGCGGTGGCAAGCACGGTCATGTCGCGCATGGTGGCAAGCAGGTTGTCGGCGTCCAGCATCGGGTTCGGACGGTCGGGGCGCTGGGTGAGAATACCGAAGATAGCGATCTCTACCGCCAGGACGACCAGTATCCCCAACTCGCGCGCCCGAAACAGGCGACGCATCAGGTAACCTCCTCAGGCACCGGCAATCGCCGCGCCAGACGCCAGAAGATACTCAGGTTCACCTTCACCTCACGTCGATAGGCGAACAGCCAGAACAACGCAAGCACGAAATACAGCACCGAAAACAGGTACCGTACCGTCACACTTGGTATCATTAGCTGTACCGCGAACAGCACAAACAGCAAGAACGCCTCCAGACGGCTGAAGAAGCGGTTGGCGATCACCGCACAGGCGAACAGCGACTGCGCAGCGGTCAGCAACACCTCTTCCCGCGGGCGCGGCTCCAGAGGCAGGAAAGCGATATGCCCCGCCGACACCGAGTAGATGACGGGCAGGGAACCGATCAACAGCGTCCACTGGTTGATTTTGGAGGAGATAATCGCCGACATCGCGGACGCCACATGCCCGCGAAGCGCAAAGTAGCACAGGATAATCATCTCGGGCGACTCGGAAGCCAGCGGCGCGATCCACTGAATCAGCAAAAACTCGCTGATGCCGAAGCTTTTACCGAGATGGATGAGCCCCTCGGTGAACGGCTCGGTCGCCACCAGGATCACGAAGCCCGAATACACAAACATCAGCACGTATGCCAGGCGTCTCCAACCCTTGGGAAGCGCGGCGAGCGTGGCGACAGGACCCGCTGGCTCCGGCTCGATGTGCGGTGCTCGCCCAGCCAGCCACACATAACCCGCAAATATCAGCACAAACACCGCCGCGTCCCACACCGTAATGGTGGCTTTCAACGGCAACAGCAGGGAGTACAGCGTCGCTACGATGAGCACCGTTACCTCGATAGCCAGCACTGGCTCAATGGGAATCTGTCCGTTCCGGGGCAGGTCGCCGCGCTTGTGCAAAGCTACCCAGCCCAGAAACACCACCGCGGACCACCCTATCCCCACCAACAGGCGGTTCGCACCGGTCATGTTCGCGGCGACCAGGGGAATATAGCTAGGGTTGTGCGCCGCTTTCCATGCTAAGTAGATGTCCACCGCGTACTCGGGAAGCACCGCGATCAGGGCGAGCAGTGCCATCGCCAGCGAGCGCGCCACGTCGAACTGCGCCAGCTCCGCTGACCACGAGATGAGGAACGCCGCGCCCAGTATCGCCAGACCAGACAACAGCACCGTTACCCCCGCCGAAGGGTGCGTGCCGAAGGCGACGCTTAGCCAGGGCACAGTGAGCAACACCGTGCCGACAATCAGGGCAATATGCAACCGGTTTGGAACCGCCATGTGCCTCCCTCAGAGTGTCGTTCTCCCTTGCCGTCTACCGTCGCGAAAAAACCAGACCGTCAGGAGGAAGGAGACGGTCAGCGCGAGCGCAGTGCCCAGAAACGGCGTGATGTGACTGGGGATCACCCAGTGCCCGATTCGGAGCGATACCTTATCGTACAAGTACGCCCCCAGCGGCGCGCCTAGCATCGCCCCCATGCCCTGCGCGGTGAAGACCGCACCCATTACCGCGCCACGCCGTCTGCCACCGATCTCCGATACCAGCGCCATCCACGCCGGAATCGCAAGGATATAACCCAGACCGATGACGCAACCGCACACCAGCAACACCCAGTGGCTATGCACGAACGGAATGAACCACATACCCGCCATCGCCAGTCCAACGCCCAGCCGCATGGCGCGTTCCTTGCCCCACAGGTCACCAATCCTGCCAGCAGGCACACTGGCAACCGCAAACACCACCGCAGGTGGCAGTAACAGCAGTCCGTAACCGCTCTCGCTGAGGTGCAGAACCTCCATCGCATACAGCTTGACCAGCAACATCACCATGCCGATGCCGAAGAAGGAGATGAACCCCAGCAACAGCGTGTCGGGCACCATTTTCGCGCTCTCCCACATCTCTCGCCACGACAGATGCGGCGGATGAGCCTGCGGGTCACTGTGCTCCCCGCTATGATGCGCAAAGCGCGAGGGCACCCCCACCAGACACACCGCCACTGCCAGCGCAAACAACACCCCCGCCAGATAGAACGACGCCGTTCGCGTGCCGGAAAGGTCGTTCACCATGCCTCCTAACAGCGGCCCCATCGCCACCCCAACGAGATAGGTGACGTTGAGCAAACTCATCGCGGTAGAGCGGTCCTTCTCTTCCACCACGTCGGCAACGGCAGCGAAGATGGTGGGCCACAGCGCCGCCGCGCCCACACCATCCAGTGCACGCAGAAACAACAGCCCTAACGGATGATGCACTAGCACGGTGAGCGGTGCGGTGACCGTAGAGATGAGAGGACCGACCAGCAGAAGCCGTTTGCGCCCAAAACGGTCGCTTAATAACCCCAGCGGCGACTTGAGCACGGTCTCTGCCAGCAGGAACGCTGCGCCGATGGCGCCCACCCACGCCCCTAATCCCAGGTCGAAACGGAGATACGGAGGCATAGCGGAAAAATTGACCACGGCGTAAGCGAGCTCCGCCACCCCCGCCAGCGCCACCAGCGCAAGCAAAGCCCGTCTGCGCCGAGAGTGGCGGAGTAGCCCCAGCTGCACCTTCTGCTGGTCCATCCTCATCGTGTATCCATGTGCCTATTTCAGCACAACCTCTTTGCCCGTTTCCGCCGAGGTGTAGATGGCGTCGATAATCTCCGTTGCCATCAGCCCCTGCTCGGCGGTCACCTCGGGCTCGGTATCGTTGATGATCGCCTGCAGGAAGGCATACACCTCCTGCTGGTGGCTATTCACTTCACGCAGACCAAACGGCGTGATGTCCAGAAGGGTCTGCTCCTCTTCACGGAACAGCTTGAGCGGGTTCAGCTGCGCTCCACCCTCCGTGCCCAGAATGGTGGTGTTGAAGACGTCGTGCTCGATGTTGGCACAGAAGCTGGACTCGATCACCAACGTCGCGTCGTTCTCGAAACGCACCAGACCCACGGCGAAGTCTTCCACCGTATAGGTCTTGGGGTCCCATTGCCCCATCAACCCCACCACTCCTTCGCGCGTGCCGAACTTGGTGTAGGTCATCCCGCTCACAGATACGGGCTTCGGATGCCCCATGAAATACAACGTGGCGTCCAGAATGTGCACCCCAATATCGATGAGCGGACCACCACCTTGTTTATCCTTCTGCGTGAACACGCCCCAGCCCGGAATGCCCCGGCGGCGCAGTGCTTGTGCACGGGCATAGTAAATCTCACCGAGCTTGCCCGCGTCGATGAACCGCTTAATCGTGCGCACCCCCGTGCTGAAGCGCATGTTCAACGCCACCTGCAGTTTCTTGCCTGTGCGTTTCGCCGCCTCCAGCATTTCGCGCCCTTCCCGCGCGTTCATCGCCATCGGCTTCTCTACCAGCACGTGCTTGCCCGCCTCCAGCGCTTCGATGGTCGGCTGTTTGTGCAGATAGTTGGGCGTGCACACGCTGACCGCATCCACCTCTTTCAGCTTCAACAGGTCACGATAGTCGGTGAACACGTGCGGTACGTGGAACTTCTCTGCAGCGGCTTTAGCCACCTCAGGATTGATGTCCGCAACCGCGACAATCCGGCACAGCTCCGGGTATGCCGCGTAGCCAGGCATATGCGCCGACTGCGCAATGCCCCCGCTACCAATAATCCCAATGCCGATTGGGGTTGTTACTTTGCTTCTCATCGCGTTCCCCTTGATCTTCTCTGGAGTTTGTGTGGCACGATGTTCGGGATAAGCAAACATCATGCCCGCCATATTTATTAACACAGGTGCATTTTTTCTCCTGCCTTGAGAAAAAGCATACAAAAAAGCGTTGATTTTTGACGTCTATTATGGTATCATTGAAACAGAGCAACTCGGAGCAACAACATGGTGCTTCCTGCGAGCCCCCCAGCCACAAGCAGGAAGCCTTGCCCCTCTGTGCCCACCCCCGCGCAGAGGGGCTTTTCTTCGTTACAGGTCCGCCAGCGTCCGAATCACCCGTTCGGGTAGCATCTCGGCGGGAACCTGCCGCAAGTCGTCCAGGCTTGTTACGCCGGTCAACACCAACACCGTGTGCAAGCCCACTCGCTTGCCCACCAGCACGTCGGTATCCAACCGGTCACCGACCAGCACTGCTTCTCCAGCAGGAACACCGCACCTCTGCAGAAGCAGTTCCATACTGTAGGTGTTCGGCTTGCCGATCACGAGCGGTTCCATACCGGTGCAGGTCTGAATTGCCGCCACGATGGCGCCGCCACCGGGCACGATCCTGCCCCCCGCTGAGGGATAGGTGGCGTCGCGGTTAGTTGCGATGAACTGTGCCCCGTGTAGAATCGCGTAATGCGCTCGACGCAGTTTGTCATAGGTGAAGTCGCGGTCAATACCCGCCACCACGTAGTCCGCGCCCTCCTCTTCCGGGTCGGTAACGACCCTCATGCCGATGCGACGTAGTTCCTCATGGATGCCCTCTTCCCCGACGATAAACACGCGTTTGCCCGCCGCGCCCTGCGACTGTAGGTAGAGAGCGGTGGCGTAGGCAGAGGTCATCAAGTCCTCTTCCTCGCAGGGGATGCCCATCGCCGTCAGCCGACGCACGTACGCCTCGCGGGTGAGCGCGGAGTTGTTGGTCAGAAAGCGCACCAACCTGCCTTCCCGGCGCAGTCGCTCCACCGTTTGCGCCGCGTGAGGCATTGGCTCCTCGCCACGATAGATGACCCCGTCCAGGTCAAAAATCACCAGACGATACGTTCTCACCCTTCGCCTCTCTTCGGCAAGGTGGCTTGTTTCAGTTCCTGCACAAAACCGCGCACGGCGTCGAGCAAGCTCTGCCTGCCCTTCTGCACCTCCCGCGCTATCAACGACACCACCGCACTGCCAACTACCGCCCCGTCGGCGATACGGCACACCGCCCGCACATGCTCGGGGCGCGAAATGCCGAACCCCACGCACAGCGGTAGGTCGGTTAACTGGCGCATCGCTTGGAGCATTGGCGGCACCTCTTCGGGCAGGTCATCGCGTGCGCCCGTCACGCCTGTGCGCGACACGCAGTAGACGAACCCACTGCTCATCTGCGCCACCAGCCTCATGCGTTCGGGGGTGCTGGTAGGCGCGACCAGAAAGATAGTATCCAACCCGTGCTGGTGCGCCACCCGATGCCACTCGCCCGCTTCGTCCGGGGGCATGTCGGTCATAATCACGCCATCCACACCCGCCTGCACCGCCTGCTGGGCAAACCGCTCCAGCCCCATCTGCCATACGGGGTTGAGATAGGTCATCGTGACCAACGGCACATCCGTCTGGGCGCGGGCTCGGGCTATCGTCTCCAGCACCCGGGCGGGGGTAACGCCCTGCTGAAGCGCGCGGAACGTAGACGCCTGAATGGTGGGACCGTCTGCCAGCGGGTCGCTGAAGGGGATGCCCACCTCTATAACGTCCGCTCCCGCCTCGGCGAGAACGGGGATAAGCGTTTCGGTGATTTCAAGGCTGGGGTCGCCTGCGGTGAGGAACACGACAAGTGCCTTCTCACTCCTAGCGCGCAAGGAGGCCAATCGCTGTGCGATACGGCTCATTCCTGCCCTCCCAGGGCGCGTGACACGATGCCCACGTCCTTGTCGCCCCTGCCCGACAGATTGATGAGGATGGTGCTGTCTTTTGGCAGGGTCGGCGCGATTTTGATAGCGTGTGCCACCGCGTGCGCCGTCTCCAATGCACAGAGGATGCCTTCCAGACGCGCCAGGGTTTGCAGTGCCTCCAGCGCGTCGCTATCGGTTGCGGTCACGTACTCCGCTCGTCCGGTCTCCTTGAGGTAGCTGTGTTCGGGACCAACGCCCGGATAGTCCAGCCCCGCCGAGATAGAGTGCGTGGGTAGAACCTGCCCGTATTCATCCTGCAGGAGGTAGCTGGAAGCGCCATGAAGCACCCCAGGGCGTCCCACGGCAAGGGTTGCGGCGTGTTCCCCCGTGTTCAGCCCACGCCCCCCCGCCTCCACTCCGATGAGGCGTACCGGCTCGTTCAGGAAGGGGTAAAAAATGCCCATGGCGTTACTGCCACCGCCCACGCACGCAACGACCACATCGGGGAGTTTGCCCGTCATCTCCAGCATCTGCTGACGGCTCTCCTGTCCAATCACCGCCTGGAAGTCGCGCACGATCATCGGATAGGGATGCGGGCCCACCACCGAGCCAATGATGTAATGTGTGGTGCGCACATTGGTCACCCAGTCCCGGATGGCTTCGCTGGTCGCATCTTTGAGGGTGCGGGTACCGGAAGTCACGGGAATAACCTTCGCGCCCAGCAGTTTCATGCGGAAGACGTTGAGCGACTGGCGCCTCACATCTTCCTCGCCCATGTACACCTCGCACTCGAAGCCGAACCGGGCACACACGGTGGCGGTCGCGACGCCATGCTGTCCTGCTCCCGTTTCGGCAATGATGCGTCGTTTGCCCATGCGCTTCGCCAGCAAGATCTGCCCCAGCGTGTTGTTGATTTTGTGCGCGCCTGTGTGGCACAGGTCCTCCCGCTTCAGGTAGATGCGCGCCCCGCCCAATTGCTCGCTGAGCCGCTCGGCGTAGGTGATGGGCGTCGGTCTGCCCACGTAGTGCTTCAGGTAGTAGTGGAACTCGCGCTGAAAATCGGGGTCCTGTTGCGCCTTGCGATATTCCCGTTCCAGTTCATCCAGCGCAGGTATCAGCGTTTCGGGCACAAAACGCCCCCCAAAGATACCAAAATGCCCCCTTGTGTCAGGAACCGTTTGCAAACCGCCGCACATTCGTCAGGAACTCCTTTATCTTGAGATGGTCTTTCTTGCCGGGCGCACGCTCCACGCCGCTACTCACATCCACGGCAAAGGGCTGTACCTGCGCGATGGCTTCAACTACATTATCAGGGGTCAACCCACCCGCCATTATCAAGGGCTTGCTTGCTTCCTCCCGCAGAAGCCGAGCAAGACGCCAGTTGGCAGTTTCGCCAGTCCCGCCCATCTTTTGCGGGTGGTAGGTATCTACCAACAGGGCATCGGCTTCCTCCTGCAAGCGCAGTGCCTGCCGAACATCCTTCTCGCTACGCAGGCGCACAGCACGAATCCGCCGAAGGTGCAAGGGTAGAGCCACCTCGCTTTCCCCACCGACAAACTGCACCGCCTCTACCTCCCGCCACCATTCGGCGGGCAGGTGCCGGAGGTTGCCGAACACCGCTACCCGCACCACAAAGGGCGGCACGCTTTGTAGAAGAGCCCTGACATCCGCACGGTCGCCAACGTATCGCGGGCTACCCGGTTCGAACACGAAGCCCACCGCGTTCGCGCCGTAGCCTACCGCGGCGTGCACGTCCTCCACGCAGGTCAATCCGCAAATCTTCACCCGAACCATCAACAGCCACCGTTACAGAGTATACACCACAAACAAGGAGAAGTGTATCTTTGAGAGCATGCGAAGCAGACGGAAAAACCGTAGGGGGCAGACAAGGGGGGCTGCCCCCTATAAAGCGGACTAACGCTCTACCGGTCTCTGCGGTTCTACCTCCGGGTGATAGTGGATGCCCAACTCCTTCGGCTGTCCATACAGTTCGGGGTTCAGGTACTTGCCCTGCAGCTCTCTGGGTTTCTCCTGCTCGGTTTGATAGCCATACTGCTGAACCCAGTGGTCGTTGCGGATGGCTTTCACTTCCCACGAGACCTTCACGAACGGCTTGTCGGTTCGAATCGTGAACTGGTTATTGCGAATCTCCTGCGCAACAATCGCCTGCGCGAATTGCCCGATCACCGTGAGCTGGTAGCGGAAGTCGCGGTTGATGCTTTCAAAATAGTCGGGCAGTTGCACCACCGCGTAGCCCTGCGCATCGGTGGTGACATTCCCGCTGTAGGCGTTCATCGGGTCGGGTGCTTCGGTGCAGAAGTGGCTGAGGTAGTGGGTTTCGGGGCGGAGCGGGTGGTCCATCTGAAACGACTTGGTGCCCGAGGCGGCGAAGCGTCCCGCGCTGTAAACACCGTAGCCCGAAGTGCTGGCGCTTTGCCCCAAGACGCCGTAGGTGGGGCCACTGGCGGCGGTAGCCCAGCCGAACACCCCTCTGCCATCAGTGCTGGCGCTTCGCCCATAGACGCCGAAGGTTTCGCCACTGGTGGCGGAGGCATCCCCGCGCACACCAACATCCCACCGGCTCAAAGACAGACCCATCACCCCATAGGTAGCAGCGGAAGAGAAAGACACACAGCATCTGCCGCCCCAATTGCAGGCACAACATTTTGATGCCTACTTTCAGATCTGCCGAGCTCTGGGCTGTCACAGACGCTTACAGGATGATAAGGAAGCAGAGCAATACACCGACGAGGTAGAAGCGGCCATCGATGAGGAACAGAGAGATTAGGTCAAAGCGTTCGCCCTACGCCTACGAACGCCTGATGTACCCCGATGTGCTCTGGTGGTTACAGCAGTTCCTACAAGCTCGGTTCCCTAACGACATGGTGCAGGTTGCGGATACCTCGCGCCAACCTCTGTACCGCTACTTAAGACGGCACCAGGACCACTGCCCGTTGCCGACAGAATGGCAATCGTGGGATGTTCGCGTAGATCTCGTTGGTTTGATCTTTGGACAAAGGGATGTCAAAATCGCCGTCGTGGAATGCAAAAACACCCCGATCAGACTCACACACCTCTCCCAGCTGTTAGGATACAGCCGCGTCATCCAGCCGGAATCTGCCTTCCTGTTATCGCCAATCGGCATAACTCCCCTTCTGCAGAGACTTCTTGTTACCTTTGGTCGACAAGACATCCTGAATTACGCCACCGCCTCCGGCAGGCGGTCACGCTCGCTCGTTATCGCAAAATGGGACGCGACCGCCAAAATGCTGGACAGGAACTCGGTGATTACCAGCGACGACAATATCGCCCGACTTTGAATCCCCCAGCATTACTCCCCTGCCAACGCCCTGGTCCCCTATCCGTCTCTACCCTGTGCGCCGCTTTGCACTCGGACGCCCGCACAGCACGCAGAATGGACACCGCGCCACCAGCATCCTATTCACCTGGCTTCCGATAGCGCTTCCCCACCTCATCCAGCACCAGCACCCAATCCTCCTCGCGCGAGTCACTACCAGGTAGCGTAAAGGTCTTTTCCCCGCGCCGAGCGAACTCGCCGATGCGCTGTGCCTGCCCGTTACGCGGGTTGAACCACCACGCACGCAGGTTCTTGCCGCTCAGCTTCTCTAAGTTCACCGTTACCGGTTTGGGCACCGGCAAATAGATGAAGGCGTAACTGCCATCCGCTCCTCGCGCCGCACGGATGCGTTCTCCGCTTTTGCCCACGTCGGAGATGACCAGCGACTGGTCGGGCACGCGTAGAAGAGGTGGGCGTGAAAGCATCAATGCCTTCACATAGCGCATCTGTGATGCGCCCGGAAACCTCAGTGCGTCGCGCCAGGACGTTCGGGCATGGGAAATCGGCTGACGCTTGCCCGGCTCGTACATCTGCCAGATGTCGTGGCAGCCATACGTGTGCCCATGCGCGCCAGCCAACAACGCCCAGTACGCCGCCTGACGCACGTCATAATCGGTGAACCAGCCGTTTTGGGGGTCCCAGTTAATTGGGTGGTCTTCGTAGCGTGGCTCACCGTCCATACAGGGCTTGACAGGATTCAGCCCGTAATCATGTGCAATCATCTCGTCATTGGGAATATGGCGCGCGTGGTGCCCCGACTGAAGCATGTTGAAATCTAGCCACTCTTCCCTATGGAGCCACTGCGAGCTGGACTGCCCACCCATGGGGTGATAGGTGATCAAGTGCTCGCCACCGTCGCCTCGGCGCAGACCTTCCGCCATCGCCCGCCAGATAGCCAGATGGGTTTCGTTCTCAATCGGTCGGTCACCGCCCAGTATCCAGATAATGGGCTTGCCGCGATAACGCCGCCCCAGAGACTCGCCGTAGACGCGCGCGTTTTCCGGTGTGAAAATCTCGGGTCCCACGCCCCACTTCTTGTTCACTTTGTCGCCCCACGTGGGCAACATGCCGATGTAAAGCCCCAGTTCCTCTGCCTTGTTGACCACGAAGTCCACATGGCGAAAGTAGTCCTCATTGGGGCGCGTGGGGTCGTTGCCGTGCAGAGGCGTGTATCCATAAGCGTTTGCCTCGTTTAACCCGTCAAGCTCAGCTAACACCACCGCCTGTATCACGGTAAACCCTTTGGAGGCGCGATCCTTCAGGTACAACTCCGTCTCCTCGCGCGTGAGGCGATGAAACAGTTCCCATGCCGTATCGCCCAGATAGAAAAAGGGCTTGCCCGTCTCGGTCACCAGATACCGTCCACTGCACGGATGCGTGGGGTCACGAAACACTTTCAAACGTGGCAACCTACGCGCCATGGTTCGCACAGACCTCCGTTTTTGCCAGAATCGGGTAGCGCACCTGTTCAATGTTGGGCACCGGTTGAGGGTATTCCTCTATCGGAGGTGGTCATGCTGAACGAAGTTCTGCATCTCAGAGATTCTTCGCTCCGCTCAGAATGACAAGAAGAGGTGACTCAGAACGACAAGAAAAGGCGGCTCATAATGACAGCGGAACATCATGCTCAGCGCTAGCTCTGCAGCTCGTCTTTCGCTCCTCAGAGCTTCTTCACGGCGCGCAGAATGACAAAACTAGTATCCGTACGTCTGCGCCGATGCCACATACGCCCAGTAGGTCGGAAGCATGATGCTGATGAGTATCAACGCGGTGACCAAGAAGCAAACGGCGACAACAACCCACCAGCCTCTGCGTTTCAGCGTGGGCAACAGCGCGAGCACCGGGGTCAACGAAGCGATCGCCAGCCCTACTATGCGCCCGACGGGCACCGGTACGAAGGCAATAGCGTTCAACCAGATCAGCCCAAGCACGCCCGCGACAAAGGCAACACTCCCTGCGCCCACCGTCGTGTCTCGCCGCCAGAGCAACACGGGCACTAGTGCACCCGCGACCGCCGAAACGGCTCCGCTGAGCTGCGACAGCGAGGAGCTGTTCGACCATAACAGCACAAAGCCTCCGCCACCAGCCACCGCCGATAGCACCAAAGGCACCAGCAAACCGGGTATCCTCGCCGCCAGCCGCGCCTGAAAGCTCCACCAGAGCCACCAGCCCAGCGTCAGTCCGCCCCACCAGAGATAGCCCACACTCCCCTGCCATAGGTTTGCCATCAGCGGGCGCAAGACCAACCACGCGAACGCCGCAGTAAACACCAGCCGCCCCGCATCCCGCAGGAGGAAGCGCCCCCCCGCGAACTGCTCGACAATGCCCCATAGTGCTGTCGCAACGGCAACTACAAATAGCCACTCGGTCGAGTCGTTCGGGGGGAAGGCGAGGGGCAAGCCGATAATGCGCCAGTGCGCAAAAAGGTAGCCTGCGGCGAGCGCCGCCGGAGTGCCCCAGTGCAGAGACACCTCAGCGACTCGCCACGTGCGCCAGTTAACTGCCATCAGTACCACCAGCGCAAGCAACGCCGGCAGTAGCGCGCCCCACAGAATCTGCTGTGCGAGAAAAGCCATTCCTACCGGAACGCCTCAACGCTGAGAGTAACCCGTACCTCGTCACCCAGTCCGGGCAAGCCATAGCGCATGCCAAACTCACTGCGGCGAACGGTGAACGTGGTCTCAAAACCGATGATTTCCTTACCCTGAGGGTTCCTGCCCTTGCCTGTCAGTAGCACGTTCACGGTGATCGGGCGGGTAACCCCATGCATGGTCAGGTTGCCCTTCACCTGCAACGTGTTGGCATTGACCCGACGCACCTCGGTGCTGGTGAAGCGAATCGTCGGGAACTGCCGGGTGTTGAAGAAGTCGGGACTGCGCAGATGATTGTCGCGCTGTTCGTTGGCGGTGTAGACGCTGTTCGCATCCACCTCGATGTTGACCGAACTGCGAGCGGGATTGCGCTCGTCTACCACAATAGTACCGGTGACCTGATTGAACCGCCCGTATATGTACGCAGTGTTCATATGCTTGACCCGGAAAATCAACGAGGTGTGCACCGGGTCAATCTGATACGTCTGCGCCGATGCAGGCATTACCGCGAAGGCGACGCTGACGATGACCGCCAGCATCCAGCGTCCGATGTTGTTGTAAACCATTTCCGAAATCCTCCTCCTTCTGGGTCTATTTTCAGGCACACTGGGTCGTGCCGGATTGCCCCGACTCATGGGGGCTCGGACAGTATCTGCTCGAGCCCACTGCCAAATCGCTCCAGCGTTGTCTTCTGCAGGCGAAAATAGTGGTGCTGACCCTGCTTCCGCATCTCCACCAACCCTGCGTTGACCAGCACGTTGAGGTGATGCGAGACGGTCGCCTGCGCAATGGGAAACAGCTCCGCCAACTGCCCGCACGAAATCTCCCCCCGCGATGCGATCGCCTTCAGGATGGCGAAACGGGTAGGGTCACCTATCGCTTTTGCAATGCGTATGAGTTCCAAATCATCCATCTCGGTAACTCACTCTGTTATTAAGAAGTTTATCTATGCTTCTATACATCCGCTGAGCAAAGAAAAGTTCCTACATCCAATAATGCTTTGAGAAACACTAGGGCACGTGACCTTTGCCACGTGCCACGCTCCGGCATCTCCCTCTACGCCTGCCTGTCGCGCAAGGGATGCGCCTCGCGGTTACCGTCGGCATAGACGGCAACCCACTGCGCCAGACGCTGTCCCAAACGCCGACACGAGGCGATCTCGTTCTCCGAACGAGGCTCGCCAGCCAACACCGCACCGTAGTGCAGGGTAAACTGCTTGCCCACGTAGTCGGTAACCCCGAACACCAGAAAGCCAAAGTTCATCAGCACGTTGAGGATAGTCATGCAGGTGAGTTCCGCACCGCCCCCCCATCCGCCTGACGATGAGAAAGCACACCCAATTTTGCCATCTACCTTACCCCAGATACCGCCTCCGACCTCGTCCCACCATCGCTTCATGCGCCAGGAGATGGTGCCCATGTTCGTAGGAGAGCCGACGGCAACGCCGTCGCACCACAGAATATCGTCCGCCGTCGCCTCATCCACGCTCTTCAGTCGCACCTCCGTGCCGGACACAGCCTGTGCACCTTGCACCACATGCTCTGCCATTTTGCGCGTGTTGCCCGAAGCGGTATCGTACAGCACTAGTACCTTACCCATCTGCTTCCATCGCCTCCGTTATAAGATATATGTCTATATATCAATACGCTATCCCAAACCGCGAAGTTCCTTAGCAAAACCCCTTCATTTTGAGGTATGCTTATACAGAGGTTCTACGACACATGATGCTCTGGAGTTTGCCTGTCGAACGCTACATGACCAGTGTGCCGGTGCTCTCGCCGGATGACCCGCTGGCGAAAGCGGTCGCTCTGGCGCGGGCATCGCGCACAAGTAGCCTGCCGGTCTTGCAGAACGGACGGCTGGTCGGCGTGATCGCCGAGTCGGACATTGCCCGCCTGATGCAAGAAGGCGACCCGCACAAACAGCAATACCTGCCCGTGCACTGCGCGGCAACGCAGGATGTGCTCTTTGTGACGCCGGATACGCCCACCACGCAAGCCCTGAAGATCATGCAGGACTACGGTTTCTCCGCGTTGCCAGTGGTCTCGCCCGATGGGCAGTATCTGGGCATGGTGCTTCGCTCGGACGTGCTGGCACTCACCTGCGACACGATAAGACCGCCGATGGTGGGCGGTATGGCGACCCCGCTCGGAGTCTACCTGACAGGCGGAGGGGTACGGGCAGGCGCGGGCAACCTGGGACTGTTTCTGACGGGTGTGCTGTTGATGGTGCTCAATATTCTGGCGATGGTGCTGGTCTATTTCGGTATGCGCTGGATTCAGCAACACACCGGCATACCCTTGTACGCTATGTTACTCTCACCTGTTGCCTCGTGGCTCGACTGGCAGGATTGGGTCGGCATGCTCCTGCGCGCTATGCCGATTTTGCTGTTCCTGCTCTTTGTGCGCCTGTCACCGATTGCGGGTATCCACGCGGCGGAACACATGACCGTGCACGCCATCGAGCGCGGCGAGCCTCTAGAGCTGGAGTACGTACGCCGAATGCCGCGGGTGCATCCCCGTTGCGGCACCAACCTGGCAGCCGGCGCGATGATCTTTCTGACGCTGGCGAACCTGAACACCGGCATCTATCGCGACATCACCCTGCTTGTCGCCTTCGTGACCACTCTGCTGACATGGCGACCGCTGGGCAACTTTCTGCAGGCACTGTTCACCACACGCCCTCCTACCGAGCGTCAGCTACGCAACGGAATCGAAGCGGGCAAGCAACTCCTGCAACGCTACCAGATGCAGGGCTATCGCCCCCTGACCATCCACGAGCGTATCTGGAACATGGGCATTCTGCAGATCGCCGCGGGCATGATGGTGGTATGGTGGGCGTTGGACCTGCTGGGCTTAGGCATCTGGTAACTTTCGCTAATATTGCAATACTGTCCGTACACTCCCTGCAAAGTGCGTCCTTCCCTCACTTTTTCAGCAAATTTTTCGTACAAAACCTAAGAAACCCCTTTAGATTTTTGCAGACCTGCCGATAATACCCTGTGGTTCGCTGTTCATTCCACCTGCTTGCGGGCAGGGATAGACTGTATGGAGGAGAGTTACGATGCAAGCTGTGATACTTGCGGGAGGACAAGGCACCCGCTTACGTCCACTAACTGCGCGCACTCCCAAGCCGATGGTGCCGCTGTTCGATCGTCCTGTCATGGAGCATACGCTTCTGTTGTTGCGAAAGCACGGTATTCAGCAGGTGTTTGTCACGTTGTCATACAGGGCGAGAGAGATCATTGATTACTTCGGCGGCGGTAGTCGCTGGGGCATGCGCATCCATTACTCCATCGAGGATGAACCGATGGGCACAGCAGGCGGAGTGCGCCGGTTCGCCAGCTCGCTCAACGACACCTTCCTGGTCATCTCAGGGGATGCGGTTACCGACTTCGACCTGAGCGAAGCCGTTGCGTTCCACCGCCGCAAGGGCGCCGTTGCCACCCTTCTCCTGTACTCGGTGGAAGACCCCACGCCTTTCGGCATCGTGGAAACCGACCGTGACGGCAGAATCCACCGCTTCCTCGAGAAGCCTTCCGCCAACGAGGTCTTCACTAACACCGTCAACACCGGCATCTACGTGTTGGAGCCGTATGCCCTCCGTTTCGTGCCCGACGACCAGCCCTTTGACTTCAGCCGGAACCTGTTCCCGCGCCTACTGGCGAACAACGACCCCTTCTTCGGCTTCCGGGCTCAGGGCTACTGGTGTGACATCGGCAACCTTCTGCAGTACCAACAGGCGCACTTTGACGCGCTGACCAATAAGGTCGATCTCGACCTTCCCGCCGAGCAGGCGCGTCCGGGTGCTTGGATCGGCGAAGATGCCATCGTAGACGGCAACGTGAAGCTCGAACCCCCCTTCTACATCGGTGCGGGCACCCGGCTACAACGAGGTGCGGCGATCGGCAAGCACGCCGTCATCGGCGCCAGGTGCATGGTGGAAACGGGGGCTTCGATACTGGCTTCTATCGTCTGCCCGGGCGCGCACGTGGGAGCCGGCACTCGGCTGAGCCACTGCGTGGTGGACAGCGGCGCGCACGTGGAGTCCAAAACCGCGCTGGTCAACGCAGTGCTCTCGGTGGAAAGCGTGCTGGCAACGCTTCCTATGGCAGCGTGATAGATAACCTCTGAATCCGGGCAGGTATCACCCTGCCCGGTACTTAGATACCCGTCCTGCACGGATACGACCGTCCACACAGGAACTCCCCCTGTCGCCATCGAATCTTTTCCCAATCAACCCCAAAAGGAGGTTACGTGCTTTTCGCACAGAAGCAAAGATGGACAAACTGCGCTTTGGTGTTATCGGCATTGGAGGCATGGCAGCGGCGCTGGCTCAGCGATTACAGCAGTTCGAGGATGCGGTGGTCGTTACCGTATCCGACACGAACCCAGAGCGCCAAGCGGCCGCGAATGAACTCGGCGCCTCGTTCTATACCGACTACGAAGAGATGCTGGCAAAGGAAGCGATTGACGCGGTAGTTATTGGCACCCCCTGCGGACTGCACCTCGAACCCACATTGATGGCGGCGCAGGCAGGCAAACATATCTTCCTCGAGAAGCCGATGGAGATCTCGGTGGAGCGCTGTGACCGCATGATCCGCTCTGCCCAACAGGCTGGCGTCAAACTGATGGTCGGACAGGTCCTACGTCTGCTTCCGCTGTTCCAGAAGTCGCTGGACATCATCGCTTCAGGCGATATCGGCAAGCCAAAAGCCATCGCCATGACCCGCGCCGGTTACGCAACGGTGTTCCATTCCGGCTGGCGGGTCAAACGGGAGCTCGCCGGTGGGATGCTGTTGGAAACCAACGTGCACGAGCTGGACTACATGCGCACCGTGATGGGTGAGCCCAAACAGGTCTACGCTCGCATGTTCAACCTGCTGGGCAAGATGGAGTATGAGGACGTCGCCTACCTGATCATTGACTTCGAAAACGGTGGCATCGGCGACCTGGAAGCCAGCCTGTCCGCCGCAGTCGGCGAGTATCGGGTGCATATCATCGGCGAAGGGGGCGCTATCGCGCACGACGGCTTTGGCGGCACCCTGCGCTGGGCACGGCTGGGCGAAAAAGAGACCATCATCTCGGCAGAAGAAGCCCAACAAGAGTATGGCGACCCCTATGCCCGTGAACTGCGCTCCTTTGTAGACTGGGTTCTGCATGACAAGCCGCCCATCTTCACTGGGTGGGACGGACGACAGGCGGTCGCGATGTGCGAGGCGGCCTACCTCTCGCAGGAGCGTGGGGTGCCGGTCGCCGTGCCTTGATGAGTTGACGAAGGGCTCCTGAAAAGCGTACAATACAGGCTGATGTGCGGGGGCGCTCGTCGCCCCTGCCGTTTTTGGCTGTGAGGGACATCCAATGCGCATAGTTTCGACAGAGAACACATCTCGCGAACAGGTGCTGGCATTGCTCCGTCGGTCGCTCGCCTTGGACGATGCGGAGATCGAGTCGCGTGTTCGCGCTATCCTGAATGACGTGGCTTCGCGCGGCGATGATGCCTTGCGGGAATACACCGCCCGCTTCGACGGCGTGCAGGTCACAAGCATCGAGGTGACACCTGACGAGCTCCGGCAGGCACGCGAGGAGGTGCCAGAGCATGTTGCCTCGGTCCTACGCCTTGCCGCCAGCCGAATCCGCCGGTTCCACGAACACCAGAAACGCCGTTCCTGGTTCGATATGGACCCGCACGGCGGGCTGGTCGGGCAGATGTTCACCCCCCTGCAGAGAGTGGGCGTGTACGTGCCGGGCGGTCTGGCGGTTTACCCCAGTTCGGTGCTGATGTGCGCAATGCCGGCGCAGGTGGCAGGGGTAGAGGAGATCGTTCTGTGCACCCCCCCGCGAAAGGACGGAACCGTGCACCCGCTGGTTCTGCTCGCCGCTCAGGAGGCGGGCGTGCATCGCGTCTTCAAAGTGGGAGGCGCTCAGGCGGTCGCCGCCATGGCATACGGAACCCAGAGCGTCCCCGCGGTGGATAAGATCGTTGGACCGGGCAACATCTATGTGACGGTTGCCAAGAAGCTGGTATACGGCAAGGTGGGCATCGACATGCTGGCGGGTCCAAGCGAGGTGTGCATTCTCGCCGATGACACTGCCAACGCCCGCTTCGTGGCGATCGATATGCTGACCCAGGCGGAACACGATGTGCATACCGCCGCCTTTCTCATAACACCCTCCCCTGCCCTGGCGCAAGCGGTGCAACAGGAGATCGAGACAGCCGTCGAGCAATTGCCTCGCCGCGAGATACTGCAACAGACGCTAGCGCACAACGGCGGAATCATCATCACCCGCGATATGGACGAAGCGGTGGAGCTGGCTAACGCCTGCGCTCCCGAACACCTCGCGCTGATGGTTGCCGAACCGTGGCGCTATCTGCCGAACATTCGCTGTGCGGGCGCGGTGCTAATGGGCGACTATTCCCCGCAGTCACTGGGTGACTACGTTGCGGGTCCAAACCACACCCTGCCCACCAGCGGAACGGCTCGGTACGCCTCGCCGCTGAGCGTGGACGACTTCGTGAAGACGACCAGCGTGATCGGCTTCACACGCGAAGCCCTGCTGGCGGTTTCTGAAGCAATACAGACGCTGGCGCAGGTGGAGGGATTGGACGCGCACCGCCTGGCAGTGCGGTGGCGACTGAGCGAGCAAAAATCGCGAAACCAAAGAGGGGGATCAATCGAATGATGGAAGAGCGCATGGCGCAGGTAGACCGAGAGACCGCTGAGACCAGCGTGCACGTGAGCCTGCATCTGGATGGCAGCGGCAAGGCGGACGTGGAGACAGGCATCGGCTTTTTGGACCACATGCTAACACACCTCCTCCGACATGCCCTGTTCGATGGGGTAATTCAGGCCCAAGGGGACCTGGAGGTAGATGCCCACCACACGGTGGAGGATGTCGGCATCTGCATGGGACTGGCACTACAACGCGCACTGGGTGAAAAGCGCGGGGTCGAACGCTACGGACACGCCATCGTGCCGATGGATGACGCGCTGGTCATGGTGGCGGTCGACCTGTCCGGGCGCGCTTATGTATACTGTGACCTGCAGATCCCCCCCGTGATGCTGGGGCAGATGCCGGCGGAGCTGGTGGAAGAGTTCCTGCGTGCCTTCGCCGTCAACGTGCCCATGAACCTACACGTGCGCCAGCTGGCGGGTCACAACGTCCACCACATTGCCGAAGCGACGTTCAAGGCGCTGGGGCGCGCGTTGGCGGATGCTGTGCGCCACCGTGCCCGAGAGACGGGCGTGCCCAGCACCAAAGGGGTGCTGTAGCGGTGATCGCCATTGTAGACTACGGGATGGGCAACCTGCGCAGTGTGCAGAAAGCCCTTCAGAAACTAGGCTTCGAGGCGGAGGTCACTGCAGACGCAGATGCCATCCGTCGCGCGGACAAACTCATCCTGCCGGGCGTGGGGGCGTTCGGTGCAGCGATGGAGAACCTGCATCGCGCTGGACTAGACCAAGCGATCCGCGAGTTTATCAACACCGGCAAACCTTTCCTCGGTATCTGTCTGGGACTACAGTTGCTGTTCGACTACAGCGAGGAGACTTGGACAACCGAGCACGAGCGAGGGCTGGGCATCCTGCGCGGCAGGGTGGTGCGCTTCCCCGAAGGTTTGAGCGATGCACAGGGCAAGCCGCTGAAAGTGCCTCATATCGGCTGGAACGCCCTGCATTTCACGCGACAGGACACACTCTTCCGCGACGTTGAGGAGGGGGCGCACGTCTATTTCGTACACTCGTACTTCCCAGAACCCGAGGACAAAGGCGTGATCACGGCTCTTTCGGATTATGGGGTGCGTTTCTGCTGTGCCGTACAGTACCAAAACGTGCGTGCAGTGCAGTTTCACCCGGAAAAGAGCAGTGCGGTCGGCCTGCGCATCTTGCACAATTTTGCACAGCAGACCGATTAAATATTTTGCATTTCGGTTTGATTTGTGATAATATATCTGCAAGAAAATTAAAGGCGCGTGAAGAAACTTTGATGTCGTCGCTATTGTCATGCTGAGCGGAGCGAAGCATCTCGTTACCGTTTGTCATGCTGAACGAAGTGAAGCATCTCAGAGATTCTTCGCTTCGCTCAGAACGACGAGAGAGTGTCATGCTGATCGCTAGATCTGCATCTCATACGCTTCACTCTGCATCGCGGGGTGCAGACGCGCGATACCGAAAGAAACATTCTAGTCAACAGTGGGGTCAACTATTTGCGATGGAGATTTACCCAGCCATAGACCTGCTAGGTGGGCGCTGTGTGCGTCTGCTACAGGGACGCTTCGACGCCGAGACCGTCTACAGCGACGATCCCGTTCAAACCGCCCTGCGCTGGCGGGAAGAGGGTGCACGGTGGCTTCATGTGGTGGACCTGGACGGCACACGTATCGGCAAGCCTCAGCAGTTGGACGTTGTGGAGCGTATCGTCGACGCGGTGCGTATCCCGGTGCAGTTTGGCGGAGGTATCCGTGCTGAGCACCACATGGAGCAGGCATTTCGGGCGGGGGTCGCCCGGGTGGTGCTAGGCACTGCGATGGTAAGCGACCAGAAATTTGCCAGGAAGATACTCTTCGGGTGGGGCGGTCTGGTGGTATTAGGTGTGGATGCCCGCGAGGGAAAAGTAGCCATCCACGGCTGGCAGGAGCAAACAGAGGTGGATGCCCTGCAGTTGATCCAGCAGATGGCGGAATACGGGGCACGTCGGGTCATCTACACCGACATCGCGCGGGACGGCACCATGGCGGGAGTAAACTTAGAGATGCTCAGCCTGCTGGTGCGCGAGGCGGGTATCCCCATCATTGCATCGGGTGGGGTGGCATCCATCGATGACCTGCTGGCATTGAAGCAAATCGGAGTGGAAGGGGTCATCATCGGTCAGGCGCTTTACACCGGGGCAATCAGCCTGCGTGAGGCACTGCAAAGGGTGGGATAGTACATGGCGGAGATACTAGCGCTCTCAATCCCTGCTCTGGCTTTGGCAATACCCATCGTTGCGCTCATCACGCGCTACCATCTGGAGCGGCTCAAAATCCAGTCTCAGCACGAAACGGGATCACTTGCTCAGCTGCGCAAGTCGCTGGAAGAACTGCGGGATACCACCACCCAGTACGATCTCGCACTGGACCAAACCCTCCAACGAATCGAGCGCAGGCTGGACGAGCTGGAAAATCGGGTGGCGCAGCTGGAACAGGCACAATCCCAGAGGCTCTTAAGGTGAACACGCATGGGCGACTTGGTTGCACTGGTAGCCGTGATCTTAATCTTTGGCGGACCGATGTTCGCCCTGTGGACACGCTATCAGCTAGAGCGTGAACGCATCCGGCAGGAGAAGAGCGACAAAGCCTTCGAGCAGATCCGACAGGAGCTCGCACAGGTTCGGGAGACCAGCACACAGTACGCGCTGAGTTTCGAGGATGACCTCCAGCGCATCGAGCGACGACTAGATGACCTGGAACAACGGATGAGTGCCGTGGAGAGCCAGCAGATTCAAACAAGGCTTTGAACGCGGTGGAGGTCGCCATGAGTGGATGGGATGCCCTCGGGATCGGTTTTGGAGTGTTTCTCGGCTCCATGGGACTGTTAGTGTTCGTGGTGCCGGTGCTGTGGATTGTCAGCCACTACTCACACAAGGTGAAAGTCGAGCGCATCAAGCTCCAGTCCCAAACGCAGGGCACGGAAGCCTTGCGCAAAGAGGTGGAATCCCTCCGCCAGCAGTTCCAGCAGATGCGTGAAACGAACACACAGTTCGTGCTTAGCGCCGACAGCTCCATCACCGCCCTGCGCGAGAAGATAGAGCGGTTAGAGGAACGCCTAGCTCAACTCGAACAGCAGTCCCTACAACAGCGCCTGTAAAAAACGAAAAACCCCTCCCCCATCGCGCTTGGGAGAGGGGTCAAGGGGTGAGGACTAATCCTCACCGACCATGCCGAAGTTCTGCACCAGGATGCCGAAATCGAACAGCGTGATCTCCTCGTCACCGTCGAAGTCCACCGCCTGGTTCCAGTTCGCATCCCCACGCAGGGCGCCAAACGCCTGCACCAGCAAGCCGAAGTCGAACAGCGTGACCTCGTTGTCGTTGTCGGCGTCGCCAGCCAGCAGAACCAGCGAGAGGTTGACACTGCCGGTACCATTCTCGGGCACCACCACGCCCGGCGCAAGCGCACGCAGGCTTCGGGTGAACTTAAACGTTCTGCCACCGCTCCACGGGAAGAAGAGGTAAGCATTGGTGGCGAAGATGTCCGCGTTTTTCACGCCGAATAGTGAATCGAGATTGTCCTGTGCGCGGGCAGCCGCCAACAGCAACAGCAGCAACACCCCCAGCACGAGCCAGCGTGCTTTCATGTTACTCGAACCCTCCTTTGCAAGTATAGATATACGACCTGTATTGCTATTGACACCGCGACATCGGTGGCAAGTCCCACTGCCACAGATTACCCTTGGGCTGACCGTTTACCACCTCTAGTGCGGCAAGGGTCTGCGAGGGGCGATACCACTTGGCGTGTCCATCTGCCATCACATAGTTTGCACCATCGTTATGCAACAGCAGGCTGGACCACGCGGCGGTTTCCTGCGAGTAGCGCATCTCGGTGTATGCCCAGCACTCATCCGAGATCGCCCACCACCAGTGCATCGCCGCGGCAGGTGTGGTGCCGGTTGGCAGGCGCAGTACCGTACCGAAGGAGATGGACTCGGTGAGGGCAATCGCCTGCGCAGGCTGAGGGATCGCACCCAGCGAACGCACCGTGCCGGGACCGTGTGCGCCGTTCGGATTGGCACCCAGCCACCCCAACACGTAGGCGTTTGCCGAGTAACTACGTGCCCCGTATTGCGCGTAGCGCCGCACCAGCTCGGGCTGAGACAGACAATCGAACCAGCCCCTGAGACAGCGCTTGCGGTACTCGGCGAAGTTGGGCAGGTTGGCGGGACAGCCAAATACTCCCAGGTTCTTGGTATAGGGATAAATCAGCTCCGCCCAGGTAGGCACGGCGTTGGGCGGATTCAGCGGATACTCGGCACCCGGAGCGCCCCAAGACCAGGGGAGTGTCTCATCGTAGTCCTCGGCGTACATCAGTATGGCCAGACCGAGCTGCCTCATGTGCGACAGACATCCCGCCTGATTGGCCTTCTCGCGGGCGCGCTCGAACACCGGGAACAGGATCGCCGCGAGAATGATGATGATAGCAATCACTACAAGAAGCTCGATAAGTGTAAAAGCGCGTACTCGAGGTAACATGGCGCGCCTCCTTAGTTGGTTCCGGAGTAGTAGTCAATCGGGTCCCAGCGTACCCCAGCAAGCGTGTTGTTTAGGTTACTCAGCGGCTGAGGCACTACCGACTCCGCCTTATACCACTTGGAGTGCCCATCGGCAAAGGCGATGTTCACTCCGTCGGAATGGCGTGCGGCAAACCCCGCTTTGTTATTGATCGGTGTGGGCTGAGCGTTGCCTCGCACAATGTAGCCGACATACCCCTGAGCCACATCGCCCGGCACGCTATCGGTGACCAGAACCACCATCGACGGTTGAACCACACGGCTCAGCTGGATAACCCAGTCCACCTGGTTGCGCGAGGGGATGAACGGTGCCCATTCGCGGTTATACCCGTAGGGCAACCAGCCACGCTCGGCATAGGTCTCCACATATCTGCCCGTGCCGTCGGAGGGACACCGGAACAGCCCCGTGTTCTTGATGTAGGGGGCAACCATCGCGCTCCAGATAGGCGACGCGGGGGCAATGCTCACGGCGGTGGGAGGCATGTACAAGTCGTAGTCCTGGCTGTACATGCGGAAAGCCTTGGCGATCTGGTTGAGGTTAGAGATACACTGGGTCTGCCGGGCTTTATCGCGAGCCTTCGCAAATACCGGGAACAGTATTGCCGCCAGGATAGCGATAATAGCAATTACAACAAGCAACTCAATGAGCGTAAACGCTCTGGGCAGATGCCATCGCACCCTCATCTCGCACCCTCCTCACCTGTTCCGGCGGACAGATCGCTATCCCTGTCCTCTCCAGAACTGCTACACTTCTAGTATAGTACTGTCATCCTAAATATGCAAGCAATTTTGCGGTCATAACCGAAGTTTTTTTGCAATTCATAGCACTATTCATCAACCCATCATAGCACCTCTTAACATCATCTAAACCAAGCTCGGGTACAATGACCGTGAATGATCATGGGCGGAGAGGTGATAGTGGTGCGCATTCTGTTTCTCTGCACGGGCAACTCCTGCCGGAGCCAGATGGCGGAGGGATTCGCCCGCAAGTGGCTTCAAGGGGTGGAAATCTGGAGCGCGGGCACACGTCCCGCCGAGCAGGTACATCCCCTCGCGATACAGGTGATGCGCGAAACAGGGCTCGACATCACCGGTCAGTACCCGAAGACGGTTTCCCAGGTGCCTCGCCCAGTCAACATAGTAATCACGCTGTGTGGTGAGGCGGCGGAAGAGTGTCCCACCTTTCCCGGCGCGCGCGTAACGGAGCACTGGGATTTGCCCGACCCCGCCCGAGCCACAGGCACGTCGGAAGGGGTGTTACAGGTCTTCCGCACGGTACGTGATGAGATTGAAAAGCGCATCAGGGAGCTGGCGGAGCGGCTCTAAGATCGTCCTCAGCGCACATCGCCCGCGTTGTCGTTATCATTGAAGTCTTCCGCTTCAAAGCCGATGGAGGCTAAAGGAACCTGACACTGCGCACGCAAAATAGTAACAGGAGGTGGTTCCCATGTTGCGCTTGCGAGCACTGGTCATCATACCCTTTATCCTCTTGTCCCCCCTCGCCGCCGACGAGGATGTGCTGGACGCCAAAGCCGATGCACGCCTGCAAAAAGAGGTAAGCGTTTTCCAGCCTCCTGCGCCGCTGAGTGCGGTCGTCAAAGCGCTGTCCCAACAGACAGGTGTTGCTCTGCAAGCCGAACGCAACATCAGCCAGTACCGCGCCATTTTGGTTGCAGAAGAGAAGCCCCTGCACGAGGTGCTTCGCAAGCTGGCGGATGCGTTCGGCTTTACCTGGGAGCGCAGGGGCAAAGAGGGGGGGCCACCCTCCTATCTGCTGGTGCAGACGCCTGCCGATTCCGCTCGCGAAGCCGCGGAACTGCGCGAGATAGAGCGTCTTGCCGATGAGATGTTTCGTTATACGGCATCGTTGGCTGGAAGATGGTCGCCCGAAGTCAAGAATGCCGCCCGGGCACGCATGGAAGAGCGAATCAAGACCAGTGACGCACGGCTGAAGGAAGGCAGGGGGTCGCGGGCGGAAGTCATCAGCATCCTGCGCGAAGTCTACGCCTTCCACAGCGTAGAGCGTGCCTGGAGCCGTTCGGCGATCCTCGCTCTGGCAAGCCTGACTCCTACCCAGGTGCGGCAGGTGCGCGAAGGCGCCGTTCTGCTGGTAAAGGGTGACGCCCTGCCCGCTGAGGCATTGCGCCTGATCCTAGACGAATGGCGCGAAACGGAAGCTCTCGTGCCTAACCCCACCGAGCCGGGCGGCTTGCGCGTGGATAAGCCCTATCAGTCCAAGCCGTGGGATAACGTGGAGGTATGGCTCTTTCCCGATACCAGCGCGGGCAACGTCCAGTCGCTGGTCTACTTCACCGGTCCCGACCTGCGAGAAGGGGGCAGACAGATACACCCCGTCACGGTCAGTCCCTGGGACCTCTACCTGCAGATAAACGGCATCATGCACGGGATGATAGAGCCACGCCTGCCCGATAGCCCGCTCTTTCAGAAACCCACCCAGCCCGCCGAGTTCGATCGCAAAAGCAACGCTTACCTGGTAGACCCGATGGGGGTAGAGCTCGCCTATTTGGCGCGTGCCAACAGGGTCTGTCTTGCCGCCGAGTGGTATCCATTCAGCTTGGGTGGGTCGCCCCGCGAATCGGTGCAACCCCTCGCGTCGTGGGCACAGGCACAGAGGCATTTGCGCGATTACGCCGCGGAAATCGGCGCGTCAGAGGGTTGGGTGATGGTGCGCAGTTTCGCCCGCATCTCTGCCCGGCGCACGAACATCAGCCACGAACAGATCATACAATGGTTGTTGAAACCACGCGCTGAGGGCTGGCTATCTCTGGGCGATTACGCCCAGATCGCTTTCCTGCACGAACGCCAGCGCGAAACCCTACGCTCAGCGGTGCGGCGGCTGCAAGCAAGAGGGGCAACCACCGGTAGCGCCTCGCCGCTATCCCTGGAGCCGCTTCTAACCATGGCTCGTTCGCCCCGCATGGTGTTCGCCCTGCAAGGCTACGCATTGCTCCCCGCGGTACAGAAACGTGCCCTGCTGAACGGACAGCCGATACCCCTATCGGCTATGCCGAGGCAATCGGCGCTTCGCTTCCAGATCTCCGCCAGCCTACCACCGCCATCCTATGAGGCGGGTGAGAGCCTGCCTCCCGAGGTGAGCAGCGGGATGGCGCTGGTGCTGAGATCCCGAGCAGAAGCGTTCGAGCATATCGAGTGGTCTCAGGTGCCTGAGGAGATGCGCGAACCCAGTGCGCTTCGCCCGTGGTTGGGAAGCCTTTCGCCGGAAGAGCGCGCCAAAGTGATGCGGACGGTAGCCTACTGGGACGTTACCCTGAGCCTTACCGACGGCGAACGAGAGGTGCCGCTGGCGAGCCTCAGCGTGTTACAATAAACGATAACCTCATTGACGCCGAACACGTCTGATGATATGATAGACAGAGCGAAACCTTGGGGCAAAGAGGAGGAACTGTGCGAACAACGGCTCGCCTGCAATCTATCCTTGCGATGTGGCTGGTGCTCTGGCTTACTGCCTGTGGAGGGAACGAATCGGGTAGAGGCCACGTAGCTGGCACCGTCACCGATATTAAGGGAGACCCCGTTGTCGAGGCGCGAGTATGGATCTCAGGTGAGAGTGAGACCTTAACCAACACCAACGGCACTTTCCTGCTGACGAACGTCTCGGAAGGCTTCAAGAACGTCCACGCCAGCGCACGCATTAGCAACCAGCAGTGGAGCGGGGTGGCTCTCGTGCAGGTTTTCGCAGATGATACCACCCGCAACGCCAACATCCTGCTCTGCCCGGAGAACCTGCAGGGCTCTATCGAGGGCTTTGTGTTCGGACCTGACGGATCGAGGTTAGAAGGAGCACGGGTGTTCGCCGGTGGCCCCCTCTCCTCGGCGATGGCGGTATCCGACAGGAACGGCTACTACCGCATCGACGGCTTGCGCGGCGGCTACGATTACCCTGTGGTAGCATCCGCACCGGGCTTCCTAAACGATAAAAAGACGGTGACCGTGGTCGCAGGGCAGGTGGCTCAGGTCTCCTTCGCGCTGACAGCGGCAGGTGGCGGGCTCCCCGCGATGCCCAGCAACCTGCAAGCGGTCGTGTGGACACAACCGCGCGGCGTTACCCGCTCTACCTCGCCGGAAACGGCAAACGCGCTGGAGGCGATCAAGCGGGTGGTAGACCCCAAACGCGCTCAGTATCGCGCCATCAGCCGAGTAACCCCCACCGGCTCGCTGATCGAGGTGGACCTGACCTGGGATTACGTGGAAGACCGCACCCGCCTGGGATACGGCATCTATCGCGGACGCACGTCGAACCCCGCCTCCGTGCCCGATAACGCCATCGCCTTCCTACGAGACCCGTTGGCGGACCTGTTCGCCGACCTGGACCTGAACCTGACGCCGGAGGTGACCTATTACTACCAGGTGGTCGCGGTGGGAGCAAACTTTGACCCCGACACCGGCGCGGGCACCAGTAGCCCCTCCAACAACGCCAGCGCCACGCCCCTCTCGCCGATGAGCACCTTCTCTTCCCCGGAGCATGGCGATACCATCAGCACCTCTACTCCCACCCTGCGCTGGAACCCGCTGAACCGCGCAGACACCTATCGGGTGATTCTGTTCGAAGGCTTTCCGGAGATCAACCGCGATCCGCTCTGGGACAGGAAGGCGACTACGAACAACAGCCTCGTCTACACAGGGCCCGCGCTCCAGCCCGGACAGACCTACTACTGGGTGGTGGTGGCGTTCTCGGCAGATGGAAACGCCCGCAGTATCAGCCCACTCTGGAAGTTCACTTACCGACCATGAAGGAGATTGCCTGACCGATGAAGTGGTGGTGGTTTGTTCCACTGTGCCTCCTCGCGACGACCGTTGCGTGGAGCGGTCCCTACCGCAACGTGGTAAACGTGCCCTTCAATACCCGCTCGGACGGGCCACAGGGCGCACTGGTCATCGATGTGCCCGCAGGCACTCGCTCCGCAGCCGACCTGCGCCGACTGGTGCTCCAGCAGGCGGTGCCTATCCAGCGGGCGCAGGTTCAGGCGGTGGGACAGCAGGTGAGGCGATGGAAACAGCGCCGGGTACTGCCCCAGGAGGCTCAGATAGGTGTGGATATGGTGGTTGTCCTGCGGGAGAGGGGCAAGATTATTCAACCTGCACGCACCCGATACGGCGATGGAGCGCTCTCCTTCACCTTCGAGGGTTGGTCTGCTACCCAGCAGGCTTTCCTGAACCAGGTGATCAATACCGCCCTGCCCCTTATCGAAAACGTCTACGGCAAGCCCGCGCAAAGCGGCACGGTGAAGGTGGTCAACTACGACGCCCAGATCGGTGACCGCGACGCCGTGGCAGGAGGCATCTTCAACGCCTCCACCAACGAGATCCTCTTCCCCGTGTACCACAGCGAAAAGTCGGTGGTGATCAATCTGGTGCACGTGTTGGTACACGCCTTCCACGGACCGCTGGTGTTCGATTACGACGCCTGGGAGGAGGGCTTCGCGCGGGCGGTGACACTTCTGGTGGCGCATCGGGTTGCTCAAGCACTGAATATTGCCGACCCAGAGAACTTCTTCAAGACCGACCCGAACTATCACGCCCTGCCCTTTTACGACCTGTTGAATCAGCCCGCGCTGGGCAACAACGTGTTTATCGCCCCCTCCCTCAAGCAACTGCCTATCTCGCATGGGCAGCTGGGTGGCATGTATCTGCCGCGGATGCAGATGGCAGGCTCCGCCTGGCTCAAGGTGTATCTGGAAGATAACGAGTTCTTCAAGAAGTTCAATACGCAATACTACGCCCAGTACAACCCCAACGAAACCGTCAAACTCAGTGGAGATGTGCCTCGCCTGAAGGCGATAGCCGCCTCGGTGCTGGCGGGGGGTAGCGTAGAGGGACTGCTGTTTGACCGCTGGTACGAGCGACAGTACGTGCTGGATACTAGCGTTTCCTTCGGAAAGAAGGTATACGCCTGGGTGATTCCCGACCGCGCCGACGAGGGACAGGAGAACCCGGGGCTGTCTATCGTGCTCCTGCACTGCCAGACCAGTGCGGATGGCGATGAAACGCCTCTCAACGGCGTGTGCTATCCTACCTACTGGGACTACAACCAGCAAAACCGCCTCTTCCTCGGAGCGCAGTATGAACGGATAGACATCGTGGATGGGGAGGGCACGGTCGCCCCGCAGTTCATCAATATCGGAGGCGCACAGCGCGTGCTAGTGGACCTGCCCGTCGCCGGCTTGCACCTGCGCATCCCCTACGCCGCAGGATACGGCGGAACCAAAAAAACCAACCCCAATAACCTCTACGGCGTGGTGCTTGGGCTGGATTCCGGCACAGTGCAAATTGCCAGCAGTCTGGGCGTAGAAGCCAGCACCACTCTGGCACAGGGCGGATTCGGCATCAAACTACCCTCGCCGGCGTTCGAGCAGCTCGCCAAATACACCCTCACAGTGAAGGATTCCAACGGCAATACGGTGGCGGCACGGCAAGTCAATCTCGGCTACGAGGAGGCGGTGCTGACGCTAGAAGCCACCGATAGCGCACAAACCCTCACCCACTCCTTTCCCGCGGGCTTGCAGATGATTGCCCTGCCGATCCAGCCCTTCGCCACCGATAACGCCGACGCTCTTGGCGTGCCGCGAAACCAGTTCCTGCTGGCGCACTGGCAACAGGATACCCCGGGCGATAATAAGTACGCGCTCTATCCTACCGCACCACCGTTCCGCCCGGGCGTCGGATATTGGATCAAACTGCGTCATAACCACATTGCCGACATTCGCGGAATAGTGCCACGCCCCGACCAGAACTTTACCATCGCCACCACCTATGGCTGGAACCAGATCGGCAACCCCTTTACAACCGCGGTCGATGTGGCGGATATTCAGGTGCAATACTTGCTCAACGACCCTGTGCCCTTCGCCACGGCGGTAAGCAAAGGCTGGGTGGGGGCAAAGATATGGCGCTACAACCCTACCACCAACAGCTACGAGGAGGCTACCACCCTCCAGCCGTGGGAGGGATACTGGCTGAGAGTGTTGGTCACTGAGGGGGTGACGCTAACCTTCCCTGCCCCCTCCCCCACACGACGGGCAATCGCCCGCAACAGCGCGCCGCAATCGGGCTGGCTGGTGACCCTGACCGCCCGCACAGGGGAGGGCGAGGCACAGGTTAGGTTGGGGCAAGCTCCTTCGGCAAGTGAACAGTTTGACCCCGCATGGGACAGCGAGGCTCCACCCGAGTTCGGGCAGATGCTGGGGCTCGCTGTACAGAACACCGACTGGGGCAATTACGCCGGGCGATACGCCGTGGACGTGCGGCGTGCCGGCGCAAAAAGCACTTGGCGCCTGCAGATACGCTCCCCTGCTCCCGACACGGACGTCACGCTCTCGTGGAACGACCTGCGCGCGGTGCCGGAGAACATGCGCCTCGTGCTGGTAGACACCGTGTCGGGCAGGCGATACAACCTGCGTACGGTGTCCTCGGTCACTTTGCGCACCGATTCATCGGGCACGCGCTCCCTTCTGGTGATCGCCGAGCCGCAGTCCGGTAGCGCCTTACGCATTCTGCAACTGCGGGCACAGCGCACGCGAGGCGGAGCCTATTCCATCCATTTCACCCTCTCCGCCGACGCACAGGTACAGGCAGAGGTGCTGAGCGCGTCGGGCAAGCCGGTGCGACTACTGCAGAACGGCACGCCGTCCCGCGCGGGCATCCAATCGGTGTCGTGGGACGGGCGCGATTCAGATGGGGTCGCCGTGCCTGCGGGCGCGTACCTCCTGCGAATCCGCGCTCATTCCGAGGACGGAACCTCTGCGCAAGCAATCTTACCGATGGTGGTTACACGATGAAGCGGAACCTGCCTGTGAACAATCAGGGCTTACCGGTCACTCTGAACGCCCAAGAATCATCTGTCATTCTGAGTGTCGCGAAGAATCTCGGTAGCGCCACCCATTTCATCCGATACCTATTGCTCGCACTGGTGGTCGTGCTATCCGCCGGGCTGACCTCGTGTGGAGGCAGTGGGGGAAGCGGTGCGGTCACCATCCAGGGGCTGGTGAAGCGATCAGACACGGGCGGACTGCCCGATTCAGGAACTACCGTCACCATCGCGGGCAAAACCGTTCCCGTGACCGATCTTCGCACCAATAGCAAAGGGCAGGACTACAACTTCGAAGTGGTCGGCGTGCCTTCGAGTGCCACCGAGGGCACCATCAACCCACCTCCAGGCTCTTCGGATAGTCCGGCAACCTTTCCCCTGCCCCCTCTGCCCGACACCGGCACGGTATACATCGGAGAGGTGTTCATCGGTCCCAACACGGGCATCGCCCGGGCGACCGGCAAAGTGGTATCTGCCGAAACCGGACAGCCAGTCGCCGGTGCAAAGGTGACCATCGGCGCGTTCAGCACGCTTACCAACAGCGCAGGCGTCTTCACTTTCGACCGTCTGGTTGCGGGAACCCGCAGTGGCACCGTGGAAGCCACCGGATTCGAGAAGAAGGTTTTCGCCATAGACCCGCCTCTGGCGCCCCGCGACAACGACCTGGGCGAGATCCGCATCGCGCCCCCTGTGCCCGATAACCCGCCGGTCGGTCCCTACAACCTGCGAGGCACTGTCACGGTGCAATCACCCGACACGCCGGTGGGCACGAGCGTGCAACTGCTAAACGCGGACACGCAGGCTCAGGTAGACAGCTTGGTCATCACGCAGACCAGTGGCGAGTTTCGCTTTTGGGTTCCGTTGGGGAGGTATATTCTAAAAGTAACCCGCTCGGAGTACCAGCCGTTCCAGCAGGAGGTTACCCTGACGGCGCAGAATCAACCCGTGACGGTGAACGTGAACCTCACACGGTAAAAGGCTCGGATGTTGCAGGAATCCGTGTGAGCCATGTAGCAACTAAGAAACGGCGCACACGCTATGCATCTTGACGAACATTCAAGGGAGGACCAGGCTTTGCGAAAGAGAATCGGGAGCTCATTTGGCATGATCGCCGCGCTGATGGCGATGGCTTTGCTGGCACTGGCAGCGCTGACCACGTTGAGCGGCTGTGGTGGTGGTACAGGCACAACAGGCGTAGGCACTCAGCCTACCGGACTGCGCGTTCATGGAATCGTCCAGGACGAGATGGGAAGAGGTGTCTCCGGTATACGCATCACCATCTTGTCAAAAGGCATCAGCGTACTGAGCGGTTCGGATGGCTCGTTCTCCATCGACCTCGGCAGCGGCGGCGCACCACCCACCGAATTTCGGGTGGACATCGGCAGCCGCGCTAACGAGTATTATGAAATTGTCGGTTACGGGGGAAGCAACGTGCAGGGATGCTCATTGCGCCTGCCTGAACCACAGAGCAATATCATCGAGGTCGGCGTCGTGAGGGTGTACTCGCAGGGGACCCCACCGCCGCCACCAGATAAGATCTGCCCATAAACATAGCCAGGGAGAAAGTGGTTGGTCGCGGTAAGATCATGGTAGGATTGTTGTTTTGCACCGCGGCGATGGCTATCGCGGGCAGTGATGCGCCTGTTTCGCCGGAGCTGGGCTTGCGCCCTCCGGCGGTTCCCTTGGTTACCCATGACCCCTACTTCAGCGCATGGAGCACTACCAACCAGCTCACCGACGGCTGGAGCAAGCACTGGACGGGCGCCAATCATGCTCTCTGTGGGCTTGTCCGAATAGACGGCGACGCCTATCGCTTCATGGGCGTGCGTCCCGAAACCGTTCCCCCGATGAAGCAAACGCGCCTGCAGGTGCTCCCTACGCGTACCATCTACACCTTTGAAGCGGGGGGCGTGGAACTGCAAATGACTTTCTTGACCCCTGCCCTGCCCTACAACCTGGATGTGCTGTCGCGCCCGGTGACCTACATGCTTTGGCAGGCACGCTCCATCGACGGCAAAGCCCATCAGGTATCGCTCTACCTGGATGCCTCGGCGGAGTGGGCGGTGAATACCACCGACCAGCAGGTCGTTTGGTCGCGCTACCGGCTGGGCACAATGGACGTCCTGCGCGTGGGCACGGCGCAACAGCCCGTGCTGGAGAAGTCGGGCGATAACCTGCGCATCGATTGGGGATACCTCTATCTGGCGTTCCCCCATGAGGCAAACGCGCAGACGGTCATCGCCGCCGAGCATCGGAGGCGAGAAGACTTTGCCCGCACAGGAACGCTTCCCGACTCGGACGACCTGCGCATGCCCCGCGCCGCACATGACGAGTGGATTGTACTGGCTGGCACACTCCAGTTTGGCACGGTAGGTGAAGCACCCGTCACCCGTCACGCGCTCATCGCCTACGACGACCTCTTCTCCATCGAGTACTTCCATCGCAAACTGCGTCCCTATTGGCGCAGGGCAGGCGCTGAAGTAGATGACCTCCTGCTAACCGCAGAGCGCGAACTGCCCACGTTGTGGCAAGAGTGTGAGCGATTCGACACCGAGCTGATGGAAGACCTGCGCAAGGCCGGTGGCGAGCATTACGCTCTGCTATGCGCGCTGGCGTACCGACAATGCCTCTCTGCTCACAAACTGACCGCTGACTTCGACGGCACACCGCTCTTCTTCTCCAAAGAGAACTTCAGCAACGGCTGTATCGCCACCGTAGACGTCACTTATCCCTCGTCGCCCTTCTTCCTGCTATTCAACACCGACCTGCTGAAAGCCATGCTGACCCCGGTGCTGGACTACGCCCGCTCGCCGCGCTGGAAGTTTCCCTTCGCTCCCCATGACCTGGGCACCTACCCGAAGGCGAACGGGCAGGTATACGGCGGAGGCGAACGCTCGGAAGAGAACCAGATGCCAGTCGAAGAGTGCGGAAACATGCTGTTGATGGTCACGGCTATCGCAAAAGCAGAGGGCAACGCCGACTACGCCCGGCGATACTGGCAACTGCTTACCCGGTGGGCGGAGTACCTGCGCGAGAAGGGACTGGATCCCGAAAACCAGCTCTGCACCGACGACTTCGCGGGGCACCTCGCCCACAATACGAACCTCTCGCTCAAAGCCATTCTGGCGCTAGGTGGTTATGCCAAGCTGTGCCAAATGATGGGCGACTCCGCACGCGCCGAGGAGTACGCCCGCCTGGCGAAGCAGATGGCTCAACAGTGGATGCGGATGGCGGACGATGGCGACCACTATCGCCTCGCCTTCGATAAACCGGGCACGTGGAGCCAGAAATACAACCTCGTGTGGGACAGCCTCCTGGAACTGCACCTCTTCCCCAAGCAAGTCGCACGCAAGGAAATCGCGTATTATAAAGGGAAGATGAACACGTATGGGTTGCCGCTGGACAATCGAAGCCAGTACACCAAGCTAGACTGGCAGGTTTGGACGGCGACGCTTGCGGAGTCCCAGCAGGATTTCGAGACGTTGCTCGCGCCGGTGTGGCGCTGGCTGAACGAAACGCCTAGCAGAGTACCGCTGACCGACTGGTACTGGACGCACGACGGCAGACAGGCAGGCTTCCAGGCGAGGTCGGTGGTGGGAGGGGTGTTCATTAAGATGCTCACCGCCCCCGATATCTGGCATAAGTGGCTGGCACGAGCGAAGCGGTAACCCCACTCCGCCGTGTTCGTCTAACTAACGGAAAATGAGAAACTGGCGCACGGCGATACCTTCGGTTCTCGCGTTGATTTGCATTGCCGGGCTGGCGTGGTCGGTCCACCGGCTTCAGCAGATAGACCCGTTCGCACGTTTCAACCCCTTCTACGTCGAAGCGGGCATGGGCAACGTGCTCGTGCGGTTCACCGAAACCGAAGTGCGTGCCCGCCAGCTCGATCGCCCGCTCTGGCGCATGAGCGTCCGGCGTGCCGACCTTTCCCGCGATCGCCAACGATGGCTTCTGGACGGGGTGCGCTCTGCGGTGCTATACGATGACGGTCAACCCCTATGGCGACTGAAAGCGGAGCGCGCCCTGTACGAAGGTGCCTCTCGCTTGCTCCAGGTACAGGGCGTGTACCTGAAGGGCAAGCCGGTGCAGGTCTATTGCTCCCAGGCAACATGGCGTGACCAGACGCGCGAACTGGAATGCCTAGGCACCATTCGGGGCGCGCTTCGTGATGGCGAGTTCACCGCCGCGGCTGTGCGCTACCTCGGCAAAGAGAAGCGTCTGGTCGCTGAGCAGGTGAACCTGACCGTCCGCACGGCGCAGAGTCCCATTGCCTTCCTCCAGCCCGAGTCCGCCAAGCCTCAGGCGAACGACAAGCAGACCAAAACCCGCAGGGTGGAGGTGACCTTCCGACGTTTGGAAGAACAGCAGGGCAAAACGCGCATCGGTGAGGGGCTGGTGATCCGTGATGGGGATACACTGATGACCGCTGACCGCGCCGAGCAGGACATCGAAGCGCAGGTCATCCACGCTACGGGCAACCTGCAGGTGAGCGACCCGCGCGTCGAAATCTCCGCGGATAAACTGACCATCCAGCTCAAAGAGAAGCGCGCCGTGCTGGAAGGCAACGTCAAAATCCTGGTGAAACCCAAACAATCCGAGGGGCAAAACGCCCAGCCGGTCAGCGAGGAGACCCGCTCGCTGAAGACGGAGATGCGCGAGCCGGTGCAGATCACATGCGACCGCGCCGAAAACCTCTACCAGAAGAAGATCATTACCCTCACTGGCAACCTGAAGATGGTGCAACTGCTCAAGGAAGGCGGCAAGATGCGCACCTTGACCGCACAGAAGGCGGTGTATAACTCCCGTACGGAACAGGTGCAGTTGACGGGTGAGGTGCGCGGCGTGGACGAAAAAGGGCAGGAACTGATCGCTCCGGAGGTGCTGGTGTCGGTTAAAGAGGGCGAGGAATGGCTGAAGATTACCCAGCCGGGCAAGCTGGTCATCATCGTGGAGGAAGAGGAGGGAACGGAAGAGACGCCCACCGTGCAACAGCCAACTTCGCCTACCCCACCCCAGCAGGGTCAGCGCTGAGGTGAGCACCCCATGCTGAGGCTCAGCGGACAGCCGGTTTCTCGCGGTATCGCAGTGGGCACCGCTATGGTGCTCCGAGCCAGCGATCTGCGCGCCACGTTGGACCTGTTCACCGCCTACGAGTCCCGCCATCGAGAACGGCTTGGATTTGTGGCGGTGTGCCGGGACATCGTATTGGGCGAGGCGCTGTGGCGTGCGGGCGCAGGCGTCAGCGCAATCGTGGCAGAAAGCCCCGCCCTGCCCGAAGGCGGCGCGATCGGTGTGCCCGTGCTGGTGGGTGTGGCACAGCTCCTGCTGAACGTGCGCGATGGCGATATCGTGATCGTGGACGCCAACAGAGGACTGCTGGTGGTAGACCCTGACATGCATCTCATGACCCAGTACCAGCGGCAGGAGATGCACCCCAGCGGCAGGCGGTATGTGTTGGGATTGACCCACGAAACCGCTCGCACTTTGGACGACCATCCGGTGCGCGCCATCGCTACCAGCAAGGATTGGCAGACCGCCGTACAGTCGCTGGAGGAGGGAGCAGACGGCGCCTTTCTAGATGCCTACGCCAGCGAGCAGTGCCTGCAGAACCCGTCGGCTTTACACGCTTTGCTTCAGGGAGCGTCGGGTAAATCGCTGTTGATGGAACTGCCTGTCCTACCCGACGAAGCCATCTGGCGGGCGATCGCCGAGTCTACCCTGCAATCGGTGATTACCTTCGTGCTCCCCTCCCTGCACGAGGAGCAGATCAGAACCTTTCTCGATAGCCTTCAGCAGGCGCAGGCACACCTGGAAGAGGAGCGCGGCGCGCAGCTCTTTCAGGATGCATTGCTCGGCGGCTGGGTATCCCCTGCCCTGCCTCCCGACGTTCCCGAAGTCGCCAGCATCCGCGCCATCTACCTGCGGGAGGCGCAGGTACGCTCGTGGTTCGAAGCGGAGTGGCTCCAGCAGGTTGGAAACGTCACGCTTTTTGCGCAGGCCCATCTGTTGGCAAGCGGTATCGTGCTCGGCGAGGAGAGCGAGTGGCTCTTGCCCGTTGCCGTCGGCGCAGGCTTCACCGAACTGCTCCTGCCACCCCACTGCATCCCGGCTGTCAAAGAGATGATTCCCTACCTCTCTTACGAGCAGTGTCGGCAGATGGTGCACCGCTTGCAGGCATCACCCGACAGCTCCCAAAACCGGCGCAGAGTACGCCGCTTCGCCCAACGCTTGAAAAGGCAGATGCAAACCGAGTAAACTGTGCAAAGAAAGGAAAACGAGGAGGAAAAAACCATGCTTATCGGTGCCGAACTAAATAAAGCTTTCAACGAACAGATTGGACGCGAACTGCTTGCCTCGCATCAGTATGTCAGCATCGCGTCCTACTTCGATGGACGCGCCCTCAAGAAGCTGGCGGAACTGTTCTTCAAGCAGGCTGAAGAGGAACGCGAACACGCGATGAAGTTTGTGGAATACCTGAACGATGTCCATGGCAAGGTAGAAATCCCCACCGTTCCCGCCCCCAAAGCCGATTTCGCCAGTGCGTTGGAAGCCGTCAAACTCGCCTTGCAGTGGGAAATGGAAGTCACCCAGCACATCAACAACCTCATGACCCTGGCGATCGAGCAAAAGGACTACGCCGCCCAGGAGTTCCTAGACTGGTTTGTCAAAGAGCAGGTGGAGGAGGTCTCCAGTATGCAAGACCTGGTGCAGGTGGTAGAGCAGGTCGGCGAGCAGTATCTGATTATGGTGGAAGCTTACCTTTCACACGGAAGCTGAGGACATAGACACGGGTGTGTGCAGACAACCGCTGGCAGAGGGTGCAGAATCTGCTAGAGCAAGGAGTAGCGGAGAAGGTCTACTCGTGCTGTGTGGCGGTGGTGGGCGATTCGCAATCCGTCTGGCATACCGCCACCGCCGGGTTCGCCGACCCCGAACGAGCGACCCCCACCACCAGCACAACGCTCTTCGATCTCGCCTCCCTCACCAAGCCGGTTGCCTGCGCCTCCAGCGTGATGGCGCTGGTGCAAGAGGGCAGAATACAACTAGACGCACCCCTCGCCTCGCTGGTGGAAGAAGCTCCTGCATGGTTCCAGCGGATTCGCCTGCGCCACCTGCTGACCCACACATCGGGACTGCCGGCATGGAAGCCTTTTTACGAACAGGCTCAGGGTGGATCTCTCATCTGGGCTGTTCTGCAAACGCCGCCCTCGCGCCTACCCGACGTGGCATACGAGTACAGCGATCTGAACTATATCTTGCTGGGGGAGGTTGTGCGTCGGGTGACCGGTAAAAGCCTTGCCGAATTGGCGCGTGAGCGCATCTTCCTCCCTGCTGGAATGCAAGATACCCTGTACAACCCGCCGGAGCATCTCCTGCATCGCGTGGCGGTGACCGCGAACTGCCCATGGCGCAAAGGACAAACCCTGCGTGGGCAGGTACACGACGCCAACGCCTGGGCAATGGGTGGCATCAGCGGACACGCGGGGCTTTTCTCTACCGCCAACGACCTGAGCCGGTTCTGCCAGATATTGCTCCGCGGTGGCGAGGACATATTCGCCAGAATGACGGTAGAGCAGATGTTTCATAACCAGATCGCCGGCATCGGGGGACAGAGCTTCGGCTGGTTCACTCATCCGAACGATATGCTTCCCCGCGCAAACCTGCTCCCCGAAACCTGTATCGGGCACTCTGGGTTTACCGGCACCGCCCTGTTGCTCAACCGCCAGCCCGATTGGTTTATCGTTCTGTTGAGCAACCGCGTCTACTATGCTTTCGAAGGCGACCGCTGGCTACCCTTCCGCCGCAAGGTTCTGAACGCCATCAGCGCGGTCATCGGATAGGGCTAGCCTTCCAGCAACAGCCTCTCAGGGTCCTCTACCAACTGCTTCACCCGGACGAGGAACAGCACCGCCTCGCGCCCGTCCACCACCCGATGGTCGTAGCTGAGCGCAATATACATCATCGGACGGATGACGATCTGTCCGTCCACTACCACCGGGCGGTCCTGAATCCGGTGCATGCCCAAAATGCCCACCTGCGGAGGGTTCAGAATAGGCGTGGAAAGGAGCGAACCGAACACGCCGCCGTTGGTGATGGTAAAGGTTCCACCCTGCAAGTCCTCCAAAGTGAGGGTCTTGGTTTGTGCCTTCTCTACAAACTGGGCGATCGTCTTTTCTATTTGTACAAAGCTCATCTTGTCCGCGTCGCGCAGGACGGGCACCACCAGTCCCTCCGGGTCACCGATAGCGATGCCGATGTCGTAATAGTGCTTGATGACCAGCTCCTCTCCCTGCAGTTCGGCGTTCAGCTGCGGGAACTCGCGCAGTGCCCCAATGACCGCTTTCACGAAAAAGGGCATGAAACCGAGGCTCACCCCGTATTGCTGTTGGAAACGCTCCTTCCACTTTGCCCGCAACGCCATGACCGCACTCATGTCCACTTCGTTAAAGGTAGTGAGCATCGCGGCGGTGTGCTGGGCTTCCACCAGTCGCCGGGCGATGGTCAGGCGGCGCCGCGATAATCGCTGACGGGTTTCCGCCCGCGCGGACGGGGCAGGCGCAACCGGCGGCGAAACCAGCGGCGGAGGCATGGGCTTTTCCACTGCCTGCGCTACGCTTCTCTCCTCCAGCTGTTCGCGCAGGCGGGCGTACGCCTGCACATCTTCTTTGGTGACCTTGCCTCCTGCTCCTGTGCCGGGAACCTCCCGTATGTCTACACCCAGCTCCTCGGCGATCTTGCGAGCTACCGGCGTGGCACGGCTCTCTACCTCCGCCTCGGGGGGCGCAGAAGGCTCCGCCGCTTCGACCGCGTCGGGCTCCAGCAGAAGCCCCAACACGTCACCGGGGCGCACCGTTTCCCCCTCATGACGCAGGATTTGGTGCAGAACGCCCGACTGGTCGGCAGGCACTTCGGCGTTCACCTTATCCGTCTCCAGCTCCACCAGAGGCTCGCCGGTGGACACGCGCTCGCCTTCCTTTTTCAGCCACCTGCCCACCGTGGCTTCCACCACCGATTCCGCCAGCATCGGCACACGAATCTCTATCGGCATTTCCGTCCTCCTCACCACTTTGGTGCGACTTCCGCAGGCTCGGCTTCGCCCGCGAGGTCAAACGCCGCGGCGACAATCTGCGCCTGCGCCTGTTGATGCCACTCCTGCGTGCCCTCGGCAGGGCTTGCCATGCGCGTGCGCCCGATGTACCGCAGGGGCAGACGATTGCCCAGAATGTCCCGAAGGCGCGGCGCCACGAACAGCCACGCACCCATATTGCGAGGCTCTTCCTGTAGCCAGACTACCTCCCGCAGGTTGGGATAGGATTCTACTACCGCGCTGATCGCCTCCGCGGGGAAGGGATACAACTGTTCCACACGCGCCACTGCCACCCGCTCCTCGTAATCCGGCGATTCGGGATTGAGCCTGCCCGTGGCGAGCAGGTCGTAGTAGACCTTGCCACTGCACAGGATCAATCGGCGCACCTGTTCGGCGCGCGCAGGCTCTAACCTGTCATGCAGAAGATGAGAGAACCGCCCCAGCGACAGCTCCTGCGGAGCGGACACCGCTAACGGATGGCGTAGCAGGCTTTTGGGGGTCAGCAGTACCAGCGGGCGCGGGTCCACCCCCAGCAGTTTCGCCTGGCGACGCAGAATGTGGAAATACTGCGCGGGCGTGGAGCAGTTCGCCACGATGATGTTGTTCTCCCCCGCCAACTGCAGAAACCGCTCCAGCCGCGCGCTGGAGTGCTCGGGACCCTGTCCCTCGTAGCCGTGCGGTAACAGCAGAACCAGCCCGCTTCGTTGACCCCACTTCGACCGCCCCGACACGATGAACTGGTCGATAATCACTTGCGCGGAGTTGGCAAAATCGCCGTACTGTGCCTCCCACAGCACGAGGGCATCGGGTGCCTGCACGCTGTAGCCGTACTCAAAACCAAGCACCGCCGCCTCGGACAGCGGGCTATCCCACACCTCAAACGACGCTCTGGCAGAGGGCAGATGCTGGAGGATATTGTAGGCTTCGCCGGTGCGCACATCGTGCAAGACGAGGTGACGCTGGCTGAACGTTCCGCGCGTCACATCCTGCCCCGTCAGACGGATAGGCGTGCCCTCAGCGAGAATCGAAGCGAACGCCAATATCTCCGCGTGCGCCCAGTCGATCCTGCCGTCTTTGGAAAGCGCGTCGCGCCGCCGCGCAAACGGTCGCCCCAGCTTGGGGTGCAGATGAAAACCCTCCGGCAGGCGCGTGATCTCGTCGTTCAGCTGGTGTAACAGCGATGGCTCCACCGCCGTCTGAATACCCTCCTCTGCCTCCAAGCTCCCCAGCCCTCCGCGCTCGCCACCCGCCTCCAACCCTGCCAGCGTTTTGCGCAGATGCAGGTCGACCTCGTCCGCCACCTTGCGTCGCAGGGCGTGCAATCGCTCTATCGACTCCTGAAGCAGTCTATCCGCCTGTTCCTGCGTGACCAGCCCCTTCTGCACTAGCCGTTTCACCCACAGCTCGCGCACGGTCGGATGTGCCTGAATGAGCTCATACAGATGGGGCTGGGTGAAGGTCGGCTCGTCGTTCTCGTTGTGTCCCCACCGACGATAGCCCACCAGGTCGATGACCACATCTTTCAGGAACCGCTCGCGGTAGGCATGCGCCAGTCGCACGGCGGTCAAGCAGGCTTCGGGGTCGTCGGCGTTCACATGGATCACCGGCAGGTCGAAGCCGAGAGCGAGGTCGCTGGCATAATCGGTAGACCGCCCATACTGGGGCAGAGTGGTAAAGCCGATCTGGTTGTTTGCAATCAGGTGGATGGTTCCGCCCGTCCGGTATCCGGGCAGGCGGTAGAGGTTCAGCGTTTCTGCCACGATGCCCTGTGCTGGAAAAGCGGCGTCACCGTGGATCAGCACCGCCAGCGAGATATGCTCGTCCTGTTCGGGAGCACCCGCCCGGTGCCGCCGCTCTCCGCAGGCGCGTGTCATCCCTTCCACCACCGGGTTCACCCACTCCAGATGACTGGGGTTGGGCGCGAGGTAGACCTCCACGCTCACCTGTTCACCACCCTTGAACGCCCGCCGCGCGCCCAGGTGATACTTCACGTCGCCTGTCCAGCCCTCATCGCTACTGCCGCTGCAGGAGACGCCGGGCGACTGGTAGACGCCGAGAAACTCGGCGATGACCTGCTCGTAAGGCTTGCCCAGGATATGCGCCAGCACATTCAACCTGCCCCGATGCGCCATGCCCAGCATGATGTAGCGCGTGCCTGCCTCCGCCGCCGCGCCGATGAGCTCGTCCAGCATCGGGATCATCATGCCCAGCCCTTCCAAAGAGAACCGGATATGCCCCGGAAAGGCGCGGTGCAGGAAACGTTCCAACGCCCCCACTTCCGTCAGCCGATGCAGTAGCGCCATCTCGTCGATCGGGTCGTTGGGCGGGGCGTAACGACGGGATTCCACTGCCTCTTCCCACCAGGCGCGCTCTTCGGCATCCGCCAGATGCTCGAACTCGAAGCCGAGGGTTTGCTGATACACCTCCCGCATCCGCTGGATGACCGTGTAGGCGTCGGGGGCACCCTCGGCAAGCACGCCACCGATCACTTCTGGCGGCAGGGCGCGCAGGTGCTCGTCGGTAATGCCGTGCGCCTCGGGCAACAAGAACGGGTCCCCGGGCGGAGGCGAACCGAGCGGGTCCAACCGTGCAGAGCGATGCCCATAGGCGCGGATGGCGCGCGCCAGCGCAACCGCTCCTGCTACCTCGCGAAAGCCGTACGCCCTGCCATAGGTAACCACCACCTCAAGCGGAGGGGCACCAAACTGCTGGAAAAAGGAGCGAAGGGTCGGAGAGACCGCCTGAGGGTCGCGCTGGTAAACCTCGTACATCTCCGCGAGGTAGGCAAGGTTCAGCGGCGAGAACATCTGCCAAGGGTGTGCGTTGCTGGAATGGTTCATGGTCTGCCTGCCTTCCGGTTGTCTGCGCGCCTTCCGTTTGGTCTCACTGGGCGCGTAATCATGTTACCATCTGCAGATGCTGGTGTCAATCCTTTGGGAAGGTACGCCCCTCTCCCGAAGCATCGGGAGAGGAGCTGAGGTGAGAACAGCAATTACGTCAATGCCATGGGCATCAGCACGCACAGGTAGTTGTCTTGCTCCACGGGGCGAACGACCGCTGGACGCAGAGGCTCGGTCATCTCTAGATGTACGCCCTCGGATTCTATCACGCTGAGCACGTCGATTAGGTAGCGCGCGTTGAAGGCAACGGTGATGTCATCCCCCTCGCGCACCACTTCTACCTCCTCGTGCGCCTTACCCGACTGCCCGCTTTCCGCCTCGATAATCAGATACTCCCCGTTCGTGCTGAAAATCAGGCGGTTACTCACATCACGGGCAACCAGGCTGGCGCGGCGTACCGCCTGCAAGAACTCCTCCGTCGCCAGGGTCAGCCGCTTGGTGTAGGTAGTGGGGATCACGCGCTGGTACGCCGGAAACTGCCCGTCGATGAGGCGCGTGATTAGGAACGTGCGCCGGGTGTCGTCTATCGGTCGGAAGGAAGCCTGATTGCGCCCGATTTGCACCTCCACATCCCCCTCATAATCTCCCACGATGCGCGCCAGCTCGTTCATGGAACGCGCGGGCACTACCGCCGCGATGGGCGATTCGAGCGCGTTGACGCCCACCGGATGCGAGCGTACCGTCAGCCGATGCGTATCCGTCGCCACCATGCGCAGGGTAACGCCGTCGCACTCCACCAGCACACCGGTCAGAATCGCGCGCGTCTCCTCCGTACTAACCGCGAAGATGGTCTGTTTGATCATCTCCTTGAGCGTGTCAGCAGGCACGGTGAACGTGGTGGCATCGCTGACCTCTGGGAGCGAGGGGTAATCCGTCGGTGACAACCCAAGCAGTTTGTACTCGGACCGCTCGCAGACGATCTGCACGGAGTGCGTGGCGTCGTCGCTCATCTTCACGTCGGCATCCGGGAGCGAAGATAGCACCTCCTGCGTCAGCCGGGCGGGTAGGGTGGCTTCACCCGGCATCTCCACCACCGCCGGCACAAAGCATTCGATGCCGATCTCCAGGTCGGTGGCGGTCAGCTTCACTCCTTCCCCCTCCGCGTTAAGGTGAATGTGCTGTAAGATGGGCAGAGAGCTTCGTCCGCTGACGGCGTGTGCTACTGTCTGCACGCCTTCCAGTAAATCCTTTCGGGTCGTGGTAAGTTTCATCGTGAGCCTCCCTCGGATTGATGATTACTCTTCCAGCAACAGCGGCAGAGAGAGCGGTTCTTCCGTCGAGCCGCTCCTGTGCAGGTGCGGGAAGCGTTGCCTGAGATGATGTAGGATGCGCTCGCCAGTCTGTTCCGAGACCATCGGCGATTCCACGCCGTGCCGGAGCAGATCGCGTGCCTGCTCCAGAGAACGCGCCTCATAGGCACAGGTAGGACACCGAAGCAGATGCCTCTCCACCCTCTGCATCATGGTCTCGGTCAGTTCCTGGTCCATATAGTTGCCCAGCAGTTCGCGCACATCCGCGCATTTCATGCCTCTTCCCCCCATTCCTCGGAGAGCGCATCGCGTAGCGACGCCCGCGCCCGATACAGCAGACCTTTCACCGAAGGCACACTACGCCCCAGCATCTGCGCGACCTCTTTCGCCGTGAACTCCTCTACGTCGCACAGCAGGAGCACCGTCTGATACTCTTCTGGCAGTCGTTTCAGCGCGCGCTGGACCACCACCCGCATCTCTATCTCAGCGGTGCCATCCGCGCTCGTTGGCTCGCCACTGTCCTCAAGGGGCAAGAGCCGTGGCTGACGCAGACGGTCGATACAGCAGTTGCGCGCGATGCGGAACAGCCATGCTTTGAACGTGCCCTCGGCGCGATAGCCCATACAGCCCTCGAAGGCGCGTAGGAAGACCTCCGACAGCACCTCCTCCGCGTCCGTGCGGTTGCCGAGCAGGCGGGTTGCATATGCCAGCACAGCATCCGCATAGCGCCAGAACAGCGTTTCCATCGCCTGCGCGTCCCCCGCACGGAACCGGGCGATTAGCCAGGTATCCTCGCTCTCTCTACCGCTTTCCATAACACATGACGTCCGGGAAGCTCAAAAAGTACCGCACGCAGATTGTAACCGTCAAACGGCCCGAAGTCAAGCCTTCCACAGGTGCCCCCCAAATCAGCAACAAGTACGGTGCAATTCCTGCACAAGACGGCCGATAATCAGAGCGTAAAAAAACCTTTGTGCGAGGGCTTTGCATGAGCAGTCACGAGACACTGACCGAACTGGTAGAGGTTTTGATCGACAAGACCCGCGACAAACGGCTCATGTGGGAGCTGGTCGGTGAGACGGACACCTACGCCACCGTGATAGACGGCTCCTATACCCTGCGGGTCTATCGTGACGACGACGAGGTGTGTCTGGTTCTGCGCGAGATGCATTCTCCAGAGGCGATCACCCTGTTCGCACACAACCAGATTGACCACGAGCGTCTGGAACTGCTACACCGTGTCGTGCGCGAAAACGCCCTGCGCTACGAGGAGAAGATCGCCCAGGTGGTGGAGATACTCAAAGCGCTGTAGCCCTAGCGCCACACGTGACGCAGGAAGAACAGCAGGTTCGCCGGACGCTCCGCTAGGCGACGGGTAAAGTAGGGATACCATGCCTCGCCATACGGCACGTACACGCGCATCTGGTAGCCCTGATGCACCAACCTCTCCTGCAGATCGCGGCGGATGCCATAGAGCATCTCGAACTCGAACCGCTGGGGTTCGATGCCCTTCTCCAGGGTAAAGGTAATGGCATCGCGGATGATGCTTTCATCATGGGTGGCGAGCGCAGGGTTGTGTCCGTACAGAAGCAGTTTCTGCATCAGCCGGCGATACGCGGCGTTGACCTGCCCGCGCCGGGGATAGGCAATGCTCGCCGGTTCCGCATACGCGCCCTTGCACAGCCGCACCGACGCCTTACACCCTATCAGCTGGTCGATATCGTCCGCACTGCGGTACAGATACGCCTGTATCACGATGCCCAGGTTGGGATAGCGCTCGTGCAGGGAATAAAAGATGTCCAGTGTGCGCTTTGTGTACGCACTGCTCTCCATGTCGATGCGCACGAATCCTCCAACCTCTTGCGCGCACTGCACGATCCGCTCTAGGTTGCGCACACAAAACGCGTCCTCGATATCCAGACCTAGCTGGGTGAGCTTCACGGAGACCTGGGCGTCCAGCCCCGCCTGCGCCAGCGCGGGCAAAACGCGCAGATACTCCTCTACAACCGCCTCCGCCATCTGCCGGTCGCGCACGCTCTCGCCCAAATAGTCGAGCGATACCTTCATCCCCTTAGACTGCAGTTGGGAGGCAACGCGCAGGGCAGATTGCAGGGTCTCTCCTGCCACGAAGCGGTCAACCAGTTTGCGAAACGGTCGTCCCTGCGCAATCAGGCGACGCACCGGAGGAAGCGAGGCGATTTTCAAAACAAGCGCGCGAGTAAGCATCCTCTTCCTCACTCAGCGATGTGTCCACCTACAGTATACAACCGCTGATGGGCAAAGGCAACGTGGCTTATGACCAAAAACGACACAGCCCCCAACCGGGGGCTGTGTCAGGGATGTGGAAAAGCGATGACTTTATGCGCGTCGACGACGGAACGCCACTCCCGCCAGCCCGACCACACCCGTCGCCAGTGCCAGCAGACTGCCAGGCTCCGGAACGGGAACCAGCTCCAGCGTGTAGCTGCCGCCGGGCCGGATGGTCTGCCCTGTCTCTAAGGTCGCCAGGCAGGTATATGAAGCACCGCTACCGAAGTCCCAGATGTACAGGGCGTAGGGGGCATCGCCCGGCCTCAGGTTCAGATTCTTGAGCTTGATGTCAAAGACCTTCGCTCCCGCGGATGCATCCAACTTGCCGGTAACGCTTAGCACTACATAGCGCACACCGTATGGTCGCGTGCCCGTGCCTCGTGCTCCCGCCAGCCACTCAAGCGGGGGACCCAGATCCGCCAACCCCTGAACGACCGCGTCGCTTAGTGTGCCATCCAGCCCAACCTTGTGGTCAAGTGGGGTTGCGCTTGTACCCATGGAGTTCGCCCGGTCGTACCCGAACATGACCTCGATACCCTGAACTTTTTCCGGGCTGTGCTGGATCCACACCGAAAGCATAAAAGACTGTCCTGGGCCCACGGCCAGCTGGCGGATGGGCGTGCTCTCACCCGCCTTGGAAATCCAGAACTGCAGAGCGTTGGCGGGGCTGAGGCTAAGCAGAGTCATCGTCGCGGACGCGATACCTGCTACTAGCCAGAAGCGTAAACTTCTCATACTCGCTTTCCATCTCCTTTCTTAGAGTGGTAGTTTGATGGATTCCCTGAGCCTATTGTAGCGCATGGGTACAGGTTTGTCAACAGGGAAATGCGACTTTCCCAGAAAATTTTTTGCCCGCACACTTCCTGCAGTTTCCACAAGTGCTGAAACGGACCCGCTCTCCTCTCACAAACAAACCAGCATCCAAAACGACCACCGTTCCTTCCCTCCTCGGGGTAGTAGGTATACCTGCTCAGGTCCTCCACCCTATATATATGCAAGATTCGTACCAAAAACGGGGTTTTTGGGGTTTTTGGGCAAAAAATTTTTGAAATTTGTTCGCCCGGTAGCCGACTCTAGCGATTTGAGAGGTTATCCTCCCAGCTCGCTAAACAGGAAAACACACAGGGAGAAACGTTTATGACAGTATATCTACCTGCTTCAACTGATGCGTTTTTTTACGCGGAAAAACTCCTTTCGCCCCCCTCTCACTGTAATCCCGCCCCAGCGAAGGGGGGCGGAGATGAGCGCAGTGCCTCCAAATCTGTTACCCCTGCACCGGCGCGCAACCTCCTGTATACTTAAAATATGGAAGATGAAAAGCGATAGCCATCAGCGTCTGCAAAAGATACTCGCACAGGCAGGATACGGCTCACGCCGGGCGTGCGAGCAGATGATCCTGCAGGGGCGCGTGCGCGTGAACGGACAGGTGGTCACCCAGCTGGGCACTCAGGCGGACCCCCAACGGGACGTGATCGAGGTGGACGGACAGCGCGTGCGCCTGCTCGAGACGCATACTTACATCCTGTTGCACAAACCCGCGGGCGTGGTCACCACACGCTACGACCCTCGCGCCAAGCGCACGGTGATGCACCTCCTGCAGGGCGTGAGCACACCGGTGTTCCCGGTAGGGCGGTTGGATGCCGATACCACCGGCGCGCTTTTGCTGACAAACGATGGCGAGCTGGCTTACCGACTGACTCACCCCCGCTACGGCGTGCCCAAGACCTATCTGGTAGAGGTTCGCGGCGAGGTAAAGGACCCCACTCTGCGCCAACTCGGCGAGGGAGTCGTGCTGGAGGACGGTCCGACCGCTCCCGCGCAGGTGCAAAGGCTCCGCTATCAACCTCAGAGGCAGACCACTTTCCTGCGTCTGACCCTCCACGAAGGGCGCAAGCGCCAGGTCAAACGCATGTGCCAGGCGGTCGGGCACCCTGTCGTTCGCCTGCATCGCGAACGGTTTGGACCCTTAAGTCTGCATGACCTGCCGCCGGGCGCGTGGAGGCATCTCACCGCCGAAGAGGTCGCCGCGCTCAAACGGGCCGTAGGTTTACCCGCTTAAGGCGGTGGCTGTTGCGGCTGGTCCCATGGAGACTTGCGGTAGCTCTCACGATGCAGTTGGCGTAGCCGCATCAGTCCCTTCTTGGCGTTCTCGTATTCGGGGTTCAGCCTCAGTGCGGTTTCATACTCCATCTCGGCTTGGAGGTAGGAGCCGAGTGCCTCATAAGCGGCTCCCAGGTTGTAGTGCGCGCGGCAGGAATCGGGTTGGATTTCCACAGCCTTGAAGAAAGCATGGGCAGCTTTTTCGTAGTCCTGCATCTCGGCGAACGCGGCGCCCGCGCAAAACCAGGCGGTGTACTGGTCACCTTCCTTCTGAAGCATCTAATACATGCGCTCGATGCACTCCTCGTAGCGCCCCTGCTTGAAGAGGGCTATCCCCTCCTCCAGCCACTGCTGGGCATCTGCCATCTCATCACCCCCTACACGGCAATCCACCCTTATCGACACGGCTTACTAGCCGAAGGTTACTGCAGGAGATGCATGCCGATCTGTTCGCCGTAGCACCGGGGATGTCCTAGACCGGTGGGGGCATCGGCGTCCATCTGCCTGATGAGTTGTTGAGACGCGAAAAACTCTACGAGGATTGAGAAACTGCTGGTGGATAGCAACGTGCTGGTGCGCCTGAGTGACCTGAGCGGTCCCCCCAAAATACTCGCGTTCCGACAACACCCCGCTTGCGTTCGGGTAGCTCCCACTCTGCAGACCCCAACGCACCCGATACCCTGTCGCCCCTGGCACGGCATCCCACGTGTTAGCCTCCGCCCGCCGCTGGTGGCGAGGTCGTCGGCTCCCAGCCCGCCCAGCGCACGAGATGGCGCTACCTATACCGCAACCCCGAACACCCCTGCGCGAACCTCCCCCACCCACGCACACCCACCAAGCTGGTGGCTCAAGGCACTATGTTCCCCACCCGAACCGCTCCTGTAAAACCTTCTCTATGTCCTTGCGTAGATCCTCCTCGGGCTCCGTGAGAAGGGCTTGACGTAAAGCCCTCTCGACCGTTTCATCCTCGATCTCGCTAAGCGCCATAAGCGCCGCCCAACGAACATCTGGATCTTCGTCATTCAGAAACCGATCAATCAGGAGATCTCTCAGTGCCTCAGCAAGGAGCGCATTCGTCAGCAGCCTCCAAACTATCAGTGCCGCCCGAAACCGACGGCAGACATAAGGGCTTTGCAAAGCAGCGGGCAGGTGGGGCAGGAGATCCTCCACAGGGTAAGAACTCAATACGTCCTCGACCGATTCATAGACCCCTAAGCCCGTGTCTTCACCGAAAGAGTTCAACCGCAGGGGGATGAAGACAGGGTCTGGATGTTCTTGTTTATCCAACCAGAGGACTACTTCCACAAACTTGGTGATGACCTCATTAGAGACTTTATCGTCAGGGGGCATCGGTTGGTGCTCCTTGAGAAAAGCGATCGCGGTCTATCGCGGTCTCACGATCCATTTTGGGGTCACCTCCTGTTTTTTTACAGCCCGCCAAGAGCCTTGTTCAGGCGAATCAGTTCTTGCATCGCCCGAATGAACTGTTTGGGGGATAACAATCGTTATTCCCATATCATAGGTTATATTCGGGCGATAGACAACATTCGCCTTGTGCTGGTCGCTCCTGGCACTGCATCCCAATAGACCATCACCTTGCTCGCTCTTGTCGGTACCGCGAAGACCTAAAAGCTTCCCAAGGAATTATCAGTAGTACCGCCACGGCTCGCCAAATAACTCCAAAAATGCCTCACTTGAAACATACTCAACTTGCTCTACAATCCCTTCGCCAAACACAGCACGCACCAACCCATCTGAGTCGCGTAAGTGGAAAACGAATCGAGAACCTGACACAAGGAAACGCTCTCCCTCGCGAACGACAACTGCCACCTTAGCGGAAACCCAACGACACGCCTCCATCATCTCCAGTGGGTGAACCATCAACATAAACGACCCCTTCTCCGGGGCATCAGTAAATACAACCGGCCAACCCCACGGGCGCGAGCGAGGCAGACGAATGGGCATTCGCTCAGTCTCAACAAGGTGAATCTTAGCCTTGGCAACTAAGCGGGTCTCGTCCATCGCGTTGCTCCTATGGCAGGTAAGGGATGAAGGGGAGCTCCTGCAAAAACCGAATGTGGGGGAGAGCAGGAGGTTCAGCAAAGTAGGCGGGACCGATAGCATCAAGCCAGTCATCGAAATGCATGGATCTCAACAAAGATTTTGGTACTGCAACCTCGATAATGCTGTATGGCTGTTTTTTGTACATTTTCTTTCCCCATCGTGCTGCGAGTTCAGGGGTTGTGGTAAACCACTTGCCCTCCATTTGCCCGAACTTGACCCGAAGCTTGCCTGTTTGCATAATGTCTTCTACCTCTCCGAGAGATACCGCCCGATATAATTTTACCCACTCTTCGCTGGCTTCTTTTGCCGCCGCTTTGCTCCCTCGTCCTGCCAGCCGTAGCCCGCCGCGGGTCGCGATGTTTGACCACTTCGCGATCTTCGCGACATCCCCGCCAGGCCAAACGCTCGCACCAGCAATCGCCGCCTCTATCCACTTGCCCCGCAGGGCATAGCCCACAGCGTCGACCAAATCCACAAAGCCCGTCGGGTCCGCTATACCCGCCAGGCTCAGCAGGTCCTGGAGCGAGTCGACCCAATGGTCTGCCGGATTGACCCCCGCCGAATATTCGTTGCCACCTGCGCTCTGGCGGGTGAGCCACCGACACCAACTCGCACTGTAGTAGTCACTCCGCAGGTGCCATCCCCAGTTTTCAATGTCCGTGTATGCGCCCCACTGCCCCTGATACGCCACGCTATCGGGAGAGGGGAACGGCGTAACTCCAGTAACACTGTCATCATACACGATACTGCCGTAACTGTCAATCCCGCTGTTGCTGAGTACCGCTGTTGGCGTCAGCCGATGCACCAAGTTGCCTGCAGGGTCAAAGGCGTAGATGCGCACCTCGCTCTGGCGCAGGCTGGTGGCTAAGCCGTTGGCACCGTAGCCGTATGCCTGGCTGAAGCCATTAACGGGGTTGAACTCGAAGAGCACCCGTTCGCCGTCATACACATAGTAAACGCGCGTGTCTACCCCACCAGGCTGTTTCCAAGCGCGCTTGCCGTCGGGACGATATGCCATGCTCAGGCTGTTGGCGATTAGCACCCTGTTCTCGTAGTCGTAACTGAGGCTGTTGCCAGCAAACAGCGTGGGATTGCCATTAGTGTCATACTGAAAGCCCGAACGCACAATCTGGTTGTTGGCGTTGTAGGTAATGTCCGACACCCCACGGATGGTAGTCAGGTTGTCACTCGCATCGTATGCAAAAAGGCTCCTGTAACTGCTGATATCGTAGTCTATCCGGTTAAAGGACTCTTCAATCAGAGAGCGGTGGGTGCTCGGGTCCACAACATAAGTGAGCGACCCCAACATTCCCTTAGCAGAGCCGATCCTCTCGATGCGCATAGAGCCGATGTGGGCTCGGTTGCCGCTGGCATCGTAACCCACGTTCAGGAAGGCGGACAAACTGAGACCACCAGGTATCCAGTTGTTGACCAAGCTCCGAAGCAGACCGCGCCCGTTGTATTGGTAGGTGCTTTGCAGGATCAAATCATTCGGGTTTGCCACCTCCTGCCGACGCACCAGTGCGCGCAGGTCGCTAAAAGTGGTAACAGTGGTTTGCCAAGGCAGGCTAGTGTCCACGCGCTCGCCGGGGCCAAACCCGTAGTCGGGCAACGGGCGGGGATAGTACTGGTAGGCGTATTGCGTGATACCGTATTGTACAGTCCATAACCATCTGCACCAACCGCCCCCAAGCGTCATAGCGGAAACTGGCACGGTAGATCAGGCGATCGGTCACGTTGCCGGGATTGAAGCCCCCATCGTAGACGGCTACCGCCAGCGGGCAGTTCAGCCGCTCAGGCTCGGCATCGTTCGTGAAGGGGTCCACCCCGTAGAAGTAGCGCGTGGTGCGCACACTTGGACGGGGGTTGGGAGAGGGGGTGCGCACCTCCAGCACATTGCCTAATGCCGTGTAAAGGTACTCTATCTCTACCTGCTGACCACTGCCCGACGTGCCAGGTTTGGGCACCTTCACCCTATGCACCAGACCATTCGGGTAGTATTCGAAGGTGGTTGGTGTCCGACAAATCTGCTGGCGGGCGGTGTTCGAACACGCCGGAAGCGAGGTTCACATAGTCCGCTGAAGATGGACCGAAACTACCTGCAGAAACGATGTCGGTAGGTACGGTATCCTCTGCCCACACGGGAGGCGGAATGTCAGGCAGGGCTACTCCTCCACCCTGCGGAACCACAAATCCCTGCAGTTCCGTACGAAGCCAGTGCGAAATGTCGCTCCGAGACTGGTCGTTATACGCCAACGCCCGAA
>PSLZ01000016.1:0-66477 GCA_040289885.1 Armatimonadota bacterium | reverse complement strand
GTTCGTTTGATGGCAAGAGTATACCCCAAAACCCGTTCTTTACCGAACACCCTCATAAGGCTACGCCACATGGGGGAAAGATTTCAAAACATCGGCTTGCGTTCCAGAACGATCTCCCACACTTTACTGCTCCGGCGCAGGCGTACGCGAAGCCGAGTGCCCTCCTCGCCTGCCAGCCACCTCTGCACCTCGGAGGGAGCTATCCCTTTCGTGGAGCGACCGTCGACCGCCAACACCTCGTCGCCGCGCTCGATACCCTGTGCCCATGCCGGGGAGAGAGGTGTTACTCCCGCTACTTTTGCACCATCCGCGGTCAGGTCGAGAACGATTCCCGGGCTCGCACGGTCTCCCAGCGAAGCGGGTTTGGGCATCCGCTGGAGCACCACCGTGCGCGTCGGGTAGTCGATCGTAAGCAGGAAGTAACGCAGGAGGTTGTTGCCCAGTAAGCCGAACCCCGCTTCGGAAAGGATCTGTACCGGCGCGCCTTTGGGAGCAGGTGGGGCGAACATCAGAAGCGCGTCCGTGATGGTCTCCTCGGCGAGACGCACGATGCTGGCGCGGGCGGCACGGGGAACGCTTCCTGCACCTCCCACACCCAGCGCCAGCCCTAGCGATACCGAGCGTGACGGCTGCCACCGTTGCGAGGCCTCGACGGGGATGATGCTCATCGCCGCGCCTGTATCCAGAAGCATAGGCACCTTGCCGATGTCCTCCACCTCCATCTCCAGCAGGGGCGTGGCACCCGGAAACTGCGCCTGCACCACCCTGCCGGGCGGCAAACGCCCCCCTGATGACTCCAGCCTCAGCGTGCCCGCGTGGTAGTCCACCGTCATCCGAAAGCGGCACAGCACATTAAAGCCCAATATCCCCCCGAACCGCTCGCCACCAAGCAGGCGTATCAACCCCAGATCGACCACCGCGACCTGCAGGTTCCGTAACTTCACCCTGCCCAGCTCGAGGCTTTGCAGACGGGTGATGGTGGATTCCCCCTGCCCGCTTGCGCCCAGTACGTTCATGCGCTCCCCCGGCGGCAAGCGAAGCGCGTCGGCGACGGGCTTGTCGATCACAGTGATCGCCGCGCCGGTGTCCAGAAGCAGTAGGTATTCGTGCCCGTTCAGCTTCGCTTTCAGCAATATCAAACGCTGAAAGAACCGAACTGGAAAGGTTACAGGACGCCCGTCTGGAGCGGGCAAGGGTGCGGGCGGGTTCAGCAGGGGAAGCAGTGCAGAGGTGGGCAGATGCGCGATCCTTTCCCAGTGCACCGTCTGGACGTGTCGGTCGTCCTCGTACACTTTCAGCGCGCTCGGTGCGCGCACCGCTCCCGATTCGCGCCACCCAGACGGGACTATCACAAACCGCGTGGGGAGGCGGCGGAAGGAATCGCTCTCATGATAGCCCCATGCCAGCAGTTCGCCCTGCGTGTCGAGGTAGATGTCCCAGGGCGTTCCCCGGTGAGGCACTATCTGGAGCCAGCGCGCGGTGCGCCCATCGGGCAGGGTAGCGGTGCCGCCGTCTATCACGCCGAGGTCGCCGCGCGCCCCGCGGGTCAGAACAGTAAGTAGAGCCTGCACGGAGAACCGCGCAAACTGGGTTGCCTCGTCGGAGACAAGGGGCAGGAGTGCACCGTGCTGTCGGCGCCAGCCTTTGCCTGTGATGGCGTCGTAGGCGTTTTCGGTGGTGACCCCGCCCATGCGCAGAACCACGTGAAAGTTTGCTCCATCCTCCGTCAACGTGATAGTGCCTAAATTGGACAGCGGATAGAGCAGTTGCACCCTGCCCTCGGCACGCCATGCGGTGGGTTCCGAATCCGCGCGTGCGGCTTGAACGATCCGAGCGAGCGCTGTCTGCAGGAGCTCCTGCGGCGACTGCGCGATGGCAGGGTTCGCTCCGCCCAACCATCCTACGATCGCTATCCAGAGGAGACCCCACCGTTTCATGAGCGCGCTCGCACCGTTTCCAGTTTCAACTGCCCGCACGCTGCGGAGATGTCATACCCTTTCTCGACGCGCTGGGTGACCACAATCCCTGCCTCTTCCAGCAATCGGCGGAAGCGTGCCACCCGTTCGGGCTCGGGACGGGTGAAACCGTCGGGCGTTTCCACCTGGTTGAACGGTATCAGGTTGACGTTGCAGACCATCCCGCGTACCAGCCTCGCCAGGGCGCGCGCGTGGTGCGGCTCGTCGTTGACCCCGCGTAACAGCAGATACTCGAAAGTTACCTTGCGTCCCGTGACTTCGGTGTAGTGCTTTGCGGAGGCAATCAGCTCCTGCACCTTCCACTTGCGCCCGACGGGCATCAGGCGCGCGCGCAGTTCGTCATCGGGAGCGTGCAGGGAGATGGCAAGGGTAATCTGCAGTTGGTGCTGTGCCAGCTCATAGATCGCCGGCACCACGCCCACCGTGGAGACCGTGATGTGCCGCTGGGAGATGCCCACCTCTTTGTTCAGCAGGTGAATGCTTTTGATCACCTCCTGCAGGTTCCACAGCGGTTCGCCCATGCCCATGTACACCACATGACTGATGCGCCGTCCCGTCATCTGCTGGATAGAGAGCACTTCATCCACCATCTCGCCGGCGGTGAGGTTGCGCGCGCAACCCATCTGTGCGGTTGCACAGAATCGGCACCCCGCGGCGCATCCCACCTGCGAGGAGATGCACACAGAGGTACGGTCCTCGTACGGCAGGAAGACCGCTTCCACACGCTCACCATCTGCCAGCTCGAAGAGGTACTTGATCGTGCCGTCCACCGACTGCTGGGCTCGGACGGTTTGCAGGCGTTGCAAGGGCAGTCGCTCCGCCAGGCTCTGGCGCAGGGCAAGGGGCAGGTTGGTCATCTGCGCGTAGTCGCTGGCGGCGTGACGATAGACCCACTGGGCGATCTGCTCGGCGCGATAGGCGGGTTGCCCCAGCTCGCGCATGACCTGCAGAATCTCTTCGCGCGTGGCACCCGGCAGAACAGGAACAGCCTCTTTCATCCGCTTACCCTTCCGAACGGCGTGGAGATGGATCCTGGCGTTCACCCCTCCACGATGAGCGGCACCACAAAACAGCCGTCCCGTTGTTCAGGCGCGTTGGCGAGGATCTCTTCCTGGGGCAAAGAGGGCTGTACGACGTCCTCGCGGAACACGTTGTATACCGGGAACGAGTGCGCCGTTGGCTCCACGCCCGTCGTGTCCAGCTCCTGCAGGCGTTCGAACTGCGCCATCAGGTTATTGAGGTGTTTTTCCATCTGGCGCAGGTCTTCTTCGCTCAGCGCCAATCGCGCCAGCCGTGCCACATGCGCTATCTGTTCCAGAGTCAATCGCTGTGCCATCGGGTACTCCTCAGTCGGTGATTCGTGCGAGTGTCAGCGAAAGGTCCAGCATCCTGTTATTATACGCTCTTCGGATGGCTTCTGCAAACAGATGGGCGGTCGGGAGCACGGTGACGCGGGGATGCTTATGCGTTTGCGGGAGGGTGTCGGTGACCACCAGCTCCACCACCTCCGGAAGCATGACGCGCTGAAGGGCGTCGCCTGCAAACACCCCATGCGTGGCTGCGACCCGGATTTCGGGCAGGCATCCGCGCCGCAGAAGCGCATGCATACAGGTTTCCAACCGCCTGCCGGTGACGATCATGTCTTCCACGATGAGCGGCTTCAGACCCTGTACGTCCCCGGCAAACCGTACATGGGTGGGGCTATCGGCATGTCCGCGCGTGTAAGCAGCCGCCAGCGGGGCGTTCAGTCGGGTAGCAAGCGCACGCGCCAGACGCACCGCTCCCGCATCAGGCGCCACGACCACGGTTTGCGGCTCGCGTTGGGCGACATAGTGGCGCACCAGCATCGACAGCGCGCTGAGGTCGTCCACCGGGATGTGGAAGAAGCCTGCAATCGCCTCGTCGTGCAGGTCCATGGTGATCACCCGGTCTGCACCCGCGGTAGTCAGCATATCCGCCACCACTTTGGCGGGCACGGGGTCGCGCGGGGAGGCACGCTTCTCCTGGCGGGCGTAGGCGAAATAGGGGATGACCGCCGTCAGACGCGCGGCGGAGGCGCGTCGCAGAGCGTCCAGCAGGATGAGCAGTTCCATCAGGTGGTCATGGATGGGCGAGCAGAACGACTGGATCACGAACACATCGCATCCGCGCACGCTCTCATCGCACTCGATGCGTATCTCTCCGTCGCTGAACCGGCGTAGAAGCAATTGACCCAGTGGTGTGCCCAGCTCGGCGGCGATACGCTGGGCAAGGTCAGGGTTTCCATTCCCGGCAAACAGCTTCAGCGGTCGACGTTGTTTCATCCCAGGTGGTCAAGGGGCGGTAGAGCACCGCCCCTGTGCCCTAGAAGCGATAGCCCACGAGGATGGTGGTGCTATCCCCGCGGAAGTCCATCTCTTTGCCGGTGAGATGGTAGTCCAGTTCCACGAAGAGTTTTTCATTGATGTCGTAGCCGAGCACCAGTTTGCCGCCAAACACCGTCTTGGCGCTGACGCCCGAAGGCTTCAGCACGTATGCGCCTGCGCCCAGCCCGATGTAGCCTTTGAACCGCTCGGTGGGGTCTACCGAGAACACCTGCGTGAGGGTGATGGCGGTGATGCTGGCGGTTTGACCGCCCTGACTGCGGGTATAGTGGTCTATTCCCAGAAGCATCTCACCCTCGCCGATCAACGAGCCTCCGCGCAGTTTCACATCCGCGCCGATCGCCAGCCACACATCGCCGACCGTGCGCATGGAGGCTCGGTTGACCACGTTAGCTCCCACGCGGATGCTGACATCGGTGGCTGTGTTGTCAAACTGTGCCCGAGCCTGCGGTGCACCCAACACGCTCAGCGTCAGCGCCAGGCTCAACAGCGCTGTCACACGAGATAAGCCTTTCACTCACACTCCTCCTTTTGCGAATTCGTGATGATGACAGCAGTGCGCCCGCTGTTGCCTGCTGTCGTTCGCCAGCATTATACGCTTTCGCCATCCTTTTGTCAAATCTCCTGCACAGGAGGTATACTGTTAGGCACAGAATCGGCACACGAAAGCGGGGCACGGCAGGATGGAGCACAAGCACGTCATCATCGGCACAGCAGGGCACGTGGACCACGGCAAGTCCACGCTGATCACCGCCTTGACCGGCATCAATCCCGACCGCCTGAAGGAAGAGCAGGAGCGGGGCATGACGATAGACCTGGGGTTCGCCTCGCTCACTCTGCCGGGCGGGCAGGTGGTCGGGATCGTAGACGTGCCCGGACACGAGCGGTTCCTCAAAAACATGCTGGCGGGCGCGGGCGGCGTGGACGTGGTTCTGCTGGTAATCGCCGCCGATGAGGGCATCATGCCCCAGACGCGCGAGCATCTAGACATCCTGCGCCTGCTGGACGTGAAAGCAGGAGTGGTGGCGCTGACCAAGTGCGACTTGGTGGACGAGGAGTGGCTTCAGCTGGTTACCGAAGAGGTGCGTCGGTTCTTGCAGGATACGCCGTTGAGGGATGCGCCGGTGCTTGCAGTGTCGGCGGTGACGGGGCAGGGGCTGGACGCACTACGCCTTGCTCTGCAGGAGGCGGTAGAACGCGTGCCCCCTCGCGAGACCAACGCTCCCTTTCGGTTGCCCATTGACCGGGTGTTCACGCTGGCTGGGGCGGGCACTGTGGTTACCGGCACGCTGGTCAGCGGCAGGATTGGCGTAGGCTCTGCCATCGAGATATTGCCCGTGGGGATTACGACTCGGGCGAGGCAGATACAGGTGCACGGACGCAGGGTGGAGGAGGCGGTTGCAGGCAGTCGGGTCGCTATCAACCTACCCGGTGTGGAGAAAACAGCCATCGAGCGCGGGATGGTGTGCGTGCCGCCCGGTCTGTTCCGTTCGACGCAAGCCTTTGACGCGCAGGTGACGCTTCTTCCCGATGCGGTCAAAGCACTGGCTCACCGGACGCGGATACGGGTGTATCTGGGCACGGCAGAGGTAATCGGGCGGGTGTCTCTGTTGGACAACGAACGTCTGGAGCTGGGGGCGCAGGGGTTCGTGCAGATACGGCTGGAAGAGCCCCTGGTTTGCGCACGTGGGGACCGCTTTGTCATCCGCACCTATTCGCCCATGTTCACCCTCGGGGGTGGAGTGGTGCTCGAGCCGCACGCGCCTCGGCACAAGCGATTTGCCCCCGTCGTGATAGCGCATCTGGGGTCACTGTTGACTGGCGAGCCGGCGGAGCGCGTGCTGGCGATCCTGGCGCAGGCTCCAGAGGGTTTGGACGCCTTAGAGCTTGCCCGTCGCGCCGAAACCGATGTCTCCCGCGTTTCGCAGTGGCTCCAACGGCTGGAGCAAGAAGGGCAGGTTCTGCGCGTCGGCGAGCGATGGTTTGCCCGGAGCGTCTGGCAGGAACTGCTGGAGCGAGTGCGGCAAGCTCTGGAACGCTACCATCAACAGAACCCCTTGCGTGCCGGCATGCCTCGCGAGGAACTGCGCTCCACCACAGCTAGGCACCTCTCACCACGCCTCTTTGAGGCATTGCTCACTCGCTGGCAGGAGGAGGGAGTGATCGCCTCGCAGGGTGCGCTGGTACGGCTGGCGGATTTCTCTATTCGCCTCAACGAGCGTCAGCAGCGGTTGGCAGAGCGTGTAGCGCAGGTTATTCGTGAGGGCGGGAGCACTCCCCCGCCGGTCGCCGTCATCGCGCAACAGGTGGGGGCACCTCCCGATGCCGTGCGGGCGATGATACAGGTTCTGGTGGAGATGGGGGTGCTGGTGCGGTTGGAAGAGGAGCTGTTCTTTCATCAGGAGGTGATTCAGGAGCTGGCGGAGCTGGTGCGCCGCACGATACGGCAGAAGGGTTCGTTGAGCGTCGGGGAGTTTCGCGACCTCACCGGCTCCAGCCGGAAGTTCGTAGTGCCCTTGCTAGAGTACTTCGACAGCATCCGCCTGACTCGCCGAGTAGGGGATGAACGCGTACTGGCGGAGCCGGATTAGAGCAGGTCGTCGCCTGTGTCGTCCGATTCACTCTCCCCCTCGCCCGACGCGCCCTTTTTCTCTTCCTCCACCAGCAGTTCATCGAACTCGTCGGCGAAGTCCTCGCCCAGCTCTTTGCCCATCTCCTTGACCCAGCGGCGCATGGTTTTGGGGTCCTCGGGGTCACCGATTCGGTCGGGGTCCAGCATGTCGTCCATCAGGTCATCCTCGTTGCGCAGGCGAGCAAAGCGCGAGATCAGGCGGGTGACCTCCGTAGCCCCACAGCGCGGACATTGCAGAGGGTCATCTTGGGCGATCACTCCCACCAGCACGCTAAATCGCTTTCGGCAAGCGTTGCACCGGTACTCGTAGATGGGCATGGAGTGTTGTGCACCTCCCCTGAAGGCATTGCAAGTGCATTATACCCTTGCCGTTCGGATGATGCCACATCAGATCCAGAATATCCGATTGCCCTTTGCGCTGCTGAAGTAGTCCATCACCAGCCAGAAACCGTTGCACGTGTACTGTCCGACAATCAATCCCAGGAAGAAGGGGAGGGACGTCCGAAACCCGCGCAGTCCCCCAAAGCGTAGGATGAGCAACTTCACCAACCTCGCGACAAGGCAGGTCAGCCACAGCGCGCCCACGACCCACGTGCTCCCGACGCAGAATCCGACAGGATGGAAAGGCCATCCCACAAACCGTTGGCGCATCGCGCTCAGGAAACCCATGACCCCTGCCCCTCCGCCTGTGAGCAACCAGCCGGTGATGCTAGGGTCCGAGGGATTGATGATCTTGCCTGCCGCCCCCTTGTAGGGGAACTGGGGACCGTCGATGAAGAACCAGCTGTTCAGGTTTGCTCCGCCGTAGCGACAGGCTAAAACCAGAGTGCTCCATACCGACGCCACTACGCTGACCGCAATTGCCAACAGCATCGCCCGCTGATCGGTCGCGGGTATTTCTTTTCCTCCCGCATGAACGGTCGTACGCCTCCCACAAGGTTCCCCCCTGGGGGGCGAACCTTCCTTGGCATATTATAGCGCATCGGGATCTAGTGCACCACAGCGGTGGCAGGTACCGTCGTAGAGCGCACATACAGGTCAACTGGTAAAAAACGACATGCTGGGCGGAAAGGTCTGGGTTCCGAAGCCGACGTATCAGGAGGCGGACGGCTTCCGCGCCCATGCGTAGAGACTTTGGTGGGGAAGAGAGTGGTTCATTGCGTCGCACAAAAGTGCCTCTGGCGGGAATGCGCACCACCGCCCTTCGCGCTGAATCAGTGCCAGGGCGTTGCGTACCGTCACCCGGTTGACCACGAACCGTCTCGTCCATTGCCTCAGTTGGCAACTGCGGGCCGGGCGGGTAACTGCCGCTGAGAATGTTCTCCTTCAGTGTACGTACAATAGGTTTGCCCGTAGAGTATCTGTTCGTCCATTTAACCCTAACTCGCATCGGGTGTCAAGGGAGTTGGGGGATGGACAAGGGGAATTGCCCGCGATTTTTTGTTCAACCTCCCTCTGCAGAATCCTTGACAACGGTGGAAAGCAGGTGTAGAATATTGGTGTAGAGTGAGCGGGAGTAGTTCAGTGGAAGAACGCCAGCTTCCCAAGCTGGATGTCGCGGGTTCGAGTCCCGTCTCCCGCTCCATTTTTTTATGACGAAGATGCCCCGCACTGCCTCCCCGCGCCCCCAGGTCCCTGTCGGACGCTAAACCCTGTGCCCCTGTTTTGTGGTATATTAGATGCTGTGTGGTTGGCAGTGCAGACAACCCAACCTTTTCAATAGATCAAGCCGGTTGCCCCGCGCAACGGAAAGGAGGAAAGACGGCACACGCCGTTGTATGCCCTATGCCAGCAGTGGTCGTGGTTGGTGCCCAGTGGGGCGATGAAGCCAAAGGCAAAGTGGTAGACTGCCTCGCGCAGGATGCCGATATGGTCGTGCGCTATGGCGGCGGTAGCAACGCCGGGCATACCGTGCGCTTCGACGGGCAGGAGTTCAAACTGCATCTGGTGCCCTCCGGGATCTTCCGCCCCCAGGTGACCAATATCATCGCCAGCGGTGTGGTGGTAGATCCCCAGGTGCTGGTGGAGGAGATTCGCTCCCTGCAGGCGCAGGGGGTGGCGGTGGACAACCTCCGCGTCAGTGCGAGCGCGCATGTGGTCATGCCCTACCATCGCCTGCTGGACGCGCTGGAAGAGAAGCAGAGGGGTTCCGCGCAGATCGGCACCACTTGCCGGGGCATCGGTCCCGCCTACGCGGATAAAGCCGCCCGCAAGGGTATCCGCATGGCGGACCTGCGCCAGCCCGATCGCTTCGCCGCCGTGTTGCGCCTCGCGCTGGAAGAGAAGCAACGTCTACTCGAACAGGTCTATTCGACAAACTGCCCTACCTTCAAAGAGATCTGGCAGGAGTATACCGCCTACGCCGACATCCTGCGCCCGCTGATTACCGACACCGACCCGCTGGTGTATCACGCGGTGAAAAGCGGTCAGCGCGTGGTCTTTGAGGGCGCACAGGGCACTCTGCTGGACCTCGACCACGGCACCTATCCCTACGTGACCTCGTCGCATCCGGTGGCGGGCGGGGCGTGCGTGGGCACGGGCATCGGGCCTACCCATATCGACGCCGTCATCGGCGTGGCGAAGGCGTATACCACCCGCGTTGGCTCTGGGGCGTTCCCCACCGAACTGCTCGATGAGACCGGCAACTACCTGCGCGAGCGAGGCAGAGAATACGGCACGACCACGGGCAGACCGCGCCGCTGTGGATGGCTGGATACGGTGGCGCTTCGCTACTCGGCGCAGGTGAACGGTCTGACCGCGTTCGCTATGACCCTGCTGGATGTGCTCAGCGGGCTGGAGACGGTGCACATCTGCCGTGCCTATCGCCTGCCCGGCGGCGAGGTGATCGAGCAGTTCCCCTCCGACAGCGCGGTGCTCCAACAGTGTGAGCCCGTCTACGAGCAACTGCCTGGCTGGAAAGCGGAGATCGCCGAAGTGCGAACCTGGCAGGACCTGCCGGAGGAGGCGAAACGCTACATCCAGCTTGTGGAGGAGCTGACCGGCACGCCGGTAGCGATGGTATCGGTCGGTCCGTTGCGCACGCAGACCTTCTGGCGGCATGGGGTCTCGGGCGATGCTCCCGTGCGCTCGCTTCAGGGGCTGGCTCGCCGCTAGGGAAAATAGCGGATTCCGCCTGGAGCATCTTGGTCTGTTCGTCATACTGAACGAAGTGAAGCATCTCGTTGTTCAACGATTGGGATTCTTCGCTTCGCTCAGAATGACAAGAGAGAGGCAGACCAGAATGACAGGGAAAGCCGGTCAGAATGTCCAAATGATATTCTCGCTCAGGATAACGCAAGGAGCACAAAACTGCGTCGTCTGTTGTTGTGGAAATGAGCGATACGGCCAAAACACAGGTGCTGTTTGCCTACTCGCCCGGCTGGAAGATTCACGACCAGTTCCTGGCACGATGCCAGCAGGACTCTCTGGCGCGCGAGCGGGTAGAGTGGACGCTACTACCTCCTGACGAACTCTGCCCCGAGGTGCTCTCGCAGGCAGAGATCATAGTATGTGGGCACTTCGCGCGGGAGTGGCTTCCCTACTGCCACCGCCTGCGCTGGATTCAGTTCCTGGGTGCGGGCATCGAAGGCTCCCTCTCGCCCGAACTGTTGACGAGCGACATTATCCTCACCAACGCCAGCGGGGTGCACGCCGTGCCCATCGCCGAGCACGTGTGCGGCATCCTGCTGATGTTTGCACGCGGGCTTCATCGCTGTGTGCGCCAGCAGATGCGTGCCGAATGGAACCGCGACGGTTTCCGCGAACAGGTGCGCGAACTGCACGGTGCGACGCTGGGCGTGGTCGGGCTGGGTGCTATCGGCACAGCGGTCGCGGAGCGTGGCAAAGCCTTTGGAATGCGCGTGATCGCCACGCGGCGCAATCCCCAACAGAAAGCGAAATGCGTGGACCTGCTGTTGTCCTCGGCGCAACTGCCCGACCTCCTGCGCGAGAGCGAGTACGTGGTATTGTGCGTGCCGCTAACCCCCGAAACACGGGGGCTAATCGGCGAAAGGGAACTGCGCCTGATGCGTCGGGATGCCATCCTGGTCAACATTGCACGCGGGCGGGTTATCGACCAGTCCGCGCTGATACGCGCTCTGCAGGAGGGATGGATCGCGGGCGCAGGGCTGGACGTGTTTGACCCCGAACCCCTCCCTGCCGATAGCCCGCTGTGGCAGATGCCCAACGTGATCATCACACCCCACGTATCGGGGGTAACTCCGCATTACGGCGCTCGTGCGGCGCAGATATTCCTGCACAACCTGCACGCCTACCTCGCCGGCGACCTCGCGGCGATGACGAACGTGGTGGATAAGCAGGCGGGATATTAGCCCGGCAAGAATCGGGGCTTGACAGCACTCGGCTCCATAAGGCACACTATGGATAGCAAGCGAAAAGGGTGAACACCGCCCGTGCGAGACCATCCGGTAGTCAGTATTATCATCCCGGCGTATAACGAAGCCGACACCATCGTGCAGGCAATTGAGCGGGTGCGCGCAGTCCCCTTGCAAAAGGAGATTCTGGTGGTAGATGACGGCTCCACCGATGCCACGTCCGATCTGTTGGCTCAACAGCCCGACGTGGTGCTCCTGCGCCACGAGCGCAACCTGGGCAAAGGGATGGCGATCCGAACCGCTATCGCGCACGCCACGGGAGACATCATCATGATTCAGGACGCCGACCTGGAATACGACCCGATGGACATCCCCCGGGTCATCGCCCCCATCGCGGAAGGCAAGGCGGACGTGGTATACGGCTCGCGCTTCCTCACTGCCCGTCGCCCCAAGGGCATGCGTCTGCCCAACTACCTGATCAACCGGCTACTGGCGGCGATGGTGCGCTGGCTCTACTGGCATCCGCTCACCGACGAAGCCACCTGCTACAAAGCCTTCCGCGCCGACCTGCTCAAAAGCGTGCCTCTCACCTGTCGGCGATTCGAGTTCTGCCCGGAGGTGACCGCCAAGGTCATCCGCCGCGGCGTGCGCATCATGGAGGTACCCATCCATTACGAAGCGCGCACCACCCTGCAGGGCAAGAAGATCCGCTGGTGGGACGGCGTGGAAGCCATCTGGACGCTGGTCAAGTGGCGGTTCAAACGCTTTTGAGCCTTACCCACACCTCTCGCGCCCCACTCGCCGGTATCAAGCGAACATCGTTCTCGACAGATTCTGCCTCGGCACCCCTGACCTCGGACACGCGGTGCGCGTGGTGTCGGACAACCTGCCAGCCCTGCGTGTGACCTTCCGCGCGGAAGGGGACCAGCTCGCCCTCACGCCGGGTATGCAGGACCAGCGCCGGTCGTCCCCGCGTGTCAGGCACGGTCGTGTGCACCTCTGCGCCGTCGGCAAGTTCGAACACGTGGAAGGTCACCCCGTCGGCATAGTCGTCGTCGGGGCGTTCGTCTACCGCGCCCATGGGCAAGACGGTATTAGGGCGCACCATCAGCGGCAGGCTCAGAAAGTCATGCTGTTCGCGTACCCATCGCCCGCCCTCCACCACCTGCCCGCTGAGCAGATTCGTCCAGCGACCGGCAGGCAGGTAATAGTCCACCACGCCGTCCGGCGAAAAGACGGGCGCCACCAGCAACGCCTCACCCAGCATGTACTGCCTGTCCAGCGTATCGCAGCCTGGGTCGTTGGGGAACTCCACGAACATCGCGCGCATCATGGGAATCCCCTGCGTGTGCGCCTCACAAGCCTCTTGGAACAGGTAAGGCATCAGACGGCACTTGAGCCGGGTGAAGAAGCGCAGAACGTCCACCGCCTCCTCGTCAAATAGCCAGGGCACGCGATAGGAGCTGTTTCCGTGCAACCGGCTGTGCGAGGAGAGCAATCCAAAGGCGCACCACCGTTTGTACAGGTGAGCGGGAGCGGTGTCCACAAAGCCGCCAATGTCGTGGCTCCAGAATCCGAACCCACACAGGCTGAGCGGGCAAACAGTACCGCCTCGCCTTCGCCCCGTTCCTGTACCAGCAGTTCGTGCACGGTTCGGTTGTACAGGTAGGAGTAAAAGTTATGCATCCGCACGGGGTCGGAGCCGTCGTGATAGACCACGTCGGTGGGGATACGCTCGCCGAAGTCGGTCTTAAAGCAGTCCACACCCATCTCCAACAGTCGGCGCGGTTTGCTCTGGAACCATCGCCGGGCGTCGGGGTTGGTGAAGTCCACAATGCCCATCCCCGCCTGCCACAGGTCGGTCTGCCACACACTGCCGTCTGGGCACTTCAGCAGGTAGCCGTTCGCCATCCCTTCCTCGAACAGAGCCGAGCGTTGGGCGATATACGGGTTGATCCACACGCAGATGTGCAGTCTGCGCTCTTTGAGCCGGCTCAGCATGCCCTCCGGGTCGGGGAAAACACGCTGGTCCCATTCAAAATCGCACCAGTGGAACTCGCGCATCCAGAAGCAATCGAAGTGAAACACGCTCAGTGGGATGTCGCGCTGTGCCATGCCGTCGATAAAGTGCGTGACCGTCTGCTCGTCGTAGTTCGTGGTGAAGGAGGTGCTTAGCCACAGCCCGAACGACCACGCCGGCGGTAGGGCAGGACGTCCTGTCAGAGCAGTGTACCGGCTGATGATCTCTTTCGGGGTGGCACCGCCTATCACATAGAAATCTAGTGCCTCGCCGGGCACACTGAACTGCACTTTTTGCACCCACTCGGAACCCACCTCGAACGAGACCTTTTCCGGATGCGCGACGAACACGCCATAGCCCCGATTGGTGAGATAGAAGGGAATGTTCTTGTAGGCGATTTCGGTGGCGGTGCCGCCGTCCTCGTTCCACATCTCCACCACCTGTCCGTTTTTCACAAAGGGCGTAAACCGCTCGCCGAATCCGTAGACACACTCACCCACGCCCAGCCCCATCTGTGCCATCATGAACCGCCCTTCCGGCGTATCCATGTAGCCGATGCTTTTCGCACCGCAGGCGGTGATTTGTCGCCCGCCGTGCAGAAACTCCATCTCCCAGCCCCCTTCGGTAGCAATACGGGCGGTTAGGTCACCGGTGGTGAAGGCAATATAGCCACTTCCCTCTTCGATCCGCACGGGCGCAACAGCCCGCTCCTCGAGGTCAAAGTATGGCGGGGGCACCGGCGTGCCCAGATGGTGCGTCACCTGCACGCGAATCACGTTCGGCAGGGGCGAGCTGAGGCGCACGGTGAGCAGAGGGTTATCTAGTGTTCCCGCGCGGTTAGAAACCCACGCCCCGGCAGGAGCATATAGGGTCAATGTATGGGCAGAGTATTCGTAATCATACACATGCAGGGCGTAGTGCGGTGTGACGCCCTCGCGCATGCACCAGATGCCTTTCGTGAACTTCATCGCTTCCCCTCCCGCCTGCATGATTAGTTCGAGAAGGCAGGCAGTCCTGCATCTTGCCTGTCCCCGCCAACCTGTGCTACACTGAGTTGGCATCTGGTCGTCAGGAGGACAGCAATGTCCCAGGTGATTGCACAAACAACGTTGGGCGAGCGACGCCTTCTGCTGGTTCAGGGCGACATCACCAAACAACAGGTGGACGCCATCGTCAACGCTGCGAACGAGTGGCTCCAGCATGGCGGAGGCGTGGCTGGCGCGATTGTGCGCGCGGGCGGACAGGTCATTCAGGAAGAAAGCAACCGTATCGGTCGCGTGCCCACAGGCAGCGCGGCGGTAACGGGGGCAGGTGCGCTTCCCGCGCGTTACGTCATCCACGCCGTCGGTCCCATCTGGAGCAACTACACGCCCGAGGAGGCAGACCGCCTGCTGGCGAGCGCGGTGCAGAGCAGTCTGAAATGCGCGGACGACCTGCAGGTGCGCCTGGTGGCGTTCCCCGCTATCAGTGCGGGCATCTATGGTTTCCCGAAGCACCGCTGTGCCAGGGTGATGCTGGGCGCGATCGAGGACTACTTCGCGCAGAACCCGCAAAGCAGTGTGCAGGAGGTGCGCCTGGTGCTGTTCGACAACCCCACGTTGGAGGCGTTCCGGGCGGAGTACGCTAGCCGCTACGGCGGAGGGCAGTGCCCCCCCTGATAGTGTCAATTCTGTGAGGTAGATTGTTTGTCACTGCTACAGGTGGTATCGCTCAGTCCGTTGCGCTGGCGTCGCCGCGAGCGTGGGCGTGGCTGATGCCGAAGAAGGTCTCCAAGATATGCCTTGCAATGGGCGCAGCGACCGCTCCCCCGTGCCCGCCCTGTTCTACCACCACTGCCAGCGCGATACGCGGGTTCTTCATGGGCGCGTAGCAGATGAACCAGGCATGGGGGCGACGCCTTGGCGGGTCCTCGGCGGTGCCGGTTTTGCCTGCTACCGCGATACCGGGTAGGTTTGCTGCGTGCGCTGTGCCGCCCGGTGCCACCACCGCAGAGCGCATGCCTCTTTCAATCCACTGCCAGTATTCGGGGGCAAGTGGTATCTGCTTCAGCACCGCCGGCTGAGTATCTATCGCAACGCCATCGGGGCGAATCACGCGCTTGACCACGAACGGCTTCATCACGCTACCCCGGTTTGCCACCGCGCAGGCAACCAGCGCCATCTGAAGCGGGGTACACTGTACAAACCCCTGTCCGATGGAGGCGTTGACCGTATCGCCGTCGTACCAGCCTTCTTTGTAGCGTTTCTCCTTCCACTCGGGCGTGGGGATATTGCCCCTGCTCTCCCCCACCAGGTCAATACCTGTCGTCTCGCCCAGACCGAAGGTGTGGGCGATCTGCGCCAGGTTCTCGATGCCCGTTCTCAATCCGACCTGATAGAAGTAGACATCGCAGGACGCCCCTATTGCCTTCACGAAGTCGGTCGCGCCGTGTGTGCGATGACAACGGAACCGCCATCTTCCCAACTGCAAGGCGCCCGGGCAGTAGAAACGCGTATAGGGCGTTATGGAGCCGGAGTGCAATCCCGCCGCAGCGGTCACTATCTTGAACGTGGAGCCGGGCGGGTATCGGCTACCGATAGCGCGGTTCTGCAGAGGCTTCAGAGGGTTACTCGTGATCTCGCGCCAGACGTTTAGCTTGACGCCGCGTGCAAAGGCGTTGGGGTCAAAGCGTGGGAAGCTTGCCATGAGAAGCACTTCGCCCGTGCGCGGGTCAACTGCCACCGCCGCCCCCACCCTGCTACCAAACGCTTCTTCCGCCGCTTTTTGCAGGGTTTTGTCGAGGGTCAGCATCACCGTAGCGCCCTGTTCGGCGGGAACCTCCTCGATCTCACGCCGCTGGCGTCCCCGAGCGTCCACCTCCACCCATTTGCCGCCAGCCCGCCCATGAAGCCACACCTCTTGCGCCTTCTCCACACCCATCTTGCCCACGTACTCGCCTTGAGAGACTCCGGCGTCGCGCAGTTTCTCCAACTCCTTAGCGTCTACTTCGCCCAGCATTCCCAGCACATGCGATGCCAGCTTGCCCTCAGGATACCAGCGCACCGGCTGGGGGCTAACGCTGACGCCCGGAAGCCACAGGCGGTTCTCCTCTACGCGCGTGACCACCTCCAGCCGAACCCCTACCGCCAGCGGAACCGGATACAGCCTCTGCGCCCGCTGTTTGGCACTGCCCACTACCTGTAGGATGTCCTCCAGCGGCATGCCCAGAATCCGGCTTAGTCGGCGCAGAACCGAATCGTCCCGTCCTACCTCGGCAGGTACGACGCTGACCACGAACTCGGGGCGGTTCATTGCCAGTGTGCGTCCCGCGCGATCCACAATCATCCCACGAGGGGCGAACAGGCGGATAAATCGCTTGCGATTGCTCTCCGATTGCGCCAGCAGTTGCTCGCCCATCGCGATCTGAAGATACCACAGGCGCAGAACCAGCACCGCAAACCCCAGCACGATCAGCGACACATATAGCTTCCAGTGGGGCACCTGCGGTGGTGCGGGCATCTCTACCCCGAACCGTCCGCGCATGGTTACTCCTCCCCCGGCGGAGGACGGTGCAGGTTGCATCGTCGCCTAGGTGCTTTGCCTGCAGGAAAAGTCTTCACGATGACTTCTGGGCAATAGCGCGTTGCCAGCAGACCCGAATCTACGCATATCCGCACGCGCTCAGTGGCAGGTGGGCGTACCGCCAGCGGTTCCGAAAGTCGCGGTGACGCCGGCGCGCTCACGGGCGGGGGCTCGCTGATACGCGGCTGAAGGTTGGCAGGTTCGCCCGCCGTGGTAGTGCCGGGCGCGGTTGTCGCAGGTGGTGGCGACGTTTCCGGTACCTGAGGCACGGTAGTCGCCGGCTGTCCTTCTTCCGCGGGGGAAGGTCTCACATTGTCTGTACCAACCGGTGACTGGGTGCCGTGCAGGCTACAGCGTTCCGTGGGCTCTTTACCGCGGCGGAAAGTGAACTTGTGCGTGTGCGGGCAGGCAGGGGTCGCGATCATGCCTGTGTCGTCGCACAGGATCAACGTGACCGTATCCACGCTCTCTGGCTGTTGGGGTTTCACAGGCACATCGCCGGGCTCCAATTTGTTCAGCCACTGTTTCTGCAGGGGAACCGCCTCGCTCATGAACGCCTTCCAGATCGGCGCGCACACCGTGCCCCCGAAGATGCGCGGCATCGGCAGATATACCTTCTGCTTCTTCACCGGGTCCACTACCTCGCGTGCGACCCACACCGCGGTGGTCAGTTCGGGCGTGTAACCCACGAACCAGGCATCGCGCCCTTCATCGGTTGTGCCCGTTTTGCCCCGCGCCTCGGCAAAGTCGTGCAGTACCCGATAGGCAGTACCACCCGGCAGGTGCACCGGCCCCTTCAGCAGGTCGTCCATCACCTGCGCCGTATTCTCGGATATCACCCCATAGGTGATGTCGGGGGCGTTTTCCTGGATGATCTTCCCCTCGCTATCGCGCACCCGCACAATCGCCATCGGTTCACACCGGTTTCCACCCGAAGCGAACACGCTGTACGCCACCGCCATCTCGATCGGACTGACCGCCGATGACCCCAGCGCCAGCGATAGATTGGGCTCCAGCGGTGACGTGATACCCAGCTTGCGGGCATATTCAATCACTGCCTCCGGTCCCACCATGGCGAGCGTCTTCACCGCCGGGATATTGATGGAAAAAGCTATCGCCTGTCGCACCGTAACCCAGCCATGATAACGACCATCCGAGTTCTTGGGACGATACGGCTTCGGATAGGAAGGATAGCTGACCGGTGCGTCCAGAATGCGCGAGTCGGGGGTCAGCACACCCTTATCGATGGCTGTGCAGTAGACGATGGGCTTGAACGCCGAGCCGGGTTGTCGTCGCCCCTGGGTGGTTGCGTTGTACTGCGATTTGCCGAACTCCACCCCGCCCACCATCGCGCGGATGTAGCCCGTTTTGGGATCAATGGCGATCAGCGCGCCCTGCGTGACCTGTCCTCTGCCGTATTGGACGATTCCCTCTCGCAGTGCCCGCTCGGCGGCCTCCTGCATCCGCCAGTTCAGGGTGGTCTCTACGGTCAACCCTGCCTTGTAAATCTGGTCGGCGCCGTAGTCTTCCATTAATTGCTTCAGCACGTGAAACACAAAGTAGGGCGCTTTATAGGCAACCCCCTGCCGGCGCAAGGGAGCGATACGAATCCGCTCGCGTATCGCCTCTTCGTACTGCTGGGGGGTAATCAAACCGAGATCCAACATGCGCTTCAGCACCACCTTCTGCCGGCTCAGAGCCAGCTCGAGGTTCTCGTGCGGTGAATACACAGAGGGACGGCGCACCAATCCCGCCAGCAGAGCACATTCGGCGAGGGTCAGCCGGTTCAGCGGCTTATCGAAGTACACGCGCGCGGCGGTCTTAGCTCCATAAGCCCCACTGCCGAAATACACTTCGTTGAGGTAGGTCTCCATAATCTGCTCTTTGGTGAGGTGCTGTTCGATCTGCAGTGCCAGCAGAGCTTCCTGCAGTTTGCGATGGAAGGTCTTCTGCTGGCTCAGAAAGGCGTTTCGCGCCAACTGCATGGTGATGGTACTCCCTCCCTGGGCGTACCTGCCTGCTCGCAGGTTTACCCACACGGCACGCAACACCGCTTTGGGGCTGATTCCGCGATGCTGGTAGAACTGTCTGTCCTCAATGGCTACAATGGCATCGATGAGGGCTTTGGGGAACTCGGAGAGCTTTGCCAACTCGCGCCGCTCGTTGGTCAGGGTAGCTAGCACGACCCCGTCCTGCGAGAGGATACGCGTGCCAACGTAAGGCTTGATGTTGGCGATCTGCCCACTGCTGGGCAACATCTTGGAGACCTGTATCAAGAGCACCACCAGATACCCCCCACCCACCACAATGCCCAGCAATACCAGCAGAAGCAGATAGATCAGCAGGCGTTGCCAAACCGGGCGACGACGCCTGCGCAGTGCACGAGTCACCGAACGCTTCCGAGGTCGTGAACGCATAAACGCTCCATCCGCAAGTTCTACCGCTCTCATTATATCCCAAGATGCGGTTCTGGTGTTTTTGCCGAAGAAGAATGGATAACTCTGCCACGCCGTTTCGTATATAATGAAGGTGAATACAGTCCTGCTACAGGAGGTCGATTCGATGGTGAAATCTTTGATTGCGGTTGCTGTGACCGCAGTCTTCCTGGCGACCAGCATCGCCTTTGCACAGGAAAAGACGCAAACCCCTAAGCCTGTGCCCAAGCCGGCGATCATCAAGGAGGAGATGCTGAACCTGCCAAAGGGGGCACCGCTGCCCAAGAAGAAGCCCAACCCCAGCCCGCGGGAGAAGGCTCTGGCTGCACAACTGCATCAGCTGGAGAAACAGCGAGATGCCCTGATCAACCGGTCGGTAGAGCTGGACAGGAAACGCTTCAGCACACAGGACCCAGCAGAGCGCAAACGATTGGACGCGCAAAAGCTGGAGCTGGTCAAGCAGCTCGCGGAGGTGATCAAAAAACGGGATGCCGTCTATAGGGCATGGCAGAAAGCGGCAATGGAGCGATGGCGCAAAGAGAACCCTGAAGCCTTCCAGGCTCCACCCGGCATGCCACCAGGCATGACTATGCCCCCGCAAATCATCGCCAAGCAGATCGAAATAGCCAAAGAGCAGTTGGCAAAACTGAAGAAACAGGGCAAGCCCGATACCGACCCGCAGGTCAAAATGTACCAGGAGCGCATCGAGCGGTACACCAAGATGCTCAAAACGCCGTCTGGCAGACCGCCGATACCCCCTGGACCAAAGGTCCCCGAGAAGTGAGCCTGCCTGAAACGGTACACACATATCCAACACGGATTCACCTGCTGGAAGAGCACACGGTCAACCGGATTGCCGCCGGCGAGGTGGTGGAGCGCCCGGCGTCGGTGGTCAAAGAGCTGGTAGAAAACAGCATCGACGCCGGGGCACGCACCATCCTCGTGGAGGTGGAACAGGGCGGTAAACGCCTGCTCCGCGTGGTAGACGACGGGGAGGGAATGAGCCCTGCCGATGCCCTCCTCAGCATCCAGCGACACGCCACCTCCAAGATTCGCGACGCCGACGACCTGCAATCCATCATCACCCTCGGGTTCCGGGGCGAGGCTCTGCCCAGCATCGCTGCCGTCAGCCGATTCGAGCTGGTGACCAAACGCGCTGACCTGGACACGGGGATGCGCCTGATGGTGGAGAACGGGCAGGTAGTGGAGGCGGAAGAGTGCGCCGCCCGAGATGGCACTACCGTCACCGTGCGCGACCTCTTCTACAACACACCCGCCCGCCTGAAGTTCCTCAAAAGCACCGCCACCGAACTCTCGCACATTACCGAGTTGATCACGCGTTTCGCCCTTGCCTTCCCCGAAATCTCTTTTCGTCTGGTGCACAACGGGCAGGAGATTTTTGCCTCGCAGGGTAGCAGTGACCCTCGCCACGCTCTGCTGGCGGTGTTCGGACGCGATGTTGCCCGCGAACTGCGCACCATCGACTACACGGAGGGCTATCTGCACATCACCGGCTACATCTCGCCCCCACACCTCACCCGTCCCACCCGCGCTATGCAGAGCTTCTTCGTGAACCGTCGGCTGGTGCGCCACCGCGTGCTCTCCCGTGCGCTGGACGACGCCTTCCGCACCCTCACCCCGGAGGGACGGCATCCCATCGCCGCCATCTTTCTGAACGTGCCTCCCCACAGCGTGGACGTGAACGTGCATCCCACCAAAGCCGAGGTGAAATTCGCCCACGAAGGGGAGGTCTATCATGCCGTGCTGAACGCCGTACGGCAGGCACTGCTCCAACAGGGCATGATCCCTTCCGCCTTGCCCGGACTACAGAGCGGACTGGAAATCCCTGCACCCTCCGAACGCCCCACGCCGGCACAAACCGTGTGGCAACCCGCACCTCCTCCACCGCAGGAGCTACTTCATGCGGAGCTACTGCGTCGCGCGGGCGTCGACCCTGCCTACGCTCCCCCCGCCGAGGTGTCCCCCGCGACGCGCCCCTACGCAGAGATGTTGGAGGGGTTTCAGGTGCTGGGACAGGTCAACCGCACCTACATTATCGCCTCTTCCCTGCGGGGACTACTGATTATCGACCAGCATGTCGCGCACGAGCGGGTGCTGTATGAGAAGCTCACCGTCCTGCGACAGAAGCAATCCATCCCGATCCAGCACCTGCTCACGCCGCTGGTGTTTCATCTGGACCGGCGTACCGCTACCCTCCTGGGCGAGCATCAACAGGAACTGCAGACGATGGGGTTCGTGATAGAGCCGTTTGGCAGTGACAGCGTGGTACTTCGGGGGGTGCCAGCGTGGCTCGGACAGCGCAACGTGGAGGCCATCGTGCGAGACCTGCTGGACGAGATCTCCGAGCTGGGCATCCAGCGACGCCTCCCCCTCACCGACGAAACGCTGGTCGCCACCACCGCGTGCAAAATGGCGGTCAAAGCGGGCGACTTGCTCTCCCACGCCGAAATGACGCACCTTCTGCAGGAGCTGGCAGAAACCGAGAACCCCTACCTGTGCCCGCACGGTCGCCCGGTGGTGCTGGTGCTGAGCATCGAGGAGCTGGAGAAGCGTTTCAAGCGCGGATGATACCGCATTGACAAGGGATATCCCATCCTCTACAATACTGCCGGTGAGGAACTCGCTATGCTTACATCGCTACGGATTAGGGGTTTTCGCTCTATCAAGGAGCAGGAGATTCATCTGGCGCCGCTGACTGTGCTGTATGGACCGACCGCCAGCGGCAAGTCCAGCGTTCTTTACGCGCCTTTGGTCATCCGAAATGTCGTTGCCAATCCCAACCAGTCTGTCGACAACTTCTTCAATCTCGGCTTCCTGAACCTCGCTGGCTTTGAGGAATGCGTTTTCGCCCATGACAAAGACGGTGAGGTAGATATTCGGGCTGGCACGGATGCCGGTGAATACGGGTTAACATTACGCAAAAACTCCAGCGCGTTTTACCTGAAGTCCTCTGAAATAGACCTGCACCTGGAGGTGAGTTTCCCGTACGCGCTCAATCAGACCGTAACCCAAATGTACGGCGACGGGACCTGCTCCATCAAGTGGGATGGCATTGCAGCCAGTGTCACCGCAGAAACTGCGGGCGAAGCGGTACAGGAGCGGGCGCACGATCTGGCGCATCGGCTCAATAGCATCCCCGAGGCACTGCGCCGGGTAGACATCGCACCGCACAAAAGAGGATTTTTCAAGCCCTATTACAACCCTGTACCGCTCAGTGCAATGCCCGTCTCGGAAGATGAGGTCGCCACCAGCATTATTACTGACCCTTACATGCCTGCCAAAATATCCGCGGACCTTGAGCGAATCACTGGTAGAGACTTCAGGCTCTATACCCCGCCGGGCACAGCCATCGTATACCTGCAGAGTACCGACAAAGAGGCTCGTTTGCCGTCGTTTCTGTGCAACGATGGGTTCGGTGTGAACCAGTTGGTATACCTGCTGGCAAAACTGCACCAGCCTCATGTACGCACCTTGCTGATTGAAGAGCCAGAGGCACACCTGCATCCGTCGGTAATGCGTCGGCTGGTCCGAACCCTATGTGCCATTATCGCCGACGAAGCGAAACAGGTAATCGTGACCACACACAGCGAGGTGTTCGTGTCCGCCCTACTTGCGCGGATTGCGGGCAAGCAGATGCCGGTGCACTCCGTACGGTTTTACCTTGTGGAGAAAATGGACAAGCAGACCGTCTGCCGCCCCCAGGAGGTCAACGAAGCGGGACAGATTACAGGAGGATTAGCATCCTTCATGGAGGACGAACTGGAAGATATCCGTCTGATGCTGGGGATTTGAACGTGCAGAACACCAAGAGACGGTTTATCGTTGACGAGTGGTTATGGCACGATCTCGGCGGTGAAAATGGGCTTGAGCGTCAGCAACAGGCATTCCGTTTTCTGGAGCAACTGGTACAGAAATGCGATATGCTGGTTTCTATGAAAGGCTCTGCGTTTGAGCAAAAGTTCTATAACCTTTGCCTGTTCAGAGACGTGAGAACCCCCCAGATTGTGCGCTATTGCCGTAACTTCGTGCTCAACAATAGTCAAAAATATCTCGCCATCGACCAGCACGATTGCCCCCCACTTGCCGAGGATTGGCAGATAAAGCCTGATGATAGATACTTGGCTCGCCTCGCTACGGCAGGACATGGGATAGTTGTTACTACAGATGCCCCTTTGATGCAGGAGCTTCGTGTTCACCAAATAGAGTGCATCCATCGTGACGAGTTACTGGATGTATACTGAACGTAAATACGCTAAAAACTTTGCCCAGTGCACAGACTGTCACGAGTAATTGTAAACATGCAACCTCGCTTCTGGCAGAGGTCTCTTCCTGTGCTGGTGGTGCTCTTCGCCAACCTGCCGGGGCTTGTGCAGGTGGTAGCGAACGCCCCTTTGCGCACGGACACCGACACCGCCGCCATGCTAAACGCCATGCGCGATACCGGCGGAATAGCCGGCTGGTGGCGCTGGTTCACCGGCGACTGGTTTCTGCATAACGGCTTCTATCGCCCGACCACCTGCCTGTCCCTTCTGCTAGACTACACGCTGTACGGCGAAACCGGCTGGGGCTATCGGTTGACCAACTGGTTGTTGGCACTGCTAACCGCTTTGGGTTCCTACGGGCTTTTGAGGGGGTTTGCGCACCGATGGCTATCGCCTCCTCTCACCGAGGAAAGGCACGCACAAGCGTTCGCGCTCGCCGGGGCGGTTATCCTAAGCCTTCAGCAAACAAACGCCCTGCACAGCGTACAGAGGCTATCCGTGTGGTGGTGGATACTGGTATGGTTTCTGGTCACGAGCTATCCGCACAGCCTGCCCGCGTGGAAAAGCCGGCTCCGCGCCCACTGGTGGCAGATAGGGTTGGGAATAGGGGCGTTTTTCTGGGGCTGGGACAGGCTGGTGCACAGCGATTTCGAGCGTCTCATCGTGTGGGTTCCCTCGCGCACCGCCCTGCTGGCAACCTGCCTGACGGTATGGAGCCTCAGAAGCTTCTTGCACTGGGGCGAGACGGGGCGCACGCGCTATCTGCTGGCGGCGGGTCTGCTTGACGCGGGCGCGTGCGGTGCCTATGAACAACCGCTGACAGCGGTTCCTCTCGTTATCGTGCTCGCCTTCGCCGTGCGCAGGGAGTGGCGGTGGCGAGCGTGGGTAGCCCCGGGTATCGTCGTGGCGATAGCGCTAGCGTCTGTCGCTTTGCGGTTGACACTCTTGCCACCCACCATCAGCGGCTACCAGCAACAGCAGTTACGCTCCTCTCCCACGCTCGCAACAAGACATCTGTTGCAGACCCTCGTCCCCGTGCTCACGCATTACCAGTACTGGAAAACCACCGGCTTTGACCCCTACCTGTTCTTCTTCAAAGACGCCTGGGACACGCTGGCTGCCGACCTCGCCTTTGTGGGCGTGCTGGTCGCGTTCTGGCGTTGGCGGCGATGGTTCGGCTGGTGGCTCCTGTGGCAAGGTGTTACCTACTTGCCCATGAGCTTTCTGCATCCGTTCGAACATTATTACTACCTGCCTCAGGTGGGGCAAAACGCGGTCGACCTGGCGCTGGTGGCGTGGGGGATGCTCCTGCTCAGAGATTCGCAGAGGCAGGAAAGCGGGCGCAGTTTTGCATACTAACAAAGTTTGGAACATGTCTCCGATATAGGGTATACTCGTTGCGATAGATTGTGAAACAGGGTGCATGAAAGGAACCTGTTGTGGGCACGACGCTGGACACATCGCAGGTTATCGGCGAGCGGAAGCATGGCTATGTGCGCGACATGTTCGCACGCATCGCGCCGCGCTATGACCTGCTGAACTCACTGCTCAGTTTGCGCATCCATCACTACTGGCGGCATGTGGCGGCGAAGTCTGCCATGCTGAATCCGGGTCAGTGCGCGCTGGATGTGTGCACCGGCACGGCGGACTTTGCCCTGAGGCTGGCAAAAGACGTAGGAGAAGATGGGCAGGTGATTGGTATCGACTTCTGCGAACCGATGCTCAAAATCGGCATGTCCAAAGTGCGCCGACATCGGGTGGGGCGACGCATCATGCTGGCCCTGGGGGATGCGCAAACCCTGCCCTTCGCGGCAAACATCTTTGATGCCGTCACCGTCGCCTTTGGCATCCGCAACGTGGCAGACATTCAGCGCGCGTTCGCCGAGATGTGGCGTGTGCTCAAACCGGGCGGGAGGCTGGTTTGCCTGGAGTTCTCGCACCCACAACGACAGCCCTTCCGCACCATCTACGCCTTTTACTTCCATCGCATCCTGCCCTTTATCGGGGGACTGCTCAGCCATCGCGACGCCTACACTTACCTGCCGGTCTCCGTTAGCCACTTCCCAGAGCGCGAACAGCTGGCACATCTGCTACGCGAAGCAGGGTTCACCCAGGTCCAGTGGCGGGAGCTCACCTTTGGAATCGTATGCATTCATTCTGGAGTTAAACCATGAGCACTTCTGCGTTCATCACCCGCGCCACCGACCCCCATATGATGAAACTGCTGGAAGTCGTTTTGCCCGACCTGCAGGCAGTGGAAGAGCGCATCCAGCAGGAGATATCCTCGCCCGTGCGCACGATATGGTCCCTAGGGGGACACGTGCTCTCTTCGGGGGGCAAACGGCTACGCCCTGCACTGGTCTGTCTCAGCGCATATGCGACCGGCTTGCCGGTGGACAAAAACAGGCTGATCCCCTTGGCGGCGGTGGCAGAGCTGATGCACATGGCGACGCTCATCCACGACGACGTCGTGGACAACACCACCACCCGGCGCGGACGCCCAACCGCCAGCGCGGTATTCGGCAACGGGGTCACCGTGCTAACCGGCGACTACCTGCTGGCGAAAGCCATGTACCTGCTGGCAGAAGACGGTGACCTCGCCATCCTGCGCACGGTCTCGCAGGTGGCTATCGAGATGAGCGAAGGCGAAGTGCTTCAGATGATTCATACCAACGACCCTTCCATCTCCGAGCAGACCTACTTCGAAATCATTCGCAAGAAGACGGCGGGGTTCATTCGAGGATGCTGTCGCACGGGCGCGCTGGTCGCCAGTGCCCCTCAACCGATGGTAGACGCCTTGTCGGACTACGGATACCACATCGGCATGGCGTTCCAGATCGCCGATGACCTGCTGGACTACACTGGCAACCCCGTGCGCATGGGCAAACCGGTCGGGAGCGACCTGCGCGAAGGCAAGTTCACCCTGCCGTTGATTATCACCCTGCGAGAAGCCACACCGGCGGACCGCCAGCGATTACTGCAGATCATCGGCTCGCCAGTGAAAGATGGAGAGGTTCAGCAAGTGGTGGACATTATCGAACGTTACGAGGGTTTTAGCCGGACGCAGGCCGTCGCCGCACGCCACGCCCAACAGGCAGCAGAAGCGCTGGAGCGACTGCCCGACAGCCCCATCCGCCAGAGCCTGATCGCTTTGTGCGATTACATGGTGCAGAGAGACCTCTGAAGTGCCCGGATAGGCGCACCATCTTGACAGCATGTTCAGGGTATGGTACACTAGCACCGTGGTCAGTACAGGTAGCCCTAAGATGTTTCCCGGTGCTCGGCAGGAAGGATGCAACCCGTCCCTTTGCATGACGGATTGTATCCTTCTTTTTGCGAATAAACATCAGCGAGGGATGAATCTGCTGAACGAGGCATGGGTAAAGGATGCAAGTAACCACGCAGACATTGGACAATCGGACGGTCGCTCTACAGGTAGAGGTAGAACCGGAGCGTGTCAACCAGGTTTTTGAAAAGGTCTATCGGCAGTTGGGTAGATATGTGGAGGTGCCAGGTTTCCGCCCCGGCAAAGCGCCCATCGGGCTTTTGCGTCAGGCACTGCGCGAGGATTATGTGCGCGAGCGGGTGCTGGAACAGATTCTCAAGGAAACGATGAACCCCGCTTTACAGGAGGCGCAGGTGGAGCCGTACGGTGTGCCACCCCAGCTGGATGTGCAACAGCTGGAAGAGGGCAAGCCGATGCTCTACTCGCTGAAGGTGCCCCTGGAGCCCAAAGTGGAGCTGGGCGAATATCGCGGGCTGAAGGCCACACGCTACAAGCCGGTGGTCACCGACGAGGATGTGACCAATGAGATCGAATCGCGCCGCCGCCAGTTCATCCGCTACGAACGCGTGCACCGGGAGGCGCAAACGGGCGACGTGGTTTTCGTCACCATCGTCCCGCACATCGAGGGCGAGGCGAACCCACGCGCGACCCGACGCAATCTGGTACATCTGACCGAAGAGATGCAGGCACATCCGCTAGGACGCGTGCTCCTCGGCATGAAGGCAGGCGATAGCAAAGAGGAGACCGTGCAGTTTCCCGAAACCGACCCCGACGCGGAACTGCGCGGCAAAACCGTGCGCCTGCAGGTAACCGTGCACGGTATCTCCGAGATGAAACTGCCCGATGACGAGGAACTGCTCAAGCAGATGAAGGCGGAGACGATGGACGAACTGCGCGAGCGCATCCGACAAGCCCTTCTGGACGAACTGACGCGCTACGCGGAGTCGGCGTCCAATGCCAGCATGCGGCAAGCGGTGCTGCAATCGGCAACGGTGGAAATCTCGCCGATCATCATCGAAACCCGTGCGCGGGATACCCTGGCGCAGATCGAGGAGAATCTGCGTCGAGGGGGATACAGCATGGCGGAGTACGCGCGCAGTCTGAATATGACGGAGTCCGAGTTCTATGAGTACTGGCGCACCCGCACCGAGTCCAGCATCCTTTACGGATTGATACTCAAAGCCATCCGCGAGCGCGAAGGCATCGCTCTGACCGACGAAGAGCGCAAGCAGACGATTCAGAAGATAGCCGAAGCGCGCAACATGACAGCGGCTGACGCACAAAACTCGGAAGAGGCGGAAGACGCGCTGGACGAGCTCTTGACGCAGAAGACCCTGCAGTTTCTGTGGGATGTTGCCGAAGTTACAGAAGAAGAGTTTCGTATCCAGTCACAGCGTGAGCAGGCCGATAATCAGGAGTAGGCGATGAAAGCACGACCGCTCATCCACAACTCATTGATACCGATGGTCGTTGAGCAGACGGCGCGTGGCGAACGGGCATACGATATCTACTCGCGCCTGCTCAAGGACCGCATCATCTTCATCGGCGAACCTATCGACGACCACCTGGCGAACCTCGTGGTCGCGGAGATGCTGTTCTTGGAGAAGGAAGACCCGAACCGCGACATCGAGCTATATATCAACTCGCCGGGAGGCAGTGTGTCCGCTGGGCTTGCCATCTACGACACCATGCAGGTGCTCAAGTGCGACATCGCCACCATCTGCGTAGGACAGGCGGCGTCGATGGGAGCGGTCCTGCTTGCAGCGGGCACGAAAGGCAAACGCTACTGCCTGGAACACGCTCGCGTGATGATCCATCAGGTCAGCGCAGGCTTCCAGGGCACTGCCATCGACATCAACATTCAGGCGCAGGAAGTATTGCGATACAACCGGATGCTCAACGAGATTCTTGCCTACCACACGGGACAGCCTCTGGAGCGGGTGGAGCAGGATACCCAGCGTGATTACTTCATGTCCGCGCAGGAGGCGAAGGAATACGGCATCATTGACGAAATACTGTCGCGTGGCGCACGCTAAAAATCATGAGAGGAGCGAACCTGTGGCACGAACCGGATTCGAACCGTTGGAAGGGCGTTGTGTGCTGTGTGGAAAGATCCGCCCGCGTCTGATCCAGGGCATGCACGGCGGGGTGTGTATCGACTGCATCCATTACGCCAACGAACTCATCCAGTCGCAGGTGGCACGTCATGAGCGCGCTGCAACACACGGACTGCCCAGCGTTCCCAAGCCTAAAGAGATCTACCGCATCCTCAGCCAGTACGTCGTGGGGCAGGAACGCGCCAAGCGCGCGCTGTCGGTGGCGGTGTACAACCACTACAAGCGCATCCAGCACGCCTCGCGCGATAACGAGGTGGAACTGCAAAAGAGTAACATCCTGCTGATCGGTCCCACCGGTAGCGGCAAGACCTTGCTGGCGCAGACGCTGGCGAAGATTTTGAACGTGCCTTTTGCCATCGCCGATGCCACCTCCCTCACCGAAGCGGGCTATGTGGGCGAGGACGTGGAGAACATCCTGCTTCGGCTACTGCAAGCCGCCGACACGGGCACCTCCCTGCAGGAAACCGTGCGCAACGCCCAGCGCGGCATCGTCTACATCGACGAGATAGACAAAATCGCCCGCAAGGCGGATAACCCTTCCATCACGCGCGACGTGTCCGGCGAAGGGGTCCAGCAAGCCCTGCTGAAGATCTTGGAGGGCACCATTGCCAATGTGCCCCCACAGGGCGGACGCAAACACCCGCAACAGGAGTTCATTCAGGTAGATACCACCAATATCCTGTTCATCTGCGGCGGTGCGTTCGAAGGGCTGGACAAAATTATCGCCCAGCGACTGGGCAACCAGACGATGGGCTTCCGCGCCTCGCTGGAAGGCAAAAAGAAGCTCAGTTATGGGGAACTGCTGGCACAAGTGATCCCGGAAGACCTGCTCAAGTTCGGCTTTATCCCCGAGTTCATCGGTCGTTTGCCGGTAGTGACCACCCTCGAACCGCTGGACGAAGAGACGCTGATGCGCATTCTGGTGGAGCCGAAAAACGCGCTGGTGAAACAGTACCAAAAGTTCTTCGAGATGGACGGCGTGGACTTGGTGTTCACCGAGGAGGCTCTGCGAGCCATAGCCCAGGAGGCGATGGCGCGGGGAACGGGTGCGCGTGCCCTGCGTGCCATCATCGAGGAGATCATGCTCAACATCATGTACGAGGTGCCCTCCTCCCAAGACATCAAGCGGGTCATCGTCGATGAGCGAACGGTGCGGGAACGTGCCGAACCTCAGGTGCTGCGCGCCGAGGATATTAAGCAGGCATCATAACCAGTATGCCAAGAGCACGCAAAACCACAACCGAGGCGGTTGAAGAGAAGCCGAAAGCGCGTTCCACCCGGCGCAGGAAGTCGCCCCCGGCTGAACAGCGGCGGGAACCGGAGGAGGAACTCGATTCGCGCATCCCCTCTCAACTGCCACTGGTTCCCGTGCGAGACCAGGTCTACTTCCCCCAGATGGTGTTCACGCTGTTCGTCGGCAGGGAGCGGTCGGTACGCGCGCTGGAAGAGGCAATGGAAAACGACCGCCTCATCGTGCTGTCTGCGCAGAAAGAGGTCATCACCGAAGAACCCGAACCCGAAGACATCTACGACGTGGGTATCATCGCGGAGGTACTGCAGGTGCTCCGGATGCCCGACAGCACTCTGCGCCTCATGTTGCAGGGCATCCGCCGCGTGCGAATCACCCGCTACCTGCACACCGAGCCCTTTATCCTGGTAGAGGTGGAACCTCTGCTCAGCGAAAAACAGCACGACCTCGAGATCGAGGCGTTGATGGGGCTTGTGGTCTCACTGTTCGAGCAGATGATGAACGCCGGCAGGAGCATTCCGCCAGAGGTCTTACTCAGCGTCAGCAACCAGAGCGACCCGGAGCGCGTGATCAACACGGTCACACCCTACCTGCCCATCCGCGTGAGCGAGAAACAGCAGATTCTGGAGATGGTCAGCGTGCGCGAACGGCTCGAGCGGCTCGCCGTCTTGATGCGCAAAGAGGTAGAGATTATCGAACTGCAGAAGGCCATTCGCTCGCGCGTGGAAAAGGAGATGGGCGACACCCAGCGCGAGTTCTTCCTGCGCGAACAGATGAAGATCATCCAGCAGGAACTGGGCGAGCGAGACGAGCGCACCAGCGAGATAGAGGAGTTCCGTCAGAAAATCCTGAACGCGGGAATGCCCGAAGAGGTGCAGGAGCGTGCCTTCAAAGAGCTGGAGCGTCTGGAAAAAATGCCCTTCGCCGCCCCCGAAGGCGTGGTGGTACGCAACTATCTGGATTGGCTGGTCTCCCTACCCTGGGGCATCGCCACCGAGGACAACCTGGACATCACCGCCGCCGCGCAGGTGCTGGACGAAGACCACTACGGACTGCAGAAGGTGAAGGAACGCATCCTGGAGTTCCTTGCCGTGCGCAAGCTGGCGGGCAGTGCCATGAAGGGACCCATCCTGTGCTTTGTGGGACCGCCGGGTGTGGGCAAAACCTCCATCGGCAGGTCCATCGCCCGTGCGCTGGGACGCAAGTTCGTGCGCGTGTCGCTGGGAGGGGTGCGCGACGAGGCGGAGATCCGCGGGCACCGACGTACCTATGTTGGCGCATTGCCGGGACGCATCATTCAGGGCATTCGTCAGGCAGGGTCGCGCAACCCTGTGTTCATGCTGGACGAGATCGACAAGCTGGGCATGGACTTTCGTGGCGACCCGTCTTCCGCCCTGCTAGAAGCCCTAGACCCCGAACAGAACAACGCCTTCTCCGACCACTATCTGGAGGTGCCCTTCAACCTGCGTGAGGTCATGTTCATCACCACGGCCAACCTGCTAGACCCCATCCCGCCCGCTCTGCGCGACCGCATGGAGGTCATCGTCTTCCCGGGCTACACCGAGCACGAGAAGATGAACATCGCCAAAGGCTTCCTCGTGCCCAAGCAATTGAAAGAGCACGGGCTGACCCCCGAGCAGTGCCAGATCACCGACGCAGCGATCCAGCGCATCCTGCGAGAGCACACCCGGGAAGCGGGCGTGCGCAACCTGGAACGCGAGATCGCCTCCGTGTGCCGAAAGGTGGCGCGCGCCGTCGCGGAAGGTCAGATAGAATCCAAAACCGTTCTGCCAGAGGACATTCCCACCTATCTGGGAACGCGCAAGTACCACTATGGAACCGCCGAGGAAAAGGACGAGGTCGGCGCGGCAACGGGGCTGGTCTATACCCCCTTCGGCGGCGACATTGTCTCCATCGAGGTAAGCGTCCTGCCCGCTACCAAAGGACAGCTCCTGCTGACCGGGCAGCTGGGCGAGGTGATGAAGGAATCGGCGCAGGCGGCGTTGACCTATATCCGCTCCCGGGCGACGCAGTTGCACATTGACCCCGAGTTCACCCGCAATGCGGACATCCACATTCACGTGCCCGAAGGCGCAGTGCCCAAAGACGGTCCCTCCGCGGGTATTACCATCGCCACCGCGTTGGCTTCCGCATTCACCCAGCGACCGGTGCGCCGCGATGTGGCGATGACCGGCGAAATCACCCTGCGCGGGCGGATACTGCCTATCGGCGGCGTGAAGGAAAAGGTGCTTGCTGCGCACCGCGCGGGCATCCGGGTAGTCATCCTGCCCGAAGAGAACCGGCGCGACCTGGACGAAATCCCCCAGCAGGTGCTCAACGAAATCGAGTTCCGCTTCGTGCGCCACATGGACGAGGTGCTGGAAATCGCCTTGCTGAACGGACAACAACAGCCATCGCCCTCGCCTTAGTCGGCTCACTCGGTTGACGAGCATCGCCCCTTTCATGTATAATTCGGTCACCATCCCCATACCGCTTGAAGGAGGTATACCGTTACCTTGATTATCGTGCTGACGCCTCAGGCGACGGATAGAGATATCGAAGAGCTGACCCACAACCTGAAAACACGCGGGTTTGGAGTGCACATCTCGCGCGGGGTCGAGCGCACCATCGTGGGCTGTATCGGCGTGATGGACACCGAGAAAGCCGATCTCTCAGAGCAGTTGCAGGCTCTGCCCTATGTAGAGCGGGTGGTGATTATCTCCAAACCCTACAAGCTGGTAGGGCGTGCCTTCCGTCCCGAGGGCACGGTCATCAACGTGCGGGGCGTGGAGATCGGCGCAAACCGCCTGACCATCATGGCAGGCCCGTGCACCATCGAGTCGGAAGAGCAGTTAATGCAAACCGCCCGGTTCGTCAAACAGATGGGTGCACATATCCTGCGCGGTGGCGCATACAAGCCCAGCACCTCCCCCTACTCGTTCCACGGCATGGGCGAAGAGGGGTTGAAACTGTTGGCGGCGGCGCGCGAGGAGACCGGTCTGCCCATCGTCACCGAGGTGATGGACACGCGCGATGTGGAGCTGGTGGCACAGTACGCCGATATTCTGCAGGTAGGTACTCGCAACATGACGAACTTCTCTCTGCTGAAGGAGATCGGTAATACGCGCGTGCCCGTACTGCTCAAGCGCGGCTGGGCATCGCTCATCGAGGAGTGGATGCAGGCGGCGGAGTATATCGCTTCACGCGGCAACTACAACATTATCCTGTGCGAGCGTGGTATCCGCACGTTCGAGACCTATACTCGAAACACCTTTGACATCAACGCCATCCCGGTGGCTAAGGAGCTGTCCCATCTGCCCGTTATCGCCGACCCCTCGCACGGCACGGGCAAGGCGAGCCTGGTGCCTGCGGTCGCTGCGGCGGCGATCGCTGCTGGTGCGGACGGCATCATCGTGGAGGTGCATCCTCAACCCGAACGTGCGCTGAAGGACGGACCGCAATCTCTGCGGTTCGAAGCCTTTGAGGAGATGATGAAGCGACTGCGCCAGCTGGCGCCAGCGGTGGAACGCAGTATCTAGGAGGAGACGATGGCAGAAACCCTTTGTGAGAGGCTATGTATCATCGGGGTAGGGCTGATTGGCGGCTCTATCGGCATGGGTGTGCGTCAGCGCGGGCTGGCTCTGCATGTGGTGGGTGCAGGACGCAGTGCCGAACGGCTACAGCTGGCTCTGCAGGCAGGCGCCATCGATTCCGCCACCACCTCTCTGCAGGAAGCCGTCACCGGCGCGGATATGGTGGTGGTGTGCACCCCTGTTGGATTGATCGTGCCCACCCTCCGGCTGTGCCAACAATGGCTCTCGCCCGATTGCGTGGTGACGGATGTGGGTTCAGTAAAAAGCACCGTTGTTCAGCAGGCCACCGACCTGCTGGGCGCGCGATTCGTCGGAGGGCACCCGATGGCAGGCTCGGAGCAGACAGGCGTGCAGAACGCCCGTGCCGACCTGTTCGTCAACACCACTTGGGCGCTCACCCCCACCGAGCAGACATCTCCCCCCGCCCTGCAAAAGGTCTCCGCGCTGGCACAGGGGCTAGGCGCACCAGTGCTGATCGCCGACCCAGACGAGCACGACCGTGCGGTTGCACTCACCAGCCATCTGCCCCATGCCATCGCGCTGGCACTGGTACACGTCGCCGAGAACAGCTCCTATCCGCAGCTGGTCGGGGGCAGCTTTCGAGATGGCACGCGCGTCGCCGGCAGCTCGCCCGAGCTGTGGCGCGACATCTTCCTGCATAACCGCGAGCACGTGCTCCGGGCAATCGACGAGTTCCTCGGCAAACTGCAGGAGGTGCGTTCCGCCATCGCCGACGAAGACGCCGAAACCATCCAGCGGCTGTTTACCGAAGCACACATTCTGCGGCAGGCGTTTGGACTATGACCTCCGTGCACCAAATCGTCCCTCTCCACGCTCCACCCGATGCCTCCGTGAGTCTGCCGGGCTCCAAAAGCATCACGAACCGCGCTTTGTTGCTGGCGAGCCTGTGCCCGCAGGAGGTGACCATCACCCATGCGCTCGACTCGGAAGATACGCGCGTGATGCAGGAGAGCCTGAGCAGGCTGGGATTCCGACTAAGCCAACCGCAACCGGAAACCCTCGTCATCCGGGGAGAGGGGGGCAAAATCCCCGCGACGCAGGCGGACCTGTGGGTGGCGAATGCCGGCACCGCGGCGCGCTTCCTTACCGCGCTGGTCGCGCTAGGCAAGGGAACCTATCGGATAGACGGCACGCCGCGGATGCGCCAGCGCCCCATCCAGCCCTTGCTGGATGCCCTCAACGCTCTGGGAGCCGAGGCGTTTTCAGAAGCGGGCACTGGTTGTCCGCCCGTGGTGGTGCGGGCGCGCGGGCTGAAAGGGGGAGAGGTCGCCGTGCGCGCCGACATCAGCAGTCAGTTCCTCTCCGCGCTGATGATGGTGGCGCCTTGCGCCTCCGGCACGGTCACCATACGTCTTGAGGGAGCCTTAGTATCCGCGCCTTTCGTGCAAATGACCCTGCGCATGATGCGACAGTTCGGGGTGGACGCCTGCTGGGAGGAAGAGCATGCACGCATCATCGTACCCGCGCCCCAGCGCTACCAGTTGAAAGACCAAGCGGTATATCCCGTCGAGCCCGATGCTACCGCCGCCTCCTACTTCTTCGCCGCAGCAGGGATAACCGGCGGGCGTGTGCGCATCCCGGCATTGAACCGGCACTCCCTGCAAGGTGACATCCGCTTTGTGGACATTCTGGAACAGATGGGATGTACCGTACGCTGGCTACCAGATGGGGTGGAAGTAGCGGGCACCTCGGCTCTGCATGGCGTGGATGTGAACATGTCGGACATTTCGGACACCTTCATCACGCTGGCGGTGGTGGCTCCCTTTGCCGACAGTCCAACCCGCATCCGGGGCGTGGAACACGCCCGCTATCAAGAGAGCAACCGGGTCAGCGCGGTAGCAAACGAACTGAAACGGCTGGGCGTGAATGTGGAAGAACATGATGATGGGCTGACCATCTACCCGGGCACGCCCCGAGGGGGCACCGTGCAAACCTACAACGACCATCGGATTGCGATGGCGTTTGCGCTCATCGGATTGCGCGTGCCGGGCATCGCCATCGCCGACCCGGAGTGCGTGCAAAAAACCTTTCCGAACTTCTTCGGAAAGCTCCAGGAGCTGGAAGGAGGTGCGCCGTGAAGCAGATGGTTATCGCTATCGACGGGCCTGCCGGCGCGGGCAAGAGCAGTGTGGCAAAGCGGGTGGCGCAGGCGCTGGGTTACCGCTACCTGGACACAGGGGCGCTGTATCGCGCGCTGGCATGGAAGGCGATCAAGAACGGCCTGCGCCCGCAGGACACCCGCTACATCGTGGACATGACCCGAGCGACGAAAGTGGACCTGCAACAGCACAACGGGGAACAGCGCGTGCTGGTGGACGGCGAGGATGTTACGGAAGCCATCCGCGCGCCGGAGGTCGCCAACCTCGCTTCGCCGATTTCCGCCATCCCCGAAGTGCGCGAGATACTGCTGGACTGGCAGAGAGACTTCGCAAAACAGGGCGGCACCGTCGCCGAAGGACGGGACACGGGCACGGTGGTCTTTCCGAACGCGCAGGTGAAGATCTTCCTCACCGCATCGATAGAGGAACGCGCCCGCCGACGCCACAAGGAACTGCTGGAGCGAGGCATCGACATCTCCTTCCATCAGGTCAAACTGGACATGTCTGCCCGCGACCAGCGCGACAGCATACGCCACGTCGCTCCCCTGCGCCCTGCACCCGACGCGGTCATTATCGACACCGACAACATGACTCTGGAGCAGGTGGTGGAGGAGGTGCTGAGGATATGCCGTGCCCGGTTCACGAACGAAGCCCAGCCCTCTACCTGATCTCGCGCTGGGTGGTGTGCCCCATCCTGCGCCTCTTCTTCGGGATGAAGGTGGAAGGACACGAAAACATCCCGCCCGGCGCGGCGATCCTGGCTCCAAACCACACCAGCTACATGGACGCGCCAGTGGTGGGATGCGCTGCTTGGCCTCGCCGCTGCTGTTTCATGGGCAAGGCGCCGCTGTTCAAGATACCCCTTCTGGGCTGGTACATTCGGCGCATGGGCTGTTTCCCGGTGCACCAGAACGCCGCCGACCGCCAGGCACTGCGCACGGCACTGGAGGTGCTCCGCCTAGGCGAAGTGTTGATTATGTTCCCCGAGGGCACACGCAGTGGAGATGGCTACCTGCTGGAGCCTCAGACCGGCGTGGCACTGTTGGCAAAGATGAGCGGTGCGCCCGTGGTGCCTACTGCGGTCATCGGCACGCGCGAAATCCTGCCCGCCGACCCCCGCCTGCCCCGTTGGCATCGCCTGAAGGTCATCTTCGGCGAGCCGATGTACTACGAGCAGTTCGCCCAGCGCTACGAGAGCGACCGTCAGGCACGGGACGCCTTCAGCCGGGAGGTGATGTGCCGTATCGGTGAGATGATGGAGAGCCGGGGCTATCCCGCCTTCCGCCCAGCCTCGCCCGCTCAGCCCAAATAGCCCCTGTGGTATAATACAGTGGAGTGAGAGAGATGGCACGGGAAACCCTGGAAGACATTATCCGCGCCCTACAGGAGCATCCAGAATGGCGACAGCCCCTGCTGGAGGCACTCCTGCCTGAACGCTATCAGCAGCTGCCTGAACGCACCGACCGCCTCGAGCAAGCGCTAACACGCCTCGCGGAGGAGACCGAAAAACGGTTCCGCCAGCTTGCAGAACAGCAGGAAGCCAACAACCGCCAGATAGAGAGCCTGACCGCTAAGATGAGCCAACTTGCCGAACACCATCGGCAGATCGTCGCCAGAATGGATGACCTTACTGCCAGGCTGGAACAGCTCACTGCCAGGGTGGATGAACTCACTGCCAGAGTGAATGACCTTACTGCCAGGCTGGAACAGCTCACTGCCAGGGTGGATGAACTGACCATCAGACTGGACAGACTGGTGGAGCGAGTGGACAGCATTCAGAAAGATGTCGGCGAGCTGAAGGGATTCCATCTGGAATCCTACTACCGCGCCAACGCCACCGCGATCCTAGGGCTTTTCTTCCGCCGGCTGAGAGTTGTCGATAAAGGGCAGATGATTGACTCACTGTATGACCAACGTCCGCTGAGCAAACAAGAGTGGGAGCAGATTCTGGCGATAGACCTACTGGTTACTGGGCGGCGGCGCACCACCGACGAAGAGTGGCTGATGGTATGGGAGATCTCGTGGACTGTGGACGAAAGCGACGTAGAGCGTGCGTTGGAACGGGCGGCGGTGCTGCGTGAACGGGGATGGAACACTCTGCCCGTGGTAGCGGGGAAGGGCGTTACCGGCAACGCCCGCTCGCTGGCGGAGTCGCACGGGGTGCTAGTAGTGTTGGATTCCTTCCCCATTGACGGCTCAGGAATCGTGCAATAGCTGCACTACTCCACCACAATCTGCCCCGGCTGTCCTTCCAGAACCTCTCCGATGACCTCGGCGCAAGGGGTCTGGCGGGCGTGCAGTGCCTCTAACAGTGCGGACACACGCTCCGGCTCCACCGCGATCACCAGTCCCCCGGACGTTTGAGGGTCGAGCAGAACATGCTGTAGAGATAGCGGCACGCGGTCGCTAAAGCGCAGAAGCTCTGCCACATACTCGCGGTTCAGGCTTCCTCCGCGCGTGGTGTTGCCCTGCAGAGCCAACCGCTCCGCCGCTGGTAACAGCGGAACCCGCCCGGCATGGAGGCGTATCGCCACCCCGCTTGCCTGCGCCATCTGGTGCAGGTGCCCGATCAGCCCGAATCCGGTGACGTCTGTGGCGGAGTGCACGCCCACTTCCTGCATCGCCTGCGCTGCGCCGGCGTTGAGCGCTGCCATCACCCGTATTGCCTCATCCAGCACGTCGGCAGGGCACTCGTCGAACTTGGCTGCCGTGGTGATAATGCCCGTGCCCAGCGGTTTGGTCAACACCAGCAGGTCGCCCGGCTTGGCGTCGGCGTTGGTGATCACCTTCTGCGGGTGCACCACTCCCGTCACCGCCATCCCGTACTTGGGCTCGGGGTCGTCCACGCTGTGCCCACCCAGTATCACCACGCCAGCCTCCTGTGCCTTATCGTAGCCGCCGCGCAGGATGTCCGCGAGGATGTCCGCGGGAGCGCTGTCGATGGGGAAGCACACCAGGTTCAGCGCGGTGAGCGGTGTGCCCCCCATCGCGTACACGTCGCTGAAGCTGTTTGCGGCAGCGATGGCGCCGTACCAGTAGGGCTCATCCACGACGGGCGTGAAGAAATCCACCGTCTGCACGAGCGCCAGGTCCTCGCGGACGCGAAACACTCCTGCATCGTCGCGGGTGTCAACCCCTACCAGCAGGTCGGGATGAGCGATGTCGGGGAACTGACGCAGAACCTGCGCCAGCTGGGTGGGTCCCAGCTTGCTCGCTCAACCCGCACAGCGTACCAGTTGAGTTAGCCGCAAACGCTTGTCTTCCATCTATCCTTCCTGTAGTTTCCGGTTCTTCTCACGCGATTGCTCGGCGAGCTGCTGTTTGAACTCCACCAGCTTGGCGTGCAGTTCGGGGTTACCTGTTGCCAGTATCTGCACCGCCAGAATGCCTGCGTTGCGTGCGCCGCCGATGGCTACCGTTGCCACCGGAACCCCCGACGGCATCTGCACGATGGAGAGCAGAGAGTCCAGCCCCTGCAGCTTGCTCTCGATAGGCACGCCGATCACCGGCAAAGTGGTCACGCCAGCCAGTACACCCGGCAGGTGTGCCGCGCCCCCCGCGCCGGCGATAATCACCCGCAAGCCGCGCTCGTACGCCGTGCGGGCATACTCGATGGTATCAAACGGTGTGCGGTGCGCCGAAGACACGCGCATCTCATACGGAACGCCAAACTGCTCCAGCACCTCCGCTGCCTGCTTCATCACCGGCAGGTCCGAATCACTGCCCATCAGTATCCCAACCAGTGGTTGCGACATTTTCTCCTCCGTCGGCAAGTTTTCGCATTGATGATACCCTACTCCGCGGTGACCTTGGCAATGGCTTGCCTCAGCGCGAAAAGCGTAACGGGCTTAATCAACACACAGTCCACCAGGTCGGAATAAGCGTTTTGCGCCAGGCGCGGGTCGCCAAAACCGGTGAGCAAAATGATGGGCTTGTTGGGGGCAATCTTCTTGATCTCCACTGCCAACTGTTCCCCGTTCATGACAGGCATCGCCAAGTCGGTGATCACCAGGTCGTAGCGCGACGCTAGGAACCGCTCTAGCCCCTGCTTGCCGTCCGACGCCACTTCTACCGTGTGCCCCTGCCTGAGCAGATGCTCCACGATAACTTCACGCACGAGGGGCTTGTCTTCCACGCACAGGATTCGCAGAGGACGCTGAGGGGCGGAATCCTCTCGAACGACCATAGCGGTGGTTTGCACGGGATCCACAGGCAGGTGCACCCGCACCGCCGTTCCCTTGCCCACTGTGCTGTCTACATCGACTCTGCCATCGTGCCGCTGAACGATACCGTATACCATCGCCAGCCCCAATCCCGAACCTTGCTCCCCTTTGGTGCTGAAGAACGGCTCGAAACAGCGGGCGCGCGTCTCCTCGTCCATCCCAATGCCGTTATCCTCCACCTCCATCACCACCCAGCACCGCGCCGATTCGCTCACCGTGCGGGTGCGGATGATAATATCGCCGCCGCGCGGAAGCGCATCTACCGCGTTGAAGATAAGGTTCTGCAGCACCTCCCGCAGTTCGCCACCGTTTGCCGAAACGAGGGGGACAGGCTGTAGGTCGGCATGCATGTGGATGAAAGCCCCTTTCGCTTCCGCCTGTTCCCGCCAGCGCGGGGAGGTCAGTTCCACCGTCTCCTGCACTAGTTCATTCACGTCTACCGATTGGCGCAACTCCGCGCGTCCCCGAGGGCGGTAGAACTCGCGCAGACGGCTAACCGTCTGCGCAGCATCTTGCGCCGCGGTGTGAATCATCTCCAGATACCGACGCACCTGTGGGTCCACAGTGACGCTGGGATTATCGAGCAGAAGCTCGGTCAACCCCAGAATGGGTGTGAGCGCGTTGTTGAAGTCGTGCGCAATCCCGCTTGCCATCTCGCCCAGTGCATGCAGGCGCTGCTGTTGAATCACCTGCTGTTGCGTCTCCTGCAGTTGCTTCATCGCCTCCTGAAGCGCCTGGTGCGACCGTTGGAGCTCTTGAACCGCCTCGGCGTGTTCCTGCTTCAGCCTTTCGCGCTCGATAGCCTCTACCATCGCATTGGGCAGGCGCGCCAAATGCCCTTTCAGCACATAGTCGCTGAGCCCTTCGCGCATCCCCTGTACGGCGATCTCCTCGCTCCCCGAATCGGTCACCATGATGACGGAGATATGCGGATACTGAAGCTTAACGGCTTGTAGAACCGTCAGCCCATCCGACCAGTGCAGATGATAGTCAGTCAGCACGATATCAAAGCCTCCGCTTTCCAGCGCCTTCTTGAAGCGTTCGTGATTTGGCACTTCGATCACGTGCAGGTCCGCAATGTGTTTGCGCAAATACCTCTTAATCAGTTCCCGGTCGTTCGGGTTCTCATCTATCAATAGCACTCTCATCGCCGTTATCCTCTGTCAGCGGCAGTTCGATCCAGAACGTGCTTCCCTCGTTGAGGCGTGACACCGCCCCACATCGTCCGTTCATGGATGTGACCGCCTTTTTGACGATACTCAACCCCAACCCCACACCCGGATACTCCTCCACGCCGTGCAGTCGCGTGAAGGGAGCGAACACCCGCTCGGTATCCTCGGGTGGGATGCTGATGCCGTTGTCCTGCACCTCGATACGGCAGAACTCTCCGCGCGGATAAGCGGAGATATGTACGTAAACCGGTCTCTCCTTAAAGCGAAACTTCAACGCGTTGGAAATCAGATTGTTCATAACCGTCTTGAGTAGCAAAGCATCGGATTCCACCACTTCGCACTGTAGGCTGTACTCTATCTGCGCCATCGTCCGGGTGATTTCCTGTTCTAGCTCGCGCAAGCAGATGTCTATCAGCGGCTTCAGCCACACTGGTTGAATCTCCACTTCCCTGCCGAGACGAGTAAAGGTCAGCAGAGAATCCAGAACCCGCTTCATCTCCTGCGCCGCTTCGGCGATGCGCTGGAGGTATCTGAAGGGCTCACTGTCTGTCGGCAGTCCGGCATCCTCCATCACCGCCTCGGCGAAGCCCGTCATGGCACGTAGCGGGGCACGCAGCTCGTGCGTTACGGCATGTACAAACGCCTCCAGCTCCTGGTTGCGCTGATACAGCTCCAGAGAGAGCTGTCTCGTTCGCAACATCACCTCCACCCACGCCTGGAGGTCCACCCGCTGAATCGGTGTGAGCATCACTCCATCAATAGACCTCCACAGATTGCGCGTTGCCAACCCGGCTCCCTGCCGTGAGGTCACGAGCAGAACTGGCAGAAACGTCGGCAGAGCGTCTTGTTTCGCCTGCGAAATGGCGTCCATGTATCGCTCCAGCATGACACCGTCCACAATCACCAGGTCACATGAGCGTAAGGAGCCGCGATACCGCGACTCGTCGAACGGGGTAGCGGTGTAACGCACCGCTAGCGTCTCCTCGAGCAGGCGCAGGTTCGCTCGGTTTGCCAGCATCAGAAGCAGGCGATTCATGGTCGCTCTCCCCACACTGGTGTGTCTGCCACGATGTTGCGCCAATGAGGGATCGGCTGTCCTATCTGAACACCCTGCGCGGTGATGCGAAACTCCCGAACGGTGTGGTCAAAGTCGCTCAGCCGCTTCTTCAACACGCCGATGATCCGCGTCAGCTCCGTTCGTTCAGGGGCGTACTTCTCCGCATAGCGCAGGAACAGCACCGTGTCCGCGAGATCGCTCAGCCCCACTTCGCTGACCAGCAATGGACCCGACACGGCATGCGTCTCGTTGATCAGAAGCGTTAGCACGCCGCGGCTTTGTAGCCACTTACACAGCGCGTGCAGTTGCCCCACCAGGTCTTCCCCATGCAGAGCCAGTCGATAGCCTGCCACGCTATCTATCATGACGATGCGCGCCCCACGCCTCTCCACCTCGTCGCGCACCAGGTAGGCGAACTCGATGGCGGAATGCTGTAACGGCTCTACCTTTACCAACGAGAGCGTTCCCTGCTCGCTCATCTCCCTCGCAGGGATGCTCACTGCGGCACACCGGCTCAGGATATGCGCCACTTCCTCCTCGAACGTGTATACCACCGATCGCTCCCCCCGTGTAGCCGCCTCCTTCATGACCTGCATCCCCAACGTGGTCTTGCCGACCCCGCTTGCACCCGTGATCAACACAATGGTGCCCCGTTCCAGTCCGCCATGCAGAAGCTCATCCAGCGCAGGCATGCCCGACGGAATCTGTTCCTGAACGGCAGTAAAACGCCCGGGATCGGGAAGCAGATGGGGATATACGCGCAGACCCCGCTTATCGATACGCAGGGCATGCCATCCCAAGCGGAACGCACTGCACCGCATTTTGGTCACGCTCAGCCGTCTGTTGCCACCGTTCATCTCCAGATGGATGACCCCATCGCTGAGTGCTTGCAGGTCATCATCCGGCGCCAGAACAGTGCTTTCGGAGGTGAACATCACCGTCGCGCCCTGGTCCGCCAGAAAGCGCAGGAACGACAAGACCTGCTTGCGGTACTCGAACTCATTGGGCACAAGGTAGCGGAAGTAGGTCATCGAATCCACAAACACCCGCTGGGCTTTAGCGCGCGTACGCGCTCCACCACCAAGTTGGTCGTGGGCGAGCGATCTACTTCTGCTGGCGCAAACAGGTCATAGGTCTGTGCCTGAGCAAAAAACTCCGAAGATAGACTGAGGTTCAGAAAGTGTACCCCACGCAGGTCCAACCCCATGCTGGCGGCGCTTTGACGGATTTTATACTCGGGCTCTTCCATCGCAATGAACAATGGGTTATCGCGCCGTGCGCCCGCCGCTAGGAAATGCAGTCCGACCAGTGTCTTGCCTGTGCCCGGAGCACCCCGCAAGAGGTACGCACGCTGAGGAATGAGCCCACCACCGAGCACTTCGTCCAGCCCGGCGATGCCCGTAGACATTCGCCGTTGCACCTTCCGCATTGCTCTCACCACCAAGCCTCGACCTCACGATTGAGGTTATCCTCTTTTGGTAGGAAGTCCTCTCAGTTCGAAACCATCGGCGTCTTTTGCATGAACTCCAGCGTCTCCTCTAGCGAACGCACGCCTGTCGTGGCGCCAAGGGCGGTCACACACAAAGCCCCCACCGCGTTTGCAAACCGCCCCGTCTGCTCCAGATCCCAACCTTTCACCACGCCGGTGAGGAACCCCGCCGCAAACGCATCGCCCGCGCCCAGCGCATCTACCGCCTGCACCTGATAGCGCGGGATAGCCAGCTTCACCTCCGGGGTGCGAATATAACAGCCCCGCTCGCCCATCTTCAAGCCAACGACCTTCACGCCATGGTCCAGAAAGACCTGTGCGATATCTTCGGGCTCCTCTTTGCCGGTAAGCATCTTCGCTTCCTCGATGCTGGGTATGATGTAATCCACGTAGGGCAGGCAGGGCTTAATCGTCTGCATCCACCCGCTGTTAGCGTTCCAAACGGTGTCAAAGCTGGTGATTACACCCATCTCTTTGGCGCGGCGCAGGAGTTGCGCCGTCGGCTCGCCGTCAATGCCCGGCATGACCAGCGCGCCGGCCACATGGAGCACCTTGCTTTGGCGCACAAGGTCCATGTCCACATCTTCCAGGCGCAGGGTCGCGTTCGCCCCAATATAGTGCAGGAACGAGCGCTCGCCGTCGCTGTGCACCATAACCATCGTGGCGCTGGTAGCCTCCTTCTCGTCGCGCTTCACACCGCGCGTGTCGATGCCGTGCTTCTGTAGCACCTGCACTAGAAAATCCCCAAAGCCGTCGTTGCCCACCTTGCCGATGACAGCTGTCTTGATGCCGATCTTCGCCAGCGAGACGCCCGTGTTTGCCGCACAGCCACCGCTGTGCAGTTCCATTCGCTCCACCAGGTTCAGGCGACCCCGCTCGGGATAGGTATCGATGGGCTTGCCAACCACATCTGCCACCAGAATGCCCAGACAGGTTACTTCAAACATCCTCCTACACCCTCCTTGTGTGATATTGGCAATCACGAGTTACTCGTCGGGAATGCGAAACTGCTCATCCGGCACCACCTCCGGCTCGGGCGGAGGGATGATGACGCCATAGTTGACCAATAGCGCGCGTGTCCAGTGTAGAACCGCCAACGAAACAAACCCCGCAAACATCAGCGCAAGCCCAACCACGCTGACAAAGCAGAAAATGCCCCACGCCACCACGATGGCAAACATCCCCGCGCTGAAGGGCAGATTGCCGATGGTCAGTAGTAACGACCGCCGCAAGACCCGTCTCAGCCAGCCTGTCTTGCTCTGCTCGCCCACATACGCGCCGAACACATGCTCCACCAAAAGCGGATACTGATACAGCACCGCGGTTAACCACAACAGCAGAACGTACAGAATCACTACCCCAAACACGCGCAGGAATATCAGTGGGCTCTGCAGATAGAGCGCGATGTTCGCCAGGATGACCAGCGTCACAAAGGTCTGGATCACCGACAGCCACAGGGTCTTCCACCCCAAACTCCGCCACGCTTCCACAAAACACAGCAGGGACGGCTCGTCGCGCGTGGCGATACGGTAGGCGAGATACACACATCCCAGCCATGCCTCCCCGAGCAGTACGCCCCCGACGAACAGCGCGCCTAATGTCACCAGCGCGGGCTGAGGGCGCGCAAGTGCGTTGATAGCCATTACCCCTGCCATCGATGCCGCGAACCAGAGCAGACTGCTAGCCAGCGTCAACCCCAATCGGTCGTAGGCGTCACCGGTGGCGTTGCGCAGAGCTCTGAAGAAACTGATGGTAGGCGAAGCGGGCTTTTGCATCGGTGTCCCTACCTGACCGGCGGCTTGGCAGTGCCCTGCGGGATGAGGTTCTCGGCGGTCAACAGCACCACATCACACCACTGCACATACGGCGTACTGCTGTCGCCCACACGGTTGACCACCCGCAGTTCGATCGTGTGGAAGCCGGGCGATAGCCTGACCGTCCCCAGGCGCGTCCACCCGAACCCTTCGCCGTACTCGCCGACGAGCACGTTGCTTTCGGGAGGCTGGGGCGCGTTGTCGTCGATACTCCACAGCAGGGGGGAAACGCCTTCCGCCCGGCGCGCCACCCACATAGTGTAACTGCCTTCCTCTTTCACCGCAAATCGGTAGCGCAGGAAATAGCCCCGCGCCGGCGGGTCGTTATAGTTCTCCAGCCGAACGATTTTGCCGTCGCTCGCCCACGGGCGTTCCAGCACCTCGTCGAAATTGCTCTCGTCTGCCGTCTCTGCCTCCATCCACAGGTACTGAGCGAGACGTTGGATCAACTCGTTCAGCGCCTCGCTGGCGAGTAAGTAGGCGGTGTACACCTGTCCCGACCGCAGGTTGTCGCGCGCCTGTTGCCAGCGGAAGCGAGCCGTGCCCACATCGGTGCGACGGGACTCACCCACCTTGATCAGTCGCGCCAGTTCGTTGACGGCGTCCTCCGCCGCCTCCACCGGGAACAGCGTGCCGCTGTTGGTGAACACCACGGGCACGGTGGGCAGGGTCATCGAGAAACTGCGCCCTTTGCCGCTGACCTTCACTGGCGTGCCATCGGGCAGTTGTGCGGTGAACACGCGCGGCTCGGTGAGGCGAAAGCTGGTCTTGCGTTCCCGGTCCGCCGCCCACATCACGTACTGCTGACCCCCCAGCGTGCTGATCTGGTAGGCACGATAGTTCTGCCCGACGTTGACGATCGCCCCCGGTCGCACGGAGGGGAGCCACCACCCCCCCCCAGGCAGTCGCCTCACTTCGCAGATACCCGAAGCCGATTGCGGGAAGAACAGCACTTTGGGCGCCTCCTGCCATTCGGCTCGTGCCTGCGCGGACTGCTGAAAAGCGCGTAGCCACTGCAGGACGGTGACGTCCACCGTGTTCTCGGTGATGCGAAAGAACCAGCCACGACTGCCCGCCTGAGCCAGCGTCTCGGCTTCGCTGTGCAGGCTCTGGCTGTCTGCGTAGTCCTGCTTGAGGTCGCGCGTGACCATGCTCACCAGCCACGTGGGGCGCACGCTCTCCGTTGCCTGCCCCATCGCCAGCGCCATCGCTTTGACCGCGAGGTTAAAACCGCGCTCGGCGGTTACCACCAGCAACCCTTCGATGCCCGGCTGGTTCTGCGTGCTGACGTATACGGGATGAAACCTCTGCCAGCCCACCAGCACGGGCACATCCGCTCCATGCAAGCGCAGAACCACCGCCATGCGGTCCGCCGAATCCTGCAGGGACTCGCGCAGGTACTGGTTGATGTCCGTCCAGTAGGCGCATCGGGAGGCTTCCACCCGGCGCAGATTGCCCGTTTGCAGGTCATAGAGCAGAGGTAGCCCCTTTTGCCCCCGCCAGAGCGCGAGCTGGCGCGCCGCGTCGGCGAAAGACTCCAGATTCCGCTCGGAGAGCGCCCATGCGCTCATCAGGTTCTCCAGAGTCTGGTACTTGCGTGCCAGAAACGCCTCGAAGCCCAGTCGGAACATCTCCGACGATGGCACAATGCCCTGATCGTCCGAAGGCGGTGTCCACCGACCGAGCGGGTCGGCAAAAAAGCGAAGCCCCTTCCCGAACCGCACCTTGCCGAGCGTTTGTAAAACGCTATCGCGCCATCCATCGTAGCCCTCCCACACGTCGGGCACGAACCCCCCTGAATCCGCCAGTGGACGGTGAGGATACGCAACCATCACCGCCCGCACGCCCTCTGCCATTTGCAGTGGTAGGCGACCGACGCCCTGCTCTACGTTCACGCGCGAGCGGCTGAGCACGCTGTTGTCGTGTGTATCTACCACGAATGCCAGCGCGTGGTCGGCGTAAGGGGTGCGAAAGACGACCACTCCCCCCTGCACGATGTTGGCAATGCGGTTGGACGCAGGCGCAACCACATAGCCTTGAGCGATGGGTAATCCCGCTTCGCCCAGCGAAATGCCGTAGCGAAAGTTGCGCGATTCCAGCGCATCCACCAGCCTCTGCCAGCGTTCTACCGAGACTACATTGCCCGCTTCGCGTGGCACCACGCACACATCGGAAATACCCGCCTGTGCCAGCGCGTCTAGCAGGCGCTCGTCACGCTGGAAGTCGGCTTCGGTGGCGTCCGCACGTAGCGATTGCGGTGTGAACCACACCCCTGCAGGCAGATACAGCCCTCCGTCCCACTGCAGGCTGTGCGCTGGGGTCACCTGCCAGCGATGCGTGCCGCCGTCCCGGTCGGTAAAAACGCCCTGACCCACCGTCAATCCTTGCGCCTGCGTTCCACCGACCCCGGCCAGCAAGGCGATCACGCTCACCAGCACTATCGCGACTGCTCTCAATCCCACACCTGCTTTCACAAATACTGCTTACGCTTTCGCCATTGACGATTGCTGTTCCTGCCGAAAGGGTTTTGCCCACTGCGTTGCGAACCATACCATAGCAGGCGGGTAGTGATGATAGAGATTCAAGAGGCAGAGGTCACATATCCCAACGGCGTACACGCACTGAGGAACATCAACCTGCGCGTGGAGAAGGGGGAGTTTGCTTTTCTGGTTGGGGCGACGGGAGCGGGCAAATCCACCCTGCTCAAACTCATCACGCGCGAAGTGCTCCCTACGCGAGGCAAGGTGATCGTTGCAGGGCGCAACGTTGCCGAAATCCCTCCGCACGATCTGCCCTACTACCGGCGCATGATGGGGGTGGTGTTTCAAGACTTTGGACTACTGCCCAACAAGACGGTGTGGGAGAACGTGGCGTTCGCTCTGCGCGTGCTGGGACTGCCCCGCAAAGAGATACGCAAGCGCACCGCCAACGCGCTGGACCTGGTTGGGCTGTTGCGGCGATGCGATAGCTTTCCGGCGCAGCTGTCAGGCGGCGAGGCACAGCGTGTTGCCATCGCCCGCGCCATCGCTAACGACCCGCCCCTGCTTCTCGCGGATGAGCCAACAGGTAACCTCGACCCCGATACCTCGTGGGACATCATGCAACTGCTCAGCCACATCAACATCCGCGGCACGACGGTGCTGGTCGCCAGCCATGATAAATATGTGATTGACCGCATGCGCAAGCGCGTGGTGATGCTGGAGCGGGGTACCATTGTGAGTGACGTTCCGTTCGGGGTGTACGCGCATGAACCTTAGTCACAGGGGGGCTGAGATTCTTCGCTTCGCTCAGAATGACAATACAGCGTCATGCTGAGCGCCAGCGAAGCATCTCGTAGTTAACATGAACCTTAGTCACGTGGAGTTTCTGATTGAGGAGGCTTTGGTCAACCTGCGTCGCAACGGCTTGATGACGCTGGCCGCCATTGGCACGGTGGCGCTGGCACTGGCGGTGTTCGGTGGGTTCGGGCTGATCGTGTGGCGGCTGGAGAGGCTGGCAAACAGCCTGCCTCCGAAGTTCGCCATCGACGTCTTCCTGAGGGACAACGTCTCACGCCAACGCGCCCAGGAACTGCACCAGCAGTTGCAGGCACATCCCGACATCGCGCAGGTCACCTTCAAGCCCAAAGAGCAGGCGTGGCCCGAGTTTCAGAAGGAGCTTCAGCAGGAGATCACCACCGCTCTGCCGTATAACCCCTTACCAGACAGTTTCGTCATTCAGGTCAAGGACCCATCGCGTACGGGAGTGGTCAGCGCGTGGCTGAAGAGCCTGCCGGAGGTGGACGCCGTGCGTGATGCCAAAGAAGAGGTGGATATCATCCTTTCGGTAGCGACGGTGGTGCGCTGGATCGGCATCGGAGGCACGCTTCTTCTGCTTATCGCTACCAGCGTGATCATCTACAACGCGATCCGTCTGACCGTCTTCGCCCGGCGGCGGGAGATACGCATCATGCAGCTCATCGGAGCCACATCGGGCACTATTCGCACGCCGTTCGTGCTGGAAGGAGTGGTGCAGGGCGTGCTGGGGGCATGGATCGCCTGCGGGTTGATTTTCGGGGTGTCTCAGATGGTTTCGCACTTCGTGATGCGCAAACTGGTTTTCATCGACAGCCTGGGGGGTTCGCCCATGCCTTTCTGGGTGGTGTTCTTGGGATTGAGCTTACTGGGAGCAGTCATTGGGGGTATGGTCAGCACGCTCTCCGTCCGAAAATACCTGCAGGCAGTGTAAGCAACGCCAGGGGGTGTATCATGGGGTTACGCAAGGGATGGATAGTTAGTGGGGTAGTGACTTTGCTGGTGTTATGCACGGTGCTAGCATCGCCGCCTCAGCACTCTTCCAAGCCCACCCCCGCCCACAAAGCGCAGTTACAGGCGAAGCTGGCTCAGGTTAAAAAACAGATTCAACAGGCGCGTGCAGAGATCCGTCGTATCCGCAAGCGCGAACGTGCCGTTACCGCCGACCTGCTGGCAACCGAGCAGAGCCTGGACACCACCCGCAAACGCCTGCATGTGGTGCGCGCTCGATTGAACACCGTACGTGCCCTCCAGCGCAAAACCGCCGCCCGTTTGAAGGAGCTGGAACAGCGCCTGCAACACCGCCAGCAACTACTGGCGCGTCGGGTGCGTGTGGCGTACCAGCAGGGCAACGCCAGCACGGTGCGTGTCCTGCTCGGCTCGCGCGATGTACACGACTTCATCAGCCGCTCTTATGTGCTGGGACGCATCGCCCGGGCGGATTCGCGCCTGGTGCTCGCCATCCAGCAGGACAAGCAAGAGGTCGCACAGGCGAAGGCACAGTTGGACAAACAGGCGTGGGAGATCGCCCAGCTGGAGGCGGAGCTGGCACAGCAAACGCAGCTCCTCCAGCAACAGACCCAGACCAAACGGCAGATTCTAGAAGACATCGCGCGTGACCGGGAGCTGAAAGAACAGGCGCTGGACGAGTGGGAAGAGGAGTCGCGCCAGATTGCCGCCATGCTGCGCGCGATGGAGCAGACCCCGCGGGGGCAGGCTCGGCTGGCAAAACCCTTCCGCGGCGGGTTCATCCGCCCGGTCAGCGGACCGATTGTCTCCGGCTTTGGGATGCGCTACCACCCCATTCTGAAAGTCGACCGCATGCATACCGGGGTGGACATCGCCGCCCCGCACGGCACGCCCATCAAAGCTGCTGCAGACGGCGAGGTGATTTTCGCGGGTTACCGACGCGGCTACGGCAACACGGTCATCATTGACCATGGCGGAGGAGTTGCTACCCTGTACGGCCACTGCTCTGCGCTGGCGGTCAGCGAGGGCACGGTGGTCAAGCAGGGGCAGGTGATCGCCTACGTGGGCGCGACGGGATTAGCGACAGGACCCCACCTGCACTTTGAGGTGCGCCGCAACGGCGAGCCCGTGAATCCGTTTTAAAGCAAGCGGATATCTTCTCGTGTCCTATGGGGCGTGCTGAGCCGCAAGGCGAAGCATAACGGGAAGAAAAGCGAGGGATTCTTCAGAACGGCAGGGGGATTTGCGACGATGATGAAGCATTTCACGCTGGAACGCGGCTTCAACGCGCTCGTAGAACGGGGTGAGATGCAGTATATCGAGTTCGGCGTGTTCAAGGGAAGCGCCGGCGACGCTTTTCAGATCGACACGGCGGAGTACGAGGCGGTGCTGGTCGTCCTGTCGGGCAGATGTCATCTGCAGGTGAACGGTCAAGCCTACCCGAACGTAGGTGGGCGGCGCAGTGTGTTTGACGGCAATGCGTGGAGCCTCTACGCCCCCAACCACACGCCAATAGAGATCCAGGTGGTGGACGAGGCGGAGGTAGCTATCAGCAAAACGCGAGTGCCCGCCGAATCGCCCCCTCGGCTGATACCCCCTGAAGAGGTGGTGATTCGCGATGTGGGCGTGTGGAACTGGCGGCGCGATGTGAAGGACATCGTGGACAAGCGCACCCCGGCGGCGCGCCTGGTGGTCGGCGAGACCATCAACCCGCCCGGAAACTGGTCTAGCTGGCCGCCCCACAAACACGACGTGCACCGCCCACCGGTCGAGAGCAAGCAGGAGGAGGTGTACTTCTTCAAAGTACAGCCTGCCGACAGTTTCGGGGTGGCGCGGCTGTACACCGCCGAAGGTGACGTGGACGAGGTGTATCCCATCCGAGAGAACTCCGTTCTGCTGATCAAGCGGGGCTACCATCCCATCGCCGCCGCACCGGGCACGCGCGTGTACTATCTGTGGACGCTGGCAGGTGAGAGCCGTGACCTAATCCCCAACGATGCACCCAATTACCGCTGGATGAAGGACACCGAAGCGGTGGTGCGCGAACTCCAACATCACCGGTAGGAGACAAAGCGATGATCGAGCATTGGCACAGGGTACTGGTATTCGCGGCGCATCCCGACGATGAGATCATCGGCTGTGGAGGTGCCATCGCCCGTCTGAGTGCAGAGGGCAAGCAGGTGTTCGTGGTCACTTTCTGCGCGGGCGAGACGGGCTACAGTCGCGTGGAGCAGAAGGAGAGCATCGCCCAGGTTCGCCAGGCAGAGGCGCAAGCCTGCGACCAGGTACTGGGCATCACCGAGCGCGTGATCCTAGGTAAGCCCACACAGGGTGTGATGAACGACCGCGAGACCTACCAGCAATGCGTGCGGTTGATCCGCCACTATCGCCCAGACGTGATCCTGACCCACTGGAGCGAGGACAAGCACCGCGACCATCGAGCCATCTCGGCGTTGACCGACGAAGCCCGCTGGAAGGCTTATGAAAACGTGCTGGCGGACTTTGGCGAGCCGTGGTATACGCCCGAACTATACTACTATGAGGTGCTAGAGCTCTTTCCGCATCCCTCCCTGCTGGTGGACATCAGCGACTTTTTGCCCAAAAAGCTGGAGGCGATGCAGACCCAGCAAAGCCAGTTTGCCGTACTGCCCGGCGTGATGGACTACATCGAGGGCTTGGCGAAGGTGCGCGGCTACGCCCGCGGCACCCGCTACGCCGAGGCGTTCCTGCGGTCGAACCTCTTGGCTAGTTTTGGGTAGCGGGTAGCTCGCGCTCACTGCTACTACGCAAGAGAGGTAGTTAGGAAGGGCGATGACCCCTGAGCGATTCGAGGCGATGGTGAGGCGACTGGAAGATTACTCGCGCCGACATCCTTTCGCCTACCGTTTTCGGGTCGCTCTGCTGGCTGGTTTGGGATACTTCTACATCTGGCTTGTGGTCGCCGTCACGCTAACACTCACAGTCACTGTGATTTACGTGATGGTAACCCTCCCATCCGTCATTATGGAAACTGTTAGTGCCCCTGTTGGTCTTTTTGGGCATCCTTGTGCGGGCGATGCGGGTAACCATCGAACCGCCGGAAGGGATAGAATTAACAGCAAAGATGGCTCCGCGTCTGTTCCGTACCATCAAGAACCTGCAACAGTCTCTCCACACCCCACCGATTCACCGCGTGCTAGTGACACCCGAATACAATGCAGGGGTGGCGCCGATTCCGAGGGTGGGCGTTCTGGGTTGGTACCAGAACTATTTGCTGGTTGGACTTCCGCTGATGCAGGCGACATCTCCAGAAGAGTTCCGTGCATTACTGGCGCATGAACTAGGACACCTCGAGGGACAGCATAACCGCTTCACGAGCTGGATCTACCGCCTGAACAGAACGTGGGGACAGATCCTCCAGCATCTGGAGGAACGGAAGCATAGAGGAGCATGGATCTTCCGGATATTCCTGAAATGGTATATGCCTTACTTCAGCGCGTACACATTCACCCTACGCCGCCTGCATGAGTACGAGGCAGACCGCATTAGCGCACGCCTGACCGGCTTACACCATGCATCCGCTCTGGTGCGGTTGGTAGTTCAGGAAAGACACTGGCGTGATCTATGGGATGGTATTGCCAAGCTCGCCTACGAACAGCCGCGACCCACTGTTGCCCCTTACACCGAAGCGGGTTTACGCCTGCGCGAAAGCCCCGGGACAGAGCAGACAGCACTCGCATTGAAACAGGCTTTGGCTATGCAAACAGAGGTAGATGATACCCATCCTGCTTTCAGAGAGCGTCTGATAGCGCTTGGTATTCTTTCTGCCGAGCAGAGCGACGAGCAATGTATTGAAGCGCTGATAGCCCTGAACAAACCGCTGACCGAAACAGCCGCTGGCTTTTTCTTGGGGGAACTGCACAGGCACCTCTCAAGTGCGCTGGACCAAATGTGGCGGGAGACTGTCCAAGCGGAATGGGAGCAGTACTACCAATATGTTGAGCAGGGGCGCCAGCGAATTGCCGATCTAGAACGCAAAGCACAACAAACCCATCTCTGCGAGGAGGAACTCTGGGAACTGGCTCAGCTGAAGGCGGAACTGCAAAGCGAGGAGCAGGCTATACCTTTGCTCCGTCAGTTGCTAACGCAGGCTCCGGCTCACTCTGGCGCGAACTATCTCCTAGGGCAGTTGTTGCTAAACCACGGTGACACCGAAGGGCTTGACTACCTGAACCGCGCGATGCAGTCGAACGATCAGACCGCACTGAACGCTCTATACACTGCGTACCAATTTGCGAGAGAACACGGGCTGGACGAGCAAGCTAAGCAGTACGCCGAGAGGGCAGAGCAGTATCTGGCGGAGCTGGAAGCCGCGCAAGAAGAGCGTTCTAAAGTGATACCACGGGACCAGTTTGAACCACACGATTTAACCACCGAACAGGTGGCAGGGATTCGATCTCAGTTGGCTGCATACGCCGAGGTACGAACGGCATATTTGGTACGCAAGCATGTAAAGCACATGGTACACCAACCCCTCTATGTACTGGAGGTGGTTCCCCACGTGGCATGGTACGGGTATTATAGCCAAAGACGCACCGAGAATCTGCTGAAACGGCTGACAACGGAGATTTCCTTTCCAGAGGATACTTATGTGATCATACTGATCGGGCCAAACAAGCCTTTCCGAAAAGTTCTTCAGCGTGTACCCAATGCGCGCATCTTCGACCGCGCCATGCCTCAACCGCGTGAACGGTCCTGATTGTTTTAGGTCTATCTATGCCTCTTTCCGCACTAAATCGGTTGCTTCCTGCCTGCTCGATGTGCTACAATCCTTGATGTAAACTCCCCGGATGACGAAGGTTCGCCATGCCTCAGGACAAAATCATTGTTCGCGGTGCGCGCCAACATAACCTGAAAAACATCACGGTCGAGATTCCGCGCGATAAGCTGGTAGTGATCACTGGCATTTCGGGGTCGGGCAAGTCCAGTCTGGCGTTCGACACCATCTATGCCGAGGGACAGCGCAGATATGTGGAGTCCCTCTCCGCCTACGCGCGCCAGTTCCTTGGGCAGATGGACAAGCCCGATGTAGACCACATCATCGGTTTGTCGCCCGCCGTGTCCATTGACCAGAAGTCCACCAGCAAAAACCCACGCTCCACAGTAGCCACCGTCACCGAGATCTACGACCATCTACGCCTGCTGTACGCGCGCATTGGCATCCCGCACTGCCCGCAGTGCGGACGCGAAATCGCCCAGCAAACCACCGAGCAGGTGGTGGACACCCTGCTGGCTCTGCCCGAAGGAACGCGCCTGCAGATGCTCGCTCCCATCGTGCGCGGGCGCAAGGGCGAATACCGCAAGGAGATGGAAGACGCTCGCAAGGCTGGTTACACCCGCCTGCGCGTGGACGGCGAACTGATAGACCTGAGCGAACAGCCCATCCCCACCCTGGACCGCTATAAGATACACCACATCGAGGTGGTGGTGGACCGAATCGTCATCCGCGCAGGCATCGAGAAACGCATCGCGGACTCGGTGGAGACCGCCATTCGCATGGGACAGGGCGTGGTGCTCGCGCAGGTCGTGGACGGGGAGGAGCTGGTCTTCTCGGAGAACTTCGCCTGCGCGGTGTGCGGTATCAGCCTGCCCGAGATCGAGCCGCGCAGTTTCTCGTTCAACAGTCCCTATGGGGCGTGTCCCGAATGCCACGGGCTGGGCTTCAAAACCGAGTTCGACCCCGCCCTGATCGTGCCCGACCCCAGCAAGAGCATCGCCGAGGGCGCCATAGAACCCTTCGCCGGCAAAGATGGGCTGATGCCCTATTACGAGGGGCTGTTGCGCGGCGTGGCGCAGAAGCTGGGCTTCACCATCCATACCCCCATCGCCCAGCTGAACGAGCACCAGCGCCACGCGCTCTTCTACGGCGTAGAGGGCAACGTGACCGTTACCTTCCGCAACCGTTGGGGACGCACCCGCTATTTCGATAGCGAGTTTGAAGGCATCGTGACCATGCTCCAGCGGCGCTATAACGAGACGGAGTCCGAGAACGTACGCGAGTGGCTCCAGCGATACATGTCGGACAAGCCGTGTCCGAAATGCAAGGGACTGCGCCTGAAGGACGAAAGCCTGGCGGTGACGGTTGGCGGGCTGAACATCGCGCAGCTCACCGCGCTGTCGGTGGAGGAGGCGCAACGGTTCTTCGATGAACTGCCCGCCAAACTCTCCGAGCGCCATCGCCACATTGCACACCAGCTCCTACGCGAGATCCAGACGCGGCTAGGGTTCCTGCTGGACGTAGGGCTGGGCTACCTAACGCTGGACCGCCCCGCGGCGACGCTGGCGGGCGGTGAGGCACAGCGCATCCGGCTGGCAACACAGATCGGCAGTGGGCTGATGGGTGTGCTGTACATTCTGGACGAGCCAAGCATCGGCTTGCATCAGCGCGATAACCAGAAACTGATCCATACCCTCCTGCACCTGCGCGATCTAGGCAACACCATCATTGTAGTAGAGCACGACGAAGAGACCATCCGCACCGCCGACCATATCATCGACATCGGTCCGGGCGCAGGCGAGCACGGCGGCTACGTGGTGGCGCAGGGCACAGTGGAGGACATCCTCGCCTGCGAGCAATCTATCACCGGACAGTACCTCAGTGGCAAACGACAGATTCCTGTCCCCCTCATCCGTCGCCAGCTGGGCGACCGCTGGCTGACCATTCGCGGTGCGCGCCAGCACAACCTGAAGAACATCACTGTGCGCATCCCGCTGGGGGTGTTCGTGTGCGTCACGGGCGTGTCGGGTTCGGGCAAGTCCACGCTGATTCAGGAAACGCTCTATCCGCGCCTGATGCACCACATCTACGGCTCGCATCCGCTATGGGGCGCGCACGATGGGGTGGACGGTATGGAGCACGTTGACAAGGTGGTGGACATCGACCAGTCGCCTATCGGGCGCACGCCGCGCTCGAACCCGGCGACCTACACGGGCGTTTTCGATATGATTCGCGAACTGTTCGCTAGCACACAGGACGCCAGAGTGCGCGGCTACAAGCCTGGGCGGTTCAGCTTCAACGTGAAGGGCGGGCGGTGCGAGGCGTGTAAAGGCGACGGCATCATCAAGATCGAGATGCACTTCCTACCCGATGTATATGTGCCCTGTGAGGTGTGTAAGGGCAAGCGTTACAACCGCGAGACGCTGGAGGTGCGCTACAAGGGCAAATCCATCGCCGACGTGCTGGACATGACGGTGGAAGAGGCGCTGGAGTTCTTCAAAGCCATTCCGCCCATCGCCCGCAAACTGCAGACCCTGCACGATGTGGGACTGGATTACATCAAACTCGGTCAGCCGGCGACCACCCTCTCGGGCGGCGAGGCACAGCGTGTGAAGCTTGCCACCGAGCTCTCCAAGCGGGCCACTGGCAAAACGCTGTACATTCTGGACGAACCTACCACCGGCTTGCATTTCGCGGACATCGAGAAACTGCTTAACGTCCTGCACCGGTTGGTAGATAACGGCAACACCGTGTTGGTGATCGAACACAATCTGGACGTGATCAAAACCGCCGACTGGATTATCGACCTCGGTCCCGAGGGTGGGGCGGAAGGCGGCTATATCGTCGCGGAGGGACCGCCCGAGCAGGTAGCACAGGTCGATTCAAGTTACACCGGACGCTTCTTGCGCAAGATTCTGGGCATGGAACAGCAGGTGAGCATGTCATCCAGGGTTTTGTCCCGTTGACTTTTGCTCCACTTCCGTTTATACTTTTAGGTAGTGATAGGCAGTGAGTGCCGGAGTGGCGGAACGGTAGACGCGCCCGCCTCAAAAGCGGGTGCCGAAAGGCGTGAGGGTTCGAATCCCTCCTCCGGCACCAAAGGGCTATCACACGTGGTGCACTGATCGATGCGCATTGCCCTGCGCCGACGGGGCAATTTTCTTGGAGCACCCATGACGCTACTACTGCACGAACAACACCGCTCACTAGGCGCGAGATGGGGCGAATGGCTTGGTGTGAGCGTACCACTCTCCTACGGCGACACGCACGCGGAGTACCTCGCTCTGCGCCAAAAAGCGGGCGTCGTGGACATGAGTGCGACCGGCAAACTGCGCGTCACCGGTGAAGACCGTATCTCCTACCTGCAGGGACAGCTGAGCCAGGACATCCTGCCCCTCCAGCATTCCGGTACCGGCACCTACTCCTGCCTACTGAAGCCGACCGGTCAACTGCTCTCGGATATGGTGCTGTTCGCCATCGACGACGCTGTGCTGGTCATCACCCCGCCCCACACGCGCCACACCGTGCACGAGCGGTTAGAACAGTTCCTTATCATGGAAGAGGTGCAGGTCGAGGACCTTACCGCAAGCCATGTGCTCCTACACGTTGCCGGTCCGCGCTCGGCGCGTGCACTGGAGGCGTTTGGTTTGCAGTCGCCACTGCCACTGTGGCACTCTCATTGCGCCGTGTGGCAAGGACACACTGCGCATCTGGTGCGCACTGACCGCTGTGGCGAGGCAGGATACGACGTGATGGCTCCCGCGGAGTCGGCACGTGCGCTGTGGCGATCCCTGCTCGATGCGGGCGTGAAGCCCACAGGCTACGAGGCGTGGAACATCCGTCGCGTGGAAGCGGGGATTCCCCTGTTCGGCATCGACATGGACCAAAACACCATTCCCCTCGAAGCGGGGTTGGGCGAACGGGCTATCAGCTTCACCAAGGGATGCTACACGGGGCAAGAGGTGATACACCGCATCGTCGCGCGGGGACACACCAACCGTTCGCTGGTGGGTTTGCGCCTGCGGGAAGACGTTCTGCCGCCACATCGCGCTACCATTCGCACGGATGACCGCCCGGATGCCGGCTGGGTGACCAGCGCGGTACGCTCGCTGTCGCTTCGTGCGCCTATCGCGCTGGGTTACCTGCGCAACGAGTACCTCGCGCCGGGCACAACGGTCACCGTCCTTTGCGAGCCGTCGCCTGTTCACGCCGAGGTGACCCCCTTGCCCTTCGTGGAGCCGAGTCATGCTTGACGCGGCGCTGTTGTTCCTCATCAACGTGCTGTGGGCGGCGGCGTACCCGATGGCGAAGTTCGCCATCAATGGAGGGGTTCCGTCGGTCACGCTGGCATGGGCACGTTGGGCGATTGCCATGCTCTTGCTACCGCTGTTCGCCCGTTTTGTCCTGCGCGTGCCGCTGGGTCTGCCGCGCCGCGACCGGATTCGCGCCGTAGGGCTGGGGGCGCTGACTCTGGGGGTAGTGCACATTCTGGTGTTCGTGGGGCTGAAGTACACCACCGCCGTGGACGCCACCCTCTTGCTGGCGGGCGAGCCGTTGGTAATGGCGTTGATGTCGGTGCTACTGCTTCGCGAGGGCATGTCGCGCCAGTCCGTATGGGGCATGGCGTTGGGGTTCGCAGGGGCGTACTTGCTGATTAACCGCGGGCTAGTGCCGCCATTGAACAACAGCGGCTCGCTGGTCGGCAACCTGCTGGTGGCGGCGTCGGTGTTGGTAGAGGGGACGGGCACGGTGCTTTCGCGGGGATTAACGCGCCGATATAGCGGAATCGGGGTGCTGTTCTGGGAGAGCGTTGGAGCAACCCTCGCGCTAGCAATCCCGGCGTATCTGTTCTGGATGGGTTCATCAACCACCCCTGCCCCCGCCGTGCTTGGTGCTGTGTTCTATCTGGGCATGGTAAACAGCGCGTTCTGTTACGCGGTGTGGTTTGTGCTGATGGAGCGGCACCATGTGGGAAGCATGGGTGTTTTCATCTTCGTCCAACCTGTGTTTGGTGCGCTGATGGGCGTGCTGTGGCTCAAGGAGCCGTTGGGGATGTACACCGCGCTGGGTTCGGTGATGGTGCTGTATGGGGTGTGGCTGACCACCCGCGCCTCCGCTGGCGAGGGGGAGATGGCGCCGCAGTCGGTGCGCTCGGCGTAGCGTAGTGATATACTGAAGCGGAAGGAACTTTTGACACCTTTCCCGCGTCTCGATACGCGGAAGGATGGTGAAGCGCGATGAATCACAAAATGGCTCTGCTCGGCGCAGGTGTGCTGGTGGTGCTAGTGGCGGGCATCCTGCTGGGACGTCATTTCTTCCCTGTCACCCATCGCGAGGCGATGGCTCCGCCCACCGGCAACGTGTTGGAGGCACCTGCTCCCCAGCTTCCCGATACCGGACTCCTGCAGGCACAGGCTGAGCCGCCTCAAAAGCAACCTGAGAAGACCCCGCCCGCAGACATCATCGACTACCTGAAGCACCTACAGCGGGTGGAGGCACAGCGTCAGGCGATGCAGAGAGACCTGACCCCGGCGTTCAACGCGTTCGTGAACGCGGTGGCGATGCGGGCGACCATCGACGAGCAGGAACTGCAACAGCGCATGAGCGCGGTACAGCAGGCTCCGCAGGACTACTCCCAGAAGTGGGCGCAGTTGAGCCAGCTTTTCGAGTCCAAACAACCTCCACCCGCGTGCCAGCCCCTGCACGAAGCCTATCGCAAGATGCTCTCCTCCACTATCGCCTACATGACGAAGGTGTACCTCGCTTTACAGCAGGCGCAGACCGACCCCAACACTGCCCTGCAGGCGCTATCGCAGATGCAGGGAACCGCTTCCACAGACGTCGATACGCAGATCCTGCAGGCGAACTACGAGCTTCAGCAGGTGCTGGACAAGTATGACCTGCGCCGCTACTTCCCCGGCTTCGTGATCAGCGGTGATGGCGGGCTGAACCTGCGCAGTATCGTGGGAGGATAGTGCGGTCGAGCATGTGGACGCCTGAGCAGATTCGTGCCGTTCCGCAATACCTGCTGGAATGGTATCGGGCGCACAGGCGTCCTATGCCCTGGCATGACGACCCCAACCCCTACCACCTGCTGGTAGCCGCCACCATGCTTCAGCAGACGCAGGTGGAGACCGTTCTGCCCTATCTCCAGCGGTTTCTCCGGCGGTTTCCCTCGGTGCACGCGCTCGCCGAAGCGCAGGAGGAAGAGGTTCTGCGCCACTGGGCAGGACTGGGCTACTACAGCCGCGCCAGAAACCTGCATCGCACTGCACAGCAGATTCTGCAGGAGCACAACGGCGTTGTGCCCGGCGATGCCGGCACGCTGAGACAGTTACCCGGCGTTGGAGAGTATACCGCCGGGGCGGTTGCCAGTATCGCCTTCGGCAAAGCCGAGCCTGCGCTGGACGCCAACGGCTACCGCATCCTCGCCCGACTGCTGGCGATAGAGGAGGCGATCACGCGCTCTACCCTACGTCGGCGGCTGTGGGAGGCTTGCCGACAGATTCTACCCACCGATGTGCCGGGCGACTTCAACCAGGCGTTGATGGACCTGGGCGCCACGATATGCACCGCCCGTGCCCCACGATGTCTGGTCTGTCCGCTTGCCAGCGTGTGCACAGCGTTCCAGCAGGGAAGGCAGACCCATCTGCCCGTTTTGCCCCCGCGTCGCGCGCGAGAGAGGCTTTACGACGTCTGCGCGGTGATAGCACAGGGCGGGCGATGGCTGATGGTCAAGCGTGAGGACGGCAGACTGTGGCGCGGTATGTGGGAGTTCCCGCGCGTGCGGATGGAGAGTGGGGAATCGGTGGAGCAGGCAGTCAGGCGGGCTGTGGGGCTGTTAGGCATGACAGCGGAGGGGTGCGAACCGGTCGCCACCGTTCGCCACACGGTGATGCATTACGTCATCACGCTCCATGTGGTGCTCTGCCGATGCCAGGGACAACCGCTTCCATCCGGCGGCACAGTGCGCTGGGTGTCGCCGGAGGAGGCGCAGACCCTGCCTTTGCCGTCCCCCATGTGGCGGGTAGTTCACACCCTGCTTGCCAGGCAACCAGAGAAAGCCGCCGCGGGCTAGCCCGCGGCGGACAAGCGCGTCACTCCTCTTCGCGTGAGAGCAAGATGCTGACCTTCCTTTTTACCCTCTGCAGGGCGTTGTCGATGGATTTGGGACGACAGCCCAGCAGTTTGGACATCTCCCGGTAGGACATCCCTTCCAGATAGCATTCGAGCACCCGCGCTTCCAGGTTACTCAGGTGCCCTTCCAGCTTCTCCAGAAGGTTCTTGGGTTGGCGCTGGTCTACCACAACGGCAGCGGGGTCAGCCACACTCTCATCGGGAATGATTTCGAGCAGAGTGGAGTCGTTATCTTCATCGTTGAGGGGGCGGTTCAGGGAGATGTACGCATTAAGCGGGGCGTGCTTCTGGCGGGTAGCCATTTTGACAGCGGTGATGATCTGACGAGTGACGCACAGTTCAGCAAAGGGACGGAACTTGGTCAACTTGTCCTCACGGAAGTCGCGGATGGCTTTGAACAGCCCGATCATGCCTTCCTGTACCACGTCCTCGTGGTCGGCTCCCATGAGGAAATAGGAGCGTGCCTTGCTCTCCACCATGCCGCGGTACTTCGCAAGCAGATGCTCTGTCGCTTGCTGGCTACCGCATTTCGCGTAGACGACGACTTCCTCGTCCTGCATGTTTTGGAAGCGCAGGCTTCCGTCGTCATAGCGGGATGAAATCATCCTGCTTGCCTCCCGACAGTTCTGGTTTGCTTTTTGCCGAATTGGCTTGCACAAGGATTAAGAGCATCACCCTGGGCAAAACCCACGGGTGCACAAAGCCCTCGTACCTTTGCCTATATTCACTATAGAACAACCTTCCGCATGTGTCAACAGGTTTTGGAGATTTTTTCGATTTTTTTGCCTCAAGATGAAGCAAATCACGGGTTCGCAAGCCGAATGATGCCCCAAAAACCGCCTGCCAACCCCATTGAACCCAGATTGCCCGTCGTGCGTCATTAACAGGCGGTGACCACCCGCCGAGGTAGAGATGCAAAGATGATATGGTCGGGAGCCCAAGTGACGCAAAACGAAAGCGTGAACGCGCCTGACGCCAGCACGCACTTCCAGTACGCCGACGGCACGGAAGCCCTCCTGCACGACATCTTCCAACGCGAGGACTTCGATGAAGCGCACGCCTGGATGCAGTATAACTGGTGGCCGCTGTCGTACCACCTCTCGCCCGCCCGCGCCAGCATCCTCAGCTGGATACCCCGCACCAAAGAGCATCTGCGCGTGCTGGAGGTCGGAGCAGGCTGTGGCGCCATTACCTCCTATCTGTGCCGGGTGCCCGGTATCCAGCACATCGTGGCGGTGGAGGGCGCACCTCAGCGTGCCGAGCTGATTCGCCTGCGTTGCCGACACGCTCCGCACCTTGAAGTGGTAACCGCCAACATCGAGCACTACCAGCCCTCCGAGCCGTTCGACGTCATCCTGCTGATCGGCGTGCTGGAGTACGCGGGCAGATATATCGCCCGACCGGATGCCGCGGGATACCTGATCCGGCTACTGTGCCAGCGGCTCGCCCCCGACGGCAAAATGATGATCGCTATCGAAAACCCGCTGGGGCATAAATACCTCGCGGGCTACCGCGAAGACCATTATGGAATACCCTTCGAAAGCGTCTCCGGCTATCCCGACTATAACGGAATCCGCACCTTCGACAAGGGGCTTCTGCAAAGCAAACTGCAAGATGCGGGTTTGAACGAGCAGGTCTGGTTCTATCCTTTCCCCGACTACAAGATGCCAGAGGTCATCCTCGCCGACCGCAGTTTCAGCGAGCCTGCCTTCGATTGGCTGACGCTTCTGAATCTTCCCACCGTGGACTACTCCCTGCGCCAGCGACCGCTGTTCAACGAGCGCGAGTTCCTGCACATGGTCGCAAGAAACGCCCATCCCTCCGCCTTCATGAACTCTTTTCTGGTCATCGCCTCGCGCCAGCCGCTCCCACAAGCCTGGCACTCGATCCTGGCGGTAAAGGTGCGAAGCCAGTGCGCCCCTCGCTTCCGCCAGACCAAGTTCTTCGTGCAGGAAGGCGAGCAGATTACCGTCGAAACCGTGCGCGGTGAGTGGCTCAACCGTCCCGCCCCCATCCCCGCTCACAGCGACACCAGCGAACCCTACTATCAGCACCTGAAAAACGTGGAGCACCTCTTTATCGACTGCCTGTGGCACAAACGCTATGCGGAGGGAGCATCGGCTCTGCTACGCTGGTATGCCGCCCTGCTGGCGCGGGTTCTGCCAGAGGGCTACGCTAACCACAACGAGCAGTTCGCCAGCTTCTGCACGCAGAGGCTGGGGCATAGCGTGTACACGCCCACCAGCCAGTGGCTCCCCGCCAACGCCCTCGACCTCACCCCGCGCAACTGCCTGCTGAACGAGGCGACGGGCGAGATGACGGTGATCGACCTCGAATGGGACACCGGCGTCGCCCTGCCGTTGGACCTCGTGGTGGACCGCGGTATGCTGTATCTGGTGCAGAAGGTCAGCGATTTGCTTGGCACCGACCTGCTGAACCGCTGGGGCGAGTGGAACCTGCCCCGCGCCCTGCTGAACCGCCTGCCCCCGCAGTTACGCAAGGGCAAACTGCAGGAGATACACCTCTTCGAATACTGGTTCCAGATGTCCATCTTGCACGGAGACTTCGGCTACCGCCTATCGGAGCAGGATCACCGCACCGCCAGCACGAGCGCAGGGCTGAGCCGCCGGATCTGGCTGGCTCGAATCCTGCGTCGGCTTGGGGATGCCTCGCGCTCGCCGGGCATGCTGGGCGCGTCCCTGCGACGCCTGCGCAAAATGACCGGAGTGTAAAGATCACCCAACACACCTGTTAAAAGTACGGGAGTCTGAACATTTTCCCCCGCATCTGTTGACAGGTGATTCGCGCTGTGCTAAAGTATCCCTGAGAAAGAGCGCTTCTATCGGCATGCGCGAAAGGAGGAACCATCTATGAGACGATGGCACGTATGGCTCATTGCGGCGATCGCGCTGGCGGCGGTGCCCGCCTCGGCGCAACTGCTCACCGACTTCGAGGGCTACTCGCTGGGAGCAAACGGCACGGTGATGTTCCGTACACCAACCTTCTCCGGCTCTACCAGCGGCTTCCTGGAAACCTCTCCCAACCTGTCGCAGATCAACAACGAGCAGGCGCTCTCCGGCGCGCAATCGCTGAAGGTGTCCTTCCAATTCAAGCCCGCCCAGACCAACCCTTGGGTGCGCCTCACCACCTTCAACACCACAAAACTGCCTAACCCCATCATCTCTGCCACCCTCCCCCTGAGCCTGTGGATTTACGTGCCCGCCAGCACTCCCGACTTCCGTCTGACGCTGGGCGTGCGCGAAACCAATCCCACCGGCAATATCGGCGGCAATGGCGGCACATCGGGTACTATCGAGTTCATCGGCGCGCCCTCTAAGTCGGGTAACGCGCCCGCTGGCAAACTGATCACGGCGAAGAACCAGTGGGTGAATGTGGTGTTTGACCCCGTTCACGACCCCATCGTGGGCTTCACCGGCAACGGCGTTCTGCAGACCACAACGGGCAAGGTGGTGCTGGAATGCCTCGCCATCACGCCAGCAGATAGCAGTGTGGTCGGTCCCTACACCTTCTATCTGGACAACCTGGCGGTGGTGCCCGAGCCGGCAACCCTCAGCATTCTGGGGCTTGGGGTAGCGGGCTTGCTTCTGCGCCGACGCAGGCAGGCGTAGGCATTGTTCACTGTCTTCATCGGGTCTCAGCCGCCCGCTTCGGCGGGCGGCTTTTTCGGTCATTGCAGGCGTAACAGGAAAAAGCCCCTCCCATCGAGAAGGATCAATCCGAAAGAACCCGATAGGGCTGGTGATGCAGATGCTCGCACTGATTGGCGGCACCGGGATGAGCGAACTACCGGGCTTCGTGGTGGAGCACAAGCAGGTAAGGCGCACGCGATACGGTGAGGCGACGGTGCTGGAAGGACATCTGGGCGATACACCCCTCATCTTCCTGCCGCGACACGGGGAAGGACACACCCTGCCGCCGCATCGTATCAACTACCGCGCGAACATGCTGGCTCTGCACCAGTGCGGTGTCCAGCGCATCATCGCCACCGCTGCCGTGGGGTCGCTTAACCAAGCGATGAAACCGGGCGACTTCGTGCTCATCAGCGACTTCATCGACTTCACCCGCGAACGCCCGCTCACCATCTTCGATCGCCCGGGCGAGGTGATACATACCGACTTCACGCACGCCTACTGCCCCGAGCTCCGGCATGTGTTGGAACGCACCGCCGAGCACCTGCAGGTGCCAGTGCACTTCGGCGGCACCTATCTGTGTGCGGATGGACCGCGCTACGAAACCCCGGCGGAAATCCGCATGTTTGCCCATTGGGGAGCGGATGTGGTGGGCATGACGGGCGTGCCCGAAGTGGTGTTCGCACACGAGTTGGGCATGTGCTACGCCACGATCGCTATCGTGACCAACTGGGCGGCGGGCATCAGCCCATCGCGCCTCTCCCATGAGGAGGTGGTGGCGATCATGGCAGACCGACGTCCGCTTCTGCTGGAGTGGCTCAGCCGCACGCTACCGCAGATTCCTCAGGAGGCATGCCCCTCCTGCAACCCCACCCACGGCTAACCGAGCCTGTAAAACCTCCTAGAAACCGCCATAATACCTAACAGACGAGTGGTGCGGACGACGCG
>PSLZ01000063.1:0-10228 GCA_040289885.1 Armatimonadota bacterium | reverse complement strand
GGATGGTTGGACTATACCGACCTCCGCCCCATTCCGCAGGAGGTGCTGGATGCCGGTCCTGTGCTCGAAGGACAGGTGGTCTATCCCTGCGAGGGAGTGGGGAGTAATCGCTTTTGTGCGGAGCGAGCCAACGGTTCTCGTCCCTACGGCGTGGGGGGCGGTATTCAGGGGAACTACTGCCCCATTGGCTTACTGTGTGTTTGCATACGGGCACCAGGGAGCGGTTCCGCGCATCTGCCAGCGTGCACCCTGGCCGTTGCCTCTGCCGTAGCCAAATCCCTTACCGCCACGGCTCCCCTGCATAATGTCCTGCAAGAGCGTACGGTTGCTGATCTGCAGTTGATGCAACTGCTCGCGCAGGGCGTTGATCTCCACCTGTCCGCCTGCTTGGCATCAATAGCCGCCTTGTCCGCTTTGCTCGCCTGCATCTGCGCCAGCTCGAACTGCTTCTGCCGAATCTGCTCAGCAGAGCCTTCACCTGCTCTACGAACTGCTTCTGCTGGGGGTCGGTGGGGTTCACGCGCGTCTACCATCCGCCCGCGTTAGGGTTGGGCTGGGTGTAGCCGTAAGGACAGGGTTGCCCCTTCGCCCCGTAACCGCGTCCGGCACGAGGCAGTGCGCCAGCCCCGGCGCCATCGTCCAGACCACCAGCAGGGGCACCCCCACCACGAGCGTCCATGCGCGTTTCATCGTCGTCACCTCCTGAAAGGTTTTCCATCCGATAAGACGGGGGAACATGTGTCCAGATTCCATCCTCTGCGGGCCGAAGCAGATACCGAGCCGAGACCCTTCGCTTGCGCTCAGGGTGACGCAAATAGGAAGCAGAGCCGAATGCCACCTCCCCACCTGCGGGGAGGTGATTCGCTATCCAACAAACAACAAAACACCAGCACCCATGAAACGGGTATCATAGAATTGCCTGCCGTTTACCGAAAATAGAAAGAGAAAGAGTACACGAGGAGGTGCGCACCCCTATGTGCGGCATTACCGGGTATATCGGTCCACGCAACGGTATCGAACTGGCGATAGACCAGCTCCATCGGCTGGAGTATCGCGGCTACGACAGTGCAGGTATCGCCTTTCCCCAGAACGGCGGACTGCGGGTCATCAAGAGCGAGGGTAAAATCGCGCGGATAGAGAGCCTGCTGGAAGGTGAGAAGACGGCGGCGTTTACCGCAGTGGCGCACACCCGCTGGGCAACGCATGGCAAGCCCTCACATGATAACGCCCATCCACATACCGATTGCACGGGCAAGGTGGCGGTGGTGCACAACGGCATCATCGAGAACTATCTGGAACTGCGCCACGCCCTGCAGGAACGCGGGCACGCCTTCTCATCCGAAACCGACACCGAGGTCATCGCTCACCTCATCGAGGAACAGTTAGAGCACGACCTTGCGGAGGCAGTGCGCAAGGTGCTCCCGCAACTGCGCGGCTCGTACGCGATAGCGGTGTTGTCTACGGTGGACCGCGAGAAGATAGTGGTCGCACGTAAAGATTCGCCGCTGATTATCGGGCTGGGGGAGGGTGAGAACTTTGTGGCATCGGACATCCCCGCCGTGATGCGCTACACCCGCCGCGTCATCGTGCTGGAAGATGGTGAGATGGCAGTGGTCACGCGCCACAGCGTGCAGGTGATGCGTGCGGATGGAGCGCCCGTTACCCGCGAGCCGATGGAGGTCACCTGGGACGAGTCGTCGGCGGAGAAAGGTGGCTATCCGCATTTCATGCTGAAAGAGATTCACGAGGAACCCCGCACCCTGCGCGATACCCTGCGCGGCAGAGTGTCGCAGGATGGATTGGTGGCGTTTTCCGACCTGAGCCTCTCTGCCGAGACTCTGCGCGGTTTCCGACGCATCCTGATCACCGCCTGTGGAACCGCCTTGCACGCGGGCATGGTGGGTAAACTGTTCTTTGAGCGACTACTGCGTCGTCCGGTGGACATCTGGTTCGCCTCCGAGTTCCGCTATGGCGACCCCATTGTGGGCGAGGACACGCTGGCGATCATCATCAGCCAGTCGGGCGAGACGGCGGATACCCTAGCCGCACTACGGGCGTGCAAGGAGCATGGCGCCACCACGCTGGGCATTGTGAACGTGGTGGGTAGCAGTATCGCCCGCGAAGCGCACCATGTGCTGTATACCTATGCCGGACCCGAAATCTGCGTGGCGTCCACTAAAGCGTATATCACCCAGCTGGCAGTGCTGTACCTGTTGGGTATCTACCTTGCGCAGGTGGAGGGAAGGTTGAGCGACGAGGATGCGCGGGCGATGGTGCGCGAGGTGCAATCCCTGTCCGACAAGGTGGAGCAGGTGTTAAAAGGGGAGGAGCAGATTATCGAGCTGGCGAAACGTCTGGCACCGTCGACCTGCTTCTTCTATCTGGGGCGCGGATATGATTACGCGGTGTCGCTGGAAGCCGCGTTGAAGCTGAAGGAGATCAGCTATATCCACGCGGAGGCGTATCCTGCGGGTGAAATGAAGCACGGACCGTTGGCGCTGGTAGAGCCGGGTGTGACGGTGGTCGCCTTCGCCACCCAGCCGAACACCTTCGAGAAGATGGTGAGCAACATGAAGGAGGTGAAGGCACGCGAGGGCTTCGTGCTAGCGGTTGCTCCCGAAGGGCATGAGCAGATTCTCCGTCAGGTAGCTGATGACCTGATTGTGCTTCCGCCTGTGCATCCGGCGTTCGCGCCGGTGGTCAGCATCGTGCCCATGCAACTGCTGGCATATTACATCGCGCGGGAGCGGGGTTGTGAGATCGACCAGCCGCGCAATCTGGCAAAGAGTGTGACGGTGGAGTAAGAAGGACCTCAGGTTCCTGAGCAATCAGTGACGGGTGGTCGTTCAGGAAGGTGCTACCATTCTTCCGGGAAGAGCGCAAACCCCTCTTCCCGGGCTGCTCTCTATAGCTCGCGGTCATAGGTCACCATCGTTACGTTCGTTTGCAAAATGTCTCGTCAAGTGGCAGCGGCGGCTAGGTGAATCGCATCATAACCACGCAAGCCCCTCGTCCACGCGAAAGAAGCCGCTTGTTCTACCAGACCTTCTGTGACGGGGATACGTATCAGGCTTGTCCACTCCCTATTGAACAGAGAGACTGCATGCTCGGCGCCCTCCTACAAGACGTATCCCATACGAGCTGCTCTCGCTATCGCCGCGACGATCTCCGCACGGCTAATTGTCGTTGTGGCTGATGTATGTGCATCGCGAAGGAGCCTGTTCACCTGTTCAGAACCCATCTCCGCGATATAGTATTTAACCAGAGCACTAGCATCAAGGTAGAGAATCACCGCCGGTCCTCCACCAGAATCTGAGCAACACTGGCGCCCTCGCGTACGCTGGCAACCGGTGGGTGAATCGGTATCTTGTGTCCGCTCCATAGCACCTGTTCAGTCTCACACAGCAGGCGCACTCTTTCCCCCACGCTGTGGTCAGGGGGTACCATACGTCCCACGACTACACCTCGTCGGGTGATAACTACCGATTCGCCGCGCCGAACCATTTGCAGGTAGTAAACGAGGCGATTCTTGAACTCGCGCACTGAGACCGTTTGCTCTGCCATACGGATCTCTCGCTCCTCATCACAGGGTAATCCCATTATACTACAAGGCGGCTTCTTGATGCATCTTATAAACGCAAGCGGTGCACGACCTCCACCTGTCCTTTGCCGCCCGCCTGTACTTTCAGGGGGATGCGCCACTGCAGTTGCTTGAAGTAGCACAACGCCTCTTTGCCGCTCTGGCAGTAGTACAGGTCTACGGAAACAAACAGTTCTGCATCCCGTGCCACCTGAAGCGGTAGGCGAACAGGCAGGGATGCAATGGCGATGCCTTTGTCGGGTAGGCTGGTCACCGAGGAGGCGGGGGTGGCGCGCACCGTCAGGCGGGAGGTCGCTAGTGGGTTCAGCTTGTAGCCCTCTGGCAAGGCGAGGTTCAACACCAGCTCCACCTTGCCGGGCTGGACCGTTTGGGGTTCTGTGGTAACCTCGTCGGGGCGAAGTAGGGCGGTAGGCGGACGCATGCGCTCCAGCCCGCGAATGAGCAACGTTTGCACTCGGCGCGTCTTCAGGTCGGCGATGCGGATGGCGTGGTTGTTCGTATCGGCGATGTACAGTTTGCCTCCGGCGACGCTCACTCCACCCGGTTCGTCGAAGGTGGGGCGGTCGCCGTCGCGCATTCCAGCAGTGCCGTCGCCAAGAAAGGTTTCGATGCGTCCGGTGACGAGGTCGTAACGCTTGATCTTGTTGTTGTAAGTGTCGGCAATGTAGAGAGAGCCGTCGTGATACACCACGCCCAACGGGTGCTGGAGCCGGGCACGCCTGCCTTCGCCAACGATATCGCCGAAGTCAAACAGGTCTCCGCCCACCAGCGTCTCCACGCGCCCGTTGGGGTTCAGGTCAGCGGAACGGATGGAACTGCTCTCGCTGTCGGCGAAGTAGAGCCGTTTGCCATCGGTAGTGATACCAGACGGTTGCGCCAACGCCGACTGAAGCAGACCGCTGTCGAAGCGTGCCTCGCGCCCACTGCCCGCGTAGGGCTCCACCACGCCCCTGGTGATGTCCAGCCTCCATAACTGGTGGATGCCCGCCATGGCGATGTACAGCGCGTCGCCCACCAGCACCACGTCCCACGGCGAACTGAGGTCGGTCTCACCTGCCTTGCCGCCCTCAGGCCAAAACCGTGCCTGTCGACCGGTGCCTGCGACCGTGCTGACGGTGCGCTTGGCGAAATCTATCAGGCGAATGGCGTGGTTTTCCGTGTCGGCGACGTAAAGGCGTTTGCCGTCGTACGCCATGCCCTGTGGATGCCGAAACTGCGCGGTTTCAAAACTGCCGTCCTTCAGACCCTCCTCGCCACTGCCGATGACCTCCTTCAGCGTGCCATCTTTCAGCGAGACCACCACGATGCGGTTGTGCCCGGAGTCGGCGATAAAAAGTAGTCCACTACGCGCATCTGCCAGCACTTTGCCCGGAAACTCGAGGATACCGCGTGGCGTTTTCTCGCGTTCCAATTTCAGCTTCAGAGGCGTGCGGTCGATCTCCCCACGTGGGTCGTGGAGCCGTATCAGCTCCTGAATAGCGCGGTCGAACGGTTCGTAGATGCCCTCACCCGACATAGCGCCCACCACCTTGCCCGTGGGGTCTATCAGTACGACCGTTGGCCAGGCGCGCACGCTGTAAAACGTCCAGAGCACCATATCGCGGTCGTTCACCACGGGGTGCTCGATGCGATAGCGCAGGATAGCCTGACGGATGTTCTCGCTCTCCTTCTCGGTGGTGAACTTGGCAGAGTGCACACCGATGACCACCAGCTCGTTGGGGTATTTTTGCTCTAGTCGCTTCAGGTCGGGGATGATGTGCATGCAGTTGATACAGCAATAGGTCCAGAAGTCGAGCATCACGATTTTGCCCCGCAGGTCTTTCAGGCGCATGGGGCGGTCGGTATTCAGCCATTCGAGCCCCTCCGGAAACTCCGGGGCGTTGACGGCAGGTTGGCTTACCGGCATCTGAGCGTTCTCCTGTGGTATTTGGTGGTGCAGTTGTGGCAGGGGAAGCAGACCCATACCTGCTATCACCGCCAGCCACAACAGCGGTTTCAATCTGATGGCGTCCATCCGGTTCATACTTCTAGTACCGTTAAATAAACGGGGAAAGTTCCCTGCAGAGGTTACGCCCGCAAGCGTGCGCCGATGCCCTCCAGCGCCTGCACAATCTGCTGGACGATGCCATCCACCTCCTCATCGGTGAGGGTGCGCTCGGGACTGCGGAAGGTCAGCGACAGGGCGAGACTGCGTGTGCCTTCGGGGATGCGCTCGCCGCGATACACATCGAACAACCGAACGCTCTCCAGCAGTGTACCGCCCGCCTGCCGAGCGGTCTGTTCCACCTGCTGGTATGGCACCTCCTCGGCGGCGACAACCGCCAGATCGCGCAGGACCGCGGGGTATTTGGGCAAAGGCACGTAGCGCACGCGCTGGGTCGCCAGCGACCACAGCGTGTACACATCGAACTCGCCAGCCAACACCGTGCGTCGGGTGATGTCCAGTTGCTCCAGGATGTGCGGGTGCAGTTCGCCAAAGACGCCCACCTCGCGCTCACCGACAAGCACCTTCGCACTCCGCCCGGGGTGGAAGCGGGGGTCTGATGCGGAAACGTACTGCGCCTCTTCGATGCCCACCGTCTCCAGCAGGATGTGCACGATGCCCTTTGCGGTGAAGAAATCCGCCGCGGGGTAGCGGGCATCCCAGCCGGGCGGGAACACCGAGCCGGTGACGGCGAAACCCGCTTTCAGCCGCTCGTCGTAGTCGCCGTTAAGCACGGTGAAGACTTTGCCGACCTCGAAGAGGAAGATTTCCGTCTGCCGTCGCGCCAGGTTGTGCACAACCACGTCCATCAGCGAGGGGATCAGCGAGTTGCGCAGGCTACTAAGCTCCTCGCTGGCGGCGTTGCGCACGCGTACGAGGGGACGGGTTGGGTCATCTAGCGGTCCGGGCGCGCGCAGGGTATGCGTGTGCACCTCGATCAAGCCTGCCCGCACGAACGCCTCTTGCAGAGGGCGAATGAGCCGGGTGTCGGGGCTGTCACTGCCCCGATGCGTGTGTCCGAAGGGCAGGCGTTCGGGGATGTTCTCGTAGCCGTAAACCCGCCCGACCTCCTCCGCCAGGTCCTCCTCGATGTTCAGGTCAGGGCGGAAGGTGGGCACGGTGACATGGATCACGCCATCGCGTAGTTCGGCATTCAGCTGGAGGCGGCGCAGGCAGTCTGTCATGGTGTGGGTATCCAGATCCATCCCCAGCAGGAGATTGCATCGGTCGGGGCGCAGGGTAACCACGCGCTCGCGCGCGGGGCGGGGATACACATCCACCACGCCGGGCACCGGCTCGCCCGCGCCGATTTGCTCAAGCAGTTCACACGCTCTATCCAGCGCACAAACCACCCCGCCCGGGTCCACCACGCGCTCGAAGCGATAGGAGGCTTCGGTAGATAACTGCAGTCTCCGTGCGGTGCGCCGGATGGAGGTGGGGTTAAAATGTGCCGATTCCAGCAGGACGTTGCGTGTGTTTGGGGTGACCTCCGTTTCGGCACCACCCATCACCCCCGCCACAGCTACCGGATGGGTGGCATCGCAGATCATCAGCATCTCGGGCTGAAGCGCGCGCTCGACACCGTCCAGCGTAACGATTTTCTCGCCCGGCTTGGCGCGGCGCACCACGATATGCCTGTTGGGCAGGAGGTCCAGGTCAAAGGCGTGTAGCGGTTGCCCCAGCTCCAGCATCACGTAGTTGGTCACGTCTACCACGTTGTTGATAGGGCGCATTCCCGCGGCGATGAGGCGTTTCTGCATCCAGTCGGGTGATGGGGCGATATGCACCTGCCGCACCACTCGCGCCGCATAGCGCGGACACAGGTCATCGTCGATAATTTCAACCGTCGCATAGCGGACGGCGTCACCGGGCTCGGTGGAGCGGGCTGATGGCATGGGATGGTGCAGGGGCAGACCGTATAGCGCCGCCACCTCGCGCGCCACGCCGACCATCGACAGGCAATCGCCTCGGTTTGGCGTGACCTTGACGTTCAGTACCGGCTCGCCCTCGTCGTGCTCAATCGCCTCTACTTCCAGCCCCGCCATGGTCAGGCGGTGCGCTAGCTCCTCAGGCTCTGCCTGCACCGGCACGTACTCTTTTAACCATTCTATCGGCACGCGCATCAGTTACGCCCCATACCTTTGCAGGAAACGTAGGTCGTTCTCTAGGAAAAGCCGCAGGTCATCGATTTGGTACTGTATCATCGGGATGCGCTCAATGCCCAGCCCGAAGGCGAAACCTGTCCACTGCTCGGGGTCAATGCTGTGCGCCCGCAGGATGTTGGGATGGATCAGCCCTGCACCGCCCAGTTCCAGCCATCCGCCCTGCCAGTAGATGGCATAGTCCACCCCCGGCTCCACGAAGGGGAAGAAGTCGGGACGGAAGCGCACTTGCACGTCTTCCCCGAACATCTGCCGCGCGAACGCCGCCAGCACCCCTTTCAGATCCGCCATACTGATGCCCTTGTCCACTATGAAAGCATCCACCTGGTGAAAGGTGTGGTGGTGGGTGGCGTCTACCGTCTCGTTACGGAAGCACCGTCCGATGACCGCGATGCGGAAGGGCGGCTTGCGCTTCTCCATAACACGCCCCTGCACGCTGGTGGTTTGGGTGCGCAGGAGGCGCGTATCGGAGATGTAGAAGGACATCTGTTCGTCCATGGCGGGGTGGTCGTCGGGATAGTTGAGTGCGGCGAAGTTGTAGCGATAGTCGTCCAGTTCAGGGCTGTCCACGAACTCGAAACCGAGCCCAATCAGCGCGGCGCGCACCCGTTCCATCGTTTGGGTGAGCGGGTGCTTCAGCCCTACGCGCAGGGGGCGTGGGGGCAGGGTGATATCGACCCGCTCGGCGCGCAGGCGTTCTTCGCGTTCACGCTGTCCTAGTTCGAGCCTGCGCTGTTCCACCTGCTGTTGCAGTTGGGCTTTGACCGTGTTCAGCAGTTGTCCGAAACGCGGTCGCTGTTCGGGGGGCAGGGTTGGCAAGGCGCGTAGCAGTTCGGTCACCAGTCCCTTGCGCCCTAGGTAACGGGTTTCCATCCCCTCCAGCTCCGCGGTGGTACTGGCGGACAGGATAGCCCGTGTTGCTTCCTCTAACAGCGCATGGACACGCTCTTCCAACGCTACCCCACCGTGGATAGTGTGGCATGTTGTCGGGCGATGGCTACCAGCTCGCGGAAGGCAGAGGGCTGGTTGACCGCCATATCCGCCATCACCTTGCGGTCGAGGGCGACTCCTGCCTTCGCCAGCCCTTCGATGAAGCGGCTGTATGTCAGCCCTTCGGCACGGCAGGCGGCGGAGATTCGGGTGATCCACAGTCGGCGGAACTGCCGCTTACGCGCGCGCCGGTCGCGATAGGCGTATTGCAGGCTTTTCATTACCTGCTCGTTGGCGCGGCGGAAGACGTTCTTCTTCCGTCCCCAGTAGCCCTCTGCACGCTCGATAATCTTTTGATGCCGTTTGCGGGTTATCGTGCCGCGTTTAACACGAGGCATAACTCCTTACTCCCCCTTTGTTTAGATTCCCAGCAGGCGCTTCATGCGCCAGCGACTGCCTTTATCGACCTCTTTTTCGATCTCTAGGCGGCGTTTGCGAGAGCCACTTTTATGCAGGAACATGTGGCTGTTGCCAGCGTTGCGGCAGATCAATCGCCCTTTGCCGCTGAGGGCGAACCGCTTCGCCGCGGTTTTATGCGTCTTCATCTTCTGTTTAGGCATGTGACCATCTCCTTGCCAGAGTACTGCGTGAAAAATGGGGGAGTATTCCCCCATCTTGCATGATGTGACACCGGTCTGCTCGCTACTTGCCTTTCGGTTTCGGAGCTAGGACCATCGTCATGGTGCGTCCCTCTAGGGTAGGTGGTCTCTCCACCACGCCCACCTCCGCACAGCCGTTGACGAAGAACTCCATCACCTTTTGCCCCATTTCGGGACGGGTGATCTCCCGGCTGCGGAACAGCACCGTGATTTTGACTTTGTCGCCCTCTTTTAAGAACCTGACGCAATTATTCAGCTTGAAGTCTAGGTCGTGATCGTCCGTTCCGGGGCGTACCCGGATGGCTTTCACTTCCGTGACGTGCTGTTTTTTCTGTGCTTCCTTCTCCCGTTTCGCCTGTTGGTACTTGAACTTCCCGTAGTCCATGATGCGACACACGGGAGGGTTAGCCTGAGGGGCGACCTCGATCAGGTCTAAACCGCGTTCCTGCGCGATTTGCAGTGCTTCGCGGGTGGGCAAAATGCCCAGTTGCACGCCGTTCTCGTCCACGACGCGCACCTCGCGTGCTCGGATGCGCTCGTTGATCCGCAGATCCGTTCTGATGTTTCCTCACCTCAGACCAAGTTTTGCGCAAACCAACGCAATAAATTGTATCGGCAAAGGGCGCGAATTGTCAAGGGGGCGGAAGTCCTGAGTAATGGAGATCCTACCACTATCTTTTTCCTCACCCTCGTTATTGTATCAGCACCTCCTTCTCCTCGGCGTTCGCTGCGACAAATCTTAGGAGGGATTCCGCTTCCTGCCTAAGCGCCTCTTCTTCATTACGACGAAGCGGCGTGAAGGGATAGAGGATAAGCCGGGCGCTCCTGGTTGTTTCTTCCCACCGCCAAAGCCCGGCCACGAACCCATCCAGAAGGAAAGTCGCCTGGACCC
>PSLZ01000015.1:0-71089 GCA_040289885.1 Armatimonadota bacterium | reverse complement strand
TTGTGGAATGTGGGTATGGTGGTGTGTTTTTTTGTGTGTTGTGTGTGCGATGGGGTGGGCATGGGTCACTGGTGGGCAGTTCAGGAAATTTCTCGAACACCCTCAGGGCCCGGCACAGAATCGGTCACGATTTTTTCAGCAGTGTCTGACTTACCCTTTGAATATGGACGGAAGGTTCCTGCATCAATATCGGTCAATGCCCCGCATGATATCGACGGTCTAGCGCCTGCCTCCTCCGTAGAACATACCCGACGCCTCGAAATCGGGTACAATCACGGTAACGACAGCCGCGCTCGCGCGGGAAGAAGGAGAAGCGTTCAGCCATGCAACCGAATCACCTCATCCACGAGAAGAGCCCTTATCTCTTACAGCACGCGCATAACCCGGTCGAATGGTATCCCTGGGGCGAAGAGGCGTTTGAGCGAGCGGTCAACGAAGACAAGCCCATCTTCCTGTCGGTGGGCTACTCGTCCTGCCACTGGTGCCACGTGATGGAACGTGAAAGCTTTGAAGACCCCCGCATCGCCGACATCCTGAACCGGAACTTCATCTGCATCAAGGTGGACCGCGAAGAACGCCCCGACATCGACGACGTCTACATGACAGCGGTGCAGTTGCTATCGGGACGGGGCGGATGGCCGATGTCGGTCTTCCTCACCCCAGAGGGCGAACCGTTCTTCGCGGGAACCTACTACCCTGCCGAAATCTTCGCACAGATCGCCCGCCAGCTCGCCGACGCCTACCGCAACCGACGCGAAGAGGTGCTCCAATCGGCGCGTGAGATCGCAGGGGTCATCCAGCAGATAACCTCCGCGCAGTACGAGCAGGCTGAAAGCGAGCCCGACCCGCGTGTGGTCGGCAATTACCTCCAGCAGATGCGCCAGCACTTCGATACCGAGCACGGCGGCTTCGGTACCGCGCCCAAGTTCCCACCGAACACCGCGTTCCCGGTGCTGTTCTGGTTGGCGGAGAACCTAGACAGCGAAGACGCCTTGCAGATGGCTCTGCGCACGCTGGACGCCATGGCGCTAGGTGGTATACGCGACCACGTAGGCGGCGGTTTCCATCGCTACTCCACCGATGCCCAGTGGCTACTGCCCCACTTCGAAAAGATGCTTCCCGATAACGCGCAGATCGGCTGGGCGTACACCGAAGCCTATAGCCTGACCGGCAACGCGCAGTACAAAGCGGCCGCGCAGGAGATCTACGAATGGGTACTACGTGAGATGCGCGTGGAAGGCAGTGCGTTTGCCAGTGCCATCGACGCCGACAGCGAGGGCGAGGAAGGCAAATACTACACGTGGACCATCGGCGAGCTCCGGCAAGTGCTTCCGCCACCTTTGGCGGACCTGTTCTGCAACGTGTACAGTATCCGCCCCGACGGCAACTATCGCGAGGAAGCCACAGGGCAGGTGACCGGCAGAAACATCCCCCACCTGCGTGCCCCCCTGCCTCAGATCGCCGAGGAGCTGGGCATGGAGCCGGCGCAACTGCAGGAGAAGATGAACACCGCACGCGCCCTGCTCCTACAAGCACGCCTCCAGCGCGTCCCGCCCCTGCGCGATGATAAGGTGCTCGCCGGCTGGAACGGGCTGATGATCGAAAGCCTCGCATACGCGGGACTGGTGCTAGAGCGAGAGGACTACGTGAAGGCAGCGGAAGAATCCGCGCGGTTTATTCTCGAGACGATGAGCGACGCGGAAGGGCGTCTCTTGCGCCGCTACCGGGACGGGGAAGCGCGCATCCCGGCTTATCTGGAAGACTACGCCTTGCTAGGCGCGGGACTGGTGACGCTGTTTGAAGCCACCGAGAATGAGCGATGGCTCACGCAGGCGAGACGGCTCGCCGGACGCATGATAGCGGACTTCTGGGATGACACCCAGCGCGCCTTTGTCAACACCGCCGACTACCACGACAGGCTCATCGCGCGCGTGAAGGAGGTGCACGACCGTTCCACCCCCTGCGGCAACGGCTCCGCAGCACGCTTGCTGGCACGGCTCTACCGGATAACGGGCGAGGAGAACTATCGCTACTTCGTCCATCAAACCCTGCGCTCGTTGTGGGCGCCCGTGCAGAAGTATCCCCAGGGGTCAGACAGTCTGATACACGCGCTGTTACTGATTGCAGGTGATGCGCTGGAGGAAGTGCCAGAAGCGCAAACAGCACAGCCCGTTCTGCAGACTTCCGGGCTTCCTGTGAACGTCGAGATGCACATCATGGAAGGAGGCATCATGATACGCTTCCTAATGGAGCGCGGCTGGCACATTCTCGGCGCGGAAGGTGTGCCCGATAACCTGGTGCCCACGCACATCGAGGTGTCCAGCACCCTACCGCTGGTGTTTGGTGAGCCGATGTTCCCCCCAGCCGACACCCTGCAGACGGACCAATCCGCCCAGCCGATACCCATCTACCGCGGCGAACTGCGCGTGGTGGTTCCCGTCATCGGCATCGGTGAGGTGACGGAAGACACGGGCGAGATTCGGGCGAGGATTACCTGCCAACCGTGCACCAATACCGAATGCGCCCTGCCGCAGACGGTGGAGCTGGTGGAACAGGTGCGCCTGCAGATGCGAGCGTAAGCACAGTTGACATCGCCTCCGCGAATATGGAATACTGCTTCCGAAAGGAGGTGGTGCCCTATGGCAGATCAACGAGGTGAGGACAAGGGCTAGGGTGTTTTAGCCCGGTCTGCCATGAACGGGGTGGCGAACCGTTTTAGCGGAAGGGTTATGAACACCCGCCCCAGGCTCGCCAGCCAAATCTCAAGCCGGGCGTGAGCCCGGCTTCCCACTATCCCATCTGCGCCAGCACGACCTCTGCTACCGCCTGCGCCAACAGCGGGTCATCGTTCAACGAATCGGCACGCCGGTATCTTAGCCCCAGCCTCTCGCACCTCTGGCGCGCCTCGATGTCGAGGTCATACAATACCTCCAGATGGTCCGCCACAAAACCGATGGCACAACACACCACCTGTTTCTGCGACCACTCGCGCGCGATCTCTTCCAGCCGCTCCAGCACATCCGGTCCCAGCCAGGGTTCACCGGTAGCGCTCGCACTCTGATAGGCGAAGGTCCAGTATGGCAGGTTCAACTCTTGCGCGACCATCTGCGCGCTGTCCAACAGCTCGCGCTCGTAAGGGTCGCCCCACTGGTGAATGCGTTGTGGCAGGCTATGTGCACTGAAGATAACGACTGTCTCCTCTGGTCGCCAACCGGACATCGCTTGCTGTAGGTTGCGAGCCACCGCCCGAATAAAAAGCGGATGGTTTCCCCACCGCTCCACAAAGCGCAGTTCCATCTGCGGAGCATGCTCCTCGCGCGCCTTTAGGGCATATTCGATATACGTGCCAATACTTAACCGCGAATAGTGCGGCGCCAGCACCACGCCTACCGCCCTTCGAACCCGATCCGCCGCCATCTGCGCCACCGCCTCGGCGATGAACGGATGCCAGTGCTTCATGCCCAAATAGACCCTTCCGCTCCAGCCGCGCTCGCGCAGAGATGCCTCGATCGCCCGCACTTGCCTGGCGGTGATCGCGTTTAACGGCGACACCCCTCCGATAGCCTCGTACCGCCGCATCAGATCCTGTAACTGCTCCGGCGAAGGAGGTCTGCCACGACGGATATGGGTGTAGTAGGGTTCAACCTCTTCCAGCGTGCGCGGCGTGCCGTACGCCATCAACAGCACATCCCAATCTGCTGTCACTCCACTGCTCCTATGTTCCCAAGTATCAGGTGACCTCTTCGGGGTTCACGCCCAGCTCGCGCAGGCGTTGTGCCAGCCTCTCCGCCCGTAGCCGCTCCTGTTCCGCCTCACGCTGTGCCTGCTCCGCCCGCAGTCGTTCCTGTTCTGCCTCACGCTGTGCCTGCTCCGCCCGCAGTCGTTCCTGTTCCAGACGACGACGCAGTTCCACGTAGGGCACGGACCGCTCTCCATCGGGACGATACACGACGAGCGCACCATCCTCCAGCGTAAAGCGCACCCCCAACAGTGGGCTGACCCAGCCGTCCATCCGTTCCACCGGCGTCAATCTACCCTCGCGCCGAACCCAACCGTCCAGCACGCCCGTGTCGGGGTCGTACAGATAGTACTCCTGCACGCCGTACTGCTCGTAGAAGCGAAACTTCTCCACCATCGCCGTGTACCGGTTGCTGGGAGAAAGTATCTCAAACACCACCTGCGGAGGGGTGTTGCCTTCCTCCCATTGCAAATACCGCCCACGATGCCCCTTCGGACGCCCCAGCGCCACAAAGACATCCGGCGCGACACAGATCTCAGGATGCCCCTCTACCGGATACCACAACAGGTCGACGGCGACAAACACATCCTCCCGATCGGCAAACAGAGCGGACAGGTTGTCGTAGAGGTACACGATGTACTCCAACTGCTTGGTGTTATCAGCCATCGGTTTGCCATCGGACTCCGGATATACGATTTTCTTCGAAACTTGCTGTATCGCCATCTCGCATCACCTGCACTATTATAGCAGATTCCAACACGCGCTTGCGCTACCTTTCCCAACGCAGGAACGCCTCCGCCGACCGCTCAGCCCCCGCTCGCAAAGCGACCGGTGCAGCGTCTAGCAAAGCGAGAAACAACGTCACCTCGCCGTTGCCGCTGTCTATCAGAAAGACGTTCTGAAAGCCTCGTGCTTCGGAGACCGTCAACACGCCCTGTTTGGTACGGATGACTAGCGGTGGCGCATTGTCTACTCTGCTTTCCCCCAGCCGTACGCTCGTGCGCTCGCCCGCCCGTCCACCCTCCGCCCCTCTCCGCCAGCCGACAACCCTTCGCACCGGCAGGCGCAACGCGAAGAACGCTCGCCTCTCCCCCCTCTCAGCCAGCGGCACGATGCCCAACCCGACCCTCAGCCCGTCTTGAGCATCCAGCAGATAGCTCAGCCAGTAGCGCGTGCTTGGCGAGGCGATGGGGCAGGACTGTACCTCGTTCCATGCGCGATGACGGAGCCATCCGGTAAAACGCACCGCTGTGCCGTCGTCAGTCACTTGGAGACGCGGGTTGGTCTCTCCGTCAGCGGAGGCATAGCCCCCTTCCACCAATCCCCAATCGGTGTAGACATCGCCGCCCACGAAGGAGAGTTGTTCCCCGTCTTTCGCCCGCCAGCCGACCAACAAGCCACCATGCCGGCGCGAGAGGCTCACTGCGCTGTGACCGCTACCCAGAACGACGAACAAAGGCGTTACCTCTATCTGCCCCCGCCGGGCGATGGTGGGTACCGATTGCCCTATCGTGTATGCCTCTCGCGGTTTGATGATCAGAAACACCTTTTTGCCGTCCAGCCGTTCATCCACGATACGCACCTCGGTCGCGCGCGCCGGGTCTACGTCCAGACGCAGTTCCTGACCATCCGCCCACCGCACGCCTATGCTTGCGCGTTCGGAACCGTCCAGCAACCCTTCCTCCAGCGGGTTCCACGCCCGCTTCAACACGGGCAAGCCATCCACCAGAGCCTCGCTCGGCTTCACACGCACCCCGTAATCCCGAAAGGCGTCCTCTAGCGTGCCCTCCGGCGTTTCTACGAACCACCTCTGCGCCCCAAACGCGCACACCGAGCCGTCATCCAGAACCCGCCAACGCGCTCCAGAAGCCTGAGTGACCTTTCGCTTGGCGATGTGCTTTGACACCGCTCGCCAGCCTCGCGGTTTGAGCAGTAGCACCACCGGGCGGTAGGGAGCGATAGACACCTCGGCACGACCCCCTGTCGCCCGTACTATCTCTCCGCTGAAGGCGTCCGCGCACACTGGAAACCGCTGGGAAACTGCCCTCCGCCACGAGAGCCTGCACCGCACCCGTCCACCTGTCAGGTTCACCGCCACCACCGCCGCGCCATCGTCCGCCCGGCGCAGGAAGGTAAACATGTGCGGATGCGAACACTGCACGGACAGATACTCCGCCTCGCCTTCCGCCAGGCACCGTTCCCGACGCCGCAGATGAAGCCACTTCGCGAGATCATCCGCGAAGCCGATCTCCTGCTCCTGATACAGCAGAGGCACACCCTGCATTAGACAGCATATCGCCATCAGCGCCTGCGCCATACCCACTCCCCAAAACTGCCCCGCGGAGACGGTGTCGTGGTTTTCCAGAAATCGCAAAAGCCCGTTGCGGGCATCGCGCGGGTAGCAGCGTCGCTCCCACTCCAGCCATTCTCGCGCCTCCCGAATCCAGCGGGCAAGGTTGGGTTGAAGGGTGATCTCACGCAGGAGCATGTACCAGGGATAATCGTACAGCAGGTCGGCATGACGAAACGCCAGCGGCTTGCCCGCTTCCGGCAGGATGAAACCGTGCCGGGTGGCCGCCCGAAAGGCACTACGCACCACCCGGTTCAGCTGCAGACCGCCATAGGCTACCGAAGCGTTCGCCCGAAGCGGGTTGCGCCAGTTCGACGATTGCCCCCAGCCCGCCACGTCCAGCCTCGCCCCATCGAAGCCATATTCCTTCGCCCAACGGGTGACCATCGTGCGGATGCGCTCCTGCCACACCGGATGCGACACATCCGCAGATAGAATGGTTCCACCCCACACCTTCACCCGCCGCCCCTGCTCGTCGACGCACCAAACATCCTCAGGGAGATCCTTGACCTCTTCGCTGTCTGGATGCAAGCCGTACACCACCAGGTCCACCGCGACCTTCATGCCCAACCGATGCGCTTGCTGAACGAACTCTTTTAGCTCCTGCGGGCTACCGTTCTCGGGTGCGACGCGGTTGAAACCAAGCGTTGTGTACACCCACGGTGGCGGATGCCCTGGTGGTAACAGCCACAGCGTGGTCACTCCCAGCGCACGCAGGAACAGCAACTGCGCCGTCAGCCGCGAGAAACGGTTGCCCCTATCCCCCGCCCACCAGCTCTCCAGCCTGCCCCAGGGATGCAGTTCGTAAAGCACTGCACCTTTGAGGTGTGCTGGCTCATCGGCGGGAGGACCGTTGCCCAAGCTGTCCGAGAAGTGGGCTAGATGAGGCAGAATCTGGCTTGCATCGCCCCGCACCACCTCGATGACCTGCGTGCCAATGGCGAGCTCCTGCCCGGGTTCAAGTTTCGCCAGCGTTTCGAACCCGTGGCGCAGTACCACCCCCTGCGCATACTCTTCCACACCCACGCGCGCCTGGTCCACCTCAAAAACGTAGCCCGCGATGACCGAAAGCCTGCTTTGGGGAGCGTGCAAGATGGCGATCCCGTACTCCGCGTGCGTCCAGCCGCGTTCCTCAGTGGCTCGTCCCGGCTTCCACTCGGATGCAGGCACGCGATGGATAGGAAAATTGCCGGGTATCAGCCACCATTCCGACGCCGACCCGGAAAGGCGCAGGACCGGCGTGCGCAGGTAGACACCAGCGATCTTGACCGTGCCCGCACCGTCCCAGCGCACCACGACATCCCGCTCCAGCCGAGAACCCACTAGTCGGAACCTCTGCCGAACCTGCCACCCGCCCGCCTGGCGCACGACATCCGTCACCTCTCCCTGGCGCTGAACCGAGCGCATCTGCCAGTCGGATGGCTGAGGGAAGGGCACGGGCGTGCTGTGTACCTGCACATCCACCGACGGCGCGGACGCCAGTTATGCAGCTAGTGTATAAAAAGACAAGAGAGAACCCCCCGTACCGCAGGTTCTCTCCGAGTGAAGTCTCATCCAGCTACTTGCGCAGACGCCGAACAAGCGGGATCAGCCCTGCTGAGAAGAGCAGAAGCGTAGTGGGTTCAGGGATGACCGATTGTGATACCGCAAAGCTAACGTAGGCACGAGCACCATACTTGTAATTTTTGATGCGCGTGCCGTCAAGCTCGTACTCATCGATGGTGTCGCCGCCAGTCAGCGGGTCCTTGAAGTATAGTTTCTTCTTGGTGCCATTATCGAACCAGCCAGCCGCTGTCACCCAGTGCCCGCCATCGTTAGTGCCATCTGCCTTCTTGTATTGAATGCGCAGTTCCACGTCTTCCCCTGCCTCGATCTCTTTCTTTTTCTTTACGAAGTCGAAGGTGTTCGTGCCGTCGAACTGCCCACCTGTCTTGGTCACGATGACGCCGTCCAGTTTTAAGTCTTCAATGACCTTCTTCTTGCCCGGCGCAAAGTTACCTGGGGCGATACCGTTGTTGTAGTTCATCGCCTTCTTGAGTTGGTCGATGAGATCGTCCTGCCCGGGTAGTTTGCCGCCCAGTGCACCTGGATGCCACCCTGCAACCAGTATAGACTCTGTGCCGCTGAGGCCGGCGCGCACTCGTCCTCCTTCTGCTTAATACCCGGCGTATCGTGGCGTACCCGTCCGACGATGGCCTGGGGGCTCAGCGACCCGCTGCCCGGGTTCAGCAAAGAACCGTTTCCCGTGCTGTTTCCGCCGTTTCCGCCCGCACCAGCGTCCAGACCCAGATTGATGCCGTCCTGCAAGTTGCCGATGTCGTAGGTGCTAAACAGCACGCCAGTCGTCTGTTGTAGACCGGTGAAATTCGACGAGGAGCGCGCGCTGGAGTCGAAGGACGCATACACCGTGTACGAGCCGGACAGACTGATACTGCTAAGGTCGAAGGTGGATGAGAATGTTCCAAGGTTGCCGCCGAAGTCGGTGGGCTGTAGCGGTATCTCTGAGTTGAACACCAGCCAATCCCCGCTATCCAGTCCGTTGCCGTTCCAGTCTACCGCGACGTTCAGATAGCCCACGCCCGACGAGCTAAATGGCGTTATCGCCACGTCCACAAACCCTCTGCTGGTGGGGCTCCCGTTGATAGCGATTTGCCCAAAACCAACTATTGGGGCGCCTTGTGCGCCCGTCATCAGAAAAAATGCAATTGCCGTCAGCGCACACAGCAAACCGCCAAGTCGATGTGCCTACATGGTACGTAACCTCCAAAAGATATTTTCACTTACTAGCTAGATTTCTTTCAACCCCGCGATTTTCAACTTCCCTCCGGCAAATTGGGCAACTCCCTGCCCAAATTACCAGTTTTTGCGTCTACCCCGCGAATGGTACGAATCTTGCACTATACCACACACGGCAGGAGTGCGCGAACGAGAACCGACGCACACGGTTTTTCCGTTCAGACACTCACTCCTTCATTCCTGCGTTGCGCCCCGGCGCCGCCGGGGCGTTTTTTCCACCACGCTGGATTTTTAACTACAATGTTGTATAATGGTGGCGTGAAACCCGTACGTCTCAGTAAGCGACGGGCATGCTTTCGGGAACTTTGACAAGTGTAACAGCGTCTAAACAGACGGTATCGGCGCTGAACTCGCGGGAAAGGAGGTGCCGTATGGAGACAGAGCGCCGGGTCTCACTGTTGTTCCCGCGAAGCTGGCAATTGGTCTCGGTGTACGTTCCGGCGAGCGCAGTGGATTACGTCAAGGAGCGTAACATGCAATTATGGTTATCCTTATACGAGCGCGACGCGGAACAGGCACTGCAAATCGGTGAGCGATTGGGGCTGGTGATACCCCAGAAACCGGCTTCGTCGTAGGAAACAACAGCATGGCAAAGCCCAAAGCCGGAAGGCTTTGGGCTTTCTGTTTTGTCTACCCCGCTTAACCTAAGCGGAAGGACGCTTGGAGCCTCAACCGGGGCGGAAAACGGGCGCAGGGTCGTCATCCTCCACGATCTTAATCGCAGGCACGCCCAATCGCTCCGCGATCATCTCGGATACCCGGTTCAACTCCGCACGGTTCCAACCCGCCGTCTGCCACACAATACTGTCCCCAGAATCCAGCAGATACAGCGTAGGCACGGAGACGAGGTCATAAGCCACCGTCGCCTCCAGCCCCTCATCCAGCACCTGCGGGAAGGTAACGCCTCCATAGGTGCGGGCATACTCGATGCTCTTGGGCGCATCGTCTTGCGACACTCCCCATATCTGGAACCCGTTGCCTTCGTACGCCCGGAACTTCTCCATATATGGGTTATTGAACTGACAGACGGGACAGCTGACCTTGTAGAACACCAGCATCAGCAGACCGTCCCGGCGTGCCTCCGCGGTGGAATAGGTCTTGCCATCCACGCCCTTGAACACAAAGTCCACCACTGGGTCACCAGCGGTTCGCGTTGCCATCGCGACTGCACCTCCTCATTGGGATTCACTTGCGAAGACGTTTTTGCCACTCGGGGGGCAACTCCGCCAGCCCGTAAATACAATAATCCGCCCCCACACGCACCGCCCACGCGGCGTCGCCATAGGAATAGTGCCAGAACTCATCTCGACAGTTGCTGAAGCCCGCCCCCAGCATCGCCTCCACCAGAATCATGCGGTTGCGCTTTGCTTCCGGAGTCAGGCCTTCGATCCAAGTCGGTGCTGCCTGCCAGCCGGTGAACGGCGAGGTCACATCCAGCGGCTTACCGCCGGGCCCAAGCAGTTGCACATCTACCGCGCCACCGGTGCAGTGCCCGGGCGGCGCCTTCTGGTCCACCGGTGCGAAGAAGCGATTGGTCATCCGGCGCAGGGTCGCGTAGCTCCACTCGGGATGCTTCTCGCGCAGCTGGTTGAAGTAGTTCTCGTAGTGCTCCCTCTGCATCTCCAGTGTGCGGTAAGCGGTGGTCACCCTCAGCCGATAGCCGGGCGGCAGAAGCTCCTGTGCGCGATTGAGCATCTGCGCTACCGTGACCCGCAGGAACGGGATGCACTTTCGAGCCACGCGCACCTTCGGGCAGGCTTTGCAAATATCTACCAGCGGCTCGCCACACTCGCGAAGCGGCACCCGGTTCAGCGCCTCAATCGGCTCCGGTGCACCCTTCTTGCGCCACCCGCTCATGCCTTCACCTCGTCCAGCAAATAATAGCCTTCGTAAACCAGCTCGGCAGAACCCGTCAAAAACAATGGCGAACCGGGCTTCCACTGCACGCGCAGAATCCCGCCCGCCGAGTGCACCTCCACCTCCTCGCCTGCCAGTCCATGCAGTTGCGCTGCTACCGCCGCCGCGCAGGCTCCAGTGCCACAAGCCAGGGTCTCCCCTGCGCCACGCTCCCAAATGCGCATCCGCAGTCGGGAAGGGCTTTCCACTACCGTCCACAGCACGCTGGTGCGTTGAGGGAAAAGGGGATGGTTCTCTATCGCGGGGCTGTCGCGCCGAAAGCGCTCCTCGTCGGGCAGAGCGGGCACAAACACCACCCCATGCGTCGAACCCGTAAACAGCGCGGTCACATGCACCGTGCCATGCGGTAGAGACACCGGCAGGTCAAGCACAGGAGCCTTTTCCGCCAGCACGGGAACCTGCTCTGGCTCGAAGCGCGGCTCGCCCAGCTCCACTCGCACCAGCCCCTCCTCCAGCAGCTCCACGCCCTTCTCGCCGTCTATCGTCTCCACCACGAACCGGTCACCTGTCGCTAGCCCGCGTAGAACCGCCCACTTCGCCACGCACCGCAAGCCGTTCCCGCACATGTCCTCGGTGCCGTCGGGGTTGAACATGCGCATCCGCACAGGGTGACGTCTACCTCGCCCTACCACTAGCAAGCCGTCCGCCCCCACCGCAAACCGCCTCTGGCATAGCCGACGCGCCAAATCCGGCAGAGAGAACGCCTCAACCGCCTCCTCTGCCACCACCACAAAATCGTTGCCAGCACCGTGCATTTTAGAGAAAGCAAGGGTCTCCATTGACATCACTCCACAAAACCTGTCCATGTGTTGTCATTCTGAGTCTCTCCCTTGTCACTCTGAGCGAAGCGAAGAATCTCTGAGCCTCTTCACCTCGTTCAGCATGACAACAAAGACGAGATGCTTCGCTGGCGCTCAGCATGACGTGATGATCGGATACCCCTCACCCCCAACCATCCACGCGGGCGGGGAGGGGGCCGTTCGGCTCGGCGTCTGCCTCGCCCTCCACTTTTCCCTCACCCTGAGCGAAGCGAAGAATCCCAACCTTTAACTACGAGAGGCTTCACTTCGTTCAGCATGACAACAAAAGACGGGTCGCTGGAACGCACTTACTCCACAAAACCTGTCCGTTTCAACAGCTCCATATCCACCTCGCTTCGCCGCGCCTCCAGCAACCGCTCGAGGTATTTCGCCAGTATATCGAACTCCACGTTCACCCGGTCGCCAACACGCCGCCAGCCCAGAGTGGTCACCGCCCGGGTGTGCGGGATCAGCCACACGCTGAACTCATCCCTGCCCACGTCCACCACCGTCAGGCTCACACCGTCTACCGCTATCGAACCCTTCGGCGCCACGTAGCGAAGCCACTCCTCAGCAACACCCACGACCATGACCACGGCGTTGCCCTCGGGAATCAGCCGATGAACCACGCCCGTGGTGTCCACATGCCCCTGCACGAAATGCCCACCCATCGCTTCGCCCACGCGCAGAGCGTCCTCTAGATTCACCCTGTCGCCTGGCTTCAGCGCACCCAGGTTGCTCCGGCGAAGCGTCTCTAGCACGGCCTCGAACTGCAATCGCTCACTCGCTTTCGCCACCACGGTCAAGCAGACGCCGTTAATCGCCACGCTATCGCCTACCTGCACCCTGCCCGATGTGACCGGCGCCACAATCGCCAGCCGCGCACCGTCTGCCTTCGCCTCTACCTGTTCGACCTCGCCCAGCTCCTTTACGATGCCGGTGAACATTCGCCCGTCTCCCCCCAAACAGGATACCCTTGAACCATCATATCGCGCCCAACTCTTCTCCAGTGTACCCCATTCAGCCGAAGGCTGTTGCTCACCAGCGCGTATCCTGCGCCCTCTACGGCGGTCGGAGCCTCGCGCCCTCCAATCAGAACCGGCGCGTAAAAAAAGACTACCTTATCCACCAGCCCGCTTGCAAGCAGACCCGCGATAAGCGTGCCGCCTCCTTCGCACAACACGCCGGTCACCCCCCGCTGGGCAAGCTTCTGCATCAGGGTGCGCAGGTCCACATGTCCCTCAGCATCCGCTGGCAGAATCTCCACCTCCACTCCTCGCTCGCGCAAGCTTTGCACCCTGTCAGCCGGCGCCGCAGGGGTCGTGGCGATCAAGGTGGGAGCCTCTTCTACGTTCAGCACCTGCGCGTCGTCGGAACAGAGCAAGCGGCTATCGGCGATAACCCGCAGGCGACGCAGTGGCTGTTTAAGCCCGGGCAGGCGAACGGTCAGCAGAGGGTTATCCTTCAATACCGTGCCGATGCCGACCATGATGGCGTCATGCTGTGCTCGAAGGCGGTGCACGAGCCGTCGTGCAGGCTCATTGCTAATCCATTTGCTGTCTCCCGTGTGCGTGGCGATCTTGCCGTCCAGCGACATCGCCGCCTTCGCCGTCACGAAAGGCATGCCTGTAGTGTGGTATTTGATGAAAATCTCGTTTAGCTGACGCGCCTGCTGTTCCAGCACGCCCACGTGCACCTCAATCCCGGCAGAGCGCAGTTTTTGGAACCCTCTGCCTGCCACCTGCGGATTGGGGTCTTGCATCGCGGCATACACACAACGCACCCCCGCTTCAATCAGCGCATCGGCACAGGGGGGTGTGCGTCCCCAGTGACTGCACGGCTCCAGAGTGACGTAAAGGGTCGCCCCGCGGGCGTTCTCGCCTGCCCGCCGTAACGCCTCCACCTCCGCATGGGGCAGTCCCGCCCGCCGATGATACCCCTCGCCTACGATTCGCCCCTCCTTCACCAACACCGCCCCCACCATCGGGTTGGGAGCGGTATATCCCCGACGTGCCAGCGCGAGCGCACGGCGCATAAACACCTCTTCAAAGGGAACCTTCATCCTGCTTGCCGTCCGAAGAGGGGGCGGAGGCTTGCGGTGGTGCCTGTATCAGGTCGTCTATCATCCGTCTGCGCTCCTGCACATACCTCTGCAATGTCTCCCGAGCATCCAGCAACGCCACCAGCACCAGCGCCATCACCAGCACAAACACCCCAACCGAAAACTGGATCAGACGCAGTAACCGCACCTCACCTCCAACCTCGCCCGAGGGCAGAATCGCCTCTTTGAACTGCAACACCAGCGCGAGCGACAACAGCAGGGCACAGCCGATGGCACGCAGGGTCATCTGCCTCCGCGAGCTCATACCCCGCCGGACAGCCTGCATCTCCCGCCACAAAAACAACACCGAAACCACCACTACGGTCAGCGTCAGCCACACCCTGCTTCACACCTTTTCCCCGGCCTCCCACACCGCCTGACGCAGTTCCTCCACGCCTGCCCGCACCCCTTCAGGATGTCCGAACACCGACGAACCCGCCACCAGCACCCGCGCCCCGGCGCGCACCACCAGCGGCGTGGTCGTACCGTTGATGCCACCGTCTACCTCTAGCCATGCCTCGCTACCCGCCTCGTCCAGCATGGCACGTGCCCGCGCGATCTTCCGCAACATCTCGGTGATGAACTGCTGACCACCGAAGCCAGGGTTCACCGTCATCACCAGCAGGAGGTCGATGTCGGGGATGACGTATTCTATCGCGCTCAGCGGAGTGGCTGGATTCAAAGCGACCCCCGCGCGCGCCCCGCTCTCCCGAATCTGCGCCAGAGTGCGCTGTAAATGCACGCACGCCTCCGCATGCACGGTGATGATGTCGGCGCCCGCCTGCGCAAACTGCTCGATGTAGCGCTCGGGCTGAACGATCATCAGATGCACGTCGAAGATGGCGTCGGAATGGTGGCGCAACGCCTGTACCATCTGTGCCCCGAAGGTGATGTTGGGCACGAACACCCCATCCATCACGTCAAAATGCAGAAGTTCTGCCCCCGCTTCACGTGCCTCACGCACCGCCTGAGCGAAGTGCGCGAAATCGGCGGACAAAAGCGATGGGGCTATCAGCACGCGGGGCACTCCGCTCACGGGTACACCTCCTCGTGCACCAGCTGGTTATTGAAGTAGATACGGAACGTGATGTTGCGTCCGCGCGCGCGTACCGGCACAATTAAACGCTCGCCACCGGTATGCGGCTCGTCCAGAATGGTGTAAACGCCCAATGCATCCTGCACCTCCAGACGCACCTGCACCGTTTCGCCGGAAGCGCCTTTGATGGGGATTACCAGCTCAAAGCCTCGCTCTGTCCCGGTGTCGGGCACTGCAGGCACCGGGGGACCACTGCTGATGACCAGGTTCACCGGCGCGTCGCGCTCCACACGCAGTTTGGGCGCGGGAGATTGCGAAAGAACAACACCCGCGGGTACGTTCGCGTCCTGCTTCTCCTCCACCTTGCCCACCTGCAAGCCTGCCTGCACCAGCCGCTGGCGTGCCTCATCCTCCCTCAAGCCCAGCACGTTAGGTACTTCCACCAGACGCGCGCCCTTGCTCACCCATACCTGCACCGCCCCACCGACCTTGACGCTGGTGCCCGGCTCGGGCTGTACCAGATAAACGGTTCCCTCGGGGAACTTCTCGTTATACTCTTCCTGCCGAACGACCAGATTCAGCCCCGCTTCCTGTGCCAGACGCCGTGCCTCCGCCAGCGGTTTGCCTTGTAGGTCGGGCACAGGCACCTCCTTAGCGGGACGGGTCACCCAAAAACCCACCACCGCGACCGCAATCACCACCAACCCCGCCAGCACCGCCAGCACCCGAGCCAGATATTTCAGAATGCGCAGTTCAGCGTCCTCGCTCTCCGCCGGGCGCGATGGCTCGGAACGACCTGTAGAGGTGGCATTCACCGGCGCACGCTCCAGCGGCGACCACGATAGGGGCTTGCCAAATCGTAGGGCATCATGCACCGCCCGCAAGTCCTGCAACATGGATGTCAGGTCCGGATAACGCTGTTCGGGCAGTTTCTGCATCGCCTTCAGCACAATGCCTTCCACCGCTCTCGGCACGCCCGGGTTGATCGCGCGAGGGCTGGGCGGCGGGTCCTTCGCGTGACGCAGGGCGACAGCTACCGGAGTGTCCGCCGGGAACGGCACACCGCCGGTGATCATCTCGAACAGGATAACCCCCAGCGCGTAGATGTCTGCAGAAGGGCTGATCTGCCAGCCTTCCGAAACCTCAGGGGGTAGATAGGGGGCGGCGCGGGTCAGCCAAGCTGTCTGCGCCATCGGGGATGCCTGAAATGCCGGCAGTAACCCAAAGTCAGTGAGCTTGATGAGACCTTCCTGCGACACGATAATATTATGCGGGCGCAGGTCGCCGTGCACAATGCCGGCGCGATGGGCGTTCTCCAGCCCCTCTGCCACCGCCAGCGCGATATCCACCGCCACCGACAGGGTGAACGGAGCCACCCGCCGAATACGCTCCTTCAGGTTGATCCCTCGCACAAACTCAGTCACCAGCACAAACTGCCCCTCATGCTCGGTGACCTGTAGGATGCGGGCGATGCGGGGATGATTCAGCGGCGACGTGGTGGAGAAACACTGTCGTAGGGCATTGACCAACGCGGTGTCGTCGGCGAAAGCGGGCAGGAGCAGTTTCACGGTAACCAGGGCGCTGGTCTCGTGGTCTCTGGCGCGGTAGGCAGCGAAGAGACTGCCCTCCCCCAGCTTCTCTAGCAGTTCATATCGCCCAGCCAACACCCGACTAATCACGCTTTGTTGCCCCCTTTGACACCTGACGAGCCAACCACACCACCCCAACCATCAACAGCATCGCATACACTTTCTCCAGAACCACCACGCTTGCCTCTGACAGACCAAACGACCCTCCCAGAAACACCGCAACCACTGCCATCACCCATAACGCACCGATGATGTCCAGCACCATGCCCTTTAGGACACCTCCTCCCTACGCTGTGCCCTGACCGAACCGTTCCCGATGCACCTGCAGGGCGCGGCGCACCGCTTCCTCAGGCACCACAACCGGCAGGCATGCCTGCCCGATGTGCTCGATGAACACAAAACGCAGATGTCCCTCTCGCGCCTTCTTGTCCCGCGCCATCACCGCCAGCAGGTGCTCAGCCTCAACATCCCGCGGCAGTGCCACCGGTAAGCCCAGCGCACGCAAAGCCAAGGCGATCTGCTCGGCAGTGCCACCGGGTGTTACCCCCCGCAGTTCGCCCAGCACCGCGGCAAATACCATGCCGAGCGACACCGCCTCCCCGTGCAGAAGACGCCCGTAACCGGAGACAGCTTCCAACGCATGCCCCAGCGTATGCCCAAAGTTCAGGATGGCGCGAACGCCCTGCTCAGTCTCGTCCTCCGCAACGATACCCGCCTTGATCTCGCAACAACGGTAGACAATCCGCGCTAGGTGCACACTGTGCCCCTGCCGGAGGGAAGCCGCCTCATCGCGAAGCAACTGCCACAACCCCTCGTCTGCGATTATACCGTATTTCAGCACCTCCGCCAAACCCGCGCGGAAATGGCGCAGAGGAAGCGTCCTCAACGTGTCGGTATCGATGAGTACCAGCACAGGCTGGTGGAACGCGCCTACCAGGTTTTTGCCCTCAGGCAGATTCACACCCGTTTTGCCCCCAACACTGGAGTCCACTTGTGCCAACAGGGTGGTCGGGATCTGCACATAGCGCACGCCGCGCAGGTAACACGAGGCGACAAAGCCTGCCAGGTCACCGATCACGCCGCCTCCCAGCGCCACCACCACGCACCGCCTGTCCAGAGCCTGCTGAGCCATCTGTCGAAGCAATCGTCCGGCAACCTCCCAGCGCTTGCTACGCTCACCCGGTGGCACGGTCAGCAGGTACGTCGGAACACCTGCCTGCGTCAGGCTTTGGCACAGCGGTTCTCCATACCACTCCGCCAGGCGCGGGTGGCTGATAACGGCGACCTGCGAAGGGTTCAACGCAAGCAAATGCGCCGAGACTTCCCGCAGGATGCCCGAACCCACCCATATCGGGTAACTGCGCTCACCTAGCGACACTTCAAGCTTCAGAGGGGACGTGTGGGTTTCCATGTTTTCACCAGATTCTCGATACACTGCACAGCCTCTTCTGGGGAAAGATGCGATGTATCCAGGTGCAGGTCCGCGCAGGCATAAGCCACCTCACGCTCTTTGAGCAAGCGACGTATCTCCGCCAAAGGGTCGGAGGCAGAAGCCAGCTTGGGGCGCGTTGCCACGGGCTGGACACGCTGGAGGATCACCTCTGGCTCCGCCGTCAACAGCACGATAACGGCATGTCGACGCAAGGAATGCACATTCTCCGGGCGAGTGGGCACGCCGCCACCGGTAGCGATGACCAGATGGCGTTGCGATTCCAGATCGCGCAGGACCTCCGTCTCGCGTTGACGGAAGTACTCCTCGCCGAAGCGGGCGAATATCTGCGCAACGGTACAGCCCGCCTTCTGTTCCACCAGCGCATCGGTGTCCACAAACTGCCAACCCCATCGTTGCGCCAGCATCCGCCCCAGCAGGCTTTTGCCGGTGCCCATGAACCCGATTAGAGCGACGTTTGGAAGCGTGTGGTTGTGCATCGGCAGACAAGAAGCGCGGGGGCGTTGACCCCCGCGCCGATCCGTAACGAGCAATGGTCGTAACCCTACGGCGTCACGCCCACCGTCGGGGCTCCTGCCTCCTCCAGAATGCGAGGGGTCAGGAAAATGAGCAGTTCGGTGTCATCCTGTGACAGGTTGGTGGAGCGGAATAGATGCCCAATCCACGGCAGGTCTCCGAGGATGGGGAACTTCGCCACCGAGTTGTCCTCACTGCGCCGGATGAAACCGCCCAGCACCACGGTCTGTCCACTCGGAACGCGCCGGGTCGTGAAGACCGCCTGACTGTTCACGATGGGGAAGGAACTACCGTCAGGCGAGCGCACCGAACCGGTGATGTCCGAAAGCTGCAGGGGGATGAACATCGTGATGGTGCCATCGCCGTTGATGCGCGGTGTTACCGTCATCCCTGAGATCACCGGCACGTAGTTTACCTGGCTACCCTGAATGACCTGCCCCTGTCCCGGTGTGGTGAAGACGGTGGTCACGAAGGGCACTTGCGTCTGCACAAAGATGGAACCCGGGGTGTTGTTCAGGGTGGTGATCACGGGTGCCTGGATCACGCGCCCACGAGCGTTGGACATCGCGGTGCGCAGTTCCGCTACCAGGTTGCCCGCGCTGTAGCGGATGAAGACGTTGCCGCCAGATGCAAAGGTTCCCGGCACGTTGCCTGCCTGCGTGTTCAACTGCTGCACCAGCCAGTCGATGCCGAACTGCTTAACCTCACTCACCTTGACGGTCACGAACTCCGCCTTGATTTCAACCTGCCTGGGAGCCACATCCAGCAGGCGGATAAAGCGGCGGATGTTTTCGATGTCTTCTTCCCTGCCCACCACGATGAGCGAGTTATCCACGTCCACCGCAATGATGCGAGCCTGATCGCTCAGCTGGATCAGCTGCCCGCCTGTCGCGCCAAACCCACCGCCGATACCGCCGGCTCCGGGCTGTCCAAAACCGCCGATGCCACCACCGACTCCGCCGAAGCCGGGCTGTCCCAGACCGCCAACCCCGCCGCGGTAGCCGCCGACCTGTCCGCCCATACCATAGCCCAACCCACCGCCGATGGCACCGCGCTGGTCAAAGCCGGTGTTCGGCGTGGGGGTATGCTCCGCCGTGCTCGAATTGTTGGTCGCTGTGGGAACCGTGGGCGTTTGCTGGGGCGTGGGCAGGATGGGCTGAGGTTGCGTGAGCGGGCGCATGCCGGGGCGTGTCATGTCCATCAGATGCTCCAGCAGGGCACCACTATTTCGCGCCGCCCAGTCCCCACCGATGATCTCAGGGTCTGTGCGCAACTGCAGAAGAAACTCACTGGGGTTGATGTACTGCAGTTTCATCTTTTCGGTGCGCACCCGCACCGGTGGCGCAGGGGCAGGCTCTGCAGATTTGACCTCTGGCACTGCCGGCTCAGCCTCCTTGCCCTGAGGTCCGACCACGAAGACGCCGTCTTCGGTGCGACGCACCCGTGCACCCGCGGAGCGCGCCAGGTACTCCAGCGCCTTATCTAGCGGCATATCCACCAGGTTCACGTTCACACGCGGGTACGGTTTGTCGCTTGGTTCCAGCACAATGCTGGCGCCAGTGCGCTGCATCAGCATATTGACCGCATCACGAAACTCCGCGTCAATCAGCGTCAGACTCACCAGTGGCATCTCCCCCTGCCCACGCGGAGCGCCCACCGCAGGGAGCGAACCCCATCCACTCCACACAGCACATGCCACGACCAAGGGCACTACGACGTTCCACCATTCACGGAGTGTCATGAACCTCTGTCCTCCTTTTACTCGTTACAGATCGTTTAGTTGCAATCCCGGCGGGAGCCGGGGGCAAGACGCTTAGAAACCGCCGCGTCCGCCACCCCAGCCGCCGCCCCAACCGCCTCGGTTGAAGCCTCCGCCGCCGAAGCCTCCGCCGCCGAAGCCACCTAAGCCTCCGCCGCCGAAGCCACCGAAGCCACCTAAGCCTCCGCCACCGAAGCCTCCGCCGCCGAAGCCACCGTAGCCACCTAAGCCTCCGCCGCCGAAGCCACCGTAGCCACCGCCGAAACCGCCGCCGAAGCCACTGTAGCCTCCACCGAAGCCACCGTAGCCACCACCGCTATACGTCCAGCCGGTCTGGTTCAACGACACGGCGCCACCGCCCAGGATCTGAGCCACCGCCAGGGAGTCCAGATGCTGAAGGGTGATCTTTTCCGTGCGCGTCTGGGGCTGGGAAGGCTCTTCTACCGGCGTCTCGGTAGTGGTGGTATCATAGGTCTCCACCTTGGGCGAGATGATGTACACGCCTCCGTCTACCCGATAGGTGAGCGGCGGGTTCGCCGCACGCAACACGGTGCGCAGGGCGGTCTCGAAGGTAACATCCTTCAACGATACCGTGACGTAGCCCTGAACCACGGACTCATCCAGCGTGTAGTTGTAGCCGGTAGCCCGGAAGAGCAGTTTGAGTGCATCAGCAATACTGGCACTCTCCAGATTGAGCGTGACTCTGGGGCCGCCGCCCGAGGATGGCTCCTGTGCCACCACCGACACGGCGCTCAGAAGCACCACCAAGCACGCTGCGATTCGCAAAGCTCGGTGCATGAAGATAGACCTCCTCACATTGTTTCGCTTGTCATCTCGGAATCCCTTCTCCCTCACACACTTTTTTGCAAAAGTGGAAGACAGAAGGGGTGACTCTGGTTAGTATTCTTCCAAAAGTCCTGCTCCACCGGGGGCACCCCCGCCCGGCGGCACCCCAGGCGCACCCGGATAACCGGGGTAGCCGGGCATACCCGCTCCGGGCAACGTGCGCTGTACCGGCGTAATCGGAGCACCCAGTTTGACCGTAATCTCTCTGGGCTTTTTACCTAGCGTGGACAGCACGACCTGATTGGGTTCGATTCGTGCCACCCGCATTCCATCCAGCGTGTCGCCGGGTTTGACCACGCGCGGCAGGTCACCCTGCGTTTCGATAATCGCTGCCACACTCTGCCCCCACATGATACCCGCTACCCGACGGTAGGGCTGGGGAGGCAGAACATCCTCCTCTTCCCCTTCCTTTGGCTTGTAGGTTGGGATGGGCTGTAGGCGCACCGGTGGCACGACCGACAGCACCGGAGGCTTGCTGAGATCCGCTTCCCAGGGGAGTGGCTTGAAGGGATCTACCCGATACTGCGATGGCGGGTTACCCTTAGGAACCTCTGCTACCTGAGGAGCGCCCGGTGCTCGCCCCATGCCGGTAGGAGCACCTGCCATCGGTCCCATCGGACCCATGGGGCCCATCGGCCCCATGGGACCTGCACCTGTCGGACCGCCCGATGTCGGCTGGTCCTCCAACCCTCCGCCCGGAGTGCCACCCCTCGGTGCGGTCGCCGTACCACTTGTCGACGCAGTCTGTTGCTGACCGCCTCCGCCCATAAACAGGAACATCGCCAGCGCGATGATGAGTATCACCGCCACCGCGCCGCCGATAACGATCGGTTTGTTCTTGGGGTCATTCAGCCACTCCTGCATCGCCTCTCAAGCCTCCCTCTTTTAGTATTCCTCTGCTCCGGGCACACCGGGGCCACCACCCAGCGCAGGACCCGTTACCCCCGCACCGCCTGTCCCCATCGGTGGACGCGAGCCTCCCGTCGGCGCACCGGGCACCATTGGTGCACTCATTGTCGGCGCACCCCGGGCATCATCGGCGCACCCATCATCGGGCCGGGCATGCCTCCGCCGAACCTGCCCATTCCGCCCATGCCAGCCATGCCCGCCATTCCTCCAGCACCACCCGCTGAGGGAAGCAGTCCCGCCGGGCGATCATCCTTCGCACGAGGCAGAATAAACAGGGTTGCCGTGTACTGCCCGATCAGCTGCGGGCTAACGCCGCTTAACTGCAAGCCGTCTATCAGCACCAAGCGCGGAGCGTTGTTCCACCGCTCCACGTGACGCAGAATACTCTCGAAGTCTCCCTGCACCTGGAACGTCCCCAGCGGTACAACCCACACCGGCCAAGGCAGCTGGTTCGGGTCGGTGGTCGGAATGCCTATCGCAAAGCCGCCCAGGAAGATCACGTCCTGCGATTTGGACACGAAATCCTGCAAGACCTTGGCGGTTCGCTCGGGCTCTTTCCAGTATGCCAGCGCCGCTTTCAAGCGGTCAGTCATATCGATAGCGGGCATTTTGGAACGCTCGTAGCGTGCCCACTTGAGGCGCGCTTGCTCGACTTCTTTTTTGGCATCCTCCAACTGCCTCTTCGCCTGGGGCAACTGCGCCGCGCGTTGACTGGCGGCTTCTATCTGAGTGTCCAGGTTCTTGATCTCAGCCTGTGTGGGGCGAATCAACACGAAAAAGATGCCCGACGCAATGACCGCCGCCACCACAATGCCGATCACGATGACGTTTTGTAAGGTCAGTTTGGAAAGCATCCTGCGCCCCTCCTTCTAATCTGCCTTTACACCGCGTCCACCAAGCGCTCCAGCACCGCGCGGAGCACCCATCGGCCCTGCCATTCCACCCCCCACGCCAGGAGGCGAACCCATCATCGGACCGCGCATGCCACCACCAGTCGTCGTAGGTGCACCCATCATCGGTGCGCCGGGCATCATGGGACCACCCATCATCGGCGCGCCGGGCAACCCCATGCCCGCCCCCATGCCGCCCGTTCCACCCATACCGGTCATGCCTGCTCCGCCCAACGCCGAGACCAGCTGCTGAACCAATTGTGGAACTTGATTCATCAGAGGCTCGCTCAGGGTTGCTACCACGGTGAATACAATACCCTGGTTCTGCTGTTGTCCCATCTGACCGGCACGCGCACCGGGCAGGTTCCCGGGCATCCCAGGCACGCCCGCCGGCGCACCGTAAGCGCCGTATGGGGTGGTTGGTGCACCATAGCCTCCGCCGAAGGGGGGAGCTCCCATGCCGCCGAAACCACCCGGAGCGCCTGCCGTAGTCGTAGTACCCCCCGCGGGGGACCACGAGATGCTCACACCCGTGAACAGGGGACACCGTACCATGATCTGCAGGTAGCGTGCCATCTCGTCCAGGTCGCGCGTCACCGCCTGTGCCTGCAAGGTTATACCCTGCGCCACCCCCATGCTCCCATAGCGCACGCTGGAGATGGTCCATCGGCGCACCTGCCGGTAGAGTTTGGGATACTGCTTGTTATAGCGAAAAATCTCGTCCGCCAGCTGCGCGCGGGCCAGAAGCGGGGCGACCATTGCCTTCGTGTTCTGCGCCTCCTGTTCGGTCTGTTCCACCTGCCGAACGATCGCCTCTTGCTGTTGCAGTTCCTCTGCCTTCTGGGACTTGAGGTTCAGCAGGCTTAACTGCCAGGCGATCAGCCCTCCCGCCAGAGCGATCCATACCACCACAAACACCGCGAACCACACGCGTTTCTTGCGCGGCTCATAGATGTTCGGTGGTAACAGATTAATTTTCAGCATGGTTCACTCCCCTCCGGATGTCTAGTCAATCATATCCCGGATTGCCAGACCGATAGCGACCGTCATCAACGGCGCCACCTCCTGCAGATACGGCAGGCTGTAACGGCGCACCAGCGACTCCTGATGCGTTAGCGGGTCGGCGATGCTAACCGGTATGCCCAGTTCCTGCGAGAGGAACTTATCCAGATTCTTCATCCGAGCCGTGCCACCGCACAGCACGATCTCATCGATTCGAGCACCCTGTACCCGACCGCGGTAGAACTCCAGCGAACGGCGCACCTCCGCGAGGAAGTCCCCCAGAACCGGCGCGATGGCTTCGAACACCTCGATGCGCAGGGGATCGGTCTCCTCCGGCTCCACCGGCACCGGGGGGGCAGGTTCCGCTGGCTGTTCGGGCACACTGGGCTGTTCCTCTTCCACGTCGAAACTCGGCTCCCCATAGCCCGCCGAGAAGTCCACCATGCCAGGCGGGGACGGCTGGGAGAAATCGATCATCCCCGTTGGCGCGCCGAAGTCCGTACCGTATGTCGGCGTGGTGCCCGAGGGACCAAGCCGCTCCAGAAGCACCGCCGCGTTCTCTCGCTTCAGCTTCTCCGCGCTGGCAAACCGCTCTCGCGGGTCTGTCCCCTGCACGCGGTACGCAAGGGAATCCACAATGGCTTGCGTGAAGTGGTTGCCCGCGATGGGGATCGTGCGTGGTAACCGCAGGAAAGCACCCGAGAACACGCCCATATCGGTCGCGGTCGCCCCAATATTCAGCAGAACCACCGTCTTGTCACGATACTTTTCGGGTTGTAGACCGATGACAGTGCGGGCGGTCGCCAGTACCTGCACATCGATGGCGACGGGGTCTAACTGCGCGGCGAACAGGGTCTTCACCACTGCGTCCACCACATCCTGTTGCGCCGCAGCCAGCAAAACCTCCATGTTGGGGTCGTTGGGGTCGGCGTCGGGACGCTCGATCACGGCGTAATCGGTGACCACATCGCCCTGTGCCGCAAACGGGATATGCCGCTCCACCTCCCATGCTATCGACTTATCCAGCTCCGACGGACTCATCTTGGGCATTTCGATGATGCGTACCACCAGCGCAGTCTGCCCCGGGATGGAAGTAACCACCTGCTTGGTGGAGATACCCGCCTGCGTAAGCAACTGCCGAATCGCCTGACCAAGAGCTTGCGGGTCCTGAATATAGCCGCTTTCGTCAATCACACCCTCCGGTGTCGGAGCCACGCCAACCGCGCTGACCTGCACGCCCTCTTTGCTCGGGCGCACCTCCGCCACCTTCATCAGGGTGGTGCCAACATCCAACCCCACAACGGGTGCTGTTGCTTTTCGGGCACGTGCCATTGCTGAATCTCCTCCTCCCCTGTTGACCCTATTGTAGCAGGTCTGCAGGGGGCTGTCAACAATTTCCTTCTCCGTACATCAATGCGACACCGTTCTCGCTGATTCCTATTCGCTGGACGCCAATGGGCTTCCTGCCTGCGCGCTCTTTAGACGCCGATACTGCTCTTTTCGTTACACCACGGCAGGCATATCTCCTGCTTTCTCATCGGCAGAACAACCGAATTTGATTATTCAACCACCCTTTACATTACCATTTTCCACCCGTCATAAGCAACCTCTATCCCGTGCGGGTGGCAAAAAGATTCTAATTCTTCGTGAAGCGGGCGACCGTTATGCGAAAAGTGCGTCACCGCCCAGCGAGTGCCCGCATGAGCCACCCCCATAGACAACAAACGCTCTTTCAAGCGCAAGACGTCGCTCAGCCCCAGATGGGTATCGTACGGCGCGTCCACGAAGGCTTTGGTGCACTCGGCGATGACTGCATCCAGGCGCGCTCCCGCCAGATAATGCCACGTTGCCTCCCGATACCAGCCGGTATCGCACATATACAGTAGCGTCTTCGCCCCGTCGGACACGATGTAGTTGTAGCACTGCTCCTCTGCGCGATGATACGCCAGGACCGGTATCACCGTGTAACGCTCTATCTGATACGGCGTGAACGGCGACAATACCTGCACGTTCAGCCACCGGCGCATTTCGTCGGACATTGCACCCATCAGACGTGCGAAATCCTCGCTCCCATACGCTGTTAGCGGAGAATCGCGGTAGGCAAAACCCGGCATCAGATAGCCCAGCTCATGGAGCGCAAGATGGTCTTCGTGGGTGTGGGTGATCAGCAGATGCCGGAGCCGGGAGAGGTCCAAACCGTAGGTCAGCACATGGTGCAGGGTATCGGGTGGCAGGTCGATCTTTAGCGTATGGTCGATGAAGATAGAACTGCGGGTGCGCAGGTTCTTGCCACCACGCTGGCGAGCGGTCTGGCATACTTCGCATCCGCAGAACAATCCCGGCACCCCCTCCGCCGCGGCTGTGCCTAAAAACAGTACGTTCACGTGTCCTCCTTATCTCGCCCTTGGCCGTTGTGCATTTGCCTGTTGAGGGTCATTTGCGCCGTTCAGGGCTACAAATCCTGCTCGTTCCCCTACCATACGCCCGTGGCTCGCTCCTATGGCACCCGAAACTATGCGCACGCCCACTGCGGGGTTCGGCAACCACACAAACCGAGGACAAAAACCGATCGGAATCTGCACCCCGCCCCCGCGCGGCGATAGACTGCGGGACTGTCCATCATACTCCACAACCCTTACAGCATGGTCGCCGGTGACTTGCACGGTGCCCTGCTTGCCCTTTACTTCCGACCAGCCCAGCAAGAGATGTTTGGAGCCACGCGCGAACCGATACAGGATGAAATCACGACTTCCTGTTTCAACCTTCCCCACAAATCGCGCTCCCTCCAACTGCTCCACCATCGTTCGGTACTCCGTTTGCAGGTCATCGCGATAAAACAGCCCGCTGTCATGATAGTTCCAGCTCATGAGAAACACCTTGGCGATACCCAACGCCAGACAGTGCCCATACGCCTTGATGGGCGACAGAGCCAGCGCTCCCTGTGTGCGTGGGTGGGTTGAAATACCATCCTGCCCCCAGCGACACGATGCTCCTGCGCTCTGCTCGGTGTTCCACACCGGTTTGCGCACCCCGGCTCTTTGCATGGCGAGGCGGTACTCGTCCATTCCCCCCGCGTGTTCTGGTGGCGCGAGCGGATAGTGCACGCTGAGCACATCGAACAGGTCGCTTCGGCTCAACAGCAAAGGTAATACTTCGGAATAGCCCCGCACGCCTGCTCCACGAAACAGCTCGCCTGCGACCACGGTGCAGTGCTTCTGTACAGAGCGGATAGCCTGCACGGTCCACTCTAGATAAACGAGGTAGTCCTTGCCCGACCCCCGGAAATAGCCACCGCCGTCGGGTTCGTTGCCAATCTGCCATACCTCACAGTACGCCCCATAGCGCTGTACAAGGCTTCGCACCACCTCTTGCCACTTCGCTCTGTCGCGGGGAGGTGTTAGATTCAGGGTGGGATCCCAGTCAGCATGAGCACCACCCGGCTCGCGCGAAACCCAGTCCGCTTGTCCTAGGAACTTCAGCATTATCCACAGTCCACCCCGCTTTAGCGCACGCAGAGCCGTTTCGAAGCCACTCCAGTCCCAGTGATACACGCCTTCGCGCGGATTAATCCCGCTGAGCGGAATATCCAACCCGACCCAGCGCACCTTCGCCCTCTTCAGCGATGCCACGTGCCTATCGATATCGGCAGGGAGCACCATCAACACCCCAAACGGCGAATCCCTGCCGGCTAACGCTTCAGATGCTTGTGCGAACAGGCTCATGAGGCATTCTCCCTGTGTGGCTAGCAGTGTTTCCTTCTTCAGCGTGAGCAGGAGTTCCTGTGCCAGCACCACAATATTTAACAATATGAAGTATGCCGACATGCTCGTCATCCTTAATCCGGTAGCCGGACGCCATCGGGCGCGTCGCCAGCAGACCACCTTGCGATACCTGCTTACCCAAACGGCGCAACAGGTCGGATGCCGGTGGCAGATGCTCGTAACCACCCGCCCGGGCGAAGCCACCGAGCTCGCTCGGCAAGCGGCCGCCAATGGCACGCCTATCGTGGTCGCGGCTGGGGGTGATGGCACGCTGGGCGAGGTGGCAAACGGGCTTGTGGGCACAACCACGCACCTGGGCGTCCTACCGCTGGGCACCGGCAACGATTTTGCCCGCTGTGTCGGTATCAGCCAGAACCTCGCGGTGGCGGTAGAAACCCTCTTCACGGGCAAGCCGTGCAAGGTGGACCTGGGGCGCGTTGGCGACCGTTACTTCATCAACGTGGCGGGCTGTGGCTTTGACGCGGCGGTGGCACAACGGGTGAACCGAGGATTCCGGTTCCTGCACGGCACCGCCGCTTACGTGGCCGCGGTCTACCAAACGCTAATAACCTTCAAAGCGGTACAGATGCGCCTTATTATCGACGGCGAGCCGATTTCGGAACGTGCTCTGCTGTGTACGGTGGCGAACACTCAGTCCTACGGCGGCGGAATGCGCATCGCCCCACTGGCACAGGTGGATGATGGATGGCTGGACGTGTGCCTTGTCAAAGCGGTGGGCAAAATGGAGTTCGTGCGCATCTTCCCCCGCGTGTTTACTGGCACACATATCACCCATCCACGCTTTATGATGCGGAAGGCAAAACGGATAGAGGTGGAAAGCGAGCCTCCCGTCCCCGTACTGGTAGACGGCGATGTAATGGGGTCTACACCCGCTGTCCTTCAGGTCTACCCTGAAGCTGTCCATGTTGTGCTTCCCACCTCAAAATAAATGAGGACTCGCGAGGCAGCGGAGCATATATTGTATTTTGAGACGCGGTACATGCATCAACTCTTTGGGAACAAGGAGATGCTGTACCTGCGTATTTAAGTAACACCACACTGCAAACAGGGAGGACATGAACCATGAGGAGAGTTCTGTGGTTGTTAGCGTTGGTTGTGGGGCTGACGTCGGTCGTGTTTGCTCAGGCGCAGAAGCCTGCTGCTCCCAAGCACCCGACCAAAGCCACCACCCCTTACGCCAAGATGACCCATCCCGCGAAGAAGTCAACCGCCTCGCACAAGCGGCAGGTCACCAAGAGTACCGCGGGTAAGAAGAAGAGTGTAGAGCACGAAGAGAAGAAGTAAGCAAGTCGTACATGCACCACTGCCCAATCCTGTCGTTTTTCCCAAAAGGAGGAGAGGCAGTGGTGCACGTTTCCTTCACTGATATGTCCGCTACGGTTTCTAAGTGATGTCTCAATTTGCATTGTTCTATTGCCTGTAGTAAAATCATCTCAGCAAGGGAACATTGCGCGAATCCTCAAGCGTAGAATACGATAGCCAATAGAAATTGGCGAATCCAGAAGAGGAGGAATCCGAATGAGAAACATCTACTTGGCTTTGGCGGTAGTAGCGCTGTTCGCCACGGCAGTGGTGGCTCAGCCGAAGAAGCCAGCACCACAAGGGCTGACCTGCCCTGTCTCCGGCGAGGTGATCAAAAACCTCAAGAAAGCGCCCAGCGTGCAGTACGAGGGACGCACCATCTACTTCTGTTGTAAAAAGTGCGTGGGCGAGTTCAACAGCAACCCCGCAAAATACGCGAGCAAGCAGATGGTGCGTTGCCCGGTCAGCGGTCAGATGGTGAAAGACCCTGGCAAAGCCCAGACCTCTGTCTATCAGGGCAAGGTGTACTACTTCTGCTGTCCGAAGTGCAAACCGCAGTTCGACAAGGAGCCGGCGAAGTACGCCAAACCGCAGAAGTACGCCAAACCGCAGAAGACACCTCAAAGCACCGACCACCAGCACGAGGGGCACTCGCACTCGCACTGAGAAGAGGGCAGGATGATGCGAACGCTCGCGCGGTTCATCCGAGAACACTGGCTGACCCTGCTGTTCATTGCCCTGCTTTTTGCTGGCACCAGCTACATCGTGCGCACGAAGCGACCACCCGGCTCCATGACCGTGATCGAGGCGCAGGCGATGGACATGAGCCAGACGGGCACGCCCGTCGGTTCGGTGCCGGTGGCGACGGAGAAGGTGCAGGCACAGCCTTTCGTGCCCACCGTCACCTACACCGGCTCGGTGGTGGCATATAACGACACCGATATCGTGGCGCGCGTGGAGGGCTGGGTGGTGGAGATGCCGGTGTATCCTGGCGACAGGGCCCAGCAGGGGCAACTGCTGGCACGTCTGGACACGCGCGAGCGTTCCGCCCGATTGCAGGAGGCGCAGGCCGGTGCGCTCGCCGCACGCTACGAGCGTGAAGCCATGATTCGCGAGATCGAACAGATGCGTGCCGAGCTGGAGGAGACACAACGCAAGCGCGACTCCGCACGGGCGATGGTACAGCGAGCCCATCGGGAGCTCGAAGCCGCCCGGCAAGAGCTGGAGATGGCTCGGGCAGAGCGCGACGAGGTGCAGGCAGAGATCGCCTCCGCGCAGGCGAACGACGCTTACTGGCAGGGGGAGGACGCCCGTGCCGAGAACCTGCTGAAGGCGGGGGCGATCTCCAAAGAAGAACGCCAGCGCACGCAAGCCGAATTCGCCCGAGCACGCGCCGAGTTGAACCAGGTACGCATCCGACTCACCAAAGCGGAGGCGCGCGTCAAGCAGGCGCAGGCAATGGTAGGCTCCGCCGAAGCGCAGTTAGCGCAGGCAGAACGCGAGGCACAAGCGATGCAGGCAGGCGTGAGACGCGCCGCCTCAGCCCTACAATCGGCGCAAGCGAAACTGCAACGTGCTACCGCCATGCAAGAACAGGCGGAAGCCGCACACCGCGCTGAAGCCATTGTGACTAGTTACACCCAGATCACCGCGCCGGTATCGGGCGTGATCACCGAACGCCGCGTCAGCCCGGGCACGCTGGTGATGCCAGGAACGGTGCTGTTCAAACTGCGAACCATCGACCGCCTGCGCCTGCAAGCCAACGTGGCTGAGGCAGACATAACGGGCATCCGTGAGGGCAACCCGGTAACGGTGACCATCGCCAATAACCCGAACCTCCAGTTGAAGGCACGGGTGACCTCCATCTTCTACGCTGCCGACCCGCAAACCCGAACCGTTACCGTGGAAGCGGTGGTCAACAACCACCACGGCAGGCTCATGCCCGGGCAGTACGTGGTGATGGAGATCGCCAAGGGCACACCCCGACGAGCCATCACCGTGCCACTCTCTGCCATTCGCAGAGACGTGGATGGCAAACCGTTCGTATGGCTTGTGGTAGCAGGGGGTCAGCAGGGCAAGACCACCTACACCTGCGTCATGCACCCCGAGGTGCAGTCCGATAAACCTGGTAAGTGTCCTAAGTGCGGAATGAACCTGGTTCCCAAACAGCGCGGCGGCAAGCAAGTGGCACACCGGGTTTATGTCACGCTCGGCGACAGCAACGGGCGCCGCGTGGAGGTGCGTACAGGACTGCGCGAGGGCGACGAGGTCATTACCCAGGGCAACGAGTATCTGAAGGAAGGCGATTCCGTCACGCCCGTGGAATGGAGCGTTTCGGGACCAAAGGAACTGCCCCAACCTTCGGGCGAGATGCCTGCGATGCCGGGCATGGAACACGGCACCCATGATTCACCGACATCCCACGGTGTGCACCAGCACGAACCGTAGGCGGATAAGGCGGTGTACACCTGTCCGATGCACCCGGAAGTGCGCTGCGACAAGCCGGGCGATTGCCCCAAATGCGGCATGAAGTTGGAAAAGGCTGACGGAGGGCACCAGCACTGATGGAAGAAGGCAAAGATTACAGCACCCGTCCGCGCCTGCTAGGGCGTTCTGCCGGCGGCGGGTTCAACATCTCGCAATGGTCCATCGAGCATCCCTATCTCATCATCGCCTTCTATACCGCCATGGTGCTTCTGGCGGTGGTGGCGATCGGTTTCTATATGCCGCGTCGGTTTATGCCCTACGTGGAAAGCCCCATGATCGGCATCGTGTCGATGATGCCCGGCCTGAGCGCAGAGGAGATGGAAACCTACATCTCCAAGCCCATCGAAGAGCGGCTGATCAACATACCAGGCGTGCGCTATATCCGCTCCACCTCGCAGGAGGGCTTCAGTATCGTCTCGCTGGAGTTTCCCTACGGCACCAACATGGACAAGAAACTGGTGGAGGTGCAGGCTCTGCTCAACGTGATTCAGGCGGACCTGCCCATGACCGGCGCCAACCTCAAGCCGTCGTGGGTGCTGAAGATCGACCCGCTGAACCTGCCCGTGCTCTCGTTATCGCTGACCGGCGACCAACGCTGGGACATGAAACGCTTGCGCGAACTGGCGGATAACGAGATCTCCAACAGGCTCAAAGCCGTCAACCCGGACATCTTCACCGTACAGCCCTTTGGCGGTTATCGCCGACAGATGCAGGTGATTGTGGGCCGCAAGAAGCTTGCCGCCTACGGGCTATCCATCCTACACGTTCGAGATGCTCTGGACAGAAATAACGTTGCCAAACCCGCAGGCGTGCTTACCTCCGGCGGTGATGAAGAGATCGTGCGGGTAGATACCCTCGGGCGCGATGCCGAAACCGTGGCTAACTATCCTATCGGCAGTGTGAACGGGCGCATTATCTACATCAAGGATGTGGCTCGCGTAGAGGACACCTATTATGAACCCCGAAGCGGTTATCACCACTACTATCGCGAAGGCAACACCTCGCGCGTGGATGAAGCCATCGAAATCAGCGTGCTCCAAAGCCCAGAAGCCTCTTCGCCACGAGTCATTCGCGCGGTGATAGAAGAGGTCAAACGCCTAGAGCGCGACTATCCGGGCATCAAGTTCCGCGTCGCCTACGACAACAGCGCGTTCGTGGGCATCCTCATGCGCAACATGTTCGAAGAGCTGGGAATGGCTATCTTACTGACCGGTATCGCCGTGCTCTTTTTCCTCGGCAACTGGCGCGGCACACTGATCGCCATGACCGCTATCCCTATCTCCCTCGCAATGGCTCTGCTCGCGCTGATCCCGATGGGCATGACCCTAAACTCCAGCACCCTGATTGGCTTACTGCTCTCCATCGGACGCCTAGTAGATGATGCCATCATCGATATTCACGCAGTGGAGCGCCACCTGCGCATGGGTAAAGACCCCAAAACCGCCACTGTGGACGGCATCACCGAGGTGCGGTTAGCGGTTGCGGCGTCCACGCTAATGTTGGTGCTCGCACTCAGTCCCCTGCTCGTCTGTGGTGGTATCGTGGAGCTGATGTTCGTCGGACTGGTGTGGCCCATCATCTTCGGACTGCTGGCGTCGTTCTTAGTATCGCTGACCCTCACCGCGCTGATGGCGGCGCACATCCTCAAACCACATGATGACCCGGCCGTCCTGCGCGAGCAGAACGGATGGTTCTACCGATTCGCCCTGGCGCCCTTCCAGCGGTTCCTAGACAGAATGGAAGCAGGCTATGCCAACCTGATCCGCTGGATGCTCAAAAACCGATTTGCCAACATGGCGCGTATCTTCTCCACCATCATCATCGGCTTCGGATTCTACTACTTTATCGGCTCCGAGATGATGCCTCTGGCGGATATCGGGCAGGCGTTTCTGACATTGGAAATGGAACCAGGCACCTCCTACTCTGCCACCGAGCGCGCCGTGCGCCAGCTGGAAGCCATTATGGCCAAATACCCCGAAATCCAGCACGCCTCGATTGAGATCGGCTTTGAGGGTGGACCCGGCTATACCTCTGGAGCCTACTTCAACGGCTACAGCATGGGCTTTACTAACGGCGCCGTTGCCATGCTTACCTTCACCGATAAAGATGCCCGCAAACGCGACGTCTGGACCATCATGGATGGTATCGTGGCAGAAGCGACCGCGACCATCCCCGGCATTCGCAGACTGCAAATCAAGGAGATGGGCTCCGACGTGATGGCCTCCTCCGCCGCGCCCATTCAGCTACTGGTTTACGGACCCGACCTCAAGATCGTTTCCATGCTCGCCGAGCAGGTGGCAGAGATCGCTCGCACCCAGGTGCCCGATATCTACCAGGTGGCAACCTCTTGGTCCATGTCCAAACCCACCTATGAACTCAAAATCGACGCTCGTCGTGCGCAGGAGCTAGGGCTGACCGTCGCCGAAATCGCCGACCAGGCTTACTACGCGCTGAAGGGGGGCTTCACCAACGAGTTCTTCCGCTTGGAGAACCGACGCCAATCCACCATCCTGGTGCGCTATGAGCAAGAGGACCGCGACAACCCCAATGCGCTGGAACTCATCACCATCACCACTCCCGACGGCAGACAGGTGCCGCTCAAATCGATGGCGCAGGTGGTGTACCGCGAGTCCCCCACCCTCATCGAGCACGACAACTTCCGCCGCGTGGTCAGCGTGATGGGCTATTACCGCAAAGCAGACTACCGCCCACCGTGGAAGTCACCCGACGAGCCACACCAGCCCAACCGCCCATCGATGGACGTAGCAATGGACGTGATGATGCGCGCGCAGATGCAGTTAAACTGGCCCCCCGGCTACGGCATCGAAGTGCGCGGCGACATGACGCAGATGATGGACAGCTTCCGCCGACTCCTGCAGGGGCTACAGTTCGCGGTCATCTTTATCTTCTTGATACTGGTCGCGCAGTTCCGGGGCTTTATCCAGCCGGCACAGATGATCTTCTCCCTGCCGCTGGAGCTATCGGGGGTGTTCATTGCCCTGTGGCTGGCAGGACAGGCGTTCAGTACGGTCTCCATTATGGCGGTGATCGTGCTGACAGGCATGGACATCACCACCGCCATCCTGTTGATTGACCTCATCATGCGCTATCGTGAGCAGGGGGTGCCGCGCAACCAGGCGGTCATCGAAGCGTGCCCCCAGCGACTGCGCCCCATCCTGATGACATCCATCATCACCATCATCGCCATGACCCCTGTCGCCTTCTTCCCCCGAACCGGGATGGACGCCTATCAGCCGCTGGGCACGGTGGTCATCGGAGGGCTGATTGTGGGCACGGTGCTGAGCCTGCTGGATATTCCCATCATGCACACTCTGGTGGACGACATCGTGCGCTGGTGGTTGATCAAGGTGCGACGGCGTGACCCCGCCACGCTACCGCCGGTGGAGTGAGGACGATGCTGGCACGTCTGAGACCGCGGTTCGGATGGGGCACGCTGATAGCGGTGGCCGTCGCTGTTGTGCTGTGGCGGAGCGGCCTGCTTCTGCCATTCAAGCCTCCCACCGACATGCGCGTGGTCTACGAAGCGGACCGCACTGGCAAACTGCGCCAGGTGGAAGCGCCTAGCGTTCCCCCTACTGCCCCACTGCGCATCAAGGAGCCTCGCTTGCTCCTGCAACATGCGCAGGCATTGCGGTTGACCCCGCTCCAGCGCCGTCGCATCGAGCGCATCGCCGTGCAGTGGGAACGGGAGCAGGCGCAATGGCTGGAACGATTACGGGCAGAACAGGAGCGTGCTGAAAGACAGATACAGTCGCGCCGAGGAGAGCCTGTACCGTATACCGCCGTGCGCCAGAGCCTAGAGGGCTATTCTGACCTGTCGCAAGCCTACGCTTCCGCACGCAAAGCCTCGTGGGAGAGAGCCCTCGAGCAGTTATCGGCACAGCAGAGAGCGGACCTGGAGAAACTGCTCCACCAGCGGTGAGACCCTAGTTACGCTGCCGCCTACCCAACAGCCCATCTCAGCTAGCACGTATGCGAGATGATGCACATCCTGTGCTCTCAGTTCAGGTTCTATCTCCGTGTAACGCCGGGCGGGGCCAAGCAATGCCGTCAGAGTGAGGTTGAGAGATGGCTTCCGCTGAGGAGCCGTCTGCTCCTGTTCGGCCGGTTCGTACACTGGCATCTGACCCGTTATCCTCCGACAGGGGCGGCTTGCTTCTGGCGCGAGGCGCGCTTGCTTTTGGGGGTTCCGGGAGTTATTCCCAACGCCTCCTTCAGCACCTCGTCCACCGTGTCCACAAACACGAAGTGCATCTGTTCGCGCACCGCCTGAGGCACGTCTTCCATCAGCTCCTTGCGGTTGCGCGAGGGCAAAATGACCGTCTGGATGCCTGCGCGATGCGCTGCCAGCACCTTCTCCTTGATACCGCCTACCGGCAACACCCGCCCCGACAGCGTGATTTCGCCCGTCATCGCCACGCGTGGCTTCACACAACGCTTCGTCAGCAGGGATGCCAACGCGGTCAGCATGGTGATACCTGCGGAAGGTCCATCCTTGGGGATCGCTCCCGCCGGCACGTGGATATGCACATCGTGCTTCTCGAAAAAGCTCGGATCGATGCCCAGATCAACGGCGTGGCTGCGGATATAACTCAGCGCGGTTTGAGCGGACTCGCGCATCACGTCGCCCAGCTGACCGGTCAACAGCAATCCCTTGCCACCCGGCATCAGGGTGGCTTCTACGAACACGATGTCCCCGCCGACAGGCGTCCATACCAGCCCTACCGCAACACCGGGCTGTGAGGTGCGTTCGGAAATCTCTTCGAACTCAAAGCGCGGGGCGCCGAGGAACTCCTCCACCTTCGCCGAGTCCACAATCACCTTCTCCGTCTGTCCCTCGGCGAAGCGACGGGCGACCTTGCGACACACGGAGGCGATTTCACGCTCCAGATTGCGCACGCCCGCCTCCCGCGTGTAACCGCGAATAATGGCGCGAAGCCCCTCGTCCGTCCACTCGATATGCTCCTGCTCGTTGAGCCCATGCTCCTGCATCTGGCGGGGGATCAGGTGCCTCTTGGCGATCTCCACCTTTTCGTCCTCGGTGTAGCCCGGGATCTCAATCACCTCCATGCGGTCGCGCAGAGGGGGCAGAATGGTATCTAGCACGTTGGCGGTGGTGATGAACAGCACTTTGGACAGGTCAAACGGCACGTCTAGATAGTGGTCGCGGAACTGGCTGTTCTGTTCGGGGTCCAGTGCCTCTAGCAGAGCAGCGGAGGGGTCACCCCGAAAGTCCACGCCTACCTTATCGATCTCGTCCAGCATGAACACCGGGTTGTTGGAGCCTGCCCGGCGGATGCCTTGGATAATCTGTCCGGGTAGTGCGCCGATGTAGGTGCGCCGGTGTCCCCGGATCTCCGCCTCGTCTCGGATACCGCCTAGCGAGATGCGCACGAACTTTCTGCCAAGCGCACGGGCAATAGAACGCCCCAAGCTGGTCTTGCCCACGCCCGGCGGCCCCACCAGGCACAGGATGGGCTGGCGCGTCGTGCCCTCGGGTTTGAACTTGCGAACCGCCAGGTACTCCAGAATGCGCTCCTTCACCTTCTCCAGCCCATAGTGGTCTTCATCCAGCACCTGCCGCACCTGCGTGATGTCCAGATTATCTTCCGTAGAGATGCTCCACGGCAAAGCGACCATCGTCTCGATGTAGGTGCGGGCAACGGTGTACTCCGGCGAAGCGGAGGGGATGCGTGAAAGCCTGTCCAGCTCACGAAGCGCCTCCTTCTCGGCTTCCGGAGGCATCTTGGCTTCGGCGATCTTCTGGCGCAGTTCCTCAATCTGCGCGGCGTTTTCGTCCATCTCGCCCAGTTCGCGCTGGATGGCTTTCAACTGCTCGCGCAGGAAGTACTCGCGCTGGGTCTTGCTGAGTTCTGAATGCACCTGAGATTGCAGTTTGCTCCCTAGCTCCAGCACCTCGCTCTCCCGGGCAAGCATCTGCATCAACAGGCGCATGCGTTCCTTGAGGTCAAAGGTCTCCAATATCTTCTGCTTGTCCGCAATCGAGATGGGCAGATGCGCCGCCACCAGGTCGGTGAGCACGTGCGGCTCGGTGACGTTGAGGGCGATGCCTTCCAGTTCATCGGGCAAATTGGGGGAAAGCTGCACCACCTTCTGGAACAGGGCGGCGATGTTGCGCCTCAGGGCTTCGATCTCCAGGCTGTCCTCTTCGCTGATGTGAGTGGGTTCGGGCACCACGCGCACCCGTACCCGCAGATAGGGCTGGGTCTGCACTGCCTCCAGAATCTGGATTCGGCTGATGCCCTGCGCAATGAGACGGATGCCGTCAGGCATCTTGCCCATCATGCGGATGACAACCGCTGTGCCCACGCGGTACACGTCGTCCATCGTCGGGTTCTCGACGGTCGGGTCCTTCATCGCTACCACGCCGATGATGCGGTTGCCCTCTACCACCGAGTCGTCAATCAGCTTGATGGAGCTCTCTCTACCCACGGCGATGGGCACAATCAGCACAGGGAAGACCACCGTGTCCCGTAGCGGCAAAAGGTTCAATATGTCGGGGATCTCCATGCGCAAATCCTTTTCCCCATCACTGCTCGTCTGGACAGGTACCCCTTCGTCCGAGGCATCGGAACGAGCAAGGAGCGCGCGCTCCTCCTCTTCTGCCAGACGGAAGTTAGGCTCGACGCTCTCATATGATTGCCGTGCAGGCGTTTCACTTGTTTGACGCTGTGGTGCAAGTGCTTCCGGCTTCCGCATCTGCTCGGGAGTCAGCTCGATCCGGGTCGTCATCGTTCTCCCTCCTCGCTATCGCATCACCCCGCAGGGCACATGACGCCGCGAATGGTCATCTATATGCCTTAATAGAAACAAGTAATCATCAGAAAGCTATCTATTCGTCACTTCTATCCTCTACAATGGGAATACGCCGCGTGACGGGCGTTTCCTCCTGGACCCGCTTGGGAATACGCACCGTGAGTACGCCATTGCGATAGGTCGCGGAAATATGGTCGCGGTCCACCGGGATATCCGGCGGTAGCGCGATGTGCCGTTCAAACGGACCGTAGTAGATTTCCAGCTGATAACAGCGGACGCGGGCACGGCGTTCCTCCTCGTCCTCGGCGCGAATACCTGAGATCACCAGCGTCCTGTCGTCCGCAGACAACGAGACGTTGATTCGATCGGGCTGTACCCCCGCAATCTCCGCTTTGACCATCAGCGCCTCCTCGGTCTCGCAGACATCGACAGGAGGTTGCCAGAACCGCTCTGCTGCGCCCAGCGGACCGAACACGCTGAGCAGTGCCTCGTCGGATAGCCTTTGCATCTCCATCTCCATTTGTCTTAGGATGTCCCGATAGTTGCGAAACACCGCCTACCCCCCCTTACCACTTTGTTCTTTGGCGTTCTTTAGATGTCGGCGAACGCGCTCCAGACCGCGTTGCACGTCGGCGCTGTTCGCGTTTTTGGTCAGCATCTGGCTCCAGTGCCGTTCTGCCTCCTGCCACCTGCCCATACGCTCCAGACAGAAGCCCATCATGCGCTGGACGTGAAAGTCGTTGGGATCCAGATCGCCTGACCGCTTCAGCCACTTGAGCGCAGGTTCCCACTGCCGGCTCACAAAGTACATCTCCGCGATGCGATAACAGTAACGCGCCTCGTTTTGCGGGTCCTCCTTGATGCCCCGCTCATACTCCGCAACGGCGGCATCCAGCCCACGATGCTGTTCATACATCGCCGCCAGTCCCTCGCGCGCTTCCACAAAATGAGGGTCCAGTTTTACCGCGTTCTGCATGTGCCGCATCGCGCTCTCAAAGTCCCCCTCATGATGGGCTCGTTCGCTCAGGGCGAACTCACTGTCGGCGCGCGCTCTTGCACTGCGTAGCCATCCCGCCACGCGAAGCCACCAGACGCCAGCGATCACCACTGCGCCCAGCAGGGCGATGAGCAAAACACGCCTCAACGCGCTATCCATCGCTAACAGCCCTCTCTTTTTTCGGCTGACTGGAGGCGCGCTGCTAAATCTCCATCACCACCGGGATAACCACCGGGCGGCGCTTCAGACGCTGTTTCACCGTCCGAGTCACTGCACTGCGCACATCCGCACGCACCGCGTCCCAGTCGGTCACTTCGGATATATCTAGCTCCCCCAGCTCCGCAAGTACCTGCTGGCGCAGGTACTCGGCAAACTGAGGCTCCTCCTCCTCACCGATCGCCATCCCGCGAAGGGTGACGTCGGGTCCCGCCAGTATCTCGCCTGTCTCCTTGTCAATAGCCACTACCACCAGCACCAGCCCATCCTGCGCCAGGTGCTTGCGGTCACGCAGAACCACGTCGCTGATGCCGCTGCTGCCCCCGCTGTCCACCAGCACCCGACCCACCGGAACCTTCTCACCGAACTTTGCACCGTCCGGGTGCAGGTAAAGAGTATCCCCCAGGTCCATCAGGAAGATATTCTCCGCGGAGATGTTCATCTCCCGCGCCATCCGTGCATATTGTACCGCCATTCGAGGCTCGCCGTGCATGGGGATAACATACTTCGGGCGCACCAGCGTGAGCATCATCTTCAGCTCCTCCTGACAGGCGTGCCCGGATACATGCACAGGTTGCATCGGCGGGTAGATGACATGCGCGCCCTTGCGTATCAGCCGGTTCACAGTGCGCCACACCAGGCTCTCGTTGCCCGGGATGGGCGTGGCGGAGAGGATAACGGTATCCCCCGGCTCGATCTGCACCGCCTTGTACTCATCGCGCGAGATGCGCGTAAGGGCAGATAGCGGTTCACCCTGCGCGCCCGTCGCCAGTATCACCAGTTCGCGTCCCTCATATTGCCCAATCTGCTCGGTGCGGATCAGTGTATCGGGTGGAGGCCAGACATAACCCATCTGGATGGCGATATCGAGGTTCTGCTGCATACTGCGCCCTAGCACCGCTACTTTCCTGCCGTAGCGGGCGGCGGTATCCAGCACTTGCTGCATCCGATGGATGTTCGAAGCGAACATCGTGACGATGATGCGCCCCGGCGCCTCGCTGAAGATGCGCTCGTAGGCTGTGCCTACCACCCGCTCGGAGGGGGTAACTCCCGGCTTCTCCGCGTTGGTGCTGTCGGACACCAGCGCCAGCACGCCTTCCTCGCCCAACTGTCCAAACCGCGCGGCATCAAAGCGCCACTCGTCTATCGGCGTGTGGTCGATCTTGAAATCGCTCACGAAGACGATGCGCCCAATGGGCGTTTCGATGTTCAGCGCCACCGTCTCGGGGATGCTGTGGGTCACGCGCACTGGTTCCACGTAGAATGGACCTATCGGGATGCGGTCGCCCGGGGCATACTCCCGCAGGTCGAGCTGAGAAAGCGGCAACCGTTCGCTCAGTTTGGCACGCACCAGCCCCATCGTCAGGCGCGTACCCCACACCGGCACGTTGATTTCAGACAGCACGTAGGGCAGTGCTCCCACATGGTCCTCGTGCCCGTGCGTGAGCACGATGCCCCGCACACGGTCGGCGTTCTGGCGCAGATAGGTGATGTCGGGGATCACGATGTCCACGCCATACACATCCTCGAAGGGAAAAGCCAGCCCGCAGTCCACCACTAGTATCTCCCCACCGTACTGAATCACGGTGAGGTTCTTGCCGATCTCACCGGTGCCGCCCAACGGGATCAGCGCGACGCTCTCTTCTATCGGAAAGGTCTCGTCGTTCACTGCAGTAACCCGTATTCGCTCAAAGCTTTGCGGATGATCTCCTTCTCCCGGTCGTTCGCCTCCACTAGCGGCAGGCGCACACCGCCCACTTTCGCCCCCATCATATTCAGAGCGGCCTTCACCGGCACCGGATTCGTGGTGCAGAACAACGCCTTGAACAACGGCAGCAGGCGGTGATGCAGTTTCGTAGCTTCCTGCACCTGTCCAGCGAAGAACGCCTCGCACATTCGGCGAATATCACGCCCGACCACATGCGATGCCACGCTCACGACGCCCACGCCCCCAACCGCCAGCAGGGGCAGGGTCAGCGAGTCGTCCCCACTGTACACCAGAAAGCCGTCGGGTGCGCCTGCGCATATCTCCGACATCTGGTTGAGGTTACCGCTGGCTTCCTTCACCGCCACCACGTTGTTGAGCTCCCCCAGCCGCAAGAGGGTCGCCGGCTCTATGTTGACCCCCGTACGACCCGGAATGTTGTAAATCATCACCGGCAGGTCCACCGCATGGGCGATCGTTCTGAAGTGCTGATACAACCCCTCCTGCGACGGGCGGTTGTAGTACGGCGCCACCAACAGTAAGCCATCCACCCCAGCACGCTCCGCCTCCTGGCTGAGGCGAACCGACTCGGCGGTATCGTAGGTGCCGGTGCCTGCCAGTACCGCCGCCCGATTACCGACGGCGTTCTTGACCTCCCGGAACAGGGTCACCTTCTCCTCGTGTGTGAGCGTAGGCGACTCGCCCGTGGTGCCGCTGACCACCAGCCCCGTTGAACCGGTCTGGATCAGCAGTTCCGCCAGTGCCTGCGCAGCATCGTAATGGACCTCCAGGTTCTCATGAAACGGGGTGACCATCGCGGTCACCACTGGTCCCCAGTTCACCTGCATCGCTACCTCCCCTATAATAAGGCGTAAACCCTCCTTGCGAAGGGGTTTGGTTCACAGCCATCCTCTGGCGATCATCCCCTCTACGATCTGCACAGCGTTGAGCGCGGCGCCTTTGAGCAGTTGGTCTCCACTGACGAACAGGTCCAACGCCTTGGGATTGGATATGTCCTCCCGGATACGCCCTACGAGCACCTCCTCGCGTTCGCTCGCCTCGATAGGCATCGGGAAGTGGTTGCACTCGCGGTCGTCTACTAGCCGCACGCCGGGGAACGCACGCAGTGCCTCACGCGCCTCGTCCACGGTAGGACGACGCTCAGCAAACTCGATGTTGATACTTTCCGAGTGCGCCCGAAGCACCGGCACGCGCACACAGGTGGCGGTAATCGCCAGCTCCGGCTCGTGCAGGATCTTGCGGCTCTCGTGAATCATCTTCCACTCCTCTTCATTATAGCCCCATTCGTTAATCGCCGAGTTGTGGCTGAAGAGGTTGAAGGCGATCTGGTGCGGCAACACGCGCGGGGTCACCGATTTGCCCTCCAGCACCGCGGCTGTCTGGTCAATCAGCTCTTGCATCGCCTGCGCGCCCGCACCGCTGGCGGACTGATAGGTGCTGACCACGATGCGCCGCACCCTGCTCAGGCGATGCAGAGGCGCTACCGCCATCAGCATGATGATGGTGGAGCAGTTCGGGTTGGCAATGATACCTTTGTGCGCACGCGCGTCCTCCAGGTTGATCTCGGGTACCACCAGAGGCACCTGCGGGTCCATGCGGAAGGCGGACGAGTTGTCAATCACCAGCGCACCCGCTTTCACCGCTGTCGGTGCGAACTGCCGACTGCGCGACGCCCCCGCCGAGAAGAAGGCGATCTGTACACCCTCGAAGGCGTCCTCCCTCAGGCGTTGAACGGTTATCTCCTCACCACCGAAGCGCAGTCTCTTCCCTTCTGAACGCTCACTCGCCAACAGTCGTAACGAGGCTATCGGAAACCGATGGTTTTCTAAAACGCGCAGGAACTCCGTGCCGACGGCACCGGTCGCCCCTGCAATGGCTACATGGTATCCTGAACCCATGGGCTGACTTCCTCAATGCGATCTCATTTTTTATAGTTTACTCTCAATTGATGAAGGGGGTCAATGTGTTTTCGGCTCTCTTTTCACCGCTTGACATTTTTTGCAGAATGCTATAGAATAAAATCAATGTTATAGAACAAATGGATAAACATCAATGCCTGGATCCGAACCGCGCTATCAGTGCATCCAGAAACATATCGAACAGCTCATCGCCCAGCGCAAGGTGCGTGAAGGAGAACGTATCCCCAGCGAGCGTGCGATCGCCCGCCAGTTTGGTGTGAGCCAGATGACGGTCAATCGCGCTATCCAGGAGCTGGTGCGGTCGGGCGTACTGGTACGCCGAGTGGGGTCCGGCACCTATGTCCAGCGCAGAACCTCTGTGGTACGTTCGACCACCCGCACCACCGTGGTGATGGTGCCACCCTTCGCCGAGCATCTAGAGGAAGATACTTACCTGCGCTGGCCCTTCCACGCCTTTCGCGACCGGGCGGTGGCTGACAACTTCGTGCTGATCGTGGAAGCCGCTCACTTCGATGGCTACGAGCGGGTGGTGCAGACCTACCCTGACGCGGGTTTCATCTTCCTGATACCCAGCGAAGCAGGTTACGACACCCTGCAGACCCTGTTTGTCAGGGGCGTGCCGTTCGTGGTGCTGGGTGCGTCGTGGGAAGGTGCACCCTTCGCCTGTGTGGACAGCGACAACGTAGGCGGCGCGCAGATAGCGATACACTACCTGTTCCGGCTGGGACACCGCCGAATCGCCTACGTGAACGGTAAGGATTCGGCGACCAACTGTCGGGACCGCCTGCGCGGCTATCTGCAGGCAATGGACGAACTGGGGGTGACGGTTGCGGGGGATTGGATCGTCCGCCCGGGCTCCAACTGGCAGTTAAACGAGGCATCCAAACAGCATCTCACGTCCCTGCTGTTGCGCCGTGAGCCGGTTACCGCCGTGCTGTGCGCCGGCTACTACCTAACGCTGGATGTGCTGAACCTGATACGCGCCTTGCGCCTGCGCGTACCCGAAGACGTCAGCGTGGTGAGTTTCGACAACCCGCCCTCGGCCGGACATCTGCAGCCACCGCTCACGGTGGTGCGCCAGCCACTGTACCGGATGGGCGAACGGGCTGTGGAGCGACTGCTCTCGCTCATGCGCTCGCCCTCCAACGAGCAGGGTGGCGTGGAGTATCTGCCGGTGGAACTGGTCGTACGCAGTTCCTGTGACCGCTGCGCACCGTGAGGTCACAGCCAAACATACTCACAACCAAAAGGAGGGTAACACCATGAAACGCCAAGGCTTTACGCTCATCGAACTGCTCGTCGTGATAGCGATTATCGCGATCCTGGCGGCGATTCTGTTCCCAGTGTTCGCCCAGGCACGGGAAAAAGCGCGCATGACGGGCTGTCTGTCCAACACCAAGCAGATCGGTCTGGCGCACAACATGTACCTCCAGGACTACGACGAGACCTTCGTGTGGAATCCGTGGCCAGGTGGTCCGGGTGGTGCACCCTGGTGCGGCAACCCCGATCAGCCCAGAGTGCTGTGGACAGCACTGCTAATGCCTTACGTGAAGAACAAAGGGCTGTTCCAATGCCCCAGCATCAGTGCGGGTCTAACCGAGAGCGCATGCCGCTGGTGTCCGATGGCTGGCAACTGCCGTTACTACATGGCGAACTATGTCGATGCGAACGGACGGTTGCCGGACTACTGCATCACCTACGGCTTCAATGAGTACATCATCGGTAACCAGTGCACCCCGCGCGCGCTCTCAGCCATCGGTTCGCCTGCGTCGGTGGCTATCTTCGCAGATTCCGTCGCCATAATGTGGGCATCGTTCTATGGCATCACCGTCAACGGCGAGGGTCCCTTCTGGTGCGTCTCCGTGCCGACCAGTGGCTGGCTGTACGGACGTCCCATACACCATGTCACCGGTCCGGCGGAAAAGCTGGTGGGGGCGATTAACTTTGTGTTCGCCGATGGCCACGCCAAGTCGGACCGAAACTTCTGGGCAGACGATTCGTATCCGGTGTATTGTCGGGGTGGCTATCGCGGCGCTCTGTTGTGGAAAGACTAAGAGGTCTGCCTTCGACCACTTCCCCTCTCCCGACATCTCGGGGGAGGGGATTTGCTTCACGAGATGGTGCCGCCGAGCACCTCCTGTGCGGCGTTTTCGATGGCGGCGGCTTCCTGCTGAATCTCCAGCAGTCGCTGGCGCAGACGTTCGATATCGAACTCGCCCGGATGTTCAGAGGCTATCTTCAAGCGTGCAAGCGACTCGCGCAGGCTCTTCAGGGTTTGCGGGATCAGCTCCAGATGCGCTTCCATCCGCTGGACGTAAGTGGATAGTACCTGCCGGTTTTTCAGGCGCCGCTCCAGCACCTACAGGCTCTCCTGCAGGGCGGTGCGGGCTTCTGCGTCCTGCGTCTCCTGCAGTCGCTGGCGCAGTTTCATCTGCTCCTCCTCGGTGGCAGTGTCCATCGCCTCCCGCAACTGCTCCAGATGGTTCTGCAGGTCATAATAGGTATCCAGCAGGCGATTGAGCTCCGTGATAATCTGTATGGCGGTCTCCTCGCTCAGGTACTCGTTCTCACCGATGGCAAGCAGGGCGTCCACGTACGCCTGTTCTCCATCATCCAGGCTCAGCATGGGCAGGACGCGGCGGATGTCTTCAGGCTGGAGCGCGGGCTTAGGACGTGCCATCGTGTAACCGTAGGCAATCAGCGCCAAGACAACCGTGGTAATGACGATAATCGCCCCCGGCTCCGCGATCCCCGGCGACCATGCGGAAATCCATCCGCCAACGATCGCCCCCCCCAACGCCGCCAGTATCACTGCCAGCGACATGCAACTTGCCTGACTGTGCTCACGCGTCAGCAGGTGGTAAATCTCCGCGTGCACCAGCTCCTGATTGAAGCGCACCGGTGCTCACCCACTTTCCTCTATCCCTTGATGCCGGTCAGCGTCACGCCCTCGATGAAGTACCTTTGGGTGAAGAAGAACAGCACCAGCACGGGCAACATCACCATGGTTGCCGCCGCCATCAGCATCCCGGGCTCGCCACCGTGCTGGGACTGGAACAGCTGAAGCGCATACGCCAGCGGCATCTTCTCGGGGCTAGAGATGTAGATCAACGGACCCATGAAGTTGTTCCACGCGCCCATGAAGGTCCAGATGGTTACCGCAGCCAGCGCAGGCTTAATCAGCGGAAGCATGATGCGCCAGTAGATACCGAAGTAACTGCACCCGTCGATCTTGGCGGCGTCTTCTAGGTCCATAGGTATGGTCATGAAGAACTGGCGCAGGAGGAAGATGTTGAACGCACTGCCGAAGAAGGCGGGAACCCACAGCGGGCGCAAAGTGTCCACCCAACCCAGCGCCCGAAAGATCACGAACACAGGCAACATGGTGACCGCGCCGGGAACCATCATCGTCGCCAGGAGCACCACGAACCAGATGTCCCTGCCGGGCCAGCGCAGTCGGCTGAAGGCGAACGCCACCAGCGAACTGCTCAACACCGTGCCGATGATGCTGAGGACGGACAGCAACAGCGTGTTCCACAGGAAGACCAGTCCGTAGTTGGTCTCCGGTGGCAGAAAGCGCAATGCATCCCAGTAGTTCTCCCACTTGGGGGCAAACACGCGCACTTTGTGCAGTTGCGAGCCCGGCACGAGCAGAATCTCACCGCGCCGGTGTACCGGCTCCAGCACCTGCACCCGGTGCTCTCCCGTCTCCAGCTCCTCCAGCGTGGCAACCTTCAGCTTCTGTCCGTTCCGGTAAAGGATGCTCACCCCACACTCTTTGCCATGGATAGTGACCTTCACCTGCTGGCGGGGAACCCACACCGGTGGGAACTTGCTCATGTCCTCGTCCTCTTTCAGCGAGGTAATCACCAGCCACGCAAAGGGAACACAGAACAGGATCGCCCCACTGAGTAAGACCGTGTGCAGGACTGACCGACGTAGAACATGCCCGATCGCGCGTGCCGCTTGCCCTTCCCCTGCCTCGCGGGCACGCCGAACCCGCCCGCGAACGATCGCCAGCGACGGAAGCCAGAGAAGAACATCCCAGACAAGCCAACTCAGCGGAGGATGGACAGCCCACGCCAGCACGCGCCCCAGCCCCGCGCCCAGGGCAACCAGCAGGACCAGTGACACCGCCACCACCCCCCTGCCCCGGCTGGCAGTCAGGGCGTAGACCGCGGTTAGCGCATAGGCAACCGCCGGATATGTCAGCCCGAAGGCGAGAACCCAGAGAACGGGTTGCATGGTTGCATCTTATGCTTCGGGGTCAGCGATTTTCGATTCGCCCGCACACAGGTAAATACCTGCAGTCCCTCATCACGTGGAGGGCGAGGCAGACGCCGAGCCGAACATCCCCCTCCCCGCCCGCAAAACGGCTCACGAGGACGTTCGCCCTCCAGATGGCACACGCTAAATCGGGTTCTCTGCCTCCATCTGCGCTACAAAGTAAGCCGGATTCAGCTTCTCGCCGGTGGCGTATTCCAGCGCGTCCTCCCACGGCAGAACTGCTCCTATTGCGAATACCCTCTCCTTCAGGAACTCGCCCACTTTGGGACTGCGTACCAGCGCGTCCTCCGGCTCGCCTGCCAGCACCCGACTGCGCAGGACGTGGAGCAACTGCGATGCCTCCATCTCGCCCAGAATGTAGTTCTGGTAATACACCGGTGCGAGGGCGATATGCACCTTCGCCGCCCAGTCGGGAGCGGTGCGCCCTTCAGGTTTGCGCAACCACTGATACTTCTCTACCAACTGCCACCATAGGCTGTCTAGGTCGCCATCAGGGTCGGCGTATAGAGCGCGCTCGAAGTGCGTCATCACCAGCACCCAGCGCGTGAACACAATCAGCGACGCCTGCATCTCGCGGATGGCGGGCTGTGCTACCGTCTGCGCCTGCTCCTCACTGACGCCCACATAGCGCTTCAGCCACCAGGCGTTGCGGTGCATTCTGCCGAACAGCATGGCGATGGCTTCGGTGCTGAGCGTGTGCGCAGGCGTGCGCAAGAGATACGGCAGAGAGCGGTCCATGTAATAGTCGTACACGGCGTGCCCCAACTCGTGAAGCAGAGTGCCCATCCAGCGTTCACTGGGACGCAAGTTGCACAACACGCGCACGTCACCCTCGCGGTCGATATCGATGCAGAACGCATGCTGGCTCTTGCCGTCACGCTCGTAGAGGTCACTGCGTTCCAGGATAGGCTCAACGGGCAAACCGACCTCGGCGTAGAACCGGCGGCAAATCGCCTCGAGGTGCTTGTCCTCAAATAGAGGGTTCAGGTCCACCTCGCCCGGGGGCGGGCTTTGGAAGAAGGGGTCCGTGTAGTGCCAGGGGCGCAGGTGCTCCTCCGCCACCCCGAACCGCTCGGTGAGGCGGCTGTCTAACTCTTGCTTGTAGCGGCGGAAAGGCGCGTCGCTGAGCTGGTGCAGTTCCTCCAACAGGCTGAACAGCCGGTCTTCATCCAGCTCCTGGAGTTCCGTTTGCATGGCATAGTAGTCGCGAAAGCCCAGCCGACGCGCCTCGCGATTGCGGATTCGCACCAGCTCACGTACCGCTTCTGCCACGCGCGCCCCGATCTGCTTGCTGGCTTCCCACGCCTCACGTCGCTCTTCGCTGTTGTCGCTCTTTTGCAGAACATCGCGCAGGGTGTTGTCGCTCACCCGCTCGCCGCGAAACAGGGCGCGATAGGTGTTATACTCCTTCTCGATCTCCTTCTCGCGCTGGACCATCTCGTCGATGGTCTTCTCCGACATCTGATGCCCGCGGTACTCGTCCAGCAACAGCCGATGCTGGCGGCGGAGCAAGGGGTCGGACAGGCTGTCGTTGGGAATCTCCCGCAGGAGGCGATACTCGTCCTCTCGGGCGTATATCTTCATCAGGCGCGCCTGCAGGGAGGCGGCTCGTTCAAACGCCTCTTCGCTCCCCGTAACGTTCGCCTCCCACCACGCCAGCGCAGTTTCGCGCGCTAGCGGACGAACCTCGTTCACATGCTTCTCTAAAAACTCGACAAAGCGTTTCTGCATGCATGCTCCTCCTGACTGTTCAGCATATCCTCGGCAGCTGTTCCCCACTAAGCATATCTACCACGCGCGAGGTGCCGATCACACTGCGCGAAACGACCGTTGCCTCCTCGCCACGGGTTACCTCACCTACCACCTGCGCCCCCTCGCACACGGGGAACCTCCGCAGAATCTCCACGCTCTTTTCCGCCTGCTCCGCTGGCACGAACACCACGAACCGCCCTTCGTTCGCCACATACAGCGGGTCAAACCCCAGTATCTCGCACGCGCCGCGCACATCCTCGCGCACGGGGATACGCGCCTCATCCAGCTGTATCAACACCCTCGCTGTTTCTGCGATCTCCACCAGTGCACTCGCCAGCCCGCCGCGCGTGAGGTCACGCAGGCAATGCACCTCTATACCCGCCTCAATGAGCGCAAGCACCGGTTCCGCCAGCGGGGCGCAATCGCTTTCGATCGCGCTTTCGAACTCCAGTCCCTCGCGTACTGCCATCACCGCGATGCCATGCCGTCCGATGTCGCCGCTGAGGATGACCGCATCGCCATCCCGCACCGACTGCGGCGCGATGAGCAGGTCGTGCTCGATCACGCCAACCCCTGAAGTGTTCAGGAAAACGCCGTCCCCCTTGCCCCGGTCCACCACTTTTGTATCGCCGGTCACAATCTGCACGCCCGTCTCCTGCGCCGCCTGTCGGATGGAAAGCACCACCTGCCACAGCGTCTCCATCGGCAAGCCCTCTTCCAGAATCATCCCCAGGCTGAGGTATAAGGGTCGTGCACCGCTCATCGCGAGGTCGTTGACCGTGCCGTATACCGCTAGCTTGCCGATGTCGCCGCCCGGGAAGAAGAGCGGACGCACTACATACGAGTCGGTGCTGAAGGCAAGGCGTGCGCAGGGCAGTTCCAGCGAGGCACTGTCGTGCCGATGGGTCAGCGCGGAGCCTCCAAAGGTGGCTACGAACATCTTCTCAATCAGCTGGTGCATCAACCTGCCGCCCCCACCATGCGCCATCACGACGGCGGGATACTGCTGGATGGGGATAGGACAGGACAAAGTCAAGTTGTCTGGCTCCATCGGATGACTCTCGCCTGATAATCTCTACCCGGTTGCATGTTTGGTGTTTAACCAGCGGGAACGCTGGTACTCGGTAAGAGGCACCGGCACGCCTCCATTCCTGTCATGCTCAACGCCAACCCCATTGTCATGCTGAACGAAGTTCTGCATCTCGTTTTGCGATTCTTCGCTTCGCTCAGAATGACATGCATTGATAGCCAAAGACGTTAGGTTTTGTATCTGTTTCGGCGTCGGCAACACGTTTTCCTGCCCTCCAGAGTCACCGCCAGCATGCCGATAAGAGTAAGGATATTTTTCTGAGGGTGCCACCACGATGTCCATACGCGAGCTCATCGATATCTTCGCCATTGCGCTTGGGGCGGGGCTGATGCTGATCGCCATTCGCCGCGCGTGGGGGATGCGCTCTGCTGTCCAGTCCGCCGGATATTGCCACCTGCTCCGGGTTCTTTTGGTACTCATGAAGCTGTTCTTCGTCGGCTATCTGTTCGGTTTGTGGGCTATTGTGGCGAACCATACAGACTGGCTACAGGCGGTGCTAGCGCAGTTTTTTTTCTTCGGTAGCATCTTTGTGGTGTTGACCATCTGGCTGGCTCAACGCACGACCGCACAGATCCAAAAGTACAGCCAGCATCTGGAGCAGTTGGTTGCCGAGCGCACCGAGCACCTCCAGAGAGCCTTGCAGGAGGAGGAAAGAGCCAAGAGGTATCTGGCACAGCTGTTCCACGGGATGCCCGTCGCCTGCTTCACCTACGACCGCGAGGGGGTGGCGCAGGAGTGGAACGAGGAGGCGGAACGCCTTTACGGCTTCCGCGCCGAGGAGGCGATCGGCAAGAGTATCTTCGAACTCATCTGCTGCCCCGAAGACGTGGAACGCACCCAAGAGGTCATCCGACAGGTATTTGCTGGACAAGCGGTGCGCAACATCGAGTGGCTGAACCACACCCGCGACGGCGAGGTCAAGTGGGTGTTGTGTAGTACTTTTCCGTTGATGGATAAGGATGGAAGCGTGGTCGGTGCCATCAGCGCGAACGTGGACATCACCGCCCGCAAAGAGCAAGAGAGGCTCATTGAGGCACAGCGCGACGAGCTGGAAGCGCAAAACGAGAACCTCCAGCAGATTACCCAGCGGTTGGCTCAGGTGAACCTCGCGCTGGAGCAAATGGCATCCATCGATGCGTTGACCGAGCTGCCCAATCATCGGGTCTTCCGCGAGCGTCTCTGGCGCGAGTTCCTCTGGTCGCTGAAGCACGACGCACCGCTGTCGCTCGTCCTGCTGGATGTGGATCAATTCAAGCAGCTCAACGACACCTTCGGGCACCAGGCAGGCGACGAGGTGCTTCGCAAGGTAGCAACCGTCCTGCGCGAGCAGTGCGGTGATGCCTTCTTCCCCGCACGGTACGGCGGAGAGGAGTTTGTGGTTATCCTGCCCGGAGCGGATGTCGGGAAAGGGATGGATTTCGCCCAGAGCCTGCGGCGCGCCGTGGAGGATACCCTCTGCTGTTATCAGCCGATAACGGTCAGCCTGGGGGTCTCTACGGTCGCCCTGCACACCCTCAACCCCGAATCGTTGATCGAAGAGGCGGACCAGGCGTTGTATGCATCCAAACGGAACGGGCGCAACCGGGCGACCCACGCCAGCGATGCGGGCGTGTTGATAACCGAGATCGCCGCCGATGTCTGGACAGAACGAGTACAAAACGCCTTGCGCGACGGCGGAGGCTTCGCCGCCCACCAGCTCATCAGCCAGATCGTTTACGACCATCTACAGATGCTCAGGCGAGCGAAGGCGAGGTTTGCCAGGGTGAACACCGCTGAACTCGCCGTCGAAGAAGCCTGTCGCTTCCAGACCTGGTGGGAGCTCGCGCAGGACAGTGGCTGTACCGACTGGACAGACCTAGAGGAGCTGTTGCACCAGCATCAGAGGTTCCACGACCTCTACCAACGGTTGTACCGCGAGCCGGACCCGCAACGCCTCAACGAACTGCTACACTCTGGCAGGGCGCTCATCGAGGCATTCCAGCACCGGCTGGCGGTACTTCAGCGCGCCGCCTGAGCGGGACGACGGTATTTGTAATATGCGGCACACGCGCCCTCGGAAGAGACCATCGTCGCGCCGAGCGGGTTTTCGGGCGTACAGCGCGTGCCAAAAGCGGGACATTCGTGGGGCTTCTTCACCCCCTGTAGAATCAGCCCGCTGATGCACTCTGAGGCCTCCTCTACGTTACCTGTGCTTAGTGCGAACCGCCGCTCGGCGTCGAACTCCCGGTACGGCTCGCGCAAGCCTAACCCGCTCTGCGGTATCTCACCGATGCCCCGCCACTTGCGCGGCACTACCTCGAACACCTCGCGAATCAGCTCCTGAGCCGGGCGGTTGCCCTCGCGGCGTACTGAGCGCGCGTACTGGTTCTCTACTTCGGCGCGCCCCTCTTCCAACTGCTTCACGCACATGTAGATACCCTGCAGGATGTCCAGCGGTTCAAAGCCAGTGACCACAATCGGCACGTGGTACCTCTTCGCGATGGGTTCATACTCGGTATACCCCATCACCGTGCACACGTGTCCCGCCGCCAGGAAGCCCTGCACGCGATTGGTGGGTGAACGCAGGATGGCTTCAATTGCAGGAGGTACCAGCACATGGGAGACCAGCATGGAGAAGTTCCGAATGCCCTGGCGTTTCGCCTGGTAGACCGCCATGGCATTAGCGGGGGCGGTGGTCTCGAAGCCGACGGCAAAGAACACCACCTCTCTGTCGGGGTTCTTGACCGCTATCTGCAGGGCGTCCAGGGGAGAGTAGACGATGCGCACATCACCACCCGCCGCCTTCGCCGAAAGCAGGTCACCTCGTGTGCCCGGCACGCGCAACATGTCCCCGAAAGAGCAAAAAATGACCTCCGGACGCAACGCCAGCTCCACCGCCTTGTCAATCAGCTCCACCGGCGTCACGCACACCGGACAGCCGGGACCATGCAACAGCGTAATCTGGGGAGGCAAGAGCGCATCGATTCCGAACTTCATGATGGCGTGCGTCTGCCCGCCGCAAATCTCCATGATCGTCCACGGGCGAGTCACTATCATGCGAATGGCGGACGCCATCTGCTGTGCGGATTGGGCGTCGCGGTACTCCTCCACGAACCTCATGTCGCCTGCCCCTGCAATTCGCCCAGCTCTTCCATCTGGCGCAGGTACTCGAACACCTCTTGCGCCTCCTGCTCGTCCACCACGCTGATGGCAAATCCCACATGCACTATCACGTAATCGCCCACCTTCGCCTCGGGCACGTAAGCCAGGTTTACCTCTTTCACAATGCCCCCGAAGCTCACCTTGCCCGTGCGGGTAAGCGGGTCATCCCCCGAAATGCTCAATATCTGCCCCGGTATCGCCAGACACATGATGGTCTCCTGAGTGTAGGGTAAGGTGGCATACACAAACCTGAACCCCTCTCCCCAAAGCGGACGAGGGTCGGTTCCTTGCGCCCCCTTTTACACCAACTGCTGAACAACCACAGAATGGCTTACGGATAGTAGTATACCTCAGACGACGCTCCACCACGAGCCTACTCCCCACAAAGCCGCCTGTCAGGCAGGACTGCACGCACAACGCGCAAAAAATGATGATGTCAGGTCAGAAACATGGAGCGAGCGATCTCACACAGCGGTTCAACGTTCAGCCTGCCGAAGAGCACGTACCTCGTGCTCTTGCTCGCTCTTGGCACACAGTGTGCCTTCATCCACAAACCCTTCCACGTCGACGATACGGTCGTCCTCCACATCGCCCGCCAGATTCTGAGAAGCCCTTTGAACCCCTTCGGTGGCGAGATGGACTGGGACGGTAGCGTCCGAAGCACCTTCTCCGTCACCACCAATCCCCCACTGCTGAGTTACCTGCTGGCTCCGTTCATCGCCATCGGTGGCGAGCGCGAATGGCTTCTGCACGCGGTGATGCTGGTATGGCAGGTTCTGCTGTGGTGGGGGGTGGTCTTGCTAGCGCGGCGGTTCGAGGTGCACCCTACACTGGCGACCGCACTCGTTTTGCTCAACCCGGTAACCATCGTCTCGCCAAATCTGATGCGCGACGTGCCCATGGTCGCGCTGTGGACGCTGGGCACAGCGTGGTTCCTACAGGGAAGCGATTCCAACCAGAGCAGACGCCTGGTTCTGGGCGCGCTGGTTGCCGGTTGCGCGGGGCTGATGAAGTATTCGGGACTGGGGGTGGTGGTTTTGCTGGCAGTCTATGCGTTGCTTCATCGCCGCTTTGGGCATCTGAGGTTTGTGCTGTGGGCGGTTGTGCCCATTGCGCTGTGGGGAATGCACAACCTGCTGGTATACGGGCACCTGCACCTGGTAGCGACGCTGGCGCGCAAGGACATCGTCACCCCTCTTACCGATCGGCTGGGGGGCACGCTGGCGGGGATTGGTGGGGTATGGCTGTTATGGCTGTGGGCGGTGCTCGTCTCCCCCAACCCCATCGCGCTTGGTACGGGCACACTGCTCGCGCTGGCAGTGGGGTGGTGGCGGTGGAGGATGACTTTACCTGTCGGTGACGCGGAATCCGCCTTCTGGTGCGCTGTCGGGACGTTTCTGCTGGTGCTGACGGTTGCGCGGGCGGTTGTGCAGTGGCGGTCGCAGGCGCTGCTGGTGCTGTGGACCGCATGGGTGCTTCTCGCCATCGGGGTGGGTGCGCCGTTTGCTGCGGCGCGTCATCTTCTGCCGGCTCTGCCTCCACTGGCTGTGCTGTGGGGCGTTCCCGAAAGCACAAGCAGAGGGCGACAGGCTCTGCTGGGGGCGGTTCTGCTGATGCAAATGGCTCTGGGAGTATACGCCGGGTGGTGCGACATGCAGATAGCGGATGTTTACCGGCGGGCGGCAACAGAGCTGGCGAAACGCGACTCCGCTCAGGCGTTTGTCGGTCATTGGGGTTGGATGTATTATGCCCAGCGGGCAGGGCTTCGGCAGGTGAGCGCGAACCGTCTGCCTGAAGCGGGCACTCTGCTCGCAGTGCCCACGGTGGGAGGCGACGCCGTAGTGCCTCCTTCGCTGGTGCCCCATCTGTCCTACGCGTACAGCAGAACGTTCACCGCGCCGGCGCATCTGGCAACCCTGCCCCCGAAAGCGGGCTTCTACGCATCCCTTCAGGGAGCACCACCCTTCCGATGGCTACCCGAAGGCTATCAAGAGCAGTTTGACCTGTTCACGGTGGAGGCTAAAAGGCAGTGAGCGTACCGCAGATCAGCGTGATCGTGCCCATGTACAACGAGTCTGACAACCTGCCCGAACTGCACGAGCGCCTCACAAAGGTACTGGCAGGCATGGAGACGGGCGGCGAAATCATCTATGTGGACGACGGAAGCACCGACGGCACCAGCGAGCAGTTGGAACTACTGCTCCAGCAACCACAACCGGTATGCGTGCGTGCCGTTTGGCTACCCCGGCGGCGCGGCAAGACGGCGGCCCTGTCTGCGGGCTTCGCCATCGCGCGAGGGAGTATACTCGTTACCACTGATGCAGACCTGCAGGAGCCGCCGGAGGTCCTGCCCATGCTGGTCGCCCCGCTGAGGTCGGGGGAGGCGCACATGGTGGTGGCATGGCGTCAACAACGTCAGGATACCGCTTTTCGCGTGTTTGCTTCGCAGGTGTTCAACGCCGTCCTGCGCTGGCTGAGCGACCAGCCCCTGCACGATGTGAACTGCGGCACCAAGGCGCTCCTGCGCGAGGTAGCAGAGAGACTTATGGGCTGGATGCGCTCCGATATGCACCGTTACCTGCCCGTCATCGCCGCGCGGATGGGCTATCGGGTGGTGGAAGCTCCGGTACCCCATGTGGCGCGACGGCGCGGGCGCAGCCGATTCGGTGTCAGCCGGTACTTGCGCGCGGCGGTGGACTTTCTGCCCGTTTCGCTCCTATGGTGGCGAGGAAGGTTCGCGTGGCTCGCGCTCACCGCGGCATCTACGATTCTGGTGGGTCTGCGCTCTCCGCTCGGATGGGTAGGGTTGGGACTTGCCGCGGTCTGGCTGGGCACTGCGCTGGCGTTCTGGTCGCGCACGCGCTGAAGGGAATACCCCTCGATGCGTCGAATAGGAATGCAGGAGGTACGCTGGTCATGAGCAAGAGCCGATTGGGAGGAATGATACTGGCGATGGCAACGCTGGCTATAGCTGTCTCGGCAGTGCCGCGGGGCGTGCCCGAACCCGTGGTGCCTCTGCCGTTTGGGGTGAATATCCATTTCACCCGCGCCCCACGTCAGGAGCTGGACCTGCTGGCGGATGGGGGTTTCCGCTTCATCCGAATGGACTTCTCGTGGGCGCACATCGAGAAACAGCGCGGCGTATATGACTTCTCGGACTACGACGTGCTGGTGCGCGATATGACCGAGCGAGGCATCCGCATCCTGTTCATTCTGGATTATGGGAACCCGCTATACGACAACGACATGGCTCCCCATACCGACGAGGGCAGAGCTGCTTTCGCCCGCTTCGCCTCCGCCGCCGCCAAGCGCTATGCGGGCAAAGGCATTCTGTGGGAGATATGGAACGAGCCCAATATCCTCCCGTTCTGGCGCCCCAAGCCCAATGTGGAAGACTATGCGAAGCTGGCGCTGGTGGTCATCGACGCCGTCCGCAAGGCGGACCCGAACGCCTTCATCGTCGCGCCTGCCTCGTCGGGGTTCCCCTGGGACTTCATGGAGACGTTGGGACAGCGGGGTGTCTTGACAAAACTGGATGCGGTGACCGTGCACCCCTACCGCCCACAGCCGCCTGAGACCGCAGAGAGCGATTACTGCCGATTGCGCCTCCTGCTGGACCGCTACAGCCCCCGCAAGCACCTGCCCATCCTCTCGGGCGAATGGGGCTACTCGGACGTGTGGATGGGTATGGACATGCAGAAGCAGGCGCGCTACCTACCCCGCCAGTGGTTGAGCAACCTGGCGAACGACGTCTTCCTGAGTATCTGGTACGACTGGAAAAACGACGGCGAAGACCCCAAAGAGCCAGAACACCACTTCGGCACCCTATACCATGACCTGCGTCCGAAGCCAGCCTACATCTCCGCCAAGACGTTGACCAGCACGCTCAGTGGCTATCGTTACCTCAGACGCATCGCCCTGCCCAATCCCAACGACTATCTCCTGCTGTTGCGCAAGGGCGACGAGCTGGCGCTCGCTGGATGGACAACCGGCGACCCGCACCCGATCACGCTCAGCCTGCCCCGCCTCAGCGTGCAAATCGTGGAGATGATGGGCAAAACCCGTCGTGTCACCGTATCCGGCGCGCCCTTCGTGCTGGACCTCTCCGAGCAACCCCAGTACGTGCTGATACCCGCTCATGCGGACCTATGCCTGGTGGGCGCGTGGTCGCCCGTACGGCAGGTGCTGACGGTGCGTGCTGGCATCACGCAGAACATACCCGTGAACGTGTGGAACCCTTCATCAAGTACGCTAAACGTCACTTTGCGCGTGAGAAAAGGGGAGGCGGTGCTGGGGCAAATGCGCGCCCGACTGCGTGCTGGAGAACAGCGTGTGCTCAACGTGCCGGTCAAGGTCACCGAACGCAGTGAGGAGCACATGCGCGCCACCGTGCAATGGGTCGATGAGGAAGCCAACCCTCTGCAAAGCGCAACCGTCTGGCTGTGTCTCTCTAATGCGCTCAGGGTTGACCTTCTGCCCCCTTCGGGGAGGCGCATCGTCGCGGTGGTACGCAACCCGTCAGGGGAAGCGTTGTCTGCGACTCTCCAGGTGAAGGCGGGCGGGCAGAAAGGCAGTGTGCCTGTGCGGCTCGCAAAGGGCGAGCGCGAGGCGATGGTCACGGTAGACCTGCCTCAGAGCCTGCCCACGGAGGTGCAGATGTCCGCCCGGCTGGTGGACAGCGCGGGAACGCTCCTGGCAAGCAGTGCGCAGAGGCGGTGGAAGGTGCTGGACGCGGTGCGTTCCGACCTCGCCTGGCGGGCGTGGGTGGACGGCGACGCAAAGGTGGAAGGCAAAGCAGAGGTCCGTTTCGCCGAGGCGCCGGAGCCTGCTCCCACGGGTGCACGCTCCGCCATGCGTTTGGACTATCGTTTCGCGAAGGGATGGCGGTTCGCCTGTGCCAATCTGCAGGAAGGGGCGGTGGCGATTGAGGGCAAACCGAAGGCAGTGGGCATGTGGGTCTACGGTGACGGCAGCGGCAACATGCTTCGCTGTCGTATTACCGACAGCACCGGGCAAACCTTCCAGCCCGATTATGGACCGATCACGTGGACCGGCTGGCGGTTCGTCACGATGCGGCTGGATGGCGGCTTCCCCGGCTTCTGGGGCGGGGCGAACGATGGCATCGTGCATTATCCTATCCGCTGGGAGGCGGTCTTGCTGGTGGACTCGAACCAGCAAAGCGCGGACAGGGAGTGGAGCATCTACGTCACCGGTATCGCGCTAGAGGATTGAGCGCTATCCGGCAGGCTCTTTGAGTAGCCACAGCTCCGCTACCTGACAACCGCGCCCTTCCACCAGCTCCCATTTCAGGCGCAGAACGCCCCCGCGCGTGGCTTCGGGCGGTATGTCAAACTCCATCACTGAGGGCGGTTGTGTGCCGCGTAAGGTATCGTGAATGAGGAAAGATTCGTTGGCGGACAGACGCATCGCGGCGCGAAACCGCCCGTTGTACACCACCCGCAGGCGATAGCGTGCGCTCGGGTCCAGACCGGTGTAAAGCAGTTCCAGAGGCGTGCCGTATAGGGTGGATGCCTGATTGCACCACGAGAGGCGGTATGCTTGCCCCATCGCGCCGAACTCGTCCTGAGCGGAGCGCAGGAATCCCGGGTCGTTCGCCCAGCGGTCGCCTCGCACCAGATGCGGTTCCGCCGAGGGGTTGCCCAGGTCATCGTAGAAGCCGCCGGGTCCGGGGTCCGTCCACCGTGTGATCTGCACCAGAGCGCGCGCCTGCTCCTCCGCCGGCAATTGCAGGGCTTTGTCGATCTCGCCCAGTATCCAGTGCCGGTTGTTCAGCGCCTCGTGCATGGTGTCCAGCACCGCACCCCGTTCCACGCCGTCCGCATGGTAGCGCGAGACGCTCATCTGCATGCCGATACTCTTCCACAGCAGGTCACCCAACGCGAGAATCTCTTGGCGCAGAGCCTCGATCTCGGGGGTGGTGTATGTTCTCTGAAGCAGGCTTCTGGCTTGCTCGGCGGCGTCCCGTGCGCCCAGATACGGAGCCTGCTCCAGCACCCTCAGGGCAGACTGCTCCTGCTTGGTCTCGCCCTCCAACCGCGCCTGCACAAACACATCGTACAACGCGCGGAAATACGCCATCTGCAGTCGCCAGCTGTTCTGTCCCTCCTTGCCCGGCGCCTGCCAGATATGCTTCCACAGGCTTAGCGTCAGGCGCGGGCGCGGATTGCTCAACAGTGCTCCCTGCCAGTTGCGCTCCAGCGCTAGAATCCCCTCGGCGATGTCCTCAGCATGCTCCGAAGAGATGTACGCCCTGCCGTACTCGATCAGCACACGGCGCACGCTACAGCGCGGGTCCCACAACCTTGCCGACCAAACGGCTTTGTTCACGTCGTCGTTCACGCCTTCCGAATAGGTAATGCACCCATCGGCGAGGTGCATGAACAGGTTGTGGATATGCGCTTGCGCCATCGGACGCGGGTTAATCGGCTCGCGGTTGAGGGTCAGCGCGAAAGCCATGTCCCACTCCGGCACCGGATACTGACAGCGCACGCAGTGCGTGATGTCGGGATAGCGCCGCAGTTTGTAGCGAGCAGGAACCATCTCGCGCACACGCTCCATGCGGTCGCGAATCCAGGGACCGTAGACGACGCCGGTCAGCCAGTCCGGCTGTTGTTCGCGTAGGAAGCGATAGAAGGCGTCCATGTGTTCCCTGCTGAAACCTTGCGGTGAAAGCCACAGCCCCGCATGAGGCTTTATCCGGCGCAGTTCCTCCGCCATCCGCTCGAGCAGAGGAAACAGCTCTTCCGGCGGCATGTCGCCGGGGTCGCCGCCGGGCACGAAAACTTGGTCCAGACGAGGCATAGATTCGAAAAGGCGTCGTCTATCCGCCACCATTTTGGAGATGTCAGCAGGCTGACCCGACGGCGCGTCGGTGTTGGGAAGCCATATCCACACGTCGAGGTCATACTCGTCCAACAGGCGCGATAGCCGAAGGTTCATCTCCCAGGGCGAAAGGGGCATGATGGTGGTTCGTGGCTCCTCCGGCTTCAGCGCAGGGATGAGCTCCACGCTGTTCGCGCCGAACACCAGCAGGTCGCGGATATACTGCTCAAACTGCGCCACGTTCCAAGCGTCGTAGGTGTTTGACAAGCTCCTATAGCCCAGCTGGTGTCCGCGAATAGCGAAGCGGGCAGAGGTGGAAATCAGCCTGCCGGGCGAGCGATTGAGTAGCCGAACCGAGCGTCGCTCGGTGTGTAACCAGCGCAGAATCTGCCCGACCGCAAACAGCGACGCCCTACCGCAATTGCCGACCAGCCACAAACGGGGCGCGCGGGCGGAAACCGCTTCCAGAAAGACCGTGTAGCCTTCCGCGGTTTCAGAAGGAGGCAGAGCCTGCTTTGGCAGACGCAAGCCCGCAGGCACGCGCTGAGGATGCGCAATCACAATCGCAGGTAGCCCCTCCTGCGGCGCATTGTCAATCCGCCAAGTCAGACCGCTACGCCGTTTTACCTCATCGCGCAGGAACTGTGCCGCCTTGCGTTCGGCGCGGTGCGCTTCGTTGCCCGCGCTGACAATCAACGCTCGGGAGAAATCGTAGTCCACAGTGACTCACCCCCTGCATGGTTTCGCCAGTGAGAAGGGTTGTCCTCTCGGCAACGCAGGAGAAGACCCGAAGTTCGGCTAATTCACGCAATGCATGAAGGAGACCTTGCAGGCATTGGTAACGCACAAAGCAACAGACCGACTCGCTGACCGCAAGGCGTGGACGCTGATACTTGCCGTGGTGTTGTTCACGCTTCTGCCCTATCTTTTCGGGGCGTGGCTGGCACTCGGACGCAAGTACTTCTGGATTAACCACAATATCGACGACAATTGCGTGTACCTGGCCTGGATACGCCAGGCACAGGAAGGGCACTTCCTCTTCGTCAACCGGTTCACCACCGACCCCCAACCGCGCCTTTCAACCAACCTCTTCTTTTGGGCGATCGGAACCATTGCCCGCTATACCCATCTACCAGTGCTTTTGCTGTTCCACCTGGCGCGAATGGGGCTTGGGGTGGTGTGGCTGTGGACGCTGTGGCGGTTCTACAAGCGATTGCTCCCGGAAGGTGCGCGTTTGCCCGCACTGTGGCTGGCGTGCGTGTCAGCAGGGCTGGGGTGGTTGTTCTGGCGAAGCGCGGGCATCTCTGCCCCCATCGATGTGTGGCAGGTGGAGGCGTTCACTTTCCTGTCACTCTATCTCAATCCGCTGTTTGTGGTGGGCACGCTGTTGATGACGGCGTGTCTGTACGACCTGTGGCGCGCGCTACAGGATGGGCAGTGGCGCTATGCCGTGCGGGCAGGCATTTGGGCATTGCTGTTGGGCAACATTCACTCCTACGACGTAGTGCAGATCGCGGGGGCGTGGCTGGCGTTCCTGGTGGTCACGGGCACATTGCAGAGGCGGTTCGAACGCCGCCGCTGGCTGATGACGTTCACGGTGGGGCTGATCGGCTTGCCCACGGTGGTCTATCAATACTGGTTGTACCGGGTAGATCCCATCTTCCGCCATCGCGCCGACGTCCCTACCTCCGCTCCTCCACTATGGCATGTGCTGGCGGGCTACGCCCCTCTGCTTCTGCTCGCGCTGATAGCGGTCGTGCTTGTGGTGCGGGAGAGACGCTATCGCGAAGAGCCGTTTCTGTTCCTGCTGTGCTGGGCGGTGGTGGGCATCGGTTTGCAGTACTTGCCTCGAATCTTCGCGATGGTAGGCGTGCATCTGCCGATGAACTTCGAGCGCAAAATGGTGATGGGCGCACACCTGCCGCTATGTGCCCTGGCGGGATGGGGACTGTGGCTCATCGTACGCCATCTACCTGCCCGCCGTGCCGTATTGGTTACCGCGCTGGTCATCGCCCTGACCACACCGAGCAACATCCGCTGGCTGATTCGCGACGGGCACAACCTGATACACAACATGGCGAATACAGGAATGCATCGTGCCTACATGGAGTCCGAAGAGTGGTCCGCCATCCAGTGGCTAGCCCAACACACCCGTCCCGAAGAGGCGGTACTCGCCTTCCCCTCCTTTGCCGTGTTCATCCCGCCGTTTGCGGGTAACCATGTGTACGTTGGGCACTGGGGCGAGACACCGCAATTCGCGGAGCGACTGCGTGAAACCCTGCGCTTTCTGGACGCCCGAAGAGACGATTCGGAACGCTATGCGCTGATACGCCGCGCGCGGGTCCGGTACATCGTCGCCTTTACGCCGGAGATGCAGGGGCTGTTCGGCGTACCCCTGCGCGATTTCGTCAATCAGCCTTTGCCGGGCACAGAGGTGGCTTTCCAGAATCGGCTGGTTGTGCTTCTCCGGGTGGTCAACCTACCCCCAGCAGGGTCGCCGTAACGGGCAGAACCAGTATGGTCAACAAAGTGCCCAACACGATGACCAGCGTTGCCAGCTGGTGGTCACAGCCGTAGCGTTCGGTGATAACAGCGTTTACCATGGCGCTGGGCATGGCAGATTGTGTCACCGCCACCCACCGTGCCACCCCTTGCACGCCCATCCATCCCGTTGCCAGCCACATCAGGTAGGGAAACAGCGCCATCTTTGCCACAAGGATCAACCCCATCGGCAGATAGTAGTGGTTCGCCCGCAGGTGCGTAGGCTCCAGCATCAGCCCCAATGAGAGCAGAACCAGAGGCACGGTCGCGCCCGCCACCAACTGCGCCGAATGGGTGATGAAGGTGGGCACAGGTACCTGCAGGGCGTTGAGTAACAGCGTGCCGATCAGCACCACAAAGGTGGGGGCGGTGAAAAAGGTGAGCAGTTCCCGCCAGCTGGCAGTGTGTTTAGTACCATAGTGCATGGCGACCGCGACGCCAACCGTGTATACGGGCAAAGCCATGCTGAACTGGTCGTACACCACCGCCGCCGCCATGGCGCCCTCGGTCCTGCCGAAAATCGCCTGTACCACCGGATACCCCAAGAATCCTGTATTGCCGTACACCGCCGTCAGCAAGAAGGTGCCGATGACAGGACGGGGAAGCTTCAGCAGGCGAGCCGGGATCCACAACAGCGCCATCAATAGCACCTGCAGGATACCGAAAAGCCACGCGGCGTGCACCATATCCGGCGTCACACGCTGGCGGTAGAGGGCATGAAACACAAAAGCAGGCAGGGTCACGCCCAGAATCAGACGGTTGATCACGCCGATATCGGTATCGCGCAGTACACCCCGCCGTTTGAGCAGATAGCCGGTAAACAGCACCAGAAACAGCGACAGCACAACCTGAAAAACATTCAAGGGCTACGCTTCCTCCAGGTCCAGCAGGCTCTCCTCCGCCTGGCGTCCGTCATCGCAGGGTTCCGGCTGAACCTGCACCGGCATTGCCGCCGCCGCGCTTTCGTCACCCTCCCAGCGACGATGTCCGCTCTTGTCCAGCGCCGCTTTGATCAGCCCCAAGAACAACGGATGTGGATGGTCGGGACGAGAACGAAACTCGGGATGGAACTGCGTCGCCATGAAGAAGGGGTGTCCCTCCAGTTCGATAATCTCCACCAGCCGATAATCAGGCGAAACCCCCGAGAAAACCATCCCCTGTTCTGACAACCGCTCGCGGTATTCGTTGTTCACCTCGTAGCGATGGCGATGGCGCTCGTAGACCACTGCATCCCGATACAGCTTCGCCGCGCGCGTGCGCTGCATAATCCGACACGGGTACGCGCCCAATCGCATCGTCGCACCTTTGTCCGCAACGTCCTTCTGTTCTGGCAGGAGGTGAATCACAGGGTGCGGTGTATGGGGGTCCGCTTCTTCGGAATGCGCCCCGTGCAACCCGCAGGCGTGCCGTGCAAACTCCACAACCGCCATCTGCAGTCCCAAGCACAATCCCAGGAAGGGGATGCGATGCTCACGCGCATAGCGGATGGCGGCGATTTTGCCTTCCAGCCCTCGCACGCCAAAGCCACCCGCCACGATGATACCGTCAAAACCCTTCAGGTGCGTGCTGACATCCGCAACCTTTTCCAGCCCCTCCGAGTCGATCCAGCGGATGTTGACACGGGCGTTGTTGGCGATACCGGCATGCTTCAGCGCCTCGGCGATGGAGATATAGGCGTCGCCGTTGCCCGTATACTTGCCCACCACCGCTACATACAGGTTGTAGCGCGGGCGTTTCATCACATCCACCATCTTGCGCCACTCTTCCAAGTCGGGCGGGTTGTTGGGCAAGCCGAGCCGGCGCACCACCAGGTTTGCCAGCCCCAGCTCTTCCAGGCGGAGCGGTATCTCATAGATGGTCTCGGTATCCATCGCCTCGATGACCGCTTCCTTCTCCACGTCGCAGAAGAGGGAGATCTTCTCCTTCATCTCGTCGGAGAGGGGCACTTTAGTGCGACACACCAGCACGTCGGGCTGGATGCCGATCTCGCGCAGTTTGATGACGCTGTGCTGGGTGGGCTTGGTCTTCACCTCACCCCAGGGACCCACGAAGGGGATGAGGGTAACATGGATATACATCACGTTCTCCGCGCCCACACGCTTCTTGAACTGTCGAATGGCTTCCAGAAAGGGCAAGCCCTCGATGTCGCCCACAGTGCCTCCGATTTCGGCGATCACCACATCGGCGTTGTGCTCCTTGCCGACTAGCACGATGCGGTCCTGGATCTCGTTGGTGATGTGGGGAATCACCTGCACCGTCGCGCCCAGGTAGTCGCCGCGCCGCTCCTTCGAGATTACGGCGTTGTAGATGTTGCCGGTCGTCACGTTAGAGTGGCGCGTGAGGTCCACGTCCATAAACCGCTCGTAGTGTCCCAGGTCCAAGTCGGTCTCCGCGCCGTCATCGGTCACGAACACCTCCCCGTGCTGATAGGGGTTCATGGTGCCGGCGTCGACGTTGATGTAGGGATCAAACTTCAGCGGTGCCACTTTGAAGCCGCGACTGCGAAGCAACCGACCGAGGCTGGCGACGGCGATGCCCTTCCCTATCGACGACACCACGCCGCCAGTGACAAAGATGTACTTGGTCATGTGCTCCCCCAAAAGCTCAAGACTTGCGCGGGGCGAGACGAACGTGCCCTTGGTATTTATATCATGAAACAAGGCTTGTTGGCAAGTGAAGAAAGGACGCTTCTTTGAGCATCGACCTCCCCTGCCCGCACAGGGTATATTTATACAGACTATCAAATAAGGGGGACTATCATGCGAAACCTATTCTGGCTGGTCCTGCTACTGTTCGCCGTTGTTGCGCAGGCGCAGGACAGCGGCTGTCCCGCTTGAACGGTGATTCAATCGCACCAGCGTGGATCGCTGGACATTGGAGTTCAGGAGTTCACCGTGCCGCGGGGAGAGGTCTCCCTGTTCGGCATGGTATCCGGTAACTCAGAGGAGAATCGCGCCAAAATGTGGCTTCGCACCGGCATCACCCCTCGCCTAGATGTCGGAGGAGGCTACACGCGGATGGGCAACCGCTGGACCCTGTTGTTCACCTGGCACCCTCTGAGCAGTCAGGACGGTATGCCGTTTGATGTGCTCACGGGCTATGGTTTCACCTCTTCCAATGTGCGCGAGCAGGACGGCTTTTACACCTTTATCGTGAAGGGGTTCGGCAAGCTGTCGCTGGTGACAGGGTTCGAACGCCTGCGCAATGGACGAAACATCGGAGTCCTGGCAGGGTCGTACCTGCTGTCCCGCGATTTGGGGTTGATGTTCTACTCGCACACCGGTACGATGCCCGGCGAGCCAACGCTGTACAACCTGGCGCTGATTCAACGGATTGGCGAATGGCAGGTCGGTCTGTGGTGGTTCCATCCCAGCAAGGAGAGCACTTTCGGGCTGTCCTTCACTACGCGGTTCAGCGTTTCGGGACGGTGAGCCTCTTTCCGCTGGAGGGCGAACCTCCGGATGAGCCGTTGCCCCTACCTCAGTCCTTCCCGCGGCTACTGGAAGGCGAACGTCCTGGTGAGCCGATACCCCGCAGGCGGGGAGGGAGCGTTCGGCTCGGCATCTGCCTCGCCCTCCAGAGGTGTTTGTATTCGAGCAGGAAACTACTACCCCAAAGACGAAGCGGGTATCGATAAGAACAGCTATCCCCTTGGGGTGTTCTGCCATGCGTGCAGTTGCGAGCCTGATCATCTGTGCACTGCTTCTCGCTTCGTGTCAGAGCAAACAACCATCTCTGCAACGAGGAGGTGGCAAGATGGACATCCGCTTGACCAGCACCGCCTTCACCGAAGGAGGCACCATCCCCAGAAAGTACACCTGCGACGGTGCCGACGTGTCGCCTCCGTTAGCGTGGGACAACGTGCCGGAGGGCACCAAGAGCTTCGCGCTGATTTGCGACGACCCTGATGCGCCGATGGGCACATGGGTGCATTGGGTGCTGTTCAACCTGCCTGCCGATACCCGCAGTCTGCCTGAAGCCGTACCCCCGGACAAAGAGCTCCCCAGCGGCGCGCGCCAGGGCACAAACGATTTCCGCAAAATCGGCTACGGAGGTCCCTGTCCACCCAGAGGCACGCACCGTTACTACTTCAAACTGTATGCCCTGGATACCCTGCTCGACCTACCTGCTGGCAGTAGCAAGGCGCAACTGCTGAAGGCGATGGATGGGCACGTGCTGGCGGAAGGACAGCTCATGGGCAGATACGGCAGATAGGGAACAGCATACGATGAAAGATGTTCTGGTCGGAGTGTACTATTTCGCGGGCTGGTGGCGCGAACAACCTCACAAGTGGACAACCGCTGGGCGCGACTGGCGAAGCGAGTATCCACACCGCGTGCCCGTGCTGGGGGAATACGTGGAGGCGGACACTGTGGAGCGCGAAATCGAAGCCGCTGCCAGCCATGGCGTGGATTTCTTCCAGATTCTCTGGTATCCCCAGAACCAGCCCGACGTTCATCCCCACCTCGCTCGCCTGAACGACAGTCTGCGCTTCTTCACCACTGCCCGCAATGCGAGCAAAATGGGGTTCACCCTCGAATACGTCAACCATGACCCTTTCCGCCTCACCAGCGATGAAGACTGGGACTCCGCCTGTGTGGAGTGGCTCGCCGCCATGCGTCACCGCAGTTACCTGCGCGTCGGGGGCAGACCTGTGTTCAAAATACACGGACTGCACCACTTCTTTCAGCAGAACGGTGGGGACGCCCACCGAGTCGCCCAGCGCATCGAGCGACTGCGACGGCTGGCTCAAAGCGTGGGAGTGCCCAATCCGCTGATAGGAGCTGGAGTGATGGCGACCGGCGTGCCCGACGGTGAAGCGGTTGCCGCGTTTGACTACCTGACCACCTACATGGACGTGCCGAACCTGCCCCAGCGTGCCGAACCCTATCCCTACGCGCAGTTGCTGGCGCTGGCGGAAGAGGCATGGCGGACTTACGCGACCCAGAGCGCGAAACCCTACGTGCCGTATCTGCCCGCTGGGTGGGACCCGCGTCCTTGGGCGGATCCACGCCCCAGTTTCGCCTTCCCCACCCGCGAGCAATGGAAAGAGGCTTTGCTGAAGGTCAAAACCGCCCTGCACAAGCACGACAGGCTCGGCTACCCGAAGGTAGGCGGCAGGCAAAAAGCGGTGCTCATCTACGCATGGAACGAGTATGGCGAGGGCGGTATCGTTGCCCCTACACGCGGCGAGGGGTACATGAAGCTGGAGGCAATCCGCCAGGTATTCGGCGAGAACCCACTTGACAAAACCGCCCCGACGGGTTAACGCCTCAGCATCCGTTTGGTTATAATAGAACAACCTGTTGCAAGGAGGAGAGGGATGCGTCTGGTTTCACAAGCATTGTGTGGCTTCTTCCTGCTTGCCATGGTGGCCGGCGTTTGGGCACAGGAGCAAGTGACCGTGCAGGCATTGCTCACGGAAGGCAAAAAATATGACGGTAAGCAGGTGGTACTGGTCGGTATCGTCCGAGACCTCAAGGAGAAGGTCAGCAAAAAGGGCAATCCGTACTATACCTTCAAGATCGGCGAAGGCAAGCAGACGGTCAGCATCTTCAGCTACGGCAAAGCGACGGTGAAAGAGGGCGACAAGGTGCGGGTGACTGGCAAATTTGCGGTGGAAAAGCGCGTTGCCTATACGGTTTATCGCAACGAGATAGACGTGAGCAAAGGCAAGGTGGAGGTTTTGACACCCGCCCCAACCGAGCGAGAGAAAGCCCAGCAGTCACCGGGCAAGAAATAGCAGACCGGAGAGCGAAGCATCCTTTTCGTCATGCTGAACAAAATGAAGAGGCTCAGAGATTCTTCGCTTCGCTCAGAATGACAAGTTGCCCTCATCGTCCGAGTAGACCGAACAGGTGATCAGGCGTCCGGGGTTGCTGGTCAAATGCTGTAAGGGAGCGACGATCCTGCCCGAGCGGGTCTGGAACAGTGCGAAGAAGTTGGGGTTATAGCCATCGAGGACGCGCTGGTTGTCTATCCATGTTTTCCCGCCGTCCACACTGCATATCGCCCACACCTCCAGCTTACAGCCCTCTTTGGGCTCTTTCTTGCTCTCGTCCCATTCGAAACGCCATCCGGTGAAGTTAAGGTACACCATCACCAGTGTGCCTGCACGGGTGCGCAGGGGGTAGCGCGAGGCGGGCTCGGTGGCTGATAGCCCTTCACACACGGGAATGGGTTCCGACCACGTCTTGCCGTCATCTTTGCTGACGCGAAAGCCCCGGTGGTCTACCGTCGCCAGACTCCCGTCTTCCAGCACGACGAAAGGTCCGTTGCTAGTAACTTCTAGCGGCTGGCAGAGCGGATGCACCCAGCGGGCATCGGAAGGCGCAGTGCTCACTACTATTGGAAGAAGAAACCACATCGCTCCCTGCTCATGTGAGGATTCCCCATGCCTTGAGCACCTCAACCTCTGGCAGCGGGCTCCACAACCACTCTATCCGAAGCCAAAAGCCCTCCACAACCGTGCTGTGATACTCGCCAGAATCCCCTTTCACCTGCAAGAGATACTTGCCCTCTTCACTCAATAGGTAGAACTCTGCCAACCACTTCTGGGGGTCTATCAGCCAGTATTCGCGCACCCCCCCACGCTCGTATTCGGCAAACTTGTGCACACGGTCGCGCGCCTCGCTGTCAGGGCTGATGATCTCCACCACCAGGTCGGCAGGTCCGTCCAGATAGGTAGGTTGCAGGCGGTGCAGGTGCTGTTGGCTGACGAACAGCAGGCCGGGGGAGCGACCGGGCAGGTCCGCTCCTGTCTTCATCTGGAAAGGTTCGCTGTACACCGCCCCCAGCTGTCCGAACGAAACATACAAGCGAAGAATGGTCAGCAGGAAGGCGTGCAGATTACTGTGCTCCAAAGAGACAGGGCTCATCAGTATAATCTCTCCGTCCACCCATTCTGCCCAGGTGTCTTCGTCCAGCCACTCCAGAAACTGCTCGTAGCGGATTTTACCTCTGGGCAGTGTACGCGCTGTTGGCTTCAGCACCTGTTGTGCCATCGTACATCACCTCATCCTCATTATAGCACCAGCAGACGCTCAAATCGCTATCTCTCTCCTCGGCTGAAGGTACTCCTCGCGCGTGCCGCACTGCTCCAGAAAGCGCAGAAACGTCGCATGCAGGCGACGCGCGACATCGGGGTGTTCTTTCACCACATTGCGCGTTTGACCGGGGTCGGTAGCGGTGTGATACAGCTCCACCTCGTCGCCGGCGACGCTGTAGATCAGCGTCCATTCGCGCGCGTGGATGGTGGATGGACGCGGGGAGAGCACCACTCGCTCGGTGCCATCTACGGCACGGCTGACCGTCTTGCCCGGCTGGTGCACAATCGCCCACGAGGTCACAAAGAAATCACGCCACGGCACTCGTTCACCCTGAAGGACCGGCAGTAGCGAACGCCCCTGCACGCCGTCGGGCACATCCACACCTGCCAGCTCCAGCAGGGTAGGCATCAGGTCTACGAAGCCGGTAAACACATCGTGCGTGGCAGGCTTCATACCGGGCACATACATGACCAGCGGAATGCGGGCGACCTCATCGTAGATGGGCGAGCGGTTGAAAGTAGGTCTGCCTTCTCGCTCTCCGAACAGCGCCTTGCCGATGATGCCGTGCTCGCCGAAGTAGAACCCATGGTCCGCCGTGAAGACCACCACGGTGTCCTCCAGCAGATTCAGGCTCTCCAGGCGCGCCATGAGCCTGCCGAACCAGTAATCTACCATGGTGCACTCGCCCCAGTAGAGCGCGCGGCAGTGGTTCAGCTCCGCCTCAGTCAGGAACTCGCGCCAGTACCAGTACTGCGGGTAGATGACCTCTTCGCCCTGGTAGTCGGGGTCGTATATCTGTGTGTAGTAGGAAGGCGGATCCCACGGCTCGTGCGGGTCAAACAGGTCTAGGTAGAAGAAGAAGGGCTTCTGTGTTCGGTTACGCTCCAGCCAGCGGATGGCAGTGTTCACCGTACGGGCGGGGAAGTAGTCCTCCTCGCTTCGACGTTGCGCCACGCTCCAGATTCGACGTGTAATGGATGCGCGCGACGGTCGATTTGCATTAGGCCGAAGGCGTTCCCATTATCTCCGGCTATTTTTGTATAACGCCCGTCTAAGTTAGACTCCCGACTAGCGATCGCAAGGAGCGTCGCGGCGTCTATACCGCATTTACGGCTGACGCGCAGTGCGGCGTCCACCCAACCGTTGGCGAGCGCGCGCGTCCACTGCCTTTCAAGTTCGTTGTCGCTTATTCCTCCCATCTATCGCCGTCGCCTAACGCGTCCTTTGCATTAGATCGTAAGCCCTTTTGAGTCGCGTCGCCGCCGATTTCACGTGGTTTTTCGCGGAAGAAGCGTTACCTGTATTGAGCAGCGCAGCCGCTGAGCGCAAGAAACGAATGGCCTTGCGAAGAGAGTGGTCTATCTGTGCGCTGTTCACAAAACGGGTCGCTTCAGAAGCGAAGACGCTGCGCGCCTGTTCCACCGACTGAAGAAGCGCGGTCACTTGCGCAGGCGTCAAG
>PSLZ01000062.1:0-11087 GCA_040289885.1 Armatimonadota bacterium | reverse complement strand
TGTTTGACTTCGGGATACTGGTACGCAACTTCGGCGCGATTGGGGACGATTGAGCGGAGGTTATCCTGTCTTGCGGGGGGCGAGGCTCTGCGCTGTCGCCCTCCCGTGCAGGAATCGGTAGACCATCTGTCCAACATAGCTAAGCAAAGCGCATGGCGCAGGAGGATGCGAACATGGAATGCGAGAGCTTCTCGCTCCTGGCAAGGATATCCGACGTCACGGTGGAACGGCACATCCCCTTCAACGCGATGTTCGAGCTCACCCATCGCTGTAACACGCGTTGTAAACACTGCTACCAGCACCACCCGAAACGCGCCGACGGCGAACTGAGCACCGAAGAGTGGTGTCGGGTGATGGATGACCTCGCCTCGGCGGGCACGCTGTACCTGACGTTGACGGGCGGAGAGGTATTGTTGCGCAAGGACTTTTTCGAGATCGCCCGCTACGCCCGCAAGAAGCGGTTTGCGCTCAAGATATACACCAACGGCACGCTGATCACGCCAGCGGTCGCAGAGAAGATCGCCGACCTGCGCCCCTTCACCGTGGAGATCAGCATCTACGGGTCCAACGCCGAGACGCACGACGCGATGACGCAGGTGAAAGGCAGTTTTGAGCGGGTCATCCGTGCGGTGAAACTGCTGGTGGGGCTGAATCAGCGCGTGATTCTGAAATGCCCCCTCGCCACATCCAGATTTGGACAGTACGAGGACATCATGGCGATGGCGCAGGAGCTGGGGGCGGAGTATCGCTTTGACCCCACCATCGCCCCAATGAACGATGGCGACAGATGTCCCACCAACCTGCGCATCGGCGTGGAGGAGCTGATGAAGTTGTACGACGATGAGCGGGTGTTCAAGAAAAAGGGTCTGCCCTCGATGGGTGCCAACGATAAGGTGAAGATGTGCGATGCGGGGCGTAACAGCCTGGCGATCAACCCCTGGGGCGAGGTTTATCCCTGCGTGCAGATGCTTATCCCCTGCGGTAACGTGCGCGAGAAGTCGATCCTGGAGATCTGGTACGGCTCACGCGAACTGCGCCACCTGCGCGCCATCACCCCCGATGACCTGGTGCAATGCCAGACCTGCGAGGTGAAGCAGTACTGCAGTCGCTGTCCCGGACAGGCTTTGCTGGAGGACGGCAGTCTCACCGGATGCCAGAGCCGGGCGCGAACCATCGCCCGCATCCGCAAGCGTCTGGCGGAACAGGGGACGGCGCACCCGGCAAACAGCACGCTCCTGCGCGTGGTGGCTTAGTGAGGGCAATACCCGGTTGTGCTAAGGGCACGCGTGCTTGCGTAGAGCAGTCTGGAGTTGGAACGGTCCACACGGACGCCCAGCAGATACCTACCTGCTGCCCAACAGAAGCACGCTTTTTGTCCTATTGTCTCTTTTTCAACCAACTTCCAGGGGCACTCGGGCGTCATCAGCCCGAGGTCCCGCGCATACCGGCTCGTCGCACGGTGCGCCTGCGCCTCGGTTAAAAAAGCGCCGGTGGGTTCGCCCATTGCACATGCGATGTAGATGAGTTCACCCGTGAACATATCTACAGGGCATGTTGCCAGGTAATGACCGCCCTCACCAAAAAGGTCCACCACGCACACTGCGTAAGGGAAACCGCGAGAATTAACCCTTTTAATCTCAACCTGCGCAGACATGGGAGTCTCCTCACTCAGGACTCCCCATAGTCGCACTGCCCGGATGACAGACTGTTGTTTCTCGCGTTGATACGGTGCAGGGCGACGCGAAGTTTGCCAGAGCACAATACCGACAACCAGCAGTGCTACACCTACGCCAAACGTAACGATGCTTCGCGACATCTTTTGTTACCTCCGCAGTCATGGAGAGATGACTTAGTATACCACACCTGTTATGTGTTTTGCAATGAGGACCCCCTATTCTCGCGCTGAGGCTCCAGGATGGCTTGTGCTGCCCGGCGCATCGCCCGCTTTCGTCTGTCTTCGCTCAGGTTCCCATCTCCCACGAGGTCAGGTACTCCTGCTGTTCGGGCGTCAGCATATCGATGCGGATGCCCATCGCATCCAGCTTCAGCCGGGCGATCTCCTTGTCCAGTTCGATGGGCACCCGGTACACCTGTTTCTCCAACGTGTCGGCGTGCCGATGGATGTACTCTGCGCTGAGCGCCTGGTTGGCGAAGCTCATGTCCATCACGCTGGCGGGGTGTCCTTCCGCCGCCGCGAGGTTGATCAACCTCCCCTCGCCCAGCAGGAATATCTTGCGCCCATCCGGCAGGACGTATTCGTCCACAAACTCGCGGATGCGCCGCTTAGACACCTTCATCCGCTCCAGCGCGTCGATATCGATCTCCACGTTGAAGTGTCCCGAGTTAGCCACGATCGCGCCCGACTTCATGACCGCGAAATGCTCCTCACGAATCACGTGAATATCGCCGGTGAGGGTTACAAACACGTCGCCCACCCGCGCTGCGTCCGCCATCGGCATCACCTGATAGCCGTCCATGACCGCCTCCAGCGCGCGCAGGGGGTCGGTTTCGGTCACGATAACGTGTGCGCCCATGCCTTTCGCACGTATGGCAACGCCCCGCCCGCACCAGCCGTATCCCGCCACCACCACACTACGCCCCGCCAGCAGGATATTGGTGGCACGCAGGATGCCGTCGATGGTGCTCTGTCCCGTGCCGTAGCGGTTGTCGAAGAGGTGTTTGGTGTCGGCGTCGTTCACCGCGATGATGGGGTAGCGCAAGACACCCTCCTTCGCCATCGCCCTCAGCCGGATGACGCCGGTGGTGGTCTCTTCGGTACCGCCGCGCACGTTGCCCAACAGCTCCTGTCGCTGGGAATGGAGAGTGGAAACCAGGTCCGCCCCGTCGTCCATCGTGATGTGTGGCTGTGTGTCCAGCACGGCATGGATGTGTCGGTAGTAGGTCTCGTGGTCCTCGCCCTTGATAGCGAAGACAGGGATACCGTGATGTTTCACCAGCGCAGACGCCACATCGTCCTGCGTGGACAGAGGGTTAGAAGCACACAGCGCCACCTGCGCGCCACCAGCTTTGAGGGTGATTGCCAGATTCGCCGTCTCGGTGGTCACATGCAGACAGGCGGCGAGGCGAACGCCCTGCAGGGGCTTTTCCTGGGCAAACCGCTCGCGGATGAGGCACAAGACAGGCATGTCTTGCGCCGCCCACTCGATACGCAGTTGTCCCTTATCCGCCAGCGAAAGGTCTTTCACATCGTAGTTCATGCAGAATCCTCCCGTTCAGAATGATAGCAGGCACTACGCCGTGCCCACGTGGTTATCTTTGCGCACCGGGTCAACGATGACGCCGTCGAACACCGCGGCGTTGGATTTGACGCGACAGCCTTTGCCCACCACGCACCGCACCAGCATGGTGTCGCGCATCACCACGGCGCCCTCCCACAGGATGCTCTCCTGCACTGTGGCGTTGTCTTCCACCACACAGTTATCGCCCAGCACGGTGTACTCCAGCACCTTCGCGCCCGGACCGATCTCGCAGTGATTGCCGATCACCACCGGGTAGCCGATTTCGGCGGTGGGGTCAATCTTCACCTCTTTGCCGATCCACACGTATTTGCGCATCTCGGCATAGGGGATTCGCAGAGAGACCCTGCCCTGCATGGCGTCCACGTGCGTCTGCTGGTAGGTGCGCAGATTGCCCACGTCTTTCCAATAGGAAGAGGTCAAAAAGCCGTAGAATGGGCGACGCTGTTCCAGCAGAAGGGGCAGGAGGTTCGCGCCAAAGCCGTAGGTCACCCCGCGCGGGATGAGGTCAAAGATCTCGGGTTCGAACACATAGACGCCGGTGTTGGCTGCGTTGGAGAAGATGACCTCGCCGCGCGGCTTCTCTAGGAACCGGGAGATGCGTCCGCGCTCGTTTAGCAGGGCGATACCATATTCGGAGGGGTCATCCACCAGCGAGAGGGCGATGGTGGCGATCGCGCGTTTCTCCTTGTGATAGCGCAGGAGCCGGGTGAGGTCTAGATCGGTGATGTCGTCGCCCCCGATGACGATGAAGGTGTCGTCAAAGAAGTGCTCGCACCGTTTGACGCTCCCTGCATCGCCCCACAGGCGGTCTTCCTTCGAGTAGTGGATGCGCACGCCCCACTTCGAGCCGTCGCCGAAGTAGCTCTCGATCTGGTCGCCCAGATAGTAGAGATTGACCATGATGTCGGTGAAGCCGTGCCGTTTGAGCAGTTCCACGATATGCTCCATCACCGGACGGTTGACGATGGGCACCATCGGCTTGGGCACGTTGCGGGTGAGCGGGTCCAGGCGCGACCCCACTCCCGCTGCCAGGATCATTGCTTTCATTGCGGATATTCCTCCTCGAAACGCCGCACCATCTTGGCGACATATTCGACCTGCTCCTCACGGAGTTCGGGATGCACCGGCAGGGAGAGCACCTCCTCGGCAGCACGCTCCGCATGGGGAAAGTCCCCTCGCCGATAGCCCAGACACCGGTATGCCTCCTGCAGGTGCAGAGGAAGCGGATAGTAGACCGCGGTGGCGATACCGTGTTCCTTCAGGTACTGCTGTAACGCATCGCGTTGCGGGTGACGGATGGTGAACTGGTGGTAGGTATGCAAGTTGCCCGGCGCGGTGCGGGGCAGGCTCGCCCGCGTGCCCTGCAACAGCTCCATATAGCGGCGGGCGTTGTGTCTGCGCCGTTCGTTCCATATGTCTAGATAGCGCAGTTTCACGCGCAGGACAGCCGCCTGTATCTCGTCCAACCGACTGCAGTAACCGGGTACTTTGTAAAAGTATGCGCCCCTTTCCGCGCCGTGCACCCGCAGTTGGCGCAAGTGGCGCGCGATTTCCTCGTCGTTGGTCAGCACGATTCCACCGTCACCGAACGCGCCCAGGTTCTTGGTGGGATAGAAGCTGATGGCGGTAGCGTGCCCCCGGCTCCCGCCTCGCCGTTCTGCTGTGCACCGATGGCTTGCGCCGAGTCGTTGATGAGATACAGGCTGTGCTCCCGGGCGATGCGCCACAGGGCCTCGCGGTCGGTCATCTGTCCAAACAGGTCCACCGGCAGGATGGCACGGGTGCGTGGTGTGATCACACGCTCGATCGCCGTGACATCGATATGATAGGTTTCGGGGTCGATATCTACATACACCGGCTTCGCGCCGAGCCGAACGATGACCTCGGTGGTCGCGCCGAAGGTGAAGGGCGTGGTGATCACTTCGTCGCCCGCTCGGATGCCCAGCGCCGCCAGGGAGAGCTCTAGCGCATCGGTGCCGGACGCTACGCCGATACCGAACCTCGCCCCGCAGTAGACGGCCACCTCTTCCTCTAAACGCTGGACGTTTTCGCCCAGAATAAACCGCCCGCTTTCCAGCACACAGGCAATCGCCTTATCTATCTCACCGCGCAGTGCATGATACTGCGCCCGAAGGTCTACTATCGGAACATGCATGGTTTCGCGCATTCAGTTTCCTCTTACCAGTTTGTTCCCAGACGGCTTTCGCGCTGGATGGAGGTGCCTGCGGAGATGACCGCATCGGCGATCCGACAGCCCACAGAGATGGATACCTCGCTGTCGCAGATCACGCGGGTGAGGTTGACCTCTTGCTCTAGCTTCACCCGTTCCAGCAGGACGCAATCTTCCAACACGCACCCTCGCGCGATCAGGCACCCTGCACCGATGACCACTGTGCCGCGTAGATGCACACCCTCCTCAATCACCGCGTTCTCGCCCACATGCACCATCGCACCCGCATCGAGCATGCCGCGCACCTGTGCCCCTTCCATGCACCACAAGCCCTCTGCCTGGGGCGTGCCGGGCGGTGCAACGTTGACCCGCCCCCGCAGAAGGTCGTTGGTTACCTTCCAGTACTGCGCGGGTCCCGCCACATCTACCCAGTAGCCCTCGGCGGGCGCGCCGTACAAACCTTCGTGCTGTGCAATCATGCGCGGATAGATCTCCCGCTCGATGGACACCATGCGCCCTTCGGGGATGCTTTCAATCACCTCCGGCTCCAGCACATAAAACCCCGCGTTGATGTAGTCCCAGCCTGTTTGCTCTACGTTGGGGGTTGCCGCCAGTGCCTTCTTCTGCTCTTCTGTTGGCTCTCGCCATGCCAAAACCCTGCCGTCGGATGCGAGGTCCAGCACACCGTAGGGATTGGGAGTGGGTACCGCCTTGAGGGCGATGGTGGCGCGCGCGCCACGCTGGCGGTGCAGAGCGATAATCGCGCCTAAGTCGAAGTCGGTTACGATATCGCCGTTAAACACCGCTACCGCTTCGCGGCGCCAAAGGCTCTTGGCGGCGTTGCGGATCGCACCCGCCGTGCCAAGGGGCTGGTCCTCCTGTGCGTAGCGCATCTTCACGCCGAACCGCGTGCCGTCGCCGAAGTGCCTTTCGATGGCATCCGCCATATAGTTGGTGGCAAACACAATCTCGTCCACGCCATGTACCTTCAGCAAGGCAACCTGATATTCCAGCAAGGGGCGGTTGAGAACGGGCATCAGAGGCTTCGGGCGGGTATATGTGAGCGGACGGAAACGGGTACCAAACCCACCGGCAATAATAATCCCTTGCATGGCATCACCTCCTGTGCGTGGCTGGATATGATTTCGGGGAAAAACCCTCACCAAATTATACTCAGCAGATAAACCTTTTGTAAAGGTGACGTTGCTACTCACCCATACCCTGCGGGTATTGCGTTGCTAAACCGTTTGATGATAGACTCCGTATCAAAGGATGCACGGGAAAGGAACAGGGGAATGTTCTCTCAGCGCACTTTTGAGGCGGGCAACGTGTGGCTGACGGTAGAGTACCGGCACTTTGGCGGGGACGAAGGCTACGACATCCGCGTGTATACGCGCGTGAACGGAAGCCCACGTCAGGTTCTGCGCTTCGACTGTTTCAAATACCAGCCGCACTACCACTACGACCCGCTCGGGCGGGATGAGCGCATCGAGCTGGCTGGCTACGGCATGTCGGGCGCCGTGCTGTGGACGCTGAAACAGTTGAGCCACCACCTGCCGGAGATGCTGGCTCAGGCAGGCTATCCGGAGGTCGCAGCGGGAGTTCAACCCGAAGCGCTTCGCGAAGCCGTCGCCAAGCTGGAACAGCACCTGGCGCCTGCGTTGTCGGCAGAGGCTTAGCGGGTTGGCTCGCCCGCTTTGGCGTCACGTCTGCATCTGTAGGCGGAAGGCGTTTTCGCGCCCCTGTAGCCCACAGAGGGATATTTTGTGGTAATCTATAATCAATCTTGTTCGTTTGCCAGGTGAGGGATGACCCAAGATGAGTGACCTGCTCCAGGAGATCAAACGACAGGCAGAGGAGGCGCGCCGGTCAGCGATGACCCTGGCGCAAGCGAGCACCGCCGTCAAAAATCAGGCTCTGATGGCGATGGCAGAGGCTCTCCTCGCCGACCGCTCGCAGATTCTGCAAGCCAACGCCGAGGACATCCGCCAAGCCCGCGAACGGGGGCTGTCGGAGGCGATGGTAGAACGCCTGACGCTGAACGAGAAGCGCATCGCCGCCATGGCGGAGGGCATCCGGGAAGTCACCGCCCTGCCCGACCCCGTTGGCGAGATCGTGGAGGGCTGGAAACGCCCCAACGGGCTCGAAATCCTGAAGGTGCGCGTGCCACTGGGCGTCATCGCCATCATCTACGAATCGCGCCCCAACGTGACCGCCGACGCCGCCGCGCTGTGCATCAAGTCGGGTAACGCCGTCATCCTGCGGGGAGGCTCGGAGGCGTTTCGTTCCAACCAGGCGATCACCGCCAGCCTGGTGCGCGCAATACAGAGCGCAGGACTGCCCGCCCAATGCGTGCAGATGGTGCAGACCACCGACCGCGAAGCGGCAACCCATCTGATGCGCCTGAACGGGCTGGTGGACTGCATCATCCCCCGCGGCGGTGCCGGCTTGATCCAAACGGTGATGCAGACCGCTACCGTGCCCGTGATCGAGACAGGCGTGGGCAACTGCCATACCTACGTACACGAGGACGCCGACCTGCAGATGGCTTCGGAGGTGGCGTATAATGCCAAGGTTCAGCGGTGCTCGGTGTGCAACGCGATGGAAACCCTGCTGGTGCACTCGGCGGTGGCGGAGGCGTTCCTGCCCGCATTTGCTCAACGGCTGAGGTCCGCAGGGGTGGAGATACGCGCCTGCGAGCGCACGCGCCAGCTGGTGCCCTGGGCAACTCCTGCCACCGAAGAGGACTGGTACACCGAGTACCTCGCGTTAATACTGGCGGTAAAGGTGGTAGACAGCCTGGACGAGGCGATCGCGCACATCAACCACTATGGCAGTCGCCACTCGGAAGCCATCATCACGCGCAGTCTGGAGGCGGCGCGGCGGTTTACCCGTGAGGTAGACGCCGCTTGCGTGTACGTGAACGCTTCCACTCGCTTCACCGACGGCTTCGAGTTCGGTTTCGGGGCGGAAATCGGCATCAGCACGCAGAAACTGCACGCACGCGGTCCCATGGGCTTGCGCGAGCTCACCACCACCAAGTACGTAGTGTACGGTGACGGGCAGGTGCGAACGTAGCCATGCGCACGGGGATCATGGGGGGCACCTTTGACCCCATCCACTATGCCCATCTGTTTGTCGCGGAGGAGGCACGCCAGCGGTTCGAGCTCGAGCAGGTAGTGTTCGTCCCCTGCGGCGTGCCGCCCCACAAAAAAGGCTACATGGTATCCTCCGCGGAGCACCGGTTCGCCATGACCCTGCTGGCAACGGCGAACAACCCCTTTTTTCGCGTCTCCCGCATCGAAATCGAGCGCGAGGGGGTCTCCTATACCGTCGACACGCTAGAGCAGTGGCGCCGTCTATATCCGCATCACGAGCTGTTTCTAATCATGGGGGCGGACTCGCTGGCGTACCTGAGTTCGTGGAAAGAGCCGGAGCGCATCGGCCATCTGGCGCACATCATCGCCGCGTCGCGCCCGGGCTTTGACCTATCAAGCCTTCACCTGCCCGAAGCGATGTGCCGACAGGTGTACGTGATGGAGATGCCTCTGCTGGACATCTCCGCCACCGATATCCGCAACCGCGTGCGACGGGGCGCGTCTATCCGATACCTGACCCCGGACAGCGTGGTACATTATATTCTGAAACATCAGCTCTACCGAAACGAGCCGTTGGAGGAGCCGAATGAGTTTTGAGCCATCTGGCGCGCGGGTGTGGGTGCGCCGAGTGGTGTGGTGCCTGCTGTCGCTGGCGCTGGTCGCAGGAGCGGGGCTGACCGGCGCGTGGCTGGGCTATAACCAGAACGCCCCGAAGCCGGTGACCGTGCAGGAACTACTGACCCCCGCCTTCGATGGGGTGGGCCGGCTGAGAATCCTTGCGCTGGGGGTAGACCAGGCGTCGGGCAACACCGATACCATCATCGTGGCGACGGTGGATTTCAAAAACAAGGCGGTCTACGCGCTCTCCATCCCGCGCGACACCCGAACGGAGATCCCTGGGCACTCCACTTTCAAGATCAACGCCGCCTACTCGTGGGGCGGGCTGAGCACCGCGAAACAAGCAGTGGAAAACCTGCTGGGGGTGCCCATTGACCGGGTGGTGCTGGTGCGCCTCGATGGGTTCAAACGCATTGTGGACCTGCTGGGCGGGGTGGAGGTAGATATCGAGAAGGATATGCACTATGTGGACCGCTCGCAGGGGTTATACATCCACCTGCAAAGGGGCTACCGGTTACTGGACGGCGAAAAAGCCATGCAGTATGTGCGCTTCCGGCACGACCCGCTGGGTGACCTGGGGCGCATCCAGCGACAGCAGAAGTTCCTGAAGGCGTTGGCAGTGAAAATGTTCCAATGGCAGGAGATCGACAAACTACCCGAACTGACGCGACAGATTATGCAACAGTTAGAAACCGATATGACCACCCGCGAGGTATTGCATCTGGCACGCTTCGGCAAGGAACTGCCGCCGGAACGGATTTTCAGCGGCGTCCTACCCGGCGCGCCCCAGAACATCAACGGTATCAGTTACTATATTCCCGACGAAACCCGGGTGCGCGATGCGCTGGACGAGCTGGAACGGAACGCCTTGTCCCAAACCACTTCAGAAGGGGGGAGCCAGACACCTTGACAGCGGAAGAGAAGGTCGGTATCATCGTTCGCGCCGCCGAGGAGGTCAAGGCGGAAGACATCTCGCAGATCGACCTGCGCGGCAAAACCATCCTAGCAGACTATTTCTTGTTGATGAACGGTCGTTCCAACATTCAGGTGCGCGCCATCGTGGATAAGATCATCGAGTGCATGGAACAGGCAGGACAGCGCGAGGTTCGGCTGGAAGGCTATGTACGGGGAGAGTGGGTACTGCTGGACTACGGGGACGTGGTGGTGCACGTGATGCAACCCGAGGTGCGCGCGTTTTACGGGCTGGAGGAGTTCTGGCGTAGCGCGCCAACGCTGGACAAACGGGGGTGAGTGGCGATGCCCGCCGCCGATGAAGATGAACTTCGCCGCGAGCAGATAGAGAAACTTCTGCGCGAGGCGTACGTGTACCAGATGCGCAATGACCTCCTGCACGCCGAGCAAGCCTGCCGGCAGGTGCTGGAGCTGGACGCCCGCAACGCCGAGGCACTGGAACTGCTGGGCGACATTCAGGAGCGCACCGGACGCCTCGAGGAAGCCGTGCACTCCTTCCGTCAGGCGCGAGACCTCTCTCCCGTCGATTCGCCGCGTTACGCCTCCGCCGAGCGCAAGTACGCCGCCGCCGTGCTGAAACAGCAAGGCATCTCCGCGATGGACCTACCCGAGGAACCCGCTAGCCCCCTGCTGGTGATCTCCGCGTCCATCGTGTTCCCCGGTCTGGCACAGTGGCTGATGCACGATCGCGTCAAGGGCGGTGTGTTGATAGTCCTCTGGGTGATACTGCTATTGTTGTTGGCTTTTTCACCATGGGGCGTGCAGAACATCGAGCGCGGCGGAGGGGCTTTTCTGTTCCTCGCCTCAGTGATGGCATCGGTCTACATCGTCAGCCTGATCGACGCCTATCAGACATCCAAGCGTGGCGGAGCACGCCGTAAACCAAAGTCGGGCTGGGAAGTGTGAAGGGGTTTGCAACTGCTGAACATTGGATTGACAATCGCACCGGTTTATGGTGATATATCCACA
>PSLZ01000014.1:0-75819 GCA_040289885.1 Armatimonadota bacterium | reverse complement strand
TCGCCCGCAAACGACACACCATCCAGATGCGCGGGCGAGAGGTGTTCAAGTTCGCTGTGACCATCATGGGCGAGGTATCGGTCCGGCGGAGTTGACACTGATACACGCCCTATGTCCCGAAGGCGCCGATGAAGAGCGCGCGGAGTTCGAAAAGAGGGAACGACAACTGCTGTACGTTGCCTGCACCCGTGCCCGCGAAAAGCTGTGGGTCAGCTACTGCGGTCAACCCAGCCCGTTTTTGCCACGAGACAAACTGCACCCCCAGTAATGCACAAGCCCCAGCGGTTGCCCATCCGCGACAATCGTGCTATACTTGCCCTGAAGTACTTGATAAACAAGAGGTATCCCATGCGCCATTTGCAGATCCTGCCACCGATCGAGCGAGAATATCGCGGTGTTTGGGTGGCTACCGTTGCCAATATCGACTGGCCCTCGAAGCCCGGACTGCCTGCCGACGTGCAACAGGCGGAACTGCTTGCCATCCTGGACAAAGCGGCGGAACTGAAGTTCAACCTGATCGTGTTCCAGGTGCGCCCAGCATGTTCGGTGCTGTACGACTCCAAGATAGAGCCCTGGTCGGAGGTACTCAGCGGCGCCATGGGCAAACCGCCGGAGCCGTATTACGACCCGCTCGCCTTCGCCGTGCAAGAGGCACACCAGCGCGGTATGGAACTGCATGCCTGGTTCAATCCCTATCGCGCCCGCCATCCCTCCGAAAAGTCGCAAATCCATCCCAAACATATCAGCAAACGCCGCCCTGAACTAGTCAAGCAGTACGGGCGCTACCTCTGGCTGGACCCGGGCGAGCCCGACGTCGCGAAGCATTCCCTGTCGGTGATACTGGAAGTGGTGAAAAACTACGATGTGGACGGCGTGCACATCGACGACTACTTCTACCCGTACAAGGAGCGCGACGAGAAGGGTAACCCGCTGGACTTCCCCGACGAACCGAGCTGGCAAAGGTACGTGCGTTCGGGAGGCAAATTGAGCCGAGCAGACTGGCGCAGGCGTAACGTCGACCAGTTCGTGCAGACGGTCTATCGCGAAATCAAACACACCAAACGCTGGGTGAAGTTCGGAATCAGTCCCTTTGGGCTATGGCGACCCGGCTACCCCACGCAGGCACGCGGTTTCGACGCCTACGAGGAGCTCTACGCCGACTCGCGCAAGTGGCTGAGGGAAGGCTGGTGCGATTACTTCGTGCCTCAGCTCTACTTCAAGATCGATCACCCGAGCCTCAGTTTCCCGCTACTGTTGCAGTGGTGGGCAGAGCAGAACACGCAGGGCAGGCACCTCGTCGCCGGCAACTTCACCAGCAAGGTGGCGGACGGCAGTAACAGTGCCTGGCACGCCCAGGAGATCGCCGAGCAGATACGCCTGACGCGCGCTCAACGCGGTGCGGTGGGCAATATCCACTTCAGCGTTAGAGCCTTGATGCAGGACCGGGGTGGTATCTGCCAGCACCTCAAAACGCTACATGCACAGCCCGCCCTGGTGCCCGATACACCCTGGTTGAGCCGCTCCAAGCCGCCTGCCCCCCTTGTCCACGCCGTTCGGCGAGCTGACGGCACGCTGGGGCTATGGTGGCAGTTGCCGGAAAGGCATCCCCTAGCGCTGGCGGTGGTGGCATATCGCCTGAACGGGGACTGGCAGGTGCGAGCTCTGCCCGCCTTATGCACCGACTATACCCTGCCTCCCGCGGCGAACGTGGCGTTCGTGTGCGCCGTAGACCGATACGGCACGCAGAGCGACTGGAGCCCCGTAGAGGTTACCGGCTAACGCCCCAGTCCTCCGGTACGGTCGCTACGCTTTTTCAATCCTCACCCACCCCGAAGGGCGGATGCAACGAATCTGGTGCTTTACCTACCAGTGTTCATGGGTGTTTCAATCCTCACCCGCCCCGAAGAGCGGGGGCAACACGCGAAAACGAAGAGTGGCTACTCATCCATCACCCCACGACACAAAATATCCCTGGCAGAGGGTAGCTCTGCCAGGGATATTGGCAATGCAGACTATTCGTCAGGATAGACGCGGTTCGGCTCGCGGAACCAGATCTTGGCATGCCCATCGCGGAAGCAGATATTGACCGCATAGATGGCGCCGAATTGCCCCGTCTGAGGATCCATATGCAGGGGCACATCCTCGCGGAACATCTGAATGCGTGCCGGATACAGCGGCTTCATGTTGGGGTTGGAGCAGGAGGGGCTACCCCAGCCCTCGCCGATGGGTGGGAACCACGCTTCCTGATCAATGCGCACCTGTCCGGGCACCTCGAACGTACCGCCGATACCTGTGCACCCAGCCGTGTTCCAGAAGCGGTAGCTGGTGTAGAAGTGGTCATACTGGTTGTCCGGCCGTGGACCGATGCCCGCATAGGTGCTGCGGCAGATGTGCTGTCGCTTGTAGGCGTCCGACGGGCAGTAGAAGATGTCGGTGTTCTTGATGTAAGGCGACAGCGCGGCGATGTACTTGCGCGGACCCAGGTCTGGATCAGCTACGATCTCGGGGTCGTACCACGGGTTGGTCTCGCGGGTGCAGGCAGTGTTGTTGCATATCGTGCATCCCGGGAAGTTGAACCCGCGCCCGTTCAGGTGGTACATGTAGCCGTCGTAGTCCTGAGCGTACTGGAGCATCGCCAATCCTAACTGCTTCATGTTGCTGAGGCAGCTGGTCTGTCGGGCTTTCTCGCGCGCCCGGGCGAACACAGGGAACAAGATCGCCGCCAGGATCGCGATAATCGCGATGACCACCAGCAGCTCGATGAGCGTGAACGCTGTGCGTCTCATGGGAGACAACCTCCTTCAGAATGATTATCCGCTTAAGCAGATGCCTTTGTTATTATACAAGTGCCTTCCGGATTTGTCAAGCGAAAAACACACAAAAATCGGCAATGCGGGTAGTAGCGGACACGGAAGCCTTCTACAGGTAGGCGAAAGGGAGGTGCATGGTGAATGAAATAGCGGAGGTCGGAGGAGGGGATCGGTGCACCTGCGCTATGGTCATAGCATCCCGTTGCTGATACTCGGCGTTTGGCTTCTGGTACTGGGCGGCTGTGCCCGCTTCCCCGAAACGGGGCTGGCGCCAAGCAAACGCTTGGTGGTCGAGTTCCGGGTGGCGGGGCGAATTCGCCCCGATTACTACTACTTCATCTTGATAGACAACGACAGCGACTTTTTGGGCGTCAACGGTCCCGTCCCGCCGGTCGCGCCTCCATGGGGTGGCAACGGGTTCGCGACAGGTTCCTTCCAGTACTTCGTGGAATACAACAACGCCCTGCCCTTCAACGGCTTCGTGCTATACAAGGTGTTGGACCCCGACCGTCTGCAGGTCTTTCAGGCGCTCGGTGCGCCGTTAGAGGCGTCCATCAGTTCTGACGGCAAGAGCCTGAGGGTGGTCATCGATTTCGCAAGTATCGTCCGGGATGGACAGAACCCCGCGGACATCAAAGTCCTTCAGGTCAACATCATCGCCACCGACCGAACCCCGAAAGACCCGACTGATACCTCGCTGAAGCTGTGGGATGCGCTGGGCGACTCGCGCCAGTTCCCGAATACCTATCTGACCCTGATGACCGATGCCGACCGCCTCCTGCGTAACGCCGATACCCACATGGAGCCGGAAGGGGATGTAGTCAACGGCAACGACCCCGATTTGGACATCGTAGACTGGCAGATCGAGGTGCGCTCATAACGCAAAAAACCCTCTCCCGCCAGACGGGAAAGGGGCAGGCTTCGCAGAAACGCCTCACACTCCGTGTTGAGACGCAACAAGGTTATATTTTCTGTCGTCCCGCTTCGGTCAGCTGGTAGTGTCCTTCGGTCTCTTCAAGCAATCCCGCCTGTGCCAGTTCGCGCAGACCGCTTCGCACGCGAAACAACGGCAACCCCGTTACCTGCGCGACCGCTTCCGGTGTCGCAGGGCTTCGGAGCGCCTCCAGCATTTTCCGCGCCGATTCGGTCAGCGCGCCGTCCGAAGGGGAGAGGACGGGAGAGAGGTATGTAATAACCAACACATCCAAGTTACCAGACTTGCGGCGACCACGTTGCCGACGAGGCAATGACCCCTCTGCAGGAGTAGCCAAGCGCCAGCGCGAATACATCTCCAAACGTAACGACTGAGTGAACCAATGTACAACACGACAGAACCATACATCACTAGCCTCGCCGAGCTGGAGGAACGCCTATCTCGCCCCATGCCGGAAGTGGTGCAGGTCTTTCGGCAACTGCAGGGTGACCTGCTGGTGTTGGGCGTTGCGGGCAAGATGGGTCCCACGCTGGCGCGGATGGCTCGCCGCGCGATGGACGAAGCGCAAAACCCCGCTGTAGTATATGGTGTTGCTCGCTTCTCCCAAGCCGAAGTGTGCGAACAGCTGGAAAACGTCGGCGTTCAGACCATCGCCTGCGACCTCTTGGACGCCGATTCGGTGCGCCGGTTGCCCGATGCCCCCAACGTGGTGTTTATGGCGGGCATGAAGTTCGGCACCACGGGCGCGGAAGCCCTCACCTGGGCGATGAACACGGTCGTGCCTGCAAACGTGGCGGAGCGGTTCCGTCGCTCGCGCATCGTGGTCTTCTCTACGGGCAATGTGTATCCGTTGGTGCCGGTGGTACAGGGCGGTGCTACCGAAGCCACGCCTCCTGCCCCCATCGGCGAGTACGCGCAGTCCGCGCTGGGCAGGGAACGGGTATTTGAGTACTTCTGCGCGCGATACCACACGCCGGTGGCTATCTACCGGTTGAACTACGCGGTGGAGCTCCGCTATGGTATCATTCTGGATGTTGCACAGAAGGTATGGACCGGCACGCCCGTGCCCTTGGCGATGGGTTGTGTGAACGTTCTCTGGCAGGGCGATGCCTGTGCGTGGGCGTTACGCTGTTTGCCACTGGCGCAATCACCTCCACTGGTGTTGAACGCTACGGGACCAGAAACAGTGTCCATTCGGCAGCTGGCTTACCGGTTGGGCGAGCTGATGGGCAAAGAGCCGCTGTTCGAGGGCACGGAGGCAGATACCGCCCTGCTGAGTAACGCGGGCAAGGCGCATCGGCTGTTCGGCTACCCGACGGTGCCGCTGGATACGGTAGTGCAATGGGTGGCGTACTGGGTGATGCAATCGCTTCCGACGCTGGATAAGCCCACCCATTTCGAGGTGCGCAACGGCAGATTCTGAAGGAGGTCACAAAGGGCGAATGCGGGTGATTATGCTCTCGTGGGAATACCCTCCGAAGATCGTGGGGGGCATCGCGCGGCACGTTTATGAGCTGGGGCATGCGCTGGCAGAGGAGGACGTGGAGGTACACGTCATCACCGCCGAGCACCCGGATGCTCCCGCCTACGAGCGACAGCATGACCTTTTGCACGTGCACCGGGTAGCGGTGACCGAGCACGCCAACGACTTCGTGCACTGGGTACAACTGTTGAACAACTCCATGCGCGTGAAGGCGGAGGAACTGCTGAACAGCTGGCTCCAGGAGGGCAAGCCGTTCAAAGCGCGTGCGTTGGCCGATGGTGTCCTGCTTCATGCCCACGACTGGCTGGCGCACTATAGCGGTGCCCATCTGAAACACGCCTACCGCCTGCCCCTGATTGCCACCATTCACGCCACCGAATACGGTCGCAATAACGGGCTACACAACGACCTCCAGCGCTACATCGCCAGCGTGGAATGGCAGTTGAGTTACGAAGCGTGGCGGGTGATCTGCTGTTCGTGGTACATGAAGGGCGAGGTGGAGTTCGCCCTGCAGACGCCCTCCGATAAGGTGGTGGTCATCCCGAACGGCGTGGATGCCAACAAGTTCGAGTTCAAGTTCAGCGAAGCGGAGCGCGAGGCGTTTCGGCGCAACTACGCCGCCCCCGACGAAAAGATTCTCTTCTTTGTGGGCAGGATGGTGCGCGAGAAAGGGGCGCATGTTCTGCTAGAGGCTCTGCCCAAAGTGCAAGTGGTGTATCCGAAGGTGAAACTGCTGGTCGTGGGAGGCGGTTACCGCGACCATCTGGTGCAGTTGGCGAACTGGCTGGGCATCTCCCAACACGTATACTTCACCGGCTTCGTGCCCGACGAGGTGCTGTTGCGTATCTACCGTATTGCGGATGTGGCGGTGTTCCCCAGCTTGTACGAGCCGTTCGGCATTGTGGCGTTGGAGGCGATGGCGGCGCGCATCCCGGTGGTAGTCTCCGATGCGGGTGGTCTGAAGGAGGTGGTGGAGCACAACGTCACGGGCATTGTGACCTGGTTGAACAACTCCGATAGCCTGGCGTGGGGCATTCTGGAGGTTCTGCAGAACCCCGAACGGGCGCAGGCGATGGTGCAAGAGGCGTACCGGCGGGTGAAAACCATCTACAACTGGAAGCGCATCGCCCGGCAGACCATCGAACAGTATCGCCAGGTGTGGAACGAATACCGCAAGTCGGACTGGTAATCGCTCTTGATTTTGTCTGCCCTCTCTCAAGTATACTTTGAGACATGCAGACAGTAGTAAAGACGGAGGCAATTGCTCCCGAGGCGTGTGCCAACCCGCTATCCGCATGGCTCTTCTTCCGGCGCAACCTGTCGCGCACTGCGCCGGTGACTCTGGTCATTGTGCTATCGGTGGTGCTCATCGGCACGGTGGTGACCATTATCCGCAGTATCGATCTCACCGTACTCACTGTTTACGGTTACAACCGTTACTTTCTGGTGGCTGTGCCCCGCAACGGCGAGCGTATCGCTCCCGAGACCGAGCAGGTCATCCGCTCGGAGCCTCTGGTGAAGGATATCTACCGCATCAGCGCCTGTTTCACCAACATCCGCACCATCTTCGGCAAGTTCCCATTCGTGCTGTTCGGGCTGAGCCAGGAGGATCTGCCGAGGGTGCTGAAGCTGACCCGCATGCGGTTGGTGGCGGGCAGGCTTCCGCGCCGGGGCGAGCCGGCATGCGCGCTGTCGGTGGGCATTGCACGCAACCGCGGGCTCAAAATCGGCGACGTGGTGCTTGCTCCAAACATCGAAGATAGCTTCGCGCCGGTGCCGGTGAAGCTGGTTGGACTGCTGGACGGCGAAAACTGGTTCGCGGTCATCCCCATCGAGTTTGTGCAGAAGCATTACTTCCCGCCCCTGGAGGAGCTGGTAGTCACCGCTCCTTCCCCCGAACAACAGCCTGAGCTAGACCGGCGACTGGACAAGTCGCTGGACAAAAGGCTGGTGCGCCTGTTCACCTACGGGCAGTTGGTGAGGGAACTGCGCAGTTCGCTGAGCAACCTGTACCTGATTATGAATATCGTGATTGCCATCGTGGTGCTGGTGATCGCCATCATGATGGGGATGCTGTCCAACATCTTCTTTATACAGCGCCTGCCGGAGTTCGCTCTGCTGGCGGCGATGGGCTATACGCGCGGCGTATTGCTATGGCGAATCGTCAAGGAGACCGCCCTGTTGGTGACCGTTGGCTGGACGGTAGGCGTGCTGTTGAGCATGGGTATCCTGTGGGGGCTATATTGGTGGCTGTTCGAGCCACGTGGTCTGTTGTTACAGCCGATGGACTGGCAGGCGTATCGGTACACCATCCCCGTGCCGATTGCGGTGCTTGCCTTCGCGGCGATGTCGGTGGGACCGCGCCTACTGGCGATGGACCCCGTGCTGGTGATTGAGCGGAAGGTATAAGCGGTCATGCTGGTAACAGATGAGGTGAGCCTGGCATATGTGGAAGCCGACCGGGTGGTGTCGGCGGTGGACCGGGTCTCGGTAGAGGTTCGGCAGGGCGAGTTCGTGGGCATCATGGGACCGTCGGGCTCGGGCAAAAGCAGTCTGCTCTACTTGATGAGCGGGTTGAAAGTGCCTACCGGCGGCGAGGTGCGCTACCAGAACCGGGTCATCCACTTGCTGAGTGAGCGCGAGCGGATGCAGTTGCGCCGGCGCGAGTTCGGCTTCGTGTTTCAACAGCCCTACCTCTTGCCTTACCTGACCGCGCTGGAGAACGTCCTGCTGGCGGCGCCCGGCGATCGGCAGGGGTATCAACGCGCGCTAGAACTATTTGACCTGCTCGGCTTGTCGCACCTTGTCAATCGCTACCCGCACCAGTTATCGGGTGGGGAAAGGCAGCGGGTGTGCGTGGTGCGGGCGATGGTACACCAGCCCCAAATCATCTTCGCCGACGAGCCAACAGCCTCCTTGGACCACATCAACGGGCACGCGGTCATCCGCCTGCTGGCAAGCTACCGCGAACAGGGGGCGGTGGTAGTGGTCACCCACGACCCAGAGATGCTCGCCGACGCCGACCGGGTATACTCCCTGCGCGACGGCAGACTGGTACAGCCCATGCGGGCGTAGCCGTTTCATCCGCCCGTAGGGGAAGCTCCCAGCCTCTGCAGGCTCTCTTTGGCGATCGTGTTGTTGGCGTCGCGCCGGAGCACCTCGCGATACTGCTCAATGGCTTTCTCTTTTTGCCCTGCCTGTTCGTACATCCCCGCTAGGCGCAGGCGCGTGGGAATGTCCTGCGGATACCCTGCCAGGATCCGCTCGTAGATGCTCGCGGCTTTCAGCGGCTCGTTGCGTTTCTCGTGTATCTGCGCCACACTGCGCAGTGCCTGCAGGTTCGTACCGTCGATCTGAAGCACTTGCTCGTAGCTCTTGAGGGCGTCGTCCTCTTTGCCCGCGTCCTGCTGTAGTTGTGCCAGTGCAAGCCAGATGCCTTTCTGCTTCGGCATCTTCTGGGCGAGGGAAGCGAGTACCGGGATGCCCTCCGCCGATTTGCCCCGGTCGCGATAGAAGCTCATCAGGGCACGCACCGCTACCTCGCTCGAATCCTCGCGCTCGAGGTACGGGGCGATCACCGTGGGGAACTGTTCTTCCTGCCGAGTCTGCACCAGAGCGCGCTGTAATCCGCTATACGCGCCGGCATCGGTGGGCGCGACTTGCAGAATCTGTTCGTAAATCTGCCGCGCCTCCTGCCATTTGTGCTGTTCCTCGTAAGTGCGTGCCAGCAGGGTGCGCAGGTAGGTATCTTTAGGCAGTTGCTGGATGCCCTGTTGGTAGACGGCTATCGCCTGGTCGATCTGGTTTTGCCGCTTGTACAGGGAGGCGAGCATGCCGTACAGGCGCATCTCCTTGGGCTGGCGGGCGATCAGCTTGCGGTATTCCTGAACGGCATCGGCGACCTTGCCCTGAGATTCCAGCAGGCGCGGGATGTTCACCAGATAGAACATATCGTTGGGGGTCCATTTCTCTATCTGGCGAAGCGCGGCGATGGCTTCGTCGGTCTGGTTCTGCCGCTCCAGCGCGATCGATAGCCGCCACCATGCGACCACGTTCTTCGGGTTCTTCTGCACCACCCGACGCATCTCCTGTGCCAGCCCGGCGTAGTCTTTGTCCTGCTCGTACAGGTCGGCGATGAAGAAGAGCACTTGCGAGTTATTGGGCTCGATCTCCAGCACCTGCCGGTAGTAGTTCAAAGCCTCGGCATTGCGCTTCAGGCGGGTGCACATCAGCCCCGCTCCGTTCAGCGCGCCCAGATGTTTGGGGTCTATCTTCAGGATGCGCTGGTATCGCTTCAGTGCCTCCTCGTCCTGGTTCGCCTGTGCCAGCACATCCGCGATCTGCATCAGCACGCCGGTATTGGTGGGGAACCGCCGTTCCGCCGTCTCCAGCACGCTCAGAGCCTGGGGCAGTTTGTCCCGCTGGAGCCATACCCGCGCACTTCGAAGCAGAGGTTCAGGGTTGTTCGGCTCCCATTTTTGCCATTGTTCGTACTCCTTCAGCGCATCGTCCCATCGCCCCTGCGTCTCGGCGATGTACGCCAGTCCCATCGCCGCGTTTTTGTCGCGCGGCTGAAGCTGGCGCAGTTTCTCGTACTCTTTTCGGGCGTTGTCCAGCTGGTTCTGGTTCAGCAAACACAACGCGAGGTTCGCCTGCGCGGGCACGTTTTTGGGCTGATACTGCAGTACCTTGCGGAAGGCGATCTCTGCCTCGCGGTACTGTTGGAGGTTAAAGTGCGCCTGTCCAATGGCGAACCATAGTCCTGCATCGTCGGGGCGTGCCTTGGCGAGGCTCTCCAGCATCTGCAGGGCTTCACGGTGGCGGTTCCTACGCATCAGCACCATGGCGAGGCGCAGGGTCAAATCCTCGTTCTTCGGCTCAAGGGCGAGGGCACGGCGGTACGCCTCGCTTGCCTGGGATAGATCGCCCGCGATGTCGTAAGCCATTGCCAGCCCCGCCCATGCGCCGGGGTTTTTCGGCTCCTGCTGGGTAAGCGACTGCAAGATCGGTATCGCTTTGCGCGGCTGGCGCATCTGCAGGTAGACGTACGCCAGGTTGAACAGGGTGTTCACCGCCTTCGGGTTGATCTGTCTACTGCGCAGGAGGCTCTTTTCCGCCTCCGCGAACCGCCTCTGCGAGAGGTAGATCACGCCCAGCACAAAATGCCCCTCCGCACTGTTAGGCGCGATCTGCACCCCCTTTTGTGCCATCTGGGTGGCTTCGCGCCAGCGCTTCTGCTGGGCAAGCACCACCGCCAGCCGGAAGTAGCCCTCTGGCAGTTTGGATAACGCCTGCACCACCTGGCGGAACTGCTCTTCGGCGGAGCGCAGGTCACCTTGTGCCAGGTACAGCTCGCCCAGGTTGAAGCGAGCCATGGGCGTGTTGGGTTGTAACTTCAGCAGTTCACGATAGGCGGAAATCGCCTCCTTGACCTTACCCGCCCTCTGCAAGGACAGGGCTTTTTCAAACAGGGCGATCGTCTTCTTGTCCTTCTCGGAAAGGGGTGGAGGCGTGCTAGGCGTCTTGGGCGACTGCCCCCACGCGCTCACGAGCAGTAGCAGACAGAGGGTTACCAAAGCCGTGCTCTGGAGTCTCATGTTCGTTCTCACCCCACAGTGCTCATCAGTGCGACAACCTGCTCCACATCTTTGCCCATCTGCGTCTTCAGCGCATCTAGGCTTTCAAACCGACGCTCGTCCCGCAGGCGATGAAAGAAGGCAAGGTGTACCTCTTCGCCATACAGGTCGCCCGAGAAGCCCACCAGATAGGCTTCGATGGTGCGCGTCTTCCCGTCCACCGTTGGGCGGACGCCAACGCTGATCGCTGACGTGTAGACACAGCCGGTTCGCGGGTGCAGGAGCTTACCCGCGTAGATGCCGTCCTTCGGCACAACCTGAGCGATGCGCAGGCTCAGGTTCACCGTTGGAAAGCCCAGCTTCCTGCCCATCTGCTGACCGCGTACCACCACTCCCTCTAGGATATACGCTCTGCCCAGCATCGCGTTCGCTGCCTGCAGGTCGCCCTCCAGCAGTGCCTGTCGGATGCGACTGCTACTGATGCGCTCGCCGCAATACTGCACATCGGCTACTGCCTCCACCGTGAAGCCGAAGTGCGACTGCGCCTCCTGCAGGTACTCCACACTGCCCATCCGCTGCCATCCGAAGCGAAAATCCCTGCCCACCACGATGTGGCGGGCGTTGAGATGCCTCTGCAACACAGACTGCAGGAACGCTTCGGGGTGTAGAGCGGCCAAGTCGCGGTCAAAGCGCAGGACCAGAACGTCGCGCAACCCGGCCTCGACCAACAGGCGCAGGCGGGTGGTGAGGGTGGTCAAATAGGGCGGGGCTTTTTCGGGTTGAATCGCCTCCTGCGGGTGGCGGTCGAAGGTCACGGCAACGGCAGGGACATCCATCGCCTGCGCACGTTTCTGCGCCACCCGGATAATCGCCTGATGCCCTCGATGCACCCCATCGAACACGCCGATGGTGACCACGCTGGCACGCAGGCTAGAACCGTTCACCCCATGTCCTCCTCGATACCGTGCGGACGATACAGAATGCGCTCGCCAAACACCTTGTAGGGCCACACCTCGTCCCGGCGCACCACCGCAATGGCAAACAGCTCCCCCTGGGCGTCCAGCACGGCGATATACGGCAGACCGTCGTCCGGCAGGGGCACGGGCGGGAACGGCTTTGGCTTGACGAACCTGCCCAGACGGAACAGGCGTAGCACCCTAGGATGCGGAGTCCATACGGGCAAGATACCCTCTACCGCCTTCGCCATCGGGATGAGGTATTCCGAGGCGTCGCCTTCTTGTAACTGATCGAGGGTAACCGCCGAATCGGCGCGGAAGGCACCGATGGCGGTGCGCACCAGGCGCTTCATACTGCCGCCAACGCCCAGCGCAGAGCCGATGTCGGCGCAAAGGGTGCGGATGTAGGTGCCGGTGGAACATTCTACCTCGATCTGCGCCTCGGGATGTTCGCCCGGCGTAAAGTCCAGCAGTTGTAAACGATGCACGAACACCTTCCGCGCCTGCCGCGCCACCACCTTCCCCTCCCGGGCGATCGCATACAGCCTTCTGCCCTCGTGGTGCACGGCGGAGTGCATCGGAGGAACCTGTTCGATCTCCCCCGTGAAGCGAGGCAGTAACGCAGACAGCATCTCGCGGGTGACGTGGCTGGCGTCGGTCTGCGCGATGACCGTGCCTTCCGCGTCCTGGGTGTCGGTCTGCACGCCCAGCACCATCGTGGCACGGTAGGTTTTGGGGAGCCTTTGCAGGAACTCGTTGAGGCGGGTGGCTTTGCCCAGGCAGATGAGGAGCACTCCCTCCGCGCCCGGGTCGAGCGTGCCGGTGTGTCCAGCGCGTCGTACGCCCAGCGCACGGCGCACGGCATCCACTGCCTGCCGCGAGGTTATGCCCGCTGGCTTGTAGAGGTTGACCAGCGCATCCATTCCCGCAACGCCTGAACCACTTTTTGCTTTGCCTCGGCGATACTGCCTTCCACCCAGAACCCTGCCGCCAGCCGATGCCCACCGCCGCCGAACTTCTCCGCCAGCCGCGCCACGTCGATCCGCTCATCGCGACTGCGCACACTCACACGCACCCGTCCGGGCTTCACCTCCCTCAACAGGGCAAGCACCACGCTGTCGCGCACCGCCCGCAGTTGCATGATGATGCCTTCCGTGTCCTCATCGGTTGCCCCCAGCTCGGTGAAGTCCTCGTGGCTGAGGTAGGACCATATCAGCTGTCCGTTCTCTTCCCTCTGCACGCGCTCTAGCGCACGCCCCAGTAGTTTGACACTGGCAAAGGAACGCCGCTCGAAGACCTCCTCCGCGATCTGTGCAGGCACTGCCCCCGCCTCCATCAGCACCGCGCTGAGGCGAAAGGTGGACGGCGCCACATTCATGTAGCGGTAAAGCCCCGTGTCGGTGATGATGCCGGTCAGCAAACAGGTGGCGATGGCGGGGGTGATCGCCACGTCCATCACCTTTAGCAGGCGATAGACGATCTCCGCCGTAGCCGAGGCTTTGGGCTGTTGAATGCGGATGTCCCCGAACGCGCCCTCGGTAATGTGGTGATCGATATCTACCACCACCCGCGCCGAGAGCACCGCCTCCTTCGCCTTACCGATCCGTTCAGGCATGCCGGTATCGCACACCACCGCCACATCGAAACCGCGCTGGTCGGTGCAGGTCAAAACCTTCTCGGAGCCGGGCAGGAACCGGTATATCTCGGGCACGCCGTCACTGCTCAGTGCCACGACGCGTTTGCCCATCTCTTCCAGTGCGAGGCGCAGTGCCAGCACGCATCCCAACGTGTCGCCGTCGGGATTCAGGTGCGAGGCAAGCACCACACTCCGTGCCTCCCGCAGTAACTGCGCTGTCTGTTGTAGCTGACGACGCATCATTGCTGTTCCAGTTGGCGCAGTAGCTCATGCACGCGCATTCCTGCCTCGATGCCCTCGTCGGGCTCGAACCGGATCTCCGGTACGATGCGCAGGTGGGCGCGACGCCCGAACTCGCCGCGAATGCGCCCAGCAAGATGGCGCAGAACCTCCAACGCTCTGTCGCGTGCCTCGGCGCCGCCTAGCGCGCTGATGTAAACCTTCGCGTGGCTCAAATCACGCGATACCCTCGCCTGGGTGATGGTCACCCCCTCCAGGCGCGGGTCCTTCAACTCGTTGCGTACGATGTCGCTGATCTCGCTGACCAGCAAGCTCTCTATCTTCGATACTCTGTTTCCGCTCATCTTTACCAGAACTCCATCGTCACGTCGACCACCTCGATCCGCGGGTCTGCGTACAAGAGGTCCAACGCTTTATTGAGAATGCCGTTCACATGTTGTTTGTCGTTGCCCACGCAGGAGAAGCCCAGTGTCGCCTGCTGCCATTCGTCCAGATGGTCTACCTCGGCAGCCGAGAGATTGAACCTGTTGCGCAGGGTGTCGAGAGTGCTGCGCACCACATGGCGCTTGTCTTTCAGAGAGGTTGCTTCGTAGATATGCAACTCCACTGTCAGCACGCCAACGACCATATCTGCACCTGCGTGAACGATGTTTCCGCGTTATGAAATCGCTGTAGCGCTCCGCTGGGTGATAGTGTGTCCCGCGCGGGAGACCTCCCGCTTCTCAAAGCACTCGATGATATCGCCCTCCTGGAAGTCCGAGAAGCCTTCCACCATGAGACCACACTCATAGCCCTGGGCGATCTCGCGTACGTCCTCCTTCAGGTGGCGCAGGGAAACGATTTTACCCGTGTAGAGCAGGTCTTTCTTGCGCCACACGCGCGCCTCGGCGTTGCGCACGATCTTGCCCTCGGTCACGTAGCATCCTGCCACTGTGCCGCGCGGCAGGTTGAACACGGCGCGTACCTCCGCTTTGCCCAGCGGAAACTCTTCTACCACTGGCTGGAGAAGCCCCAGCATCGCCGCCTTGATGTCTTCCACCAGATCATAGATGATGCGGTAGGTGCGTACCTCCACGTGCTCCTGTTCCGCGGCACGCTGTGCCTCAGGCTCCACCCGCACGTTGAAACCGATGACCAGCGCGTTTGACGCGGAGGCGAGCATGATGTCCGACTCGGTGATGTTGCCAACCGCCGCGTGCAGCACCCGCAGGCGCACCTCCGGGTGTTCCAGCCGCTCTAGCGAACTGCGCACCGCCTCCGCCGAACCGTGCACATCTGCTTTCAGCACCACCAGCAGTTCTTTAATCTCGCCCTCTTGGATCAAGCGACTGAGGTCCTTCATCGTCACGCGGGCACGCTGGCTCGCCAATTTCTCCTGGCGGTGTCGCTGTTCACGCTCCATCGCGATCTGCCGGGCGGTGCGTTCGTCTTTGACCACTTCCATCTTCTCGCCTGCTTCCGGCACCGCTGACAAGCCGATGACCTCCACCGGCATCGCGGGTGTTGCCTTAGGCACGCGGTTGCCGCGGTCGTCCAGCAACGCCTTGATGCGCCCATACGCCTCGCCGGCGACCACCGCATCGCCTTGCTTGAACGTACCTTGCTGGACGATGATGGTGGCAACGGGACCTCTGCCTTTGTCCAGCTTGGACTCGATCACCACCCCCTGCGCAGGGGCGTTGGGGTCTGCCTTTAACTCCTGCACTTCAGCCACCAGCAGGATCGCCTCCAGCAGGTCGCCCAGCCCAATGCGCTGTTTCGCCGACACCGGCACGAAGATGGTATCGCCGCCCCACTCTTCCGGCATCAAGCCCAGTTCGGCAAGCTGCTGTTTCACCCGGTCGGGGTTGGCTTCGGGCTTATCTATCTTGTTGATGGCCACGATGATAGGCACGTTCGCGGCTTTGGCGTGGTTCAACGCCTCTACGGTTTGCGGCATCACACCGTCGTCGGCGGCGACCACTAGCACCGCGATGTCGGTGACCTGTGCACCGCGTGCGCGCATGGCGGTGAACGCCTCGTGTCCGGGGGTGTCCAGGAAGGTGATTCGCGCCTTCTCGCCCGCGTGCTCCACTTCCACCTGATACGCGCCGATGTGCTGAGTGATGCCACCGTATTCCCCTTCGGCGACGTTGGTACGCCGGATCGCGTCTAGCAAGGTGGTTTTTCCGTGGTCCACGTGCCCCAAAATGGTCACCACAGGAGGGCGGGGTTGCGGTCCACCAGCGGACGCGATACGAGGGCGCGCGCTCTCGGGCACTTCAGGCTCTTTCGCTTCGACCCAGCGAACACTGTAGCCCAGCTCGTAGGCGACCCGCTCGATCTGGTCTGCGGAGAGCTGCTGATTAACCCCCGCTAGGATGCCGACCTTCATCAGCTTCTGCTGGACCTGAGGCGGTTGCACGCCCAGCGCCTGAGCCAACTCGCGCACCGTCAGGGACGGCGGCAGTTCCACCACAGGATGCCCTTTGTCCAGCACCTCACGCACCGCCTGTGCAGTGGCGATGTCTATCAGGCTATCTGCACCGTGTACTTCCACGCCCAGGTCGGCGAGCGTGCTAAGCAGCTCGGCAACACTCATCTGCAGGTCTTTTGCCAAATCACTCACGCGAATCCGGTTCACAGGCGAGTCACCTCCTCTTCTGCCTGTTCAGCCATCTGCAGTAACGCTTGGGCTGTGTCCGCTGGCAGGACAACCTTCAGGGCTCTTTCCAGCTTTTTCGCCTTCAGTGCGGTCTGCACACACGCCAGACGCAGACATAGATACGCCCCTCGCCCCGCCTTCTTGCCGGTCGGGTCTATCTCTGCATTGCCCTCGGGTGTGCGCACCACACGCACCAGCCCCCGCTTCGGCGCGGGGGTACGACACGCCACGCAGGTTCGTATCGGCGTATGTTTGCGTGCAGGCATGACCGTGCCCACCACTCTTCTTTCAGGCTTTCGGCTCCTTTTCCTCTTCGCCCGTCGAGACGGTGCCCTTGGCTAACTGCGAGACACTGCGAATATCTATCTTCCAGCCGGTCAGCCGCGCCGCCAGGCGGACGTTCTGCCCTGCTTTACCGATCGCTAGCGACAGCTGGTCATCCGGTACGATGGCAAGCGCGCTCTTTTCCGGTTCGTTCAACTTCACCTGCAAGACCTTCGCCGGGCTCAATGCCTCCGCGATGAACTGCGCCGGCTCAGGATACCAGCGAATGATGTCGATCTTCTCGTCGTACAGCTCGTTGACCACTGCCTGCACGCGCGTGCCTCGCAGTCCCACGCAACTGCCGACGGGGTCGATGTTCGGCTCCTTCGCCCATACGGCGATCTTGGAACGCGCCCCCGGCTCGCGCGCCACCGCTTTGATGATAACACTGCCCTCCCGGATTTCGGGCACTTCCAGTTCGAACAGCCGACGAATAAGGCTGGGATGACTGCGCGATACGATAATACGCGGCGCCTTGGTGGTTTTCTCCACACGCAGTAAGTACACCCGCAGGCGGTCATGAGGGCGGTAGGGCTCGTTGGGAACCTGCTCCTCCGGTGGCAGGATGGCTTCCACTCGGTCCAGATCGATGATGACGTTTGGTCCCTCTCGGCGTTGCACGAAGCCCGACAGGATCTCTCCGACACGCTCGTGAAACTCCTGATAGATTTGCTCGCGCTCGGCTTCGCGCAAACGCTGGACGATCACCTGCTTGGCAGTCTGTGCCGCGATGCGTCCAAAGTCCTCGAGCTCCACTGGCACCGACACGGTATCGCCCAGCTCGGCGTCGGGCTTGAACTTGCGCGCCTCCTCCAAACTAATCTCGGTGTGGGGATTCTCTACCTCCTCAACGACTGTACGCTCGCAAAACAGCCGAACCCCCGCTTTGCTCGAATCGAGGCGCAGGCGCACATCTCCCACCGCACCGCAGTGCTTCTTGTAGGCGTTTGTCAAGGCTGTTTCCAGCGCCTCCCACAGCACCCCCAGCGGGATGTCTCGCTCGCGCTCCAGTGCACGCAGTATTTCCATGAATTCGCCGTTCATCGCCATCCTCTATCCGATTGGTCTATTCAAACGGTAAGAAAAAGAGTGGGCGAGCCTGCCCACTCTCTTCCGAGATGATTGCTGCCCCCTTGTGCCGCCCTACCTGCTCCTTACATCCTCCATCCTGCATTAAGTATATCATATGGATAGCCCTCGACGCAACCGCTGTAGCAGGAGATACTGCTGTGAGTGGCTAAAACATACCGCGTCAATCCTCAGGATAGCAAAGGAGAAGGCGATGGCAAAGCATTCTACGGAAGAGATCGAGGGCCGCCCGCGCACGGTGGTGGAGCTGGAGCCGGGCGAGCGCGTGGCGTTATGCCGATGTTTCAAATCCGCCAAGTTCCCCTTCTGTGACGGCACGCACAAGCAGCTCCAGGGAGTAGGACCGGTTATCGTGCAGGCACCGGGGGAGAAGGCTTCCCAGTAATACTGCCGAGCCGTGGGAGCGGTCTCCCGCGGCCCTTCTTCATGTTCACTGCGCTTTCGTTTTCTTGTTCGTTTTCTTGCGGTGCTCGCACACGGGACACTCTTTCTTGTTCTTGTCGCTATAGTAGCCGCACACTTTGCACTTTTTCGCCAGGCTCGCCAGCTTCATCATTGGCTTCTTGCAGTGGGGACAATCGCCCGGCTTGTCTGCCATCGCACCGCACCCAGTGCACACATACACGCCCGCTTTCGCCATCTGCAGGTTGCAAATCGGGCACTTCCTTGCCTTATCCGCCCCCACTTTGCACATCATGCACAGGTACTTGGGACCAGTTTCCTGTCCGGATTTGGGTTTAGCACCATTCTGTGCCAGCGCAGCGACATTCAGCACCAGCAGAAACACCATCACACATGCCACGATGCGTTGTACGGTCATCGCATTTCACCTCCTGACAATAGGGGTTCGCCCACGAGACAGGGTTTCCTGTTATCCTTCCGGCTGAGGCGCCAAATGCTCTGCCCACCACCGCAAGATCTGCTCCAGCCGGTGCACGCGCAGATCGGGCGGACCGGAGCGCGACATGCCGTGACTGCTCTCCTGCGGGTAGCGCACCAGCACCGCTTGCTTGCCCTGCACCTTCAGCGCGGCGAACAGCTGTTCCGCCTGCTCGATGGGACAGCGCAAATCCCCCTCGCTGTGGATGATGAGCAGAGGCGTGTGGATGTTGCCTGCATACTTCAGGGGCGAATGCTCCCACAGGTGTTCGGGTTCTGCCCATGCGTTGCCCCGGAAGTAGTCGCCGGGGAGCAGAGGATAATCGCAGGTGCCCGCCATGCTGTGCAGGTTCACCACACTGCGATCGGTGATGGCGGCACGGAAGCGGTCGGTATGCGACACCACCCAGTTGGTCATGAATCCGCCATAGGAGCCTCCCATCACACCCAGGCGCGTCTCGTCGATGTAGCCCCTCTGTAGGATAAAATCCACCACAGCCATCAGGTCGGTGTAGTCGGGTCCGCCCCATGCGCCTTTGATCGCCGCGGCGTGCGCCTCGCCATAGCCTTTACTGCCGCGCGGGTTGGTGTACACCACCACGTAGCCCTGGGCGGACAGCAGTTGAAACTCGTGGAAGAACACCCACCCGTACTGCGCGTGGGGTCCACCATGTATCTCCAGAATCAGCGGATACTTCCTGGTGGGGTCGAAGTCGGGAGGGTGGATGAGCCATCCGTGCACCGTGTTGCCGTCGGGCGAGAGGCATGTAAACTCCTCCGGCTCCTGCAACTGCACTTCGCTCAGCCATTGCGCGTTGAAGTGGGTAATCGCTTCTGCCCCTGTTAGCGAGTCGCTTGTGATGGTGCCGACGAGCACCTCATGGGGCTGGACGGGTATGCCCTCGCACCAGGCGACTCGTTTGCCGTCCGCGCTGAGGGTGAAATTGGTCATGTCGGCGTGATGCCCACGCAGGGGAACCGGCTCGCCCCCTTCGGCGGAGATGCTGTACAGGACGGTACTGCCTCGGTCGCTGGCGAGGAACAGCAGGCGACTGCCGTCGGGCGTCCAGACCGGGCGGTTCTGACCTCCCACATCGCGCATATCGCTGAGCGTGAGGTTGCCCAGCGAGCGGTCAAAGCCCTCTGTGAGGTCGCGCGCGTCGCCCGTCTCTAGGTCAACCACCCACAGATGGTCGTTGGTGACGCCCCAGATGTCCTCCACTTTCGTGTGCCCGATATAGGCGATACGTGCGCCATCGGGCGAGAAGGCGACGCCACCTTTGGGTCCCTTCGGTGCCTCCACGCGCTGAAGGTCGCCGCCTTCGGAGGGAACCAACCAGATGTCCTCCAGATTCGGGTTCAGGTCGGGGTTCTCACTGCGATTGCACACGAAGGCGATGTGCCGGCTATCGGGTGACCAGCACAGGCTACCGCAGGAGGTACTTTCACTGGTCAGTCGCTTCGCCTCGCCAGTGCTTACATCTGCCACCCATACCTGAAAATACTCTCCATCGAAAAAGCCGAAGCCATCCAGCCGATAAAACGGGCGCGTGATGAGCCGCGGCGGAGTAGACAGTCCCTTCTCTTTGCGCTCCTTCACTGCCGATTCCCGCCACTGTTCGGGTGTCAGGCGGAAGGTGAAAGCGATTTTGGTGCCGTCGGGCGACCACGCGATCTCGCCGATGCTACCCTCTTCCAGCGAGGTTAAAGCCTGCGCCTCGCCTCCATCCACAGCAATCAGGTATATCTGCGATTTGGGCTTCTGCCGGTTACTGACGAAAGCGATGTACTTGCCATCGGGCGACCAGCGGGGCTGGCTATCGGCGACCTCGCCGCTGGTGAACGCACGCACCTCGCGCGTCTGTAGGTGACACAGGTAGAGGTGGCTGAAGTATTTGTTCTTCTCGCGGTCAATGCTTTTGACCACGCACACCACTCGTTCCCCGTCGGGTGAAATCTGGGCATCGCTGACCAGCTTCAGGCGAAACAGGTCGTCTATTGTAATCGCTCGCGGCATCACCTTGTCCTCCTCACGATGACGTGTGTGCAGTAAAGTTCTCTGCCGGCAGGTCAAAACCTTCTCTGGATATCCTAGATTCAGGCTAGATGCACGCCGATAAAAACAGGGGTACAATAGCAAATGGAGCCCAGAATCGCGAGAGAAGGCATCGTTCGTACAGAGCGCAACTTTTCGGATGCGCTTGGTGTCTAATAAGAAATGATGGAAACGAGGAGGTCGTACGAAATGCGCTGGAGAACAACCACTGCCGTCCTAGTCGTATCCTTGTGTATGGCGGTGCCCCTGTGGGCGCAACCGGAGCCGAACGAGCCCGCGCCGCCCCCGGAACCGCCGGTGGACATACAACCGGAGCCTGTCATGCCGCCACCTCCACCGGGCGACCTGCAGACGCCCACCATACAGCCCAACCAACAGTCTCGCCAGCAGGTACGACAGACGGGTAGCGACGTGCGCCAAGTGCTGGCAAGTATCGCTCAGCAGTTCAAACTGCAGATAGTCGTTGACCCGCTGTTGCAGGCGCGAGTAACCCCGCCCAGCCAGGCGAAGGATGTTCAGTCCGCGCTGGATGCGGTCGTCAAACAGATTCCGGGAGTCATCTGGCGCAAGGTGTACCTGCGTGCCGACATGGAGATGCCCACTCCCGAGTCGCTGGTCAACTGGGTACGCACCGTCGTGAACCTAGAGGCGCAGGGGCTGATTGTGGCGGACGCTACCGGCAATCGCATCACCTCCTTCGTGCGGGGTGTGACGGTATCGCCGGACTTTGACCAGCAGTTGGACCAGATGGTTCCGGCGTTCAAGACGCGCCCGGTGTATGTGGTGTTCTATCAACAGCCCATGCTGGCGCAATCTGCACAGCGCCGGGGACAGCAGGGGCAGGTCCGGGCGGAGGACTTCCTTGCGCTGGAGCAACAGCGGATGCAGATGTTCATGAACATGCCCCCTGAAGAGCGACAGCGGGCGCTTCGTATGGGTATCCAGATGTTCATGAACATGGACCCCTCGCTGCGGATGCAGATGATGCAGGAGGGGATGCGTATGTTCATGAACATGTCGCCCGAAGAGCGCAGGATGCTGATGGAGCAGGGGATGCAGATGTTCCAGCAGATGTTTCCGGGACCTCCGCCGGGACCACCAGCACCCGGACGGTAACCATCAAGGGAGGCGCGAGTGCGCGCCTTCCCCGACACTTTCGAAAGGGAAGGTGACGAATGGTCCTGACAGCTGGCACGCCCAGGGAGGCAACGCAAGACCTGGCTTTCAACATGATCGCACCGCTAGATGAAGACATCTTGCTGGTACGCCAGTGCAGTAACGGCGACCCCACCGCCTTTGAGAAACTGCACCGCAAGTATGTGCGGCTGGTGTACAGCGTGGTCTACCGAATGGTGCCGGGTGAAGAGGCGCATGACCTCACCCAGGAGGTGTTCATCCGGGCGTTCAAGAACATTCGCTCCTTTCGCGGAGACAGCAGTTTCCGTGCGTGGCTGTTGCGAATCGCGCATAACCTATGCTGTAACCGCCTGCGCGATATGAAACGACAGAGCACCGAGTCGCTGGACGAGATGGCGGAGCGAGAGAACGGAGGCTTCGAGCCGGCATCCGAGGAAGACCTGCAGGCACACGTGGAGCGCGAGGAGCTCCAGCGCAAAGTGCGCGAAGTGCTGGCTCGATTGCCAGAGGACTACCGAACCATGCTGGTACTGCGTGATTTCGAGCAGCTCTCTTACGAAGAGATCAGCCACATCACGGGGTTGACCATCGCCAACGTGAAATCGCGCTTGCATCGCGCCCGTCTGGCTTTCAAGCGTCTTTTTGAACCTTATTATCGAACGTATTATCAGGGGGTCGGTGAGTAACCATGCGTTGCGAAGAGGTACAGGAGCGACTGAGCGCGCTGATCGATGAACAGCTGAGCCAACACGAGCGGGAACAGGTGCAAAGCCATCTGCTGACCTGCGAGACCTGCGCGCGCGAATACCACGAGCTGAGGCGATTCGTGGAGTTCTGTCGGCAGATGGAGGCGCCAGAGCCCAAGATCGACCTGTGGCACGAGTTCCAGTGGATACTGGCTGAAATCATCGCCGAACAGCGACTGCCTTTCACCCAACGATTGCGCCGCCAGTGGAGCCGATTGGTGTCGCAGGTCTGCTATGGCATCATTCTGTTCCTGCAGGTGGTGACCTATCAGATGACCATGACCCTGTCGCGCTATATTGTGGAGCCGGAACACTCTGCCTATGGCCGCCCGGCGCAGGGGTGATGATGATGGAAGCCGTCATCCAGTGGTTGCAAACGCCCTACGGCACGGTGCTGTTCACCTTCATCGGGCTGGCGTTTCTGGTGGTAGAGTTTCTGACGCGCCCGGTGTGGTCGTGGGTGGGTACGGTCGGCGTGCTGTTTCTGGGGGCGGTGTTCGGCGCCCATCTGTTTAGTGGTTCGCACTGGTGGGGCATGGTGGTGTTCGCATTGGGCGCCGCTCTGGTGATCGTGGAAACCCATATCTTGCCCGGAAGAGGCATCTTCGCACTGTTTGGCTTCCTGTGCATCTTCGCCGGCATGCGCGAAGCCATCATGATACAATCACATCCCCTGTTTGCGCTCGTGGTGTCCTCTATCCTGACGCTAATGAGCATGGTGGTCTTCTTTGTCTACCTGCCCAAGAGCCACCTGTGGCGTGAGATGCAGTACCGAATGCAGATCTCGATGACCGCTAGCAGGGAAGCACAGCGCCATCTCCTCGGCGCGGAGGGGATGACGGTCACCGACCTCACGCCGGGAGGCATGGCGCAGATCGGCGGCGTGAGCCTGCATGTGATCACCGAACAGGAGTTCCTACCCGCGAACACCCGCGTGCGCGTGACGGACGTGCGCCCCGAGGGGCTGGTTGTAGAGCCCGTAAATAAGCCCTCGCCCTCCGAAGTCGAGCGTGGGTGACGTTACCGATGGTGCCTTGCCCAGAAGTGGAAGTGTCCCTGTAGCCAGGTGGCAGTTTCCATCATCGAGGGGCCCTCGTGGATGATGTTCTGCCCTTTGTTCACCGTTGCCACCACCACATAGGGCGCAGGATTCCACCGATGCCAGCCCCGCTCCTCAATCAGCGCCGCGACGTCCACCGGGTAGTCGGGTTCGGTGTGAAACAGCAGGGTGTCGGGGCGCAGAGGCTCTACCTCCTCCATTTCGGGCACGAAATAGGCGCGCCGGTCCCGCCCGAAGATATTGTCCGCACCCGCTGTCTCCACCAGGTCATGGATAAAGCTGAGCGCGCCGACCGTGCGCATGTGCCTGCCAAACCAGAGTTCGATGTACACCCGCGGACGACGCAGAGGAGCCGACAGGCACAGCGTTTGGAACTGCTGTTCCCACCGCTGGCGGAGGCGTCGGGCGGATTCCACCTCGTTCACCAGCCCCCCAAGCAGGTTCACGTTTTCCATCACCCCACTGATGCTGGAGGGCAGAGGTAGCGCGTATACCGGGTAACCCTCCTGCGCCAGCCGGATGCCTAGCGTGCGCTGGATGCCTGTGGTCAGCAGGATCAGGTCGGGGTTGACCTGGCGCAGGAGGGCGGAATCCACCCGCAGATAGTCGCCCACCACCGGCAGGTCGGTGGGGGGAATGTAACGGTGACAATAGGCGGAGATGCCCACCAGGCGGTGCGCACAGCCCATCTCGAACAGCGTCTCAGTGAGAGACGACGCCAGGCAGACGATGCGCTGGGGGCGCTCCGGCAGTTGTACTTCCACACCCAACGGCTCACAAAAAACCTGCATCTTCGGCTCCTTGGGGACGCCCAGTTTGCCTGTGTTCGGATGCTAAATCAGCTTCGCGCCAGTTAGGGGCAAGTAACTGCGTCCCATCAGGTATTTGTCTACGTAGTGCGCTGCTTCGCGCCCTTCGGCGATCGCCCACACAATCAGCGACTGCCCCCGGCGCATATCACCCGCAGCGAACACGCCTGGCACGCTGGTGGCGTAGTTCACGGTCTTCACGTTGCCCCGCGCATCGTATTCCACGCCCAGTGCGTCCAGCAATCCATCGTGTTGGGGATGCAGGAACCCCATCGCCAGCAGAACCAGGTCCACCTCCAGGCTGAACTCGCTTCCCGGTATCTCCCGGAACTGTCGGCGGCCGCTGGAGCCGGTATACCATTCTAGCCGGACGGCATGCAGGCGCTTCACGTTGCCGTGCTCGTCGCCTTCGAACCACTTGGTGTTGATGCTCCAGTCGCGGATACCGCCCTCTTCGTGCGCGCTAGAGGTGCGCAGAATCATGGGATAGGTGGGCCAGGGCTGGGTCAGTTCGTCGCGTTCCGTAGGAGGTTTAGGTAGCAGTTCGATCTGGTACACCTCCACCGCGCCCTGTCGGTGCGCCGTGCCCAGGCAGTCCGCGCCCGTGTCCCCTCCACCGATGATCACCACCCGCTTACCTTCGGCGGTGATGCGCTGTTCGGGGGGGATATAGTCGCCGGCGTTCACGCGGTTCTGCTGGGTGAGGTATTCCATGGCGAAGTGGATACCCTTTAGCTCGCGCCCGGGCACAGGTAGGTCGCGCGGAACGGTAGAGCCACCCGTCAACAGCACGGCGTCGAACCCCACGAGCAGTTCCGCCGCGCGGATGTCTACGCCCACGTGCATGCACGGCTCGAATCGGATGCCCTCCGCTTCCATAATCTGCAGGCGACGGTCCAGAATGCGCTTGTCCAGCTTGAAGTCGGGAATGCCGTACCGCAGAAGCCCTCCGATGCGGTCGGCGCGTTCGAACACCGTTACCCAGTGCCCGGCGCGGTTCAACTGCTGAGCCGCTGCCAGCCCGGCGGGTCCCGAACCCACGACCGCCACATGCTTGCCGGTGCGCACCGGTGGCGGCTCCGGCTCCACCCAACCCTTCTCGAACCCGTACTCGATGATATGCTCTTCGATCTGCTTGATGGTCACCGCCGGCTGATTGATGCCCAGTACGCAGGCGGTCTCACACGGTGCGGGACACAGCCTGCCGGTGAACTCTGGGAAGTTGTTGGTGGCGTGCAGTCGGCGCAGTGCCTCGTGCCATTGATGGCGATATACCAGGTCGTTCCAGTCGGGGATGATGTTTCCCAGCGGACAGCCCATGTGGCAGAAGGGCACGCCACAGTCCATGCATCGCGCCGCCTGGATGCGCAGGCGTTCGGGCGGCATATGGGTATGCACCTCTTGCCAGTCCCGCTTGCGCTCCTCCACCGGTCGGTAAGGAGACACTTCACGCGTGTATTTCAGAAAGCCCTTTGGGTCTGCCATCTGCCTTACCTCAGTCCAGCAGAATCTGCGCGTCTGTCTGCTCTTTCGCCATCTCGGCGAGCACCGTTTTGTACTCCACCGAGATGACCTTGACGAACTGTGGAAGCACCTCGTTCCAGTGCTCCAGCACTTCCTTCGCCCGCACACTGCCGGTGTAGCGGCGGTGTCGCTCCACCAGGTCGCGCAGGAGCGAGATGTCCTCGGGGTCTTCCACTGGCTCCAGCAGGATCGAGCCTCCGCCGAAGTTGACGCGCTTCTCGAACAGTCCGTCGACATCCCACACGAAAGCCACGCCACCGCTCATACCCGCGGCGAAGTTGCGCCCGGTCTTGCCCAGCACCACGACCACACCGCCGGTCATGTACTCACAGCAGTGGTCGCCTGCACCTTCCACTACCGCCCGCGCGCCGCTGTTGCGCACGGCGAACCGCTCGCCCACGACACCGCTCAGGAACACCTCGCCGCCCGTGGCACCGTACAGCAGGGTGTTGCCCGCGATGATGTTCTCGTGTGCGGGGAAGTCGCTCTCTTTGGGCGGATAGACGATGATGCGCCCGCCTGAGATGCCCTTGCCCAGATAGTCGTTGGCGTCGCCTTCCAGTATCAGCGTGATGCCGTTGTGCAGGAACGCACCGAAGCTCTGACCCGCCGAACCCTTGAAATGGATGCGGATGGTATCGTCGGGTAGACCCTCCTCGCCGTAGCGACGGGCGACCTCTCCGCTAAGCATGGTGCCTACCGTGCGGTTGCTGTTGCGAATGGGCAGGTGCAGTTCCACCTTCTCGCCGCGTTCCAGCGCGGGCTTGCACCACTCCAGCAGACGGATATCTATCTGCTTCTCCAGCCCATGCTCCTGCGGTTGCACGCAACGGATGGGCACGCTGGGGTCCACGTTCGGCTTCTGCAGGAGCACGCTCACATCCACGCCTTTTGCCTTCCAGTGGTCGATCGCCTCGCGCGTCTCCAACATATCCACGCGACCGACCATCTCGTCGAAGGTGCGGAAGCCCAGCTCTGCCATGATCTCGCGTACCTCCTGCGCCACAAAGGTGAAGAAGTTAACTACGTGCTCGGGCTTGCCGGCGAACCGTTCGCGCAGAACCGGGTCCTGTGTGGCGATGCCGACGGGACAGGTGTTGAGATGGCACACGCGCATCATAATACAGCCCAGTGCCACCAGCGCAGCGCTGGAGAACCCGAACTCTTCCGCACCCAGCAGGGCGGCGATCACCACATCGCGCCCCGTCTTGAGCTGTCCGTCCGTCTGAAGCACCACGCGCCCGCGCAAGTTGTTCTTCACCAGCACCTGTTGCGTTTCCGCGATGCCCAGCTCCCACGGGATGCCCGCGTGCTTGATGGAAGACAACGGCGACGCCCCTGTGCCTCCCTCGAAGCCGCTGATGAGGATGTGGTCCGCATGCGCTTTGGCGACGCCTGCCGCCACCGTGCCCACACCCACCTCCGCCACCAGCTTCACCGAGATGCGGGCATACGGGTTGACGTTCTTCAGGTCAAAGATGAGCTGCGCCAGGTCCTCGATGGAGTAGATGTCGTGGTGCGGCGGTGGCGAGATGAGCGTCACCCCCGGTGTAGAATGGCGCACCTTGGCGATGTACTTGCTCACCTTGTGCCCGGGCAGCTGTCCTCCCTCGCCCGGCTTCGCGCCCTGCGCCATCTTGATCTGCAGTTCGTCGGCGCTGACCAGATAATGCGTGGTCACCCCGAACCGTCCCGAAGCCACCTGCTTGATCGCACTGCGCTTGCTGTCGCCGTTGGGCAGGGGGATATAACGCTCGGGGTCCTCCCCGCCCTCGCCTGTGTTGCTCTTGCCGCCCAGGCGGTTCATGGCAATAGCCAGCGTCTCGTGTGCTTCTCTGCTGATAGAGCCGAGCGACATCGCACCCGTGGCGAACCGCTTCACGATCTCACTGACCGGCTCCACCTCGTCGATGGGGATGGGGTTGCCCTTCTTGAAGCGGAACAGTCCGCGCAGGGTGGCGAGCTGCTCGTTCTGCTTGTTCACCAGCTCGGCGTACTCTTTGTAGATCTGGTAATTGCCCGTGCGCACTGCGTGTTGCAGTTTCGCGATGACGTCGGGGTTCATCTGGTGGAACTCGCCGCCGCGCCGCCACTTGTACCAGCCGCCCGGGTCCAGGTCTAGGTTTTCGGGCACGGGTGCGTGCGGATAGGCGAAGCGGTGCCGCGCCAGGGTCTCTTCGGCGATGACGTCTAGCTTCACGCCGCTGATACGCGAGGCGGTATGGGTGAAGTACTTCTCGATAACCTCCTCGTGCAAGCCGATGGCTTCGAAAATCTGCGCCCCGCGATAGCTCTGCAGGGTAGAGATGCCCATCTTGGACATCGTTTTGAGCAAGCCCTTGTTGATGGACTTGATGAAGTTCTTGCACGCCTGTTCGTAGCTCAGGTCTTCGGGGAGAAGCCCCTCGCGCTTCATGTCCGCCAGCGTCTCGAACACCAGGTACGGGTTCACCGCGCTTGCGCCGTAGCCGATGAGCAGGGCGAAGTGATGTACCTCCCGCGGCTCGCCCGATTCCACCACCAGCCCAACGGCGGTGCGGGTTCCCTCCCGAATCAGGTGGTGGTGCACCGCCGAGGTTGCCAGCAAGGCAGGGATGGGCGCGTGGTTGCGGTCGACGCCCCGGTCGGAGAGGATGATGATGCTCACCCCGTCGGCGACGGCACGGCTCGCCTCCTTGCACAGGCGGGTGAGCGCGACTTCCATACCAGCCGCTCCCGTGTCGGGGTCGAACAGCATGGACAGCGTGCGTGCGCGGAAGTCGCCCGTGTCGATGTAGCGCAGTTTCTCCAGCTCCACGTTGGTCAGGATGGGCGTATCGATGCGCAGCTGGCGACAGTGCTCGGGCGTCTCCTCCAGTAGGCTACCGTCCTTGCCGATATAGTCCGCCAGCGACATCACGATCTCTTCGCGGATGTGGTCGATTGGCGGGTTGGTCACCTGCGCGAAGAGCTGTTTGAAGTAGTTATAGAGCAGTTGCGGCCGCTCAGAGAGCACCGCGATCGGCGTATCGTTGCCCATCGAGCCCACGGGTTCCTCGCCGTCAACCGCCATCGGCGTCAGAATCATGTTCAGGTCCTCTAGCGTATAGCCGAACACCTTCTGACGCTCCAGAATGGTTTCGTGGTTGGGCAGATGCACGTGCGGTGGTTCGGGCAGTTTGCTCAGCTCGAGGCGGTTTTGCATCAACCACTGCCGATAGGGCTTCTGGTGCACCAGGCGGTCCTTGATCTCCTCATCGTCGATGATTCGCCCCTCTTGTGTGTCCACCAGGAAGATCTTGCCCGGCTGTAGGCGCCACTTAGAGCGAATGTTCTCGTCGGGAATGCTCAGCACGCCCGTTTCGGACGCCATAACCACATGCTCGTCTTTGGTCACCAGGTAGCGGGCTGGGCGCAGTCCATTGCGGTCCAGCATGGCACCGATCTGTCGCCCATCGGTGAAAGCTACCGCTGCTGGACCGTCCCATGGCTCCATGATGCAGGCGTGATACTCGTAAAACGCCTTGCGGTCTTCGTCCATGAACTGGTGATTGCCCCACGCCTCGGGGATGAGCATCAGCATGGCATGGGCAAGACTGCGTCCTCCGCGCACCAGCAGTTCCAACGCGTTGTCCAGCGTGGCAGAGTCGCTTCCCGTTTCGGTGACCAGGGGGGTGATCTTTTTCACATCGTCGCCGAACAGCGCAGAGCGCAGTTGCGCCTCACGAGCGCGCATCCAGTTTCGGTTGCCGCGCAGGGTGTTGATTTCGCCGTTGTGCGCGAGCATCCGGTAAGGGTGCGCCAGCGGCCAGGTGGGGAAGGTGTTGGTGCTGAACCGCTGATGCACCAGCGCCAGCGCGGTGACCACATCCGGCTCGGCGAGGTCCAGATAGAACCCGCTGATTTGGTGTGCGAGTAACAGCCCTTTGTATACGACCGTTCGCGAGGACAGGCTACAGATGTAGAAATACTCCGGCTGTTTGAGGTGCAGACGTGCCACCCGGTTTTCAATCACCTTACGTATCACAAACAGCTTGCGCTCAAACGCCTCCTGGTCGGGCAGTTCCTTCGCCCGCCCGATAAAGAACTGTTTGATCACCGGCTCGACGGCGCGCGAGGCAGTGCCGATCTTAGTGTTGTCCACTGGCACCTCGCGCCAGCCCAGGAAGCGCTGTCCCTCCTCCTTGGTCACGGTCTCGATCGCCGCTTCGCACAGGGCGCGGTCGCCTTCGTCGCGCGGCAGAAACACCATCCCCACGCCGTAGTAGCCTTCATCGGGGAGGTTTCCATCGCGCTGGCGCAGGAAGAACTGGTGCGGAATCTGGATGAGTATCCCCGCGCCATCGCCCGTTTCCGGGTCGCTACCGGCTGCACCCCGATGCACGAGATTCTCCAGAATCTGGATGCCCTGTTCCACAATCGCGTGCGATTTTTTGCCTTTGATATGCACCACAAAGCCCACACCGCAGGCGTCATGCTCGTACGCGGGGTGATATAGCCCCTCTGGTTGCGGCAATCCGTGATAATGCATACCCCTCACCAACTCCCTGTCGTGCAATCGTAGAGATCGTTTGCTGTCTGCAAGACAAATAATGCCCGTTGTCGCAGGTGCGTTCCTTCGCACGAACGACACGGGCGCCTTTGGAACCGTGTGCGTGCCGTTATTTTACCTCACTCCGCACACGTTTTGCAAGCGTTCCTGCCCGATGCGCCTTGGTAGTGGTCTCCACCCACACACTGCGGTAGTCGTCCAGCGGGCGATACTGCTTACGCGCCTTCTCCAGAAGCAGACGCAGGGTCACGATTTCATAAGGCTTGAACGCCACCACTACACTGCTGTCCTCTATCGGCGGGGGCTGGGGATGGCGCAACAGCATGTCGGTACGTTCCGCCTTTTCCATCCCGCCGTAGAAGGTGAAGCGAGCGGTGGAGGGTTTGCCGTTGACCTCATACGCCCGCACCACGCACCATTCGCCCTCGCGATAGAAGGCGGAAAGGAGCACCTCTCCTTCCACCTGCAGGAAGCTCATGCGGGCGGGTAGTTGCGGCTGGTCGCCCCGGTCACGGTGTATCGCCATCAAGGGGCGGTTGAAGGCGATCGCTTCCCGCAGGAAGCTATCCTTTTGCGGCAGTTGTTCCCACGGACGGTAGGCGCAGCGGAGCTCCACTTCGCGCACCCAGTTCTCCTCATCCCATGCATCGTACATGCATGAAGAGAACGTTATGCACGATGTCGCCGTCGCGCAGGAAGCCCTGGTTGCCCGCGTGTAGGTACTGGAGCCCTCGCACGCCGTCGGTTAGGAAGATGAAGTTCAGTCCAGTGAACGGATGGCGCACCTCTTCGAAGAACTGCGGGGAGGTCATCCAGTCGCCAGTGGGATATTTCTTGCGATAAACTCCTTCCGCACGCACAGGCGTTACCGCGAAAGGATGGTCGTGCCAGATTTCCAGACGCTGCAGCCGAGCGGCGATGGCGGTCTGCAAGGAGCGCATCATAGACGGCTCAGGGCGCTGGAGGAACTTCGGATGCGTTTGCACCTCGACGCGCGCGCCGAGTGCGCCCAGAACGATTCGCGAGCGGAAACGGGCAACCGTGCCCAGAGTGCCCTCTACCCGCACGCACGCCAGCACGGGTCCCGCCTGTTCCATCTGAACTGAGTGCACGCCGTCCTGCGAGCGATACACCCGGTCACCCAAGGTGATCTGCAAAGCGTTCAGCGGCACATTCTCCCGGACGAACTCGGTGCCCTCTTCTGCCGAGCGCAGGCTGGTGATGGCGCCGGTGCGCCGGTCAACACGAACGATTACCTTCGGATTGCTCAGGGAGATAGCATCTGCGTCTTCATGCACGGCAACCCGCGGTGCGGTGCCGTCCTCCGTTTGGGCGAATCGGCAAGCACGATAGCCCACCGAGGGCACATTCGCTATCGGGAAGCAGACGGTCGCCTCCTCGCCGCTAGTGTCCAAAACCTGCACAGGTAGAGCGTGCCCCTCATCGTCCAGAAGGCTTGCCGACACGCGGTCGGCGGGAACGGTGGCGGTGGTAACGCTCGTCTGTGCCCAGCCAAGCGGGTTGAACACCACGATGTCCGCCGCTTCGCCCACCCGCCTCGCGATGTGCCTTAGGTTGCGTTCCAGCACCATGCGCGACAGCTCGAGGCTATTGCGGTAATAGAGCTTGCCCGTGTCGCCGCAGAGCCCTTTGCATTCGTCCACATCGTGATGCTGAGCCAGCAGGAGGTCGCGCCACGCCTGACGGAGTTCCCACTCCGGGTACACGTCCCACTGCGCGTACGGTCTGCCTAGCATTCCAGACACCAGCGCGAAGCTCTCCGCACTAAGCAGTTGATTCTCCGCTTGCCTGCTGAGGTAACGCACCAGGTCGCCGTTCTTACCAATGGACATGCCGTGGAACACATCGTCCAACGTGTACTCTAGCACGGGTTCGTCGCCCTTCGCCCGCGCTAGGAACTCGCTCAGCGTGACCCAATGGATGTCGAACTCGGGTTGACCAGCGATCTCCCTCATGCGCGGGGCGATCAGCTCGGCGCGGCACATCCAGTCCGGCGTGGGTAGTAGCTCCAGCCACTGGATAATCAGAGGGTGCTCCATCTGTTCCACCGCTTCGTGGCGCAAGCCCTGTTCAAAGTCCTCGGGCCACTGGTGCAGGCAGGGGTCGGTCTTGGGATCGACCAGTATCTCGGAGCCGTCCAGCCCGCGCCACCGCGCGCGAGAGACCTTTTCAATGGGGATGTGTGGCGTGTGCCAGGTCCACTGGAAGAAGAGACAGCCGTACTGGAACCCGCATCCGCGCAGGATTTGCGGTAACTGCGGGAAGAGGTCGAACTCCTCTTCCCACCAGGTGACGGGGCGCACACACCGAACAGCTTTTCGCACACCAGCACGCCCATCACCAGCTGCCGAACGTTCGCCTCGCCCCCGCAGAACAAGCCGTAGGGCTGACCGTAGGACGCGCCGACCATCTCCGCCCTGCCGTCGTGGATCGCCTGTTTGAGCGCATCAAACGCTTCGGGGTCGGTAATGGCGAGCTGTTCGTAGCCCACCACGTCAAAGTTGACGTTCCCTTTCGCGCCCGTCTGCTCCATCAGCGAAAGCATATCCCGAACACTAGCGGGGAGTACAAACTCCCCCCAGTTCCACACCATATCCACCCAATGCTTGTGGTTGCCGAAAGTATAGTAGACCATTCGCCTGGTCTGCACAGCCATTTTTTGCTCCTTTTGGTTTGTTCCGTTAAGACGCTCTATGAGGAAAAGCCATGCGGTTATACCCGCACAGCACCGTCATCTTGACCGCGCCACTTTTGTCATATCAAAACATATTCCCAGGTCCTTCTGAGCCGCTTCTTCTCGTCCTTCTGAGCCTGCTTGATTGTCATTCTGTTCCGCCTTTCCCTGTCATTCTGACCTGCCTTTCCCCGTCATTCTGCCCCGCCTTTCCGCGTCATTCTGTTCCGCCTTCCCCTGTCATTCTGAGCGAAGCGAAGAATCCCAACCGAGATGCTTCACTTCGTTCAGCATGACGTGTTAGCCGTTTTCCCCACCCCAACCCTCCCCGCGGGCGGGGATGGGGTTTCGGCTCGGCAGGAGCCTCGCCCTCCACTTTTTCGTCACCCTAAGCGCACGCGAAGGGGCTCAGAGATGCTTCACTTCGTTCAGCATGACAACAACGGCAACGAGATGCTTTGCTGGCGCTCAGCATGACAGTAGGATTGTCGTTCAGCATAAAAACGCCAGATGGGCTCTCTCTGGGCTAAGCCATATCGGAGCACTCCAGCCTGTCACGCCTGCTCTTGCAAAACCCTCTGCTCTCACGTTATACTGAGTACTACTGTTATCACAGTCCGGGAGGGGTTGTACGCATGGAGGAGAGGTACCAACCACAGCAGATAGAACAAAAATGGCAACAACGGTGGCAGGAAGCGCAGCTGTTTCGCGCGGAGGACTTCAGCCCCAAGCCCAAGCTCTATGCCCTGGACTTCTTCCCCTATCCGTCGGGCGATGGGCTGTCGGTGGGACACTGCCGAAACTATATCCCCACCGATACCTTCTGTCGCTACAAGCACATGAAGGGCTTTAATGTCCTGCACCCGATGGGTTGGGACGCTTTCGGTCTGCCCGCCGAGAACGAAGCCATCCGCCGTCGCTCGCACCCCAGCAAGACGGTGCCGCGCTACATCGCCAACTACAAGCGGCAGATGAATATGATCGGCATCTCCTACGACTGGAGCCGCGAGATCAACTCCAGCTCCCCGGATTATTATAAGTGGACGCAGTGGTTCTTCCTCCTGCTGTACAAGCGCGGGCTGGCATATCGCTCCACCGCCCCCGCCAACTGGTGCCCCTCCTGCAAAACCGTGCTGGCGAACGAGGAGGTAGAGGGCGGTGCGTGCTGGCGGTGCGGTAGCCCCGTCGAAAAGCGCGACCTGCCCCAGTGGTTCTTCAAAATCACCGACTATGCCGAGCGACTGCTGAACGACCTGGACCTGATCAACTGGCCCGAAGGCATCAAGATGATGCAGAGAAACTGGATCGGGCGCAGTGAGGGGGTGGAGTTCCAGATGCAGGTCGCCGATGCGGAAGGCAACCCCACGGACAAGGCGTTCTGGGTGTTCACCACACGCGTGGACACCACCTTCGGCATGTCGTTTGCGGTGCTTGCACCCGAGCATCCGCTGGTACGCGAGATCACCACTCCCGACCGTCGGGAGGAGGTGGAAGCATACATCGCGCGAAGCCAGCGTGAAACCGAGATCGAGCGCATGTCCACCGAGCGCGTGCGCGACGGGGTGTTTACCGGAGCGTACGCCATTAACCCTGTGAACGGGCAGAAAGTGCCCATCTTCATCGCCGACTACGTGCTGATGGGCTACGGCACAGGCGCGATCATGGCAGTGCCCGCCCATGACGAGCGCGACTTTGACTTCGCCAAACGCTACGGCTTGCCCATCCCGGTGGTCATTGCCCCGCCCGGCTGGAACGGCGAGCCTCTGCAACAGGCGTACACGGGCGAAGGCACAATGGTCAACAGTGGAGAGTTCAGCGGACTGCCCAGCGAGGAGGGCAAACAGCGCATCGCCGAGTGGATGGAAGCGCGCGGTATCGGCAGGAGGCGCGTCAACTATCGCCTGCGCGACTGGCTGATCAGCCGACAGCGCTACTGGGGCGCGCCCATCCCGATTATCCACTGTCCGCACTGCGGTATCGTGCCCGTTCCCGAAGAGCAACTGCCCGTGCTTCTGCCTGACGTGGAGCACTACGAGCCCACAGGCACCGGCAAATCGCCGCTGGCGAATATCCCCGAGTTCGTCCACACAACCTGCCCACAGTGCGGTGCACCCGCTGAGCGCGAGACCGACACGATGGGCGGGTTCGCCTGCTCGTCGTGGTACTTCCTGCGCTTCGCCAGCCCACACGAGACCGACCGCCCCTTCAATCCCGATGCGGTGCGCTACTGGCTACCGGTGGACGTGTACGTTGGCGGGGCAGAGCACGCGGTCATGCATCTGCTGTACGCTCGGTTCTGGGTGAAGGTGATGTACGATGCAGGGCTGGTACCCTTTGTGGAGCCGTTCCTCACCCTGCGCAACCAGGGCATGGTGCTAGCGCCCGAACCCGACAACCCCGACGTGATGGTGAAGATGTCCAAGTCAAAGGGCAATGTGGTCACGCCCGATTCGGTGGTGCAGAAGCACGGGGCAGACACCTTGCGCCTGTACGAGCTGTTCGTTGCACCCTTCGACCAGGCGATCGAGTGGCGTGAGGAGGGGGTCAGCGGAGCCAACCGCTTCCTGCATCGGGTGTGGAGACTGGTGCTGGATGCCATCCCGCACTATCAGCGCGACTGGAAGCAGAAACTGCAGGGTGCCGAACTGAATGCCGACGAGCGCAAACTGCGCCGCAAGACACACCAGACCATCCGCAAAGTGGGCGAGGACATCGAGGACTTTCGCTTCAACACGGCGGTTGCGGCGATGATGGAGTGGGTCAACCTGATGAGCGACCTGAAGGACACCCTGATCACCTCACCTGCCTTCAGCGAAGCGATACATACGTTGATACTGGTGCTGGCGCCCTTCACCCCGCACATCGCCGATGAGCTGTGGGAGCGTTTGGGCTACCAAGGCTTCACCTATAACGAGCCGTTCCCGGAGTACGATGCCGACGTCGCCGCCGCCGAGGAGCTGAACATCGTGGTGCAGGTGAACGGCAAACTGCGCGATGTGCTGGTGGTGCTGGCAGATACCCCACAGGAGGAGCTGGAACGGCTCGCGCTGGCAAGCCCGAAGGTGCAACAGTTCACCAACGGTAAGACGGTGAAAAAGATTATCGTCGTGCCCGGCAAGCTGGTGAACGTAGTGGTGGGCTAAGGGCGAGGGCGAACGTCCTACCCGTCCAATAGACCGGGGCGGTGAATGCGTTCCCGTTGGATGGATGGCAACGAGATGCAGGGCTGGTGCTCAGCATGACAATAAAGACGTTCTTCTGAGCCCCTCTCTTGTCATTCTGAGCGAAGCGAAGAATCTCTCCCCAAAACCCTTGCATTTTTGCGGAGAACGATTTATACTTGGGGCAAGCGGTCACGAGACAACCTTCGCTGTCCGCGAAGCCTGAAGAATCGCTTGGGGGTAAGGCACCGTGCTCGATCTCGCATGGCTGGACACGCTATCGTTGGAAAATGCTAGGAGATGTCTAGAAAGCGCTCGCCTTTTGGAGCAGGCATCGTATTACCTTAATCAAGGTGAGCCTCAGTCTGCGCTGGCGGTAGCGCGTCATGTCCTAGCAACAGGAAGTGAGAGCTTCGCCTCCTATGCAAGAGCACTGATTGCGGACGCACTAGAGGATATAGCCACACAGTATGAAGAGGCAGAAGACTGGGAGAATGCTTTGCAATGGCGGAAGCAGTTAGTTGCTCAGGAACCCTCTGCCCTGTTACCCCGGTTGGTTTTGGCTGAAGATATGATCATGGCGGGAAGGTATCAGGACGCAGAGCAAGAGCTGGGGCAGTTGTTAAGCCGCTGTCCCCGCTCCATTGAAGGTTGGGTATGGATGGCACGCTGTGCCTTAAGGCGAGCGCAGTTGCTCAAAGAGAAGCAGCACTCTGAGCATGAGGCGGTAGTAAGGGACATAATCAAACTGACGCGTCGGAGCTGGCGGGTCCTGCGCAACCCAGCGTGGGTGTACTATCCCGATGAGACCATTGTGCGTGTCACGATAGAAGAACTGTACGAGGTGACCTTTGCTTGTCTGGTGTTTGCAGGCAGGATGGACCTAGCCCATCAGGTGATCGAACGGGGCATCGCCATACTGGGCAACCACGATGGTTATCTACGCTGGCTCCGTGACTCGTCTTCGCCTGATGTTCAGTATCGTCTCAGCGCTGCCTCCTTGCTGTCGGTAATAGACCACACGCTTGTAGAACGTGTGCTGGAGCTAGTTCGGCAGTGTGATACCATTGCTGATCTAGTTCGCAACGGGGCTTATGAACAGGCACTAGCCCGCTTGCAAAGTCTTCCGCCAGATACCAATGCACTACTAGACGGCTGGAGAACATGGCAAGAACGGTGGCTGTTATTTCGTGCCGCGGAGAATGCTGCCAATGCCCAAGATACCGAAACGGAGATAAGTTACATAGCGCAGTGGCGCCAGATTTCACCCCTCGAGGTGTTTCCTCTGTTCCGTTGGGGCGAATTGATGTCTGCACACGACCACAAGGAAGCATTGCGGGTGTTTCATCGTGTGCTAGGACGGACCAAGAAGTGTGTCGAGGCATTGATTGAGGTGGCTCGCATCCATGATATCCATCGGCGACTGCGATTAGCCAGCCGTTTTGTTGCCAAGGCGTGGCAAGCACTGTCCTCAACCAATTGGTGCTACTATCCTTCTGAGGCAGTGGTTCGGGATAGGCTGAAAAAGCTTCTTACCCTGACGGAACGCCTAGCGACCGTCGCCGGCAAGGTTGAGCAAGCTGGACGGATCAAACAGGAAGCTGAGGCTTTGCTGAGAAGTTCCGAATCTGAGAAAGCGGGACAAGAGGGATCGTTTAGGAGGTCTTAACCAAATGGGAAGGAACTGTTCCGTGGCTTCTGCATGGACGATGTCGATAGCGGGATTTGCCCTGTTCCTGCTTTGCACCTGTGCGTTTGCCTTGGACTCATCCGGGCAACAGCGCCCGCTTGTCACAATACCTTTCACCTATAACCAGATGACGCAACCTTTCCTGCTGGTACAGGTGTCCGTCAATAAGAGCTAGCCCACGTGCATATTCAAGCCCGATGCCAGTTATCTACCGATTAAAGCAAGATCAAGCACTACCTATAGGGCGGGTGGCTTAGAGAACAAGGTATCGGTGCCACAGGATGTGTTGGTGTCTGAGCTTGCGGTCGGTGACCTTTCGGAGAGGGACGTGGCGGCGACCATAGACACTCGGGTCCGCAGTGCAACATCTTGGGACGGCATAGTGGGGTTATCTTTGCTGAACCGGTTTCGATGATGGCTGGAATTTGGCCAGCGGGAGATGGTGCTGGAACGCGCTCAGGATTATGACAAGAAGATCAGGCTTCCCGGTGCCCATGAGGCGTTTCGGATCGCTCATGCGGATGGTTATGCCGTGCAGGTTATTGCGCAGGACGGCCCCCTTTACAAGGCTGGCGTGCGCGAGGGAGATCAAGTGATAGAGGGAGATGGTGTCAAACTGGCTGGTCTCTCTCCATTCATTGCGAACGCCATCCTGCGCGGTCTTGCGGGCACGGAAGCCAAGGTGTTGGTTGAACACGCGGGAGAGAAGAAAGCCGTTACGTTCACCCGGCGAAGCTTTTTGGATGTTCCAGGCGACTCCCGGCAGCCTCGAACCACCTCACGCCGCACCCCGGGACTGAGCATTGCGTTCACCGAGAAAGGGTTTGTCGTGGCTCAGAGAGAACCGGGTTCACCAGCGGATCAGGCAGGACTGAAAGTAGGGGATGAAATCGTGGAGTTTAACGGACTCCGGTTCATGTCTCTCACTGCGGAACAGATACTGAAACTCGGTCAAACCCTCAGGGAACTGACCAAGCTAGGAGACAACACGTTCGTTATTCGGCGCGAGGGACGCCTTATGAAGGTCGTGATTAAGCGATAGGGCAGTAGTGGCAACCCGTATCGTTTTGCGGGGGGTTGGGGCTACCGAGACGATGGCGATGCGGGGTTACTGCACGTTGGTGCGCGGTATTACGACCCGCAGGTAGGTCGGTTCATCAGCCGGGACGCGGCGCTGAGTGAGCATCCGTATCTGTATTGCGAACACGAGCCGGTTCACTCGGTGGACCCGAGTGGGGATGATGGCTTCGATGTCACAGTCAGAACACCTCACCGCCACAGGAAGTGTACATCTGAGAGGTCGAGCGAAACATAATCTGCTTGGGGAGGTGACACCCCATGTCTGCTAGCACGAACGGTAAGATGAAGCAACGGTTTCGGTGGCAAGCGGTTTGTGTCGTGCTGGCGATCGGGTTGCAGGGATGCTATTCGCCGGGGCAGTTTCGACACGCCCAGCCCATCGCGGACCGATTTATCCACCTGTTGAGCTCGGGCCAATATACTCAGGCTGTGAGTATGATCGACCCGAAGAAACGAAATAGCTACCAATCGCTGTATCTGGCACAGCGATGGACGCAACGAGAACATGCGGTCGGCAAACCCGATGTCACCTCCCTGAGCGGAAAGGTACATCGCTTACCGCATCGACCTTTCGGGCGATGCGGAGAAGAACACAGGGAGGGGTCTGAGGTTTGCGTACCAGATCACAGGCACGAAAGGTTCGTATGAGGTCAACGTGTGGTTGCGGCAGGATGGTAAACGGTGGACGGTTTGGCAGGTATCCATTCCTGCACCCGCATCTCCACCAAGGCGGAAAACGGGGGCGTCGCCAGCAAGGTCGGAGTGAGCAGGAATACGGCATCGGTGTGACAGGCTCTGGGCGGTTCGCTGAACGTCTCGTGACCATCAGGGGTACACCCTCGCCTCCACGCGCTCTGAGATGCTGTAATCAGATGACGATGTTGGCTTTACGCTAGCGGTATGCTATAATCGGTGCAGAGAAAAGCGGGATATGCACCGGGTGGCTGCCATAGACATCGGAACCAACTCCATCCTGCTGACGATCGTGCAGGTGGAGAGAGGCGTTGTTCACACGCTCGCTGAGCGCAGTCGCATCACCCGGCTGGGAGAAGGGCTGAACGCCACCGGCCATCTGCAAGAAGAGCCGATTCGTCGCTCGCTGTCTGCCCTGCGCGATTTCCTACGCGAATGTGAGCAAGCTGGAGTAGACACCGTGTTGGCAGTGGGCACCGAGGTCCTGCGCCGGGCGGGCAACGCCGATGTCTTCCTTCAAGCCTGCGAGCAGATGGGCTTGCAGGTTGAGGTCATCTCCGGTGAGCGAGAGGCATACCTGAGCTACCTCAGCGTGGTCAAAGACCCTCTGTTTGCAGGATACACGCACCTGACCACGCTGGACGTGGGTGGAGGTAGTGGGGAAATCAGCAGGGGGCAGAATGGCTCACTGACAGGAAGCAGAAGCTATCCCATCGGCGCGGTGCGGCTGACCGAAGCCTTCTTGCACAACGACCCGCCAACCCCCGAACAGATTCACGCCCTGCAACAGGCAGTGCACGAGCACCTGCGAGACGAACAGCCGCTGAAAGAGGGCGAGCAGATGGTGGGGGTGGGTGGCACCTTCGTGAATCTCGCCTCCCTGCATCGGCAGTACACATCGTTTCAACCAGAGCGCGTGCACGGCGCGACGCTGACCCACGAGCAGATGCACACGCTGGCGGAGCGGCTTTGCTCGGTGCCGGAGGCGCAACGGCGCAACCTGCCCGGCATTGAGCCTGACCGCGCGCCGGTGCTCCATGCGGGCGCATGCATCGCCTTCTGTGCCATGCAGAGACTGAACGCCCATACCATCGCCGTGAGCATGAGAGGACTGCGCTGGGGAATCCTCTATGAGTACGCGGATTCGCATTGCGATTGACGCCCGCTGTCTCACAGGGGCATATACGGGCGACCGCACCTACTGGTTGGGGCTATTGCGCGGGCTGTGTGCCCTGGAACACGAGCACGAAATCCTGCTGTACACCCATGTCCCCATCACCGACCCGCTCTTGCCTGCTGACGAACGCCTGAAACAGCGGGTTATCCCTGCCCGCAACCTGCGCTGGTGGAGCTGGAAACGGTTTCCTGACGCCGTGAACGCGGATGGGGCCGATGTCGTTCATGTGCAGTACACCGTGCCCACGCGCCTGCGCTCCCCCGTGGTGACCACCGTGCATGACATCTCCTTCCGCCTGATGCCGCATTGCTTCCCCCTTAAACATCGCCTTTTGCTCAACTGGACGGTACCCGCTTCCATGCGCCGTGCCAGCCGGGTGATCACCGTGTCCGAGAGCAGTCGGCAGGACATTTTGCGCGTCTATCGCCTGCCCGCCGAGAAGGTGGTAGCAATCCCTAACGCGGCAGACGAACGCCTCCAGCCCGTGGCTGCCGAACAGGCTCTGCAGGCTCTGCGCCAGCATTACGGCATCGAGACGCCCTTTGTGCTGATGGTAGGTGTGCTTCAGCCGCGCAAGAACCTGCCTCTAGCGGTGCAGGCGTTCGCGCAGGCGGTACTGCCAGGCAAACTCCCGCATCGGCTGGGGATCGTGGGCAAGCCGGGCTGGGGCATGGAGGAGCTCCAGCGCGCCATCGCCCGCTGGCAGGTGCAAGACAGAACGGTGCTGACGGGCTACGTTCCCGATGAACACCTGCCTCTGTTCTATTCCGCCGCAACCGTACTGATGTACCCGAGCCTGTACGAGGGCTTCGGGCTACCACCGCTGGAGGCTCTGCAGTGTGGCTGTCCTGTGCTGGCAAGCGACATTGCCGTGATGCGCGAAGTGGTGGGCGACGCGGGTATCCTACTCACCCCGACCGACCCGGTGGTGTGGACGCAGGCACTGCATACTGTGCTAACCAACGCGTGGACACGCCAGCAGATGCGCGAACGGGGGTTCCGCCAATCCGCCCGATTCTCCTGGAAGCAAACGGCGCAAAAAACGCTGGAGGTCTGCCAAAGCGTCATCGGGTAGCGTTCAGAGGAGCGAGCTGGTGCCGCTCTTGCCAGACCACCCGGGCACACTCCGCGCCGAACAGAAACGCCTGCGCCGAAAAGTATGCCCACAACAGCAGAACCACCGCCGCGCTCGCCGCGCCATAGGCAGAGTGGATGCCGGTGAAGCCCAAATAGACGCCCACTACCAGTTTGCACAGCGCAAAGAGCAACGCGCCAATGCCCGCCCCCACCCAGACGTCCCTCCAGCCGATCCGGGCATCGGGCAGGAGGCGATAGGCGGTCGCGAACAGCAGGGTAATCAGCGCCCAGCCGGCGACGAAGCTCACCCACCGCCACAGTGGAAGCACCGGCACAATCCGCGTGGCAGCCACTTGCAGGGCGACATCTACCCCAAGCCACACGATCAGCGCAACAGAAGCGATTAGCACCATCAACACCGCCAACAGGTGCCCCCGAACGGTCGCGCGTAACCCCTGTGCCTGAGCGTGCACTTCCCAGATGATGTTCAGCGCGGATTTCAACTGTCGAAACAACCTCGCCGCGCCGAACAGCATCAGAAGCAGGCTTATCCCCGCGGCGGAAAAGGTGCTAGACGCGCGCTGGGTGTTGTGCAGAACCTGCTGGGCAAAGCGCGCCGTCTCTTCGTTCGCCACCTGCGCGACCACGTCCACCAGGTATCGGGAGGCGGATTCGGGGTCAATCACCAGCGCCACCACCGCCACCCCCACCACCAGTAGTGGCGACAGTGACAGCACGGCATAGAAAGCGATGGCGGCGGAAAGAAGGGGAATATCGTGTTCTCCCCAGCCCCGATAGACCTGCATAACCAGCCGGAGCCCGCGTCGCCACACAGCATCTAAGCTCCTGTGTCGGCAGGCAGAAGTTCCCTCCTCTGCCGCAGGTGTACCAACAGCACCGCGATGTCGGATGGACGCACGCCCGGAATGCGCGCCGCCTGCCCGATACTGCGCGGGCGAATGCGGGATAGCTTCTCCCGGCTCTCGTGTGAGAGGGCACGCAGGGCGTTGTAGTCGATGTCCTCCGGGATTAGCAGATGCTCCATGCGCTGATGCTGTTCCACCTGCTGTTGCTGGCGGCGCAGAAAGCCCTCGTATTTGGCGCAAAGCTCTATCTGCTCCGCCACCTCCTGTGATGCCGGCTGTTCCAGAGGCACCAGACGCAACAGCGTCTCGTAGGTGACATCGGGGCGACGCAGAAGCTCGTACAAACTGGTGGGACCGTCTATTGGCGCGAGCCCGTGTGCCCGGAGCAGAGGGTTGTGCTTGCCGGTGAGCAGGGTCTCCTGTAGGCGGCGGGTTTCCTGTTCGATCGCCCTGCGCTTGGCGGTGAAACGCGCCCATCGGACATCATCCACCAGCCCCACCTGCCTGCCGATGGGGGTCAACCGCTGGTCGGCATTGTCGTGGCGTAGGGCGAGACGGAACTCGGCGCGGGCGGTGAGCATGCGGTAGGGGTCCTGTACCCCTTTGGTGATGAGGTCGTCGATCAGCACGCCGATGTAGCCCGTATGCCGTTCTAGAATCATCGGCTCGCGCCCCTGTACGTACAGCGCGGCGTTGATGCCCGCCACCAGTCCCTGTGCCGCCGCCTCCTCATAGCCCGATGTGCCGTTGATCTGCCCCGCTAAGAAAAGCCCGGCGACGGCATGTGTCATCAACGTCGGCTTCAGCTGGTCGGGATAGACCATGTCATACTCCACCGCGTAGCCCGGGCGAATCATCACCACCTCTTCCAGCCCGGGTAGCGTGCGCAGGAACGCCAATTGAACCTCTTCGGGTAGGCTAGTGCTCATGCCCTGCACGTAGAGCTCGTTGGTGTCCCATCCCTCCTGCTCCAAAAACACCGGGTGCGACTCCTTATCGGGGAAGCGCACGATTTTGTCCTCGATAGACGGACAGTAGCGCGGACCGATGCCCGTGATGCGCCCCCCGTAGAGCGCGGAGCGATGCAGGTTCTCACGGATGATGCGATGGGTCTGCTCGGTGGTGCGCGTTTGCCAGCAGGGAAGCAGTTCACGCGGCGGGTTCAGCCGGTCATGCAGGAACGAGAAGGGCGGTGTGGGGTCGGACGGTACCGCTACCGTGCGCGAGAAGTCCACGCTCTCCTTAGCGATGCGCGCGGTGGTGCCCGTCTTGAAGCGTCCCAACCGGAACCCTAACCGGCGCAGGGACTCGGACAGCCCGGTGGAGGGCGGCTCCCCTGCCCGTCCTGCACGCACCTGCTTCTCGCCGATGTGGATCAAGCCGTCGAGGAAAGTACCCGAGGTGATGACCACCGCCTTTGCCCGCAGTTCGCGCCCGTCCTTTAGCAGAACGCCCTGTATCTCGCCCCGGTGCACGATGAGCTCTATCGCCTCGCCCTGAATCAGCTCCAGGCCGGGCTGAGATTCCAGCACCGAGCGCATATAACGGGGATAGAGATGTTTATCGGCGTGTGCGCGCAGGGTCTGGATGGCAGGTCCCTTGCCCGTGCCCACCCTGCGGATGTGGGTTAGATTGAGGTCAGTGGCGATGCCCATCTGCCCCCCGAGGGCATCGATCTCGCGTACCAACTGCCCTTTGGCGGGTCCGCCGATGGAGCAGTTACAGGGCATGTGCGCGATTCGCTCCAGATTCAGCGTGATGACCGCGGTGTGACAGCCCATGCGCGCCGACGCCAGCGCCGCCTCGCACCCCGCATGTCCCGCGCCGATCACGATGACGTCATACCTGCTGTGTGCCATCTTCTCCGCTGAGTGAAAAAAGCATTGCAGGCGTATTATACCCGATACTGGCGGGACAAAGGTGAAAGCGGGGAGCGGTTCGCCCGCTCCCCACTGGGGGTTACTCGTCGCCTATCGCGCCGAAGTTACGCACCAGCACGCCGAAGTCGAACAGGGTCACCTCGTTGTCGCTGTCCAGGTCCGCGTCGGGGTTCCAGTTGCTGTCGCCGGGCATACTGCCGAACGCAGAGACTAACTGCCCGAAGTCGAACAGCGTGACCTCGTTATCGCCGTCGATGTCGCCGTTGGTGAGCGACACGCTCACCCCAGTCACGTTGCCCTGGTCGACCGTCACGCTCGGCACCACCACCCTCAGCCAGTGGCTGGCTTTGAAGGCGAGATCATACGTGCCCGGCAGAACGGCGGGAATAGAGTATCCGCCCTCCGCATCCAGGTTCACCGTCGCGGTGCGCACCACGTTGCCGTCTTGACGCAGTTCAACGGTCACCGACACCTGCGTCACGTCGCCCTCGAAATCGCACAGTTCCACATTCCCGGAGATCGCCCAGACCGCTACTTGCTCGAAGTCGTCGAGGTAAATCAGGTAGGGACCAACCGCCCCCGCCTCCCCTGGCGTGAAGGAAAGGTTCTCGAGCGTCCCGCGCGGCACATCCAAAACGCCGTTTGCGGTGGTTCCCGCGAAGGGCTTGACCGTTTCCGCCGGGATGTTGAACACTACCTCCACCCACTGGTCCTTAGCGGTAATCAGCTTACCGATAGGGCGTACATTGCCCGCGGCGACTTCTGTGGTGCCAATCCACTCGATGCCTCCGGTTGTTCCGCCGTTTCCGCCTATTGGCGCGGTGGTGTTGGTTTCGCGCACCCCAAGTGTGACGTAGAAATCGGGGGTTCCGCTTGCCGCATAGATCTTAAATCGCAGGGCGTGCGCGAAATCGATTGCCGGGTTGGGCAAATTGGTGGCGTTGAAGGTGGTCAACCGCAACCACGCCGCCGGCCGGTCCGCGATAAACTGCCAGTTCACCCTCAGCGACTTGGTGCCGCTGGAGGCGATGCCGGTTACCACTTGGGTGCTGTGAACGCTTCGAAGTCGGTGATGGGGAACGTCTGTGCCACAGCGGCGGTCGCCAGCCCCCATGCTAGCAGGGGCGCGATGAGAATCCGTGCGAGTTTCATGCCTCCTTCCTCCTTCGCAGGCTAAATGAAGTGCACTCCCAACCCCCATTGTAGCACTAGCCTCAGAAAAAGGCAACAACACAACGCCCTTCAATCGCGCTGGCGGTCGGGTTTACGGTGTCCTGCACGGGGATGCGCTTTGCGGTAGACCTCCTTCAACCGCTCACGGCTAACATGAGTATAGACCTGAGTGGTGGTCAGCTGGGCGTGTCCGAGCAGTTCCTGCACTGTGCGCAGGTCGGCGCCGCTGTCTAGCAGGTGCGTGGCAAAGGAGTGGCGCAGGGAGTGCGGAGAGGGTTTGAAATCGCCGCCTGCTGTGCCCACATACCTGTCCACAATCCGGCGCATACTGCGGTCGGTGAGGCGAGTGCCCCTGTGGTTCAGAAACAGCCATCCTTCATCCGGCAACCTGCCCTTCGCCAACAGGTGCGGACGTGCCTGTGCGAGGTATTCGCTGAGGGCTTCGTGTGCTGCCTGCCCGAACAGCACCAGACGCATCTTGTTGCCCTTGCCTACGACGCGGATAGTGCCCTGCGCGAAGTCGATATCCTGCAGGCGCACTCGCGTGAGCTCGCCCACCCGCATCCCAGTGGCGTAGAGCAGTTCCAGCACCGCACGGTCGCGCACCGAGAGGGGGTCCTCTCCCGCGGGCGCGGTGAGCAGACGTTCCACGTCCGCCTGGCTCAGCACGCGCGGTAACTGCTGGTCATGTCGGGGTGTGCCCACCGCCTGCGCCGGGTTAGTGGCGATCACCTTCTGCGTTTGCAGGTATTTGAAGAAGGCGCGCAGAGCACAGACCTTGCGCTCAACAGTGCGGGGTGACATCGCCAGCCGATGCAGTTCCGCCAGAAACGCGCGCACGATGGCGGGTTGAACCTCCGCCCAGCTCAGGTGCGGGAACCGCTGTTCTAGGAAGTGCGCGAACTGCCCTAGGTCGCCGGCGTAAGCGCGCAGGGTATGGGCAGATGCGCGGCGGCGATGCTGAAGGTGCTGGACGAAAGCGTCTATCCATGTATAACGGTCATCGCTCATAGCCCCAGCTCCTGCAGGAAGCGTTGCAAAGAGCGTTGTGCCCGCGTCACCTTCGCTGTGATGCGCTGAGAACGGTCGCGTACCGGCGGGTCGGGCTCGGGCAGTAAGCCGAAGTTCGCGTTCATCGGCTGAAAATCCTTGCCCGCATAGTGGCTGATGTAGTCCAGCAGCGCACCCATCATGGTATCAGGGGGCAGGGCAACCGGAGGCAGTCCTCGAACCAGCCGCACTGCGTTCAGCCCCGCCACGATTCCGCACATCGCGCTCTCGATGTAGCCCTCTACGCCCGTGATATGCCCCGCGAAGAAGACGGCAGGGTCATGGCGCAGTTGCAGGGTCGGCTTTAGCAAGGTGGGCGAATGGATGTAGGTGTTGCGGTGAAGCACCCCGTAGCGCACGAACTCCGCGTGCTCCAGTCCGGGTATCAGCCGAAAGACGCGCCTCTGCTCGCCCCATTTCATGCGCGTCTGACAGCCCACCAGCCCGTACAGCGTGCCCTGCAGGTTCTCCTGACGCAACTGCACCACCGCATAGGGGCGTTTGCCTGTTCGCGGGTCAATCAGTCCGACCGGCTTGAATCGGCTGAAGCGAAGCGCATCCCTACCCCGCGCGGCGATCTCCTCGATAGGCAAACAGCCCTCAAAGTAGCGCGGCTCTTCGAAATCGTGAGGGGGCACCGTCTCCGCCGATAACAGCGCATCGATGAAGGCGTCGTACTCCTCGCGCGTCATCGGACAGTTCAGATACGCCGAATCGCCCTTGCCATAGCGCGAGGCAACGAAGATACGTTCCATGTTCAGCGTCAGCGCGTCCACAATGGGCGACACGGCATCGTAAAAGTACAGCCGTTTGCTACCAGTCAAACGTCCGATCGCCTGCGCCAAGGCATCTGAGGTTAGCGGACCGGTGGCGATGATCAGCGGTCGGCTATCGGGGATGTCGGTAACCTCTTCGCGCACAATCTCCACCAGCGGATGCGCCTCCAGCCGTTGGGTAACCGTTCGGGCGAAGAGCTCCCGGTCCACTGCCAGCGCCTCGCCCGCGGGAACTGCCACCTCCTCCGCGCACTCCAGCACCAGCGAGCCAAACTGGCGCATCTCCCACTTCAGCAACCCCGACGCGGTGGTGAGCAGGGTGGATTTGAAGGAGTTCGAGCAGACCGGCTCCGCCAGATAAGGCGTCTGGTGCACGGGTGTCTGGCGCACTGGGCGCATTTCGAACAGGCGCACCCGTACCCCTGCCCTCGCAGACGACCACGCCGCCTCCGCACCCGCGAAACCGCCGCCGATGATGGTGATGCTGTTCTCCATCGTGCCCCATCCACTGGAGTGTTTGTGGTATCAGTATACCTCACGCTCGGCTGTAACCGATGCACTGCCCGCTTCATCATATAGAGTGTGCATGGCGTCATGCTAAGCGCTAGCTCTGCATCTCGTTTTTGAGACCCTTCGCGTGCGCTCAGGGAGACAAAAAAGCCAGATCCTTCACGTGCGCTCAGGGTGACGGCAAACTGGAGGGCGAGGCAGACGCCGAGCCGAACCCCCCTCCCCGCCCGCGGGGAGGGTTGGGGAGAACGGCTCACCACGTCATGCTGAGCGCCAGCGAAGCATCTCGTCGTTAGAATGGAACCGGGATTCTTCGCTTCGCTCAGAATGACAAGATTCAGAATGACGCCGTGATCGCGAGGAAACCTCACGCAGGTATCAGAGCGTAATTGAAACAGGGAGAGGAACACACATGAATCGGCCCAAATATGCGTTCACGCTCATCGAACTGCTAGTTGTCATCGCCATTATCGCCCTGCTGGCGGCGATACTGTTTCCCGTCTTCGCGCAGGTGCGCGCCAACGCCCGACGCGCCTCCTGCATCAGCCAACTGCGCCAGATCGGCATGGCGGCACGGATATACCTGCAGGATTATGACGCCCTGCCACCTCGGTTGAGCGCGCTCTATCCCGCATACCAGCCATCCTTGCAATTGTTCATCTGCCCCTCCGACCCCAAACAGGGACAGCACGAGGGCAACCCGCGCCTGGAGGGCACGCTCTACCTGCCGACCGGCGTCAGCTACGACTACATCCCCAACTGGGGCGTGGCACACGAGCTGGGCTGGTGGAACACCTTCCCCAACTACGGCGAGGGCAAATGGGGCGAGCAGACGCCGCTGGTGGACTGTAACTGGCATTGGGCTACCTTCTTCAAGCCCGAAAACCGGCGCGACACGCCACCCTCGGGAGCGCGAGGGTGGGTGCTGGTGCTGTTGCAATCGGGCACGGTGAAGACGGTGCACCTGGCGCTGTATCCCGACAAGTTTCATCCCGACTAAACCGCAGGATAATCCCGTTCCATCGCGAACAGTGAACCGTATCATCTTCTCCAGGAGGACTGTTCTGGCATGAAACGGATACGAGTTGGCGCGATTGGTACGGGCGGAATCTTTCGAGGTGCCCATCTTCCCGCCTATCCCGACCTGCCCGCCTGCCAGCTGGTGGCACTGTGCGATGTCTCCGCTGAGAGCCTCTCAGCGACCGAGGCGCGCATGAAAGAGATCTACAACCAGAAGGCGAAGCAGGCGGAAGAACGAGGCGACCCCACCACCGCGAGCCGCCTCAAGCAAGACCTGAAAGAGGTAAAGTTATACCAGGACGTGCAGACCATGCTGAAAAACGAGGCGTTGGACCTGGTGGACATCTGCACCCAGCCTGTTCTGCACGCCCCCATGGCGATCGCCGCGCTGGAAGCCGGCGTGCATGTGATGTGCGAAAAGCCGATGGCGCGCACCTGGCTGGAGTGTATGCGCGTGGTGCAAACCGTCCAGCGCACGGGCAAGCTCTACCAGCACAACGAGAACTGGTTGTGGGACTCCTTCTACTATACCGCGAAGAAGCTCATTGACGCAGGCTGGATCGGTGAGCCAGTGATGATGTTCCTCGCCACGGCGCACGGTGGTCCCGAGGGCAACCCGAACTTCTGGAACGCCGAGACGGGCGGCGGAGGCTCTCTGTTGGACAATGGCATCCACGCGGTCGGCGCATCGTGGTATCTGTCGGGGCTGGACAAGCAACCCACCACCGTCAAAGCCGCCGAGCCAATCGGCATCACCATCCGCATGCCCCAGCGCATACTGTCCGGGCAGTTTCAACCAGTGCGCGTGGAGGACGACGGGCATATCCTCATCCGCTTTGAAAACCCCCGCACGGGCGCGTGGAGCACCGCACACGTGGAAGGCTCGTGGAGCCACCGCGACTCGCCCGACACGGTGATCATCGGCACGATGGGCGCGATCCGATTCACCCATGAGGACGACCGGCGCATCGTGGTAGTGGAAGACCCCGCGGGCAACTGCCGTCGCGTGGAGGCGACCGGCCCCACATGGGAATACTGGCCCTCCTCGTTCTACGGCGAGATGCGCAATATGGTGGAGTGTGTGCGCAAGGGAGAGCGATCCATCAGCGACGAGAACCTTGGGGCGGAGTGTTCTGCCATTGTCGGCACAGCATACCTGTCGCAGAAGCGCGGCAAGCGTGCGGTCTCACTGGCGGAGTTCAAACGCTTCGCCAACGACATCGCCCGCCGCTACCCCGACTCTGCCGACGCGGAGCTGATGGCACGCCTCCTGCCCTGAAGCGGAAAATTTCCCAAAAAATCCTGCGTAAACCCGCAAAAACGCCCGTTGTGGTACGAATCTTGCAATATATAATAGAGGTAGCAGGCTATCCGGTCGCGGGAACTAAGAAAGGGCATGATGGCTCGCAAAAGCACTGCTGGTTCTACGCGATAGACGCCGCAGGTAAACTGGTTTGTTGATGCTGAGAGGTGGTCCCGGGTGTGCGCCCCCCCCCCACCAGCCCGGGACCAATTTCTTGTCTTTACCTACCGCTTCGCCAGCACCTCACGCTCGTACTGACGGATTTCATCCAGCCACGCCGAGCCAACAGGTACGCCTTGTATCTCGCAGTAGTAATCCCACACCGCACTGTACGGCAAGGTCTTCGCTTCCTCCATCAGCGCGAGGCGGGCGGTGCGGTCGCCAGCAGATTCCAGTTCCTTCAGCATCTGCGTCGGTTCCAGCAGGGCGATAAGCAGTGCCTTGAGCATCGCGCGCGTGCCGATGACCCACGCCGCCACGCGGTTGATGCTGGCGTCAAAATAGTCCAGCCCGATGTGCACCCGCTCCAGCGCATTCCCCCGCACGATCTCCTCGGCGATGGCACGGATCTCATCGTTGAGGATCACCACGTGGTCGCTATCCCAGCGGATACTCCGACTGACGTGCAGGAGTATCTCGGGTAGGAACAGCAGTACCGCCGAGATTTTATCGGCTATTTGCTCGGTGGGATGGAAGTGCCCGGTGTCGATACAGATCAGCAGGTTGTTCCTGACAGCGTAAGGCAGATAGAACTCCCATGAACCGACGACGTAGCTCTCGGAGCCGATGCCAAACAGCTTGGACTCCACCGCGTCTTTGACGTAGCGTTTGTCCAGCGGCTCGCGGTAGATGACATCCAGCGAGTCCTTCAGCCTCTGGCGGGGCGCCCAGCGGTCGGCAGGTAGGTCTTTCTCGCCGTCCGGGATCCAGAGGTTATGGATACAGGCACTGCCTTGTGCTTTGCCCATTGCCTCGGCGATTTTGCGACAGGCGATGGCGTGCTCGATCCAGAACTGCCTGGCTCCGCTGTCCGGGCTGGCGAGCGTCCATCCATCGCTGGCAAGCGGATGGGCGAAGAAAGTGCCGTTGAAATCCAGAGGGATGCCTTGCTGTTTGGACCAGTCCATCCAGCTCTGGAAGTGCCTTGGCTCCAGCTGGTTGCGCTCTACCCTCTGCGGGTAGTCCACATAGAAGGCGTGCAGGTTCAGGCGGTGTTTGCCCGGGATAAGGCTGTACGCCTTGGCGAGGTCGGCACGAAGTTCGTCGGGGGTGCGTGCTTTGCCCGGGTAGTTGCCCGTCACCGCCAGCCCCCCACCCAGCTGCTCGGAGGACTTTTCAAAGCCTCCCACATCATCGCCCTGCCAGCAGTGCAGAGAGAGAGATATCGATTGCATCTGCTCCAGCACGCGGTCGGTGTCCACACCGTAGCTAGCGTACACCTCTTTGGCTTGCTGATAGCGTGCCTCAATCCCTTTGCTGTCCAGCCTGGGCATGTTCATGGCGAAAAACCTCCTGCTCGTTCGAATTTGCGAATGACGAACGGAATCTTGTTCTGCGCAGTGCGTTCCAGCTCCTCAACCACCTCGATCTCCACCTGCATCTCGGCGGGTAGTTTCAGCGAGGCGTTGTGCAGGATCTGCTGTCGGTCGCGCTCACTGAAGCCGGGGGCTGGCACCACTAGAATACGCACCCGGTGTAGCGTCTCCTGAATCACCTGTATACGCACCACATGTTCCACCTCACGCGGGATGTGGTCGATACCCATCAGGTGCGCGCCATCGGGGGCGACCAGATAGTCCCCACACCTGCCCAGCACGCCGCGAAACGGCTCCACGCCATAGCAGATGGCTTCTCGGTGCGCCTCGGATAATCCCGCTGGCAAGCGTATCAGGTCGCCGGTCCGGTAGCGCACCAAGGGCATTCTCAGGTTCCACAGGTTCGTGCCCACGATCTCGTACAGCACCATGCCATCCTCGTCGCCCACTGGCAACAGCTCTACCAGCGCGTAGCCGGGCAGAAACCGGTACTCGTCTTCGCGAAAGCTGTAGGCGAATGCCACACGCTCCGCCTGCCCGTAGTAGTCCACCAACTTCGCCTCCAGCACCTCCTGCGCCAGCCGCCGCGTCTGTGGGGTCAACGTCTCGGAAGAGGTAACCACCAGCGGAATGCGCAGACTCCTACCCGCCTCCTGCAGAAACCGACATAGCGATTCCAACGAGGTGGGATACGCCATCAAGCACTCGGGGGCAAACGATTCCAGCGCTGTATGATAAGCGTTAATGGTGTGCAGGCTGAGGTGATTGGAGGACATCACCATCCTGCGTCCCCCTGCGACAAACTTCCAGAAAGGAGGCTGTCGGTCGGAAGGGTCTTTGATGTTATCGCCCCGAAGCACAGCCGTGCGCGCGGTCAGCGGGTTAACGCCCTTGGCAAGCAGAAGCCGGTCAATGCTCGCCTGTTCCACCGCCACCGACTGAAACGAGCGATACAGCCTCAAGGGCAAACCGGTGGTGCCGCTGGTGCTAGCGGGACTACTCAGCCAAATCGGCGCCAGCACGAAAGCCAGTGGGTCATCGCGCACCGCAGACTTATCGAGAAGCGGCCAGTCGGCGAGGTGTTCGGTGCCCTTCGCCCGCCTGCCGTAGCGAGTGCGAGAAGCCGCCTGCAGAACCTTGCGCACCCGTTGCATGGTGAACTGCTCGCGTTCCTCTAGCGAGGCTTCCTCGAGGCGGTCAAACAGTTCCATCGCCGAGGGGTAAAACAACGGATTGCGCCGCAACAGCAGGTCACCCAACCACTGCCCTTTCAATCTAGTAGAAAGGCTCTTCAGAAGGTGCATCATCCCTCCCCCGACAGCACCGATTCATAGACCGAACGGAGTTTTTGCCAGTAACAGGAGATATCCAGCCCTTCCACGCTGGCTCGGGCGTTTTTGCCCATCTGCAGACGCAGGGGTTCGTCCTCCACCAGTCGCCGAATCGCCGCCGCGATGGCGGGGATGTCCGTGGGAGATACCAGCAGACCGTTGTAGCCGTCCTGTACCACATCGGGGATACCGCCAACCGGCGAGGCGATGACCGGCAATCCCCAGCTCATTGCCTCCAGAACGCTCATGGGCAGACCTTCGTTCAGCGACGGAAGCACCAACAGGTCCGCATTGGCAAGGAGGGCGTTGCGTTGCTCGGCGGTTACCCAGTGCATCACCGTAACCTGCCTCTCCAGCCCTAGCTCGCCTACTGCCCGGCGCACGCTGTCCACGTCGCCATCTCCTGCCAGAACCAGATGCGTTCGCGCTCGCACCTCCTCCGGCAAGGCATGCATTGCTTGCACCACTCGCACGGCTCCTTTGTTATGTTCCATCTTGCCCAGAAACAGCGGGGTAACGGTGCTCCGATGGCTTCGATGGGGCGGTTCGGCGGGCAAACACACGGGATTGGGAAGCACCACCGTACGCTCCCGAGGTAAGCCGAAAGTGTGCAGGTAATACTCTCTCCATCCCTCGGATAGCGTCAGGATCTGTTGGCTCCCCTTCAGCATACGGGCGATCCACCACCGAAGCAAACGGGGCTGGCGGGCGTAAAAATCGCGGAACCCTCCGCCATGAGCGTGCAGGATATAGGGCTTGCCAGCCATGCGGACGAACAGCGCCAGCAGGGACTTGCGCCAGGTGCTGGCACGGCTGGCAAAATGAATGTGTACCAAGTCCACCCGCCTCGTCAAAAGCAGGAACATCAGATGGACGACCGCTGATAGAAAGACAAACAGCTTGCGCCACGCGCTCCCGTCGCGCATAGTGGCGATATGGTGAATCCGCACGTCCGCAGGAGCGTGTGCCAGAATCAATCTCTCAACCGCCGAGACCCCGCCCTGCACATCCAGGGCGGGACCAAGCATCATCAGATGTATTCCGTCTCTTGCCTGAGTGCTCATGCCTCTATTTTGCCACATCCGCTCTCGAGCCGCAACCGCCCTGAAACTTTTGCCCCGATGCGGAACGTATGGTATCATGAAGTGGGGGATTTACCTTGCCGATGCATCGCACCAGGCTAACCATCTTCGCTCTTTTCTGGATGGCATGGATGATGGTGTTACCGTTTGCGCACCATCATCTCGTGCGCGCGCCCCGCGACAGCACGGGTATCCATTGCGGAGGGCAGTCCTGTGTGGTGCAATGCGTGGCTTGTCAGTGGGAATCCACCAGCACCGCAGAGATGAAACCGCCTGCGCTGGTGATTCCCGCGCTCGAGGTGCAGAATCATCCCCGGACGCTTTCACTACCGATTTTCCGCCTGCTACCAAACGCCTCGTCGCCCCGCGCTCCTCCTCTGGCATAACGGTATCTGACACGGCATCTCGTTGCCTGTGTGGACAGGCGATGTCTACTTTGCTGGTTCGATATCACTTTTCCCAGAGGAGGTTTACAACACATGCGCGTCTTTGTCGCAACGCTTATCCTGTTGTGTGGCACGATAGGCGTGGCGTTCTCTGCGCCTGACCCGAACTTGCAGAAGGAGATCGATGCCCTCAAGGCGCAAATCCAGCAGATGACCGAACGCCTACGCGATCTGGAGCAAAAGCTGGCGGAACAGGAGGCACAACCGCCGGCACCTGTTGCGCCGGTGACCAACCTGCCCCAGATCAGCGTGGTGGCAAACGGCGGCGCCTTGTTTCAAGACCGCAAACGCGACGACAGCCGCAACCGCTTCGAGCAGGACGAGCTGGAGCTAGCGTTTCAGAGCTATGTCTACCCTAGCATCCGCTTCGACACCATCATCGCCTTCGACAAAGAGGAAGATTTCTCTGCCTCGGTGGAGGAGGCGTACGCGACCATCATCCAACTGGGAAATACCCCGCTGGGAGCACGGCTGGGGCGGATGCGCCTGCCGTTTGGACGGGTCAATCCCATCCACCCGCATCAACTGCTCACCCGCGACCATCCCTTGCCCATCGTGAACCTGCTGGGCGAGCACGGCGCGGTCTCGAACGGGGGCTTCGTAAGCTACCTCCTGCCTTCGAACCGCCTGTATGCGGAGCTGAGGTTGGGGCTTTACACGTTGAACGACCACGCCGCGCTCGGAGTTCCGCACGACCCGACGCTGGAGGACTACGGCGCAGGCGGACGGCTCCTGCGAATGGCGCGACTGACACTGGCGCCGGTCATCAACCCCGACAACGAGCTGGAGTTCGGCTTATCGGGCGCGACCACGCGCGCCCTCAACGGCGACAACCTGCGTGTGCTGGGAGTGGACTTCCAGTATCGCCGTTTCTTCGGGGCGGCGCAGAGACTGCTGGTATCGGGCGAATGGCTCCAGAATCGGCGCGAAAGTGGTGGCACAGGCGTCAACCGCGACGGCTACTATCTGCTTCTGTCCTATAAACCCGACCGCTACTGGGAGTACGGCGTGCGCTACGACTGGTCCAAACGCGCCTTCCTACGCCCGGCGGATGATGTCACCGGGTCGGACAAAGCACTGAGCGCGATCCTGACCTACCGCCTGAACGAGCAGTCGTTCTTGCGCTTGCAGTGGCGCAATCTCAAACCGGCAGATGACGACGTGCGCAACGAGCTGATGTTCCAGCTGATGTTCGGTTTCGGTCCGCACTCTCACCCGCTGGAAAGCACACAATAGGAGGAGCAACGATGAGGTACGTTCTGACCGTTTTGACGCTTCTGGCAACGCTCCCCGCGGTGGCGCAGGTGCGCGTGGTAGCGACCTTCACCGACCTGGCGGACATTGTCCGACAGATCGGGGGCAATCGGGTGCAGGTGAGTTCGCTGGCTCGTCCGCAGGACGATTTCCATTTCGTCACCCCTCGCCCGAGCATGGCGTTGGAGCTCTCGCGCGCCAAGCTGTTCGTGCGCGTGGGGATGGACCTGGACCTGTGGGCGGATGACCTGCTCAGCGCGGCGCGCAACTCCTACATCCTGCGAGGCGCGCCCGGATATGTGGACTGCTCGGTGCGGGTGAAGAAGCTGGAAGTGCCCACCACACGGGTAGACCCCTCTATGGGCGATATTCACATCTACGGCAACCCGCACTATCTCTTTGACCCTGCCAACGCCAAACTGGCTGGGCGAGAGGTACTGGAAGGGCTGAAGCGCGTCGACCCCGCACACAGCAGCGAGTATGAACAGCGATACTCCGCCTTTGTGCAGAGGCTGGACGAGCACCTGAAGCGGTGGCAGGAGCGCATGGCGCCCTACCGCGGCAAGCCGGTGGTGGTGTATCACAAAAGCCTGCCCTACTTCCTGCAACGGTTCGGCTTGCAGGAGGTGGCGACGGTGGAGCCCAAGCCCGGCATCCCGCCTTCCCCGGGCTACTTGCGCGAAGTGATTGCGCGCATGAAGAGCGCGAACTGCCATGTGATCCTGCTAGAGCACTTCCGCCCGCGCCGCTTTGCCGACGCCATCGCGCGGGAAACGGGAGCAAAAGTAGTGGTACTCCCTGCTGCCGTTGGCGCAGAGGGCACCACCGACTACTTCAGCATGATAGACGCGATGGTGAACCGCGTGGCGGACGCGCTAGCGGGAAGATAACAGTATCCCGGCTCCTCTCCTCGCCGGAGAGGAGCCGGATTCACAAAGAACGGTCATGGGAACGCCATGCTGAGCGCCAACCCTATTGTCATGCTGAGCGCCAGTGAAGCACCTCGGTTGGGATTCTTCGCTTCGCTCAGAATGACAAGAGAGAGGCGCAGAATGACGGCAGAGGAGGAGGGTACATGAGTCAGCCACTGGTGCAGTTTCGCGAGGTGCGACTGGGTTACGGACGGCAGGTGGTGCTGGATAACGTCAACATGGGCATCCTGCGGGGCGACTTCTTCGGGCTGGTGGGTCCGAACGGCTCGGGCAAGACCACGCTACTGCGCTGTCTGCTGGGCATCCTGAAGCCGTTGAGCGGACAGGTCACCCGTGCGGTCGGTTTGCGGATTGGTTACGTGCCCCAGCGTGAGATGCTGGACCCCCTCTTTCCGCTTACCGCGCTGGACATCGTGCTGATGGGGCGTTACCCGCGCGTGGGGGTCTTTCGCTCGCCTAGCAAGGGAGATCGGGAGTTCGCCATGCTTTGCCTTCAGCAGGTAGGATTAGCGGACTCGGCGCACAAGCTTTATCGCGAGCTGTCCGGGGGACAGCGTCAGCGGGTGCTCATCGCGCGTGCGCTGGCGGTAGAGCCAAACCTGCTCGTGCTGGATGAGCCGACCAACGGACTGGACCTGCCCACCGAGGCGTCCATTCTGGGGTTGATTGAGCAGTTCCACGCGCAGAGTGGGTTGACCATCGTGCTTGTCAGCCACGTGCTGAACGTGGTAGCACGCTACGCCACCCGCATGGGCGTTCTGCTGGATGGGCGTTTGCTGGTGGGCGAGGCGGAGCAGTTGATGCAGGAGCGAGTGCTGGAAGAGGTATACGGTGTGCCTGTGTGCGTGCAGAGGCTGGAGCACCATTACCTGGTCGCCGTGCGCGAGGTGGAGGAGGGATGCCCAAATGCCTGAGTGGCTAGAGACATGGCGTTCGCCCATCGTGCAGGATGCCTTGCGGGTGGGGCTCATTTTGGCGATTGTGGGGGGATATGCGGGCGTTTACGTGGTGTTGAAACGCATCGTGTTCGTGGGTGCCGCGCTGGCACAGGTCAGCGCGGCGGGGGTTGCCCTCGCACTGTTGGTGGGCTGGCATCCGCTGTTCAGCGCAGTGCTGTTCGCGCTGATCGGCTCTGCCTTCTTCGCCCAGCCCTGGGGCGAACGGCGCACTTCTCGCGAAGCCATCATCGGCGCGGTGTTTCTCACCTTTTCGGCGTTGACTGTTCTACTTGCTTCCAAGGGCGCGCACGGTATGGAGGAGGTTCAGCATCTGCTGGCGGGAGACATCCTCGCCGTCGCGCCCGAAGAGGTTTCTCGTATCTGGATACTGGGCATCGGCGTGCTAGCGGTCTTCGTGCTGTTACGCAAGGAGTTTCTGTTGGTGGCGTTTGACGCTGAAACCGCGCAAGCGCTGGGCTATCGTACCCGGTTGTGGGAGTTCGCCTTCTACCTGATGCTGGGCGGGTTTATCGGCGTGGTGATCCATTTGGTGGGGCTGGTGCTGATCTTCGGCTATCTGGTTCTGCCTGCGCTCGGTGCGCTGATGGTAGCTCGTCGGATCACCTGGGTGGTTGGGGTTGCGGTGCTCAATGCCCTGCTAGCGACGGTGGCGGGGCTTCTGGTCTCCGTGTTGTTTGATCTGCCGACCACTGCCACGATGCTGGTTTTCATGAGCGCGCTGGCTGGGGTAGAATCTCTGGCGAGCATGTTGATCGCCAGATAGCTACTCCCAGGCGTTAACGTTGTTCACAACCCTATTGCTCGCCTGGCGCAAGCAGGTCCAGCTACCGCGGCAGGCGGCGTGCGAGCAGGAATAGCACGAGAGGAGGCGGAGCACGATGCAGCGCTTCGGATTATGGTTGGACGGCCGGTGGCACGAGACAGACCGCTGGCTGGAGGTACGCTCCCCCTATGATGGTTCGCTGGTAGGTATGGTATCCGCTGGGGGCGCACAGCAGGTGCAGGAGGCAGTGGAATCGGCACAGCGGGCGATGGCGAAACCTCTGCCCGAATACCAGCGGGCGGAGATACTGAACCGCGCCGCGCACCTGATCGAGCAGAGGCGTGAGGATTTCGCCCGCACCATTGCCCTGGAGGCAGGCAAACCCATTCGGACTGCGCGCATCGAGGTGCTGCGAGCGGTTGCCACCCTCACCTTCTCGGCGATAGAGGCGCGCACGTTGGCGGGGGAGGTCGTTCCCATGTCGGGCGCGGCGGCGGGTACAGGCAAAATCGCCTTCACCATGCGCGAGCCGGTCGGCGTCGTGGGCGCGATCACCCCATTCAACTTCCCGCTGAACCTGGTGTGCCACAAAGTGGGTCCCGCCATCGCCGCGGGCTGTGCGGTGGTGCTCAAGCCCGCCAGCGCAACGCCTATCACCGCCCTCAAGCTGGCGGAGGTGTTGATGGAGGCGGACCTGCCGCGCAGCTGGCTGAACGTCATCCCCGGCTCGGGCAAAGAGGTGGGCAATGTGCTGGTGGACCATCCCGAGGTGCCGCTGATCTCTTTCACCGGCAGTGTGGAGGTCGGGCGAGCGATCCGAGAGCGCGTGCCCCACAAGAAGGTGTTGCTGGAGCTGGGCAACTCCTCGCCGCTAATCGTGTTTGAAGACGCCAACCTGGAAGCGGCGGCGCAGGCGGTAGCCACCCACGGCTTCTCGCACGCGGGGCAGAGCTGCATCTCGGTACAACGCGTGCTGGTGCACGAACCCATCGCGGAGGCTTTCGAGCGGCTCGTGGTGGAGCGGGTTCAGCAACTGGTAGTGGGTGACCCTTTAGACGAGAATACCCATGTGGGTCCCCTGATCACCACGGCAGACCGCGACCGCGTGAAAGCGTGGGTTGACGAAGCGGTTGCGGCGGGCGCACGCCTGCTTCTTGGGGGGCAGGTAGAGGGCGGGCTGCTGATGCCCACCGTGCTGGCGGATGTTACGCCCGAGATGAAGGTGTTCTGCAAGGAGGTATTCGGTCCGGTGGTAGGGCTGACGCGCTTTCGCACGATGGACGAGGCGGTGGAGCTGGCAAACGCCACCGAGTATGGTCTGCAGGCGGGCGTCTTTACGGCGTCCATCCACACCGCCTTCGAGATGGCACGGCGTCTGCGCTTCGGCGGAGTGTTGATCAATGAGGCACCTACCTACCGCACCGACCAGATGCCCTACGGTGGGGTCAAAGCCAGCGGCAACACCCGCGAGGGACCCCACTACGCTGTGCGCGAGATGACGGTGGAGAAGCTGGTGGTGATTCAGCTGTAGCGTTTGCTACACTTTGCGCAAGACCAGGATATATTCCCGTGGATAGGCGTGTGCATCCGCGTCGTCCACCCTGGCGAACTTGCCAGTCCTACTGTCGCGGGTAGTCGGCAAGATTTTGGATGGGATGTCGCGCAGAATCAACTGCTCCAGCACAAAGCCCACCTCTTGCATCTGCTCCACAAATACCTGAGCGTTGAGAATGGGCACTTTACCAATGGAGGTGTTGCCAATAACAATGCACGCCCCTCCACCCCTTCGTAGCACACGCCGCATCTCGAGGAAGCACTGGCGCATCTCGCCGAAGTCGATGGCTACCTCGTTGGCTTTTCTGCGGTTTCGTTCCGCTAACTGCGACACAATCTGCTCCGCCAGCGCCTGCCCATCAGTGCCTCTTTGCCGTTCGCCGCAGAGGTACCGATAAACTGGGGGCGAAACTCTCGGAGGTCTGGCGGATAGCGATACCAGAGCACCGTCAGCTGGTGCAGATCGGCGTACTCATAGGAGGTCACGTAAGGAGGCGAGGTGACAATGAGCGAGATGCCTCCATCCTCCACGGGTAGACGTCGGGCGTCGGCACAGTAAGGTCGTGCAGGCACTTGTAGGGCGTGGCGCGCTCGCAGAAGATGGAAATACTGCTTGTTGCCCCGCATCATCTTTCGCAGGTGCATGCGGAACAGGAGCAACGGGTCCGGCAGACGTTTATTCAGATCGCGCGTGGGTTTCACACCGCGATTATGCCAGTACGAGCATGGTTTGAGAATATTGGAGAAGGCACAGCGGTAGAAATAGAGCACCGCCTCGTCCGTCTCCTGTTCGATAGCCTGGTGGATGCGCCACAGTTGGGTTAACATCGGCTCAGCAAACCAGTAGCTGTTTATCTTCCTGCAGTGCCGTCAACAGATGATGCACCTTTTCGCGCAGGATGTCGGGTGGGATGGGTGTGACCTTCGCGCGACTGACCAGGTAGGCGACGGGGTTGATGTCCACCTCCACGCTTGCCCGCTTGTGCAGTTTCGCTTCCACCAGGGTTGTACCTGAACCCATAAATGGGTCCAGCACCCATTCCCCCTCTTCCGAATAGGTGGCGATTAGTCGCTGGGCAATCTGCGGGATAAACTTCGCCGGATAGCGATGATAGCTATGGGTGAGATACCCGGTCTGGCTCGGCGTGAGATGGTCGAACGCCCAGGAGGGATCGGGCTCCAGTTGTTCAAAACACGTGAGCGAGACCCGACGGTCGCTCCCCGCTCGTGTCGGAATCATAGCGCCTCGCTCCAACGACGCAGGTCTTCCACCAAGTCTTCTATCCGGCGGAAAACCTGGGGATCGTTCCGTATGGGATAGGGGTAAAAAGATAAATCCGGTCATACAGCGCCACGGCGAGCCTTAAGCTTTTACCCGTTTTACCAGCATCCCAACCCGTACCTGTTGTTGCGTAACGGACACATGCCTCATCCAGTGTCACCAGGCAGAAGCGTATCCGCCTCTCGCGAAACCGCTGAGCCCAGAACATGACGCAGACGCTCTTCTCCCTTGCCGCTGGTGTAACTCTACTATACCACTGCGTGCGGAACAGCGTCAAGCAATTGGTATGCTCAACGTCTTCGCTCTGGCGGGTCGAACTGCGGGATTTTCAACTGCCTGCCGCCCTGTTTCAATCCCTTAACACTTACTCCATCACCCTTGACAAATCGCAGGTTCTTGGGCATAATATATAGCGGTCAAAGTGCTGCGGGGTCGTTCAGCGGCAGGACGCCTGGCTCTGGACCAGGTAACGGTGGTTCGAATCCATCCCCCGCAGCCAATTTCTTTTGCTGTCCTTTGTACTGCCGCTTATATCACGCCCAATAGCAGGTCTATCACCAGCTGGTCCAGCTTCTCGTAATTGAGCCCCTTCTTGCCAAGCGCGTCGATGTCAAACCGCTTCTGACGCAGAGCCTGGGCGTTGTGTGGCGAATACTGGCGCATCAGGCTTTCCAGCTCCTCGTCACGCGGGTGTATCTGCGCCAGCAGTTGCTGGATGGCGGGATGCTCGTTGAACTGGCGTGCCTTCTCCTTCAGAATCAGGTAGGTACGCATACACCCCTTGGCGAACTCCCACACGCCCTCCTCGTCCTCGGTGCGATAGGCGTGGGCGTCAAAGTGACGCGGACCGTCGTAGCCGTGGTCCTCCAGCAGTTTCACCAGGAAGAACGCGCCCTTGATGTCCTCCGAGCCGAAGCGTAGGTCCTGATCGAAGCGGCTCAGTTTCTGCGCGTTCAGGTCGATGTGGAACAGTTTGCCCGCTTCCAGCGCCTGTCCCACCGCGTGCGCGAAGTTCAGCCCCGCCATGTGCTCATGCGCCACCTCGGGGTTAACGCCCACCATGTCGGGGTCGTCCAGCGTGTTGATGAACGCCAGCATCGCCCCCACATTGGGCAGGAAGATGTCGCCGCGCGGCTCGTTGGGCTTGGGTTCCATCGCAAAGCGCAGGGAGTACTTGTTGTCCCTGACGTAGTGGATCAGGAAGTTGATACACTCGCGGTAGCGCTTGATGGCGTCGGTGGGGTCTTTGCTTGCATCACACTCGGTGCCCTCGCGCCCACCCCAAAAGACGTATATCTCCGCGCCCAGCTCAACCGCCAGATCAATCGCCTGCATGGACTTCTGCAGGGCATAGGCACGCACTTGGGGGTCGTTAGAGGTAAACGCGCCGTCCTTGAACACGGGGTGATAGAACAGGTTGGTGGTGCCCATCACCAGCTTCATGCCATGGTCGTCCAACGTCTGCTTGAACTCCTTCACGATGCGGTTGCGCTCGGCAGGGGTGGCATCGATGGGCACGAGGTCGTTATCGTGCAGGTTGACGCCGTATGCGCCCAGTTCCGACAGCTTCTGCACCGCGCGGATGGGCGTGACCGGCTCGCGCACCACATCGCCGAAGGGGTCGCGCCCACGGTTGCCCACCGTCCACAGTCCGAAGGTGAACTTATGCTCCTTGCGTGGGGTATAAGCGTCCATCTCTACAGCCTCCTTTCACAGTTGCGTTTCCCTTTTCGCGCGCGGAGGCATCGATTCCTGTGAGAGCACAATCCCCGTTGGCGTTGCGCTTAGGGTGATGGGAAACTGGAGGGCGAGGCTCCCGCCGAGCCGAATACCCCCTCCCCGCCCGCAGGACGGCTCACGAGGACGTTCACCCTCCAACAGCAACGGGGGTTGGGGTGGGGGAAACGGCTCACCACGTCATGCTGAGCGCCAGCTCTGCATCTCGGTTGGGATTCTTCGCTTCGCTCAGAATGACAAAAAATAGACTCAGGATGACGGTGCTCCACGCAGTTGATTTCTGGTGCGAATTGGGGTAGAATAAAACGGTTTGAGCCGGTAGCTCAGCAGGCAGAGCATCGCCCTTTTAAGGCGAGGGTCGTGGGTTCGAATCCCACCCGGCTCACCAGTGCCTTCACCGGAGCTCCCCACACGCCGATAAGAGAGACGGAATGAGACAGGGAATTATTGCCAAATACAGGCGTTTTTTGCCTGTGACCGACCGCACCCCTGTAGTGACGTTGCTGGAGGGGGAGACACCACTCATCCCTGCGCCCCGCCTAGCCCAGGCTATCGCTCCGCACCTGTACATCTATCTGAAATATGAGGGTGCGAACCCCACCGGCTCGTTCAAGGACCGGGGCATGACGATGGCTATCTCCAAAGCCGCGGAGGAGGGAGTGCAGGCGGTCATCTGCGCCTCCACGGGCAATACCTCCGCTTCCGCTGCTGCCTACGCCGCGCGGGCGGGGATGCGCTGTTACGTGCTTCTGCCTTCCGGCAAGGTAGCGTTGGGCAAACTCACGCAGGCGCTGATGCACGGGGCGAAGGTCATCGCGATTGACGGCAACTTCGACGCCGCGCTGGCGATGGTTCAACGTATCGCGCAAGAGTATCCGATCACCATCGTCAACTCCATTAACCCCTATCGGGGCGAGGGGCAGAAGACCGCTGCCTTCGAGATTTGCGACGAGCTGGGCGATGCACCCCACTATCACGCCATCCCGGTGGGCAATGCCCGCAACATCGTTGCGTACTGGCAGGGGTATCGGGAGTACTACCAGCACGGGAAGACCACCCGCCTGCCGAAGATGCTGGGCTTTCAAGCCGCAGGCTCTGCACCGCTGGTGGAAGGGCGCGTGATCGAGCATCCCGAAACGGTAGCCACCGCCATCCGTATCGGCAACCCTGCCAGCTGGAAAGAGGCGATCGCCGCACGCGACGAATCGGGTGGACTGATCGAGAAGGTGACCGATGAGGAGATTCTGGACGCCTATCGGTTGGTGGCATCGCTAGAGGGCGTGTTTGCGGAACCAGCGTCTGTTGCCCCCATCGCAGGCTTGCGCAAGCTGGCGCAGAGAGGCTATTTCCGCGAACCGGCGATTGTCACGGTGACCCTGACCGGGCATGGACTGAAAGACCCCGACACTGCCATCGAAGCCGCGCGGGTGGCACCGGTGCATGTGCCTCCCGATATGGACGCGGTGCGCCGCGCACTGGAGATCTAGAGGGAAAACCTTCGTGTGCGCTGAACAAGAACCGAACAAACCAAAAAGAACCATCGCTCATGTTCTTGGGGATAAAAAGCCAATCTACCATCCAGCGTGACTGGATTCTGTTCGCCAGTCTGACCTTTTGCTTCTCCTTTGGCTTCGCCGTGTACAACGGCATCTTTCAGAACTTCATTCGCGAGGTGCTCCATGTCTCGCCTTCCCAGTTGGGAGTGCTGGAGTCTTTGCGTGAACTGCCCGGACTGCTCACCGCTCCTATCGCGGGCACGCTGGTAGCCCTCGCCGAGCCGAGGCTGGCTGGGATAGCTCTGCTGGTGTGCGCGCTGGGTATCGGCGCGATGGGCACCGCCAGCAGTTACTGGATGCTGGTAGCTCTGAACGTGTTCTGGTCTACCGGCTTCCATCTGTGGTCCTCGGTATCGCCGGCGATCACGCTGTCGCTGGCAGGCGGGCGCGAAGGGGGCAGACATCTGGGTCGGATGGGCGCGGTGGGCTCACTGGCGGTAATCGTGGCGCTGGGTTCGGCAAGGCTGTTCAAGGCGTATCTCTCTTACAAGGTACTATTCGTGGTCGCGGGTGCAACCATTGCCCTCTCAGCGCTGATGGCGTTTCTGCTCTCCTCGCACGCAGGCAGTGGACAACGCCAGCCCATCATCCTGCGACGCGAATACAGTCTGTACTACGTGTTAACGTTCCTCGAGGGGTGTCGCCGGCAGATATTCAGCACCTTCGCCTCGTATGTGTTGATACTAGTATACGGCACGCCGGTGCAGACCATGCTGACGCTGGCATTCGTGAACGCCAGTCTGGGGGCGCTCATCGCGCCAGCGGTGGGAAGACTGATCGATCGCTTTGGCGAGCAACGCCTGCTCACGCTCTACTACGTGCTGATCGCCTGCGTGTTTGCGGGCTATGCCACTTTGCGAGATGTGCGCCTGCTCTATGCCCTGTTTGTTACCGATAGCGTGCTGTTCAGTTTCAGCATGGGCATTACGGTGTTTCTGAATCGCATCGTGCAGAAGGGCGACCTGACTCCCAGTCTGGCGATGGGCACCACGATGAACCACATCGCGGCGGTGATCATGCCCGTGCTGGGAGGCACTTTGTGGAAGGCGCTGGACGACTATCGTATCCCCTTCTGGATAGGCTTCGGGGTGCTACTGCTGTCGCTGATGGCGGTTCAGCGCATCCCCCGTCGGTCACTTCTTGCGGCTCAGCAGGTGCATGATGGCGTCCGCTAGCTTATACGGGTCGTGGCGTACCACATCTGTCTGGCTGATGAAGTCGCCAACGATGGTGCGATAGCCCATGGCGCGGATGCGGTCGTTATCGGGTTCCACGAACTCTGCCCCCGATTGGCGGTATCGCTCGAGCAGTTCGGGTGAGGGACGGGTGGTGTTCACCAGCACATAGTCGAACAGGCGCGCCGGGCAGTGTGCCTCAATCGCCCGCACATGGTCGCTGGCAGTGAAGCCGTCGGTTTCGCCCGGCTGGGTCATCACGTTGCACACGTACACGCGCAGAGCATGACTGCGGCGGATGGCGTCGGCGATACCTTCTACCAGCAGATTCGGGATGATGCTGGTGAAAACACTGCCAGGTCCCAGCACAAGCACATCTGCGTCGCGGATAGCCTGCAGTGCCTCGTCCAACGCGCGGGCGTTGGGTGGGTTCAGCATCATCTGGCGGATTTTGAGCGGCGAACTGGCGATAGCGGTCTCGCCCTCAATGATGGAGCCGTCCTCCATTTTCGCCTGCAGGCGCACATGGTCCAGCGTCGACGGCAGGACACGCCCGCGAATGGCTAAGACCTTGCTGGTTTCCCGGATGGCGCGTTCGAAATCGCCGGTGATGTTGGTCATCGCCACGATCAGCAGGTTGCCGAAGCTATGTCCGCCAAGCCCCGCGCTTCCGCGAAAGCGATACTGGAACAGCTCGGTCATGATAGGCTCGGCATCGGCGAGGGCGACCAAACAGTTGCGAATATCGCCCGGCGGCAGGACGCCGAACTGCTCGGTAAGCCTGCCCGAACTGCCCCCGTCGTCGGTCACGGTCACGATGGCGGTGACGTTGCTGGAGAACTGTTTCAGACCGCGCAACAGGGTGGACAATCCCGTGCCACCACCGATAGCTACCAGCTGAGGGCCCAGCTGGAGGTTTCGTCGGTTATAGATGACGTGGGCGAGACGTCGTCCCGCAACGGGGTCTATGGCACATGCGATGGTTCGCACCAGCCCACGCACGCCTATCAGGCTTAGCGCCATGCCGAGGCAGATGATGCTCACCCCGGCAACCGTCCAGCCGAGAGTGCCTTGCGAGCCGATCTGGCGGGAGGTTTCCTGCACGTTGCGGTGAATCCATGTTAAAACTTCGGGGAAGCGCACGTCGATGAGCACCAGCAGACCGATGAACATGACCGCCACGCCCAGCATCGCCAGCAGGAGCCAGCGTTTGATCAGCATCCCGGGCATCAACCAGCGGGCGCTGGGCAGGCTTAGGATCTTTCGTGGGCTCCAAGAGCTTTGCATCGGTGCTCACCCTTCCAGCAGGGTTTGTAAGTGACGATTCACGTCACGGTGCTGGACGTTTACCCGGTAACCTTTCTCCATCAGGAACCGTCCTACCTGCTCCGCGATTACTACCGAGCGGTGTTGTCCTCCCGTACAGCCGATAGCGATGGTCAGATACGCCTTGCCTTCCCGAATATACTGGGGCAGGGTAAAATCCACTAGGTCGTTCAGCTTGTTCAGAAACGCTTTGGCCAGCGGGTCGCTGAACACGTAACTGCGTATCAGCGGGTTGCGTCCGTCCAGTGCACGCAGGTGTGGCACGTAGTGCGGGTTCGCCAGAAAGCGTACGTCAAACACCAGGTCCGCTTCAGGCGGTACCCCGTACTTAAAGCCGAACGACAGCACGTTCACCGCAATGCCCGCCGTCTGCTCCAGCACACCGTACTCGGCTTCGATCTGGGCGCGCAGTTCATGCGGAGCCAGCCGCGAGGTGTCAATCACCCGGTCCGCGCTGGCACGCACCTCCTCGAGCATCACGCGCTCGGCACGGATGCTTTGCAGGATGGTCGGATGCTGGTGAAACAGGGGATGCTTGCGGCGAGTCTCCCGGAACCGCTGAACCAGCTCCTCGTCACTGCAGTCCAGAAACAGTATCTGGATGGGCACTCCCTGCTCCGCCACATGGCGCACATTGTCCAGCAGTTCCGACAGCATCGCCCCACAGCGGGTATCGATCACCAGCGCAACGTACTGCATCTGCTTGGGGTGTTCCTTGCTCAGGTCCACCAGCATTGGCAGGAGGCGCGGGGGCAGATTATCCACGCAAAAATAGCCCAGGTCTTCGAAGATGTGCGACACCAGCGTCTTCCCCGCCCCCGACATGCCGGTTATCAGTATCCAGCGTTTGCGCGCCATTTCCCTCTGCATTGTTCCATAAAACTATCCGTGATGTTTGCCGGGTTCCAGTGCGTGGCTGAACACACTGCTGAAGATGCTCATGACGATGGAGCCAAACAGCGCGGCGACCGCGCCCCGCACCTTGAACTCCGCCAACAGCTGACCCGCCAGCCAGAACAGGAAGGCGTTGATCACCAGGCTAAACAGCCCGAAAGTCAGACAGTTCAGTGGGAGCGTCAGCATCACCACGATGGGGCGGATGAAGGCGTTGATCAGCCCGATGACCAGTGCGGCGATCATCGCGCCCCACAGACCGCTCACATAAAGCCCCAGTCCCAGCGTTTTGCCAAGCCATACGGTCAACAACAGCGCAAGGGCGTTCGCAACCCAGCGTAAGATTAGCCCGATCATGTTTGCTCCTCCTGATGCAGTTGTCTGTAGATGGTTTCTGCCAATGGGCGAGTGATGGATGGCACCGCCGCAATCTCTTCGACACTTGCCTCTTTCAAACGTTTCACCGAGCCGAAGTGCTTGAGCAGAGCCTGCTTGCGTTTGGCACCCACCCCCGCGATGTCGTCCAGCACGGAGGAGGTACTACGCTTGATTCGTAGTTTCCGGTGATATTCTACGGCGAATCGGTGTGCCTCGTCGCGGATAGCCTGCAGCAGATGCAGGGCGGGCGAATCCTTAGGCAGAATCACCGGCTCGGAGCGTTCGGGCAGGTAGATCTCCTCGAATCGCTTCGCCAGCCCGATGGCAGGAACCTTCAGCCCAACCTCCTGCATCGCCTCCAGCGCGGCGTTCAGCTGACCCTTGCCCCCGTCGATCAGCATCAGATGCGGCAGTTCGGCAAACTTGCGATTGCCTTTTTGCGCCTCCTGCAGGCGGCGGGTGACTACCTCTTTCATCATGGCGAAGTCGTTAGGGGTTTCAGGCAGGTATTTGATGCTGAACCGCCGGTAATCGCTCTTGGAGGGTTTGCCCTCCTTCATCACCACCATCACCCCAACGGGCGCGAAGCCCTGGATGTTCGAGATGTCGTACGCCTCGATTCGGCGGGGCAATATTTCCAGCCCCAACGCTTGCTGGAGGGCGGTCAGCACCGCCTCCTGCTGTGCCTTCTTCTGCAGCCATTGCTGGCGCGCCTGCTGGAGCGCTAGTTCGGCGTTGGTTAGCGCCATCTCAAGCAGTTTCTTCTTGCTTCCGCGCTGAGGGGTGTGCAGTTCCACCCGCTTGCCCTTCTTCTGCCTGAGCCATTGCTCGATGATGTGCGCCTCCTCGATGGGTGTGGGTAGGAGCACCTCGCTGGGCACGTCCTGTGCCTGGTCATAGTACTGCTTCAGAAACTCCTGCAGGGCGGTGCGTTGGTCCTCTTCGGTGGCGCCGTCCAGGAAAAAGTGCTGTTGCCCGATGAGCTTGCCGCCGCGGATGAAGAACATCTGCACCAGCGCGCGCTGTTCGTCCGCCGCGTATGCCAGCACGTCCTGGTCTACCATCTCGGTGGAGACCACCTTCTGCTGAGTGATGACCTGTTCGACAGCGCGTATCTGGTCGCGCAGGGCAGCAGCGCGCTCAAACTCGAGCTTTTCCGCTGCCTCTTGCATCTGCTTGTAGAGCGACTTCAGCAGTTTCTCGTGCTTGCCGCTGAGGAACATCTCCACCTCGCGCACCGTCTCCCGGTAACGCTCGGGGTCCGCAAGACCGGCACAGGGCGCGGGACACTTGCCCATGTGGTAATACAGGCAGGGCTTGCGCACCGGCTCACCGGTGAACGCCTCGCCACAGGTGACCAGCGGGAACAACTGGTTCAACAGGTGGATGGTCTGGTAGACAGGTCGGCTACCGGAATACGGACCAAAGTAGCGGTTGCCGTCGTTCTTGGCACGGCGTGCCAACAGGAGGCGCGGGAAAGGCTCGGAGGTGGTCAAGCACAGGAAGGGATACTGTTTGTCATCGCGCAGGCGGATATTGTATGGCGGGCGATAGCGCTTGATGAGGTTACACTCCAGCACGAGGGCTTCCAGCTCGGTGTCGGTGACAATCCATTCCAGGTCGGCGATCTTTTGTACGAGTCGGCGGATTTTGAGGGAGTTTTCCGCGCTTTTGTGGAAGTACGAGCGCACCCGCGAGCGCAGAGAAACGGCTTTGCCCACATAGAGCACACTGCCCTGCGCGTCTTTGAAGAGGTACACCCCCGGCAGGGCGGGCAGTGCCTGCAGTTTTTCGCTCAGTGCATCGCTGACACTGTTATTTTCCCCCATCGTCGTGCGCCTTTTCCTCTGTCCTTGTGAGCCGTTCTCTTGTCATTCTGAGCCTCTCTGTTGTCATTCTGAGCGAAGCGAAGAATCTCGCCCCTCTTTTTTAACTACGAGATGCTTCGCTGGCGCTCAGCATGACGCCCGTTTGACTGCCGAGAGATGCTTCGCTGGCGCTCAGCATGACAAAGACGAGATGCCTTGCTCTGCTCAGCAGGACATCCTGTCGTCCTTCTGAGCCGCAAGGCGTACTACAGCAGGTGCTCCAGCCCAACCACCAGTCCCTGCACGCTTCGCGCCTTGCGGATGGCAAGCAGAACGCCCGGCATGAACGACTGGCGGTCGACCGAGTCGTGGCGAATGGTCAGCACCTCGCCCTGCCCGCCGAAGAGTACCATCTGATGGGCAACCAATCCGGGCAGTCGCACGCTGTGCACGGGCACACTTGCCACCGATGCACCACGCGCTCCCTCGAACTTCTGTTCCTGAACGGGCTGGCGCGGTCTTTCGGTGCGGGCGGCGGCGATCATCTCGGCGGTGCGTATCGCCGTTCCCGAGGGGGCATCCACCTTGCCATCGTGATGGAGCTCGACGATCTCGGCGTTGGGGAAGTAGCGCGCCGCCTCCTTTGCGAACTGCATCATCAGCACCGCGCCGATGGCAAAGTTGGGCACGATGATGCAAGCAGTGCCGGTACGTTGAACCGCCTCGCGCACGTCGGACAGCATTTGCGCCGAGAACCCGCTGGTGCCCACCACCGGAATCACACCGTGCTCCAGTGCGGTGTAGATATGGCTCACCGCTGCGCCTAAAGTGGTAAAGTCCACCAGCACGTGCGGCTGGGTCTGCACCAGCGCATCAGCAAGGTGGTCGGTGACGGTGATGCCTATCGGGTGATCCATGGCAAGGGTGCCGATATCTTCGCCCACGTGCTGTTTGTCGATTGCGCTCACCAATACCATGTCGGGCTGTTTCATCACCGTTGGTACCACCAACGTGCCCATGCGTCCGCACGCCCCCGCGACGGCAACACGGATGGTGTCTTCCGCGTTAAGGGTGTTCATCCTGCCCGTTACCTCCTTCTGAAAAGCTTCCAATGGCAGCAATGGTCATCTCTGCGTGACCGAGCAGGTCGCGCGCCACCTGCACCACCTGCTGGGCGTCCACCTGCCCGATGCGCTCAATCATCTCGTCCACGGTGATCACGCGCCTGTGAAAGAGCAGGCTTTTGGCGTTGGTGGACATGCGCCCGTTAACGCTTTCGGTGCTCATCAGCAGTCCTCCTCGCAGTTGGTGCTTGCTTCGCTCCACCTCTTCTTCGGTGAGGCTACCTTCGCAGACCTCCTGCAGTTGGCTGTGCACCACGTCGATCACTTGATGGTAGTTTTCGGGACTGCAGTTCGCGTGGATAGCGAAGTATCCTCCCTCGCGGTAGGCGGTGGCGGAGGTGCTGATGTGATACACCAGCCCGCGTTTCTCGCGCACCTCCTGAAAGAGGCGACTGCTCATGTTGCCACCCAACAAGGTATCCAGCACGGCGACGGTGTATTTGCGCTCATCGTACAGGCTGACGCCCGCGGTGCCCATGCAGAAGTGCACCTGTTTGGTGGGATGGGGCAGGAATCGCTGGCTGGCGTGGGCGCATGCCCGGCGCAGTCGGGGCTGGGGGTGGCTAGTGGGCATCTCGCGGAAGAAGCGTTCCACCAGCGCGGTCAGTTCGATAGGATCGACCTGCCCTGCGGCGGCGACGACGGTGTTGGAGGCGGTGTATCGCTCGTGCAGCACCTGCAGTATCTGCTCGCGGGTGAACGAGCGGACGGTACGCTCTTCGCCGATGACCGGATGCGCCAGCGGATGACGCCTCCACAGTGCTTGCGCGAACAGGTCGTAGACGTACTCTTCGGGGTAGTCCATCAGTTCGCGCAGTTCCTCGATCACCACGCGCTTCTCACGCTCGATATCCTGCGGGTCCAGGCGCGGCGTGATCAGCATATCCGAAAGCACATCCAGTGCGACCGACAGGTCTTCGGGCAGGACGCGCACGTAGAAGGCGGTGTACTCTTTGTCGGTCTCGGCGTTGATATAGCCGCCGCGCCCCTCGATTTCGCGCACGATGTCGAGCGCGTCGCGGCGAGCGGTTCCTTTGAACACCATGTGCTCGATAAAGTGCGAGATACCGCGCTCGGGGGTGGCTTCGTCGCGCGAGCCGGTGCCGATATATACCCCCACCGCTACGGAGCGGGCGGAGGGCATCGGTTCACAAACGACACGTAGACCGTTAGACAAAACGAAGGTTTCTATGGGCATGTTGTGGGATAACCCTCACCCGTGTCCCCTCTCCCGGCACGGCGGGAGAGGGGAAGTTGGGAAATCTGCCTCTAGCGCTTCGGGCGGAACCTAGCGCGCGGTGTATCATCATCGCCGCGATGGCGGCGCACCTCTGCGCCGCGTCCATAGCCAGAGGGCTCGTGTCCACCGCCGGGACGACCGCCACCAGAGGGTGGAGCCGCACTGGACGCCTGTCCGCTGAACACGTTATGCAGTCCGCGTGCGCTCAGGTTGATTCTGCCCAGGTTGTCGATCTCTACCACCTTCACCAGAATCTCGTCGCCCACTTTGACCAGTTCGTCGGCTCGGCGCACGCGCTGGTCGGACAACTGCGACAGCGGCACCAGCCCTTCCTTGCCGGGCAGGATCTCCACGAACACTCCCAGCGAGGAGGTACGGGTGACTTTACCGAGGAAGGTTTCGCCGACCGCTACGTCGCGGGTGAGGTCCTCGATCATCTTGCGTGCTCGCTCACCGCTCTCCTGGTCATCAGCGGCGATATAGACGCGCCCGTCCTGCTCAATCTGGATGCGGGTACCCGTGTCGGCAAGGATTTTCTTGATGATGCGCCCGCCCGGACCGATGACATCGCCGATCTTATCGGGATGGATCTCCATCACGATGATGCGTGGCGCATACGGGCTGATATGGTCGCGCGGCTTGTCGATGGTCTCCAGCATCTTCTCGAGGATATACAGCCTGCCCTGCCGCGCCTGTTCCAGCGCACGCTCGAACACGGGTCGTGGGATACCCGAAATCTTGGTGTCCAACTGCAGGGCGGTGATACCCTTAGCGGTGCCGGCGACTTTGAAGTCCATATCGCCGGAGAAGTCCTCCATGCCCTGGATGTCGCTGAGCACGACCCATTCATCGCCCTGGGTCATCAGCCCCATGGCCACCCCTGCCACAGGCGCCTTGATCTGCACGCCCGCGTCCATCAGCGCCAGCGTGGAACCGCATACGCTTGCCATCGAGGTGGAGCCATTGGATTCCAGCACTTCGGAGGTAAGCAGGATGGCATAGGGGAACTCCTCTTCGGGCGGGATCATGGGACGCAAGGCACGTTCTGCCAGCGCGCCGTGCCCGATCTCGCGCCTGCCCGGTCCGCGCAGGGGGCGTGTCTCGCCCACGCTGTAGGGCGGGAAGTTGTAGAAGTGCATGTAGCGCTTGAACCCATCCTCCTCCAGCGTGTCGATGATTTGCGCCTCTTCCATCGGTCCGAGCGTGACGCTGGTGAGCACCTGCGTTTGCCCGCGCGTGAACAGTGCTGAACCATGTACCCTGGGCAAAAGTCCCACCATGCAGCTGATGGGGCGGATTTCGTCGTATTTTCTGCCGTCGGGGCGCGCCTTGTACTCCATGATCAGCCGACGGACCTGCTCTTTGACCACCTTGTCGGCGGCTTCGCGCAGGTCGGTCTCCTGCTCGGGGTACTCTGGCAGTAGCGCCTGCACGATCTCTTCCTTGAGCAGTTCGATGGCTTCTTCTCGGGCGGACTTGTCGGGCTGTTGGATGGCCTGAAGCACTTGGTCGGCGAACTGCTCGCGCACGCGGGCGAGGATGTCTTCCGGCACGGAGTAGATAGGCACTTCGGCTTTGACCGTGCCCACTTTGGCGGCGAGTTCTTCCTGAACCGCGCAGATGGGGCGGATGTACTCGTGCGCGAGGTCGAGCGCTTCCAGAATCTGCGCTTCGGTAACCTCGTTAGCGCCCGCCTCCACCATCACGATGTAGTCCTTCGTGCCCGCCACCACCAGGTCCAGGTCGCCGTTTTCCACCCGGTCAAACGAGGGATTGATGATCCACTCGTCGTTCATCCTGCCGATGCGCACTGCGCCCACTGGTCCGTTAAATGGGATATTGGAGATGGTGAGCGCGGCGGAGGCACCGATGATGGAGAGCACGTCGGGCAGGTGCTCGTTATCCACCGACAGGGGCATGGCAATGACCTGCACTTCGTTGCGCATCCCGTTGGGGAACAGCGGGCGCAGGGGACGGTCAATCAAACGCGCAGTCAGCACCGCCTTATCGCTGGGACGTCCTCCTCGCTTGATGAAACCGCCCGGTATCTTGCCGACAGAGTACTTGCGTTCTTCATAGTCCACCACCAACGGGAAGAAATCGATATCAGTACGGGCTCCCCGGCTCATGGTGGCGGTACACAGCACGATGGTGTCGCCCGAACGCACTAGAACGGCACCGTTTGCTTGCTTGGCGACGCGGCCGGTCTCGATCTGGATGAGTTGACCGGCGATTTCCACTTCGACGGTGTGTATCATGGATAGATGGAACTCCTCTTGTGTTTGAATCTGCAATCCGGCTAAACAGGTTTTGGCTACTGCTTACTGCGGATGCCGAGAGAGCTGACCAGCGCCCGATAGCGCTGAATATCCTGCCGAGCCAGATAGTCGAGCAATCGTTTACGCTCACCAACCAACATCATCAGCCCGCGCCGGGTATGGTAGTCATGCTTATGCTGGCGCAGGTGCTCGGTCAGCAGGTTGATGCGCGCGGTCAATAGAGCCAGCTGCACTTCGGGCGAACCGGTGTCGCCTTCAAAGCGCTGGTACTTCCGAACAATCTCGGCTTTCTGCTCTTTGGTCAGTGGCATTCTGCGTGCGCTTCCCCCTTCCGTTGTGGATAGTGTGTGGTGCGTCGCTCAGCGTTCACCGTCCACGTGCCGTTCTACGGTTGTCCCCAGGGGGACAACGGCACAACGGCAGTAGGCGTTGCCTCGCTAACGCACCATTGTAGTTTAGCACATTTGAGGAGAGAAGTCAATTTGAGAGGGGAGGGTGTTCGAGAAAAAAATTCTTGAACTGCCTGCCAGCGACCCATGCCCACCCCATCGCACACACAACACACAAAAAACACACCAC
>PSLZ01000013.1:0-76986 GCA_040289885.1 Armatimonadota bacterium | reverse complement strand
TGAAGCGCAACGTAACCGCCTTTACACTCATCGAGCTGCTTGTTGTGATCGCGATCATCGCGATACTGGCAGCGATTCTGTTCCCCGTCTTCGCACAAGCGCGCGAGAAAGCCCACCAGACGAGCTGTCTGTCCAACACCAAGCAGTTGGGCATGGCGGCAATGATGTACCTTCAGGACTATGACAACCAGTTCATGGAGCTCTATCGCCTGCATCCGGGTGAGCCGGGTGGCTGTAACTGGCACGTCTGGCCCTGTCGCGGAGACCTGCGCAAACCCAACGGCGAGCCCTACGGCTGGTACACAGGTCCCACCCAGCGCCCGCAGGATTACTCGCCGAACTGGGGCGTTATTCTCCTGCCCTACATCAAGAATGTGGGCATCTTCGCTTGTCCCTCAGGCTACCGCACCGCGTGGCGACCGGCAACTTCTACCGACAACGCAGGCTATATCTACAGCAACTGGATAGCCGACTCGGGCGAGTATCTGGGACCGCCTGCCAAGATCTCCTATATCCCCCGCCCTGCCGACACGGTGCTGTTCTGGGATAGCGGCAAGGCGAACTGGGCCATCGAGATGCAGGGCTGGCACGGCTATCCCGACTGGACGGGACAGTTCGACCCCCAGTGGACGTGTCCACAATGTTATCCCGACTGGATCGCCCGCCATGCCGGTGGACGCAACTACGTCTTCTGCGATGGACACGCCAAGTGGTTCAGGGATAGCCAGATGTGGATCTACTATAACGTCCAAAAATGGGACTGGCGACGCCAGAACTGAGGGGGGTAGCATGAAACGAAACATCAGCCCAATAACGGCGGCAGTGGTCATCATCGCGGTGCTAGTCGTGCTGTTCTTCGCGGGTTACAAGATTTTCCTGGCACCAAAAGCACCTAAGTGGACACCGCCAGCAAATTACGGTGCCTCCCAGTACGGTGCACCGACGCCACCTCCTGCCGCTACCCGCTGAGGTCTTAGACGGTGGGCTTTCGTAGTTCCTCTGGGGTGGCACAAGCCACCCCAGAGGAACTCTGAGCCCGTCCATACGCGAATGATAGGAATCGCAGAAGGGATAGGCTTTCTGCGGACAAAGGAGCCCAGATGAGAAATGACACCCGCCCTACACGAAAACATCGCCTGGCTGACCCAAACGGCGCAGAGACTGCTGCAAGGCTGTCAGACCAGAGCGCAGGACGGCACGGTGCTTTATACCCCCGATGGTAAGGCGCACTACGCTGCTCTATGGACCCGCGACTTCGCCTATATGGTAGAGTACACTGCCGACCTCATCCCGCAGGAACATATCGAAGCCTGTATCCGATACCTCCTACGTGGACAGCGTACAGATGGCGCCATGCCCGACCGCGTACGCCCAGATGGCACGCCCGTTTATGTCGCCGGACCGGAGAACAGCCCACTCGGTGAGCCCAATCTGGACAACCCGCCCTTTCTGGTGATTGTGGTCGATGCCTATCTTCAGCGTGTACCGCTCCCCCGGCGCCAAACACTCTTCAAGGAGTGGTCCACCCCGCTGGACAAGGGGCTGGACTGGGTTCCTCTCAGCACGCACGGACTGGTGTATAACAACCCCGATAAGCCGCACTCACCATACGGCTTTACCGATTGCATTGGTAAGACAGGCGAACTGCTGATGGAATCCTTGCTCTACTGGACGGCGTGCCGGCGGTTGGAGCGATGGCACAGACAGATAGGCAGAATCCAGCGCGCCGCGGAATACCATCGCCGCGCCCAGGAGATCGAGAAAAACCTGACCCGGCTGTGGGATGACAAAAGGGAAGCCTTCCTCGCCGCCACAAGAGACTGCAAACAGGTGGACATCTGGGGCAACGCCTACGCCCTGTCCATCGGCTTCCCATTAGGCGATCGCAAGGCGAAACTCCAGCGCCTGTCGGTACAGCGATACGAGGACTACATGTGGAAGGGACAGGTGCGCCATCTGTTCAAAGGCGAATACTGGCAGAGGCTCCTCACGCCCATCGCGCCGGACCGCTATCAGAACGGTGCCTACTGGGCAACCGCGACTGGCTGGGTGATGCAGGCAATTCATCCCGTCAATCCCCAGCTGGCGGAGCGAGGCTTCCAAGAACTGATCGATGACTTCCGGACGAACGGCGTCTACGAGTGTATACATCCTGAATATCGCCAGCTGGAGAGTTACGTGGTCAGTGCGTGCAACCCGCTTGGCTCCGCGCGCTCCATCTGGAATCAGTCATAGCGTAGCGGGATTGCCATGCTAAGTGTTAACTTCGTCACGTTGAGCGCTGGCGAGGCATCTCCGAGATTCTTCGCTTCGCTCAGAATGACAGAGGGAAGGCGGAACAGAATGACGCTGTTGTTGTCATGCTGAGGTCTATGTTGTTTGTCAGGGGCTTCACGAAAAAATGCGCCCTCATGCCACCTCACGAACATACGCCAGCTCATACCGACGACCGTCCCGTAAGCAGGCGCATACCCGGTGAATAACCTTGTTCATGACAGCGTTCCGCACCACTAAACCCGGCTTCCCCTCCGCACGCTTGCGAAGGTGATACTCCCGTAACTCCCCACTAACCCGTATCGCCGTCACGCTCGCCATATACAACCCCCGACGCAGATGCTCCGCACCGTAACCCCGACTGTGCGAACCCTTGTTCACCCGACGACCACTGCGCCACTCGTGAGGGGCTATGCCTACATAACTGCATAACACCCGCCCCGTGTGCAAGCGCGAAACCATCCGTCACTACTGCCAACTCCCACGACAAGACCTCCCCCATCCCAGGAACCGAACGCGCTAACGCACAGCCCTCCCGTAACGAGCCATCCGAAGCCACCAACGCACGTATCTGCTCCTCTATATCCCTCAACCACTGGCGCAACTGCTCCAACTGCCCATCCTGCTTCTGCAAAAAAGCCGCGTCGTGCACCGGGTGACGCCGATACGCCTGCACACACTGCTCTAACCGCTGGATACAGCACAGGTATTGATACCGCAAACCCAGTAACTGATCCAGCAACACCCCAGCAACAGGCGAAGCGCTCCACCCCTCCAGAACATCCCTAAAACGATACCCATACTCCGCCAGACGACCCGCATCCACCTCGTTCGTCTTGCCAAGCCGAAAGCGCAGGGACACCTGATGGGGGTTCACCACGCTCAACCGAAAGCCTGCCCCCTGCAGGCTAGAGCATACCACCGCGCTATACACCCCCGTGTTCTCTACCACCACCCAGTCGGTGCCGACGCATACCCCTTGCTGGGCACACCACTGCACGAACGCCTCCTGCCAACCCTCCCGCAGGGCGAAGCACTGACACTCAACCACCCGGCTCCCGTCAAACACCGCGGCGGTGAAACTGTCACTGCTGACATCGATGCCAACCGCTTTCATGCTTGTTCCCTCCTGATGCCTTGTGTTATACTCCAAGTGTGGGGCAACACCACCTTCCTACCCTTTTGGCTGTCTCTATTGGGTAGGCTTGCTACAAGTCAGTCTATTTAGCCCTTGTGGGCAGGGTGGGGCTGTGTCTGCAGAAGCATATGGGTCTGCCGCAGCGTAAGCATAGACCTTCTCAGCCCCACTGGTGGTGTCTGCCCTTTTTTAGGGATCGGGTTGGGCGTCTACTTCTATACTACTATACTAATAGAGCAGAGCGAAGAATCTCGTTTTTGAGACCCTTCGCTTGCGCTCAGGGTGACGAAAAAGTGGAGGGCGAGGCAGACGCCGAGCCGGATACCCCCGCCCCGCCCGCAGGATGGCTCACCAGGAGGTTCGCCCTCCAATAGCAACGCGATCACGATGCTTGCAGGAACCCCCGTATCTTTCGCGAATGGATAAAATATGAAACACTCGCCCCTGCGGTGGACAGGCATAGGCATTCTTCTTCTGTTGATGATTGCGGCAATTGCCGGGGGAGTGCGCACACCCCACAAAGACACCCGTCGGTTTGTGCGGGTGTACACCTCCCCCTCCCCCGATTCGCTGGCACAGCCCTCTCGACCGGGGGCACGGCTCGCCCTCAGCTTCGGGGGCGCAAATCCCGACTGGCTGACTACCCTCAGACTGCTGGGGTTCTCGGTGTGGCAGTACGACACCGACCATCTGTCCAGCAACGAAGTGGCTCCCGGACAGTGGGACTGGACGTCGGCAGAGGAGGTGTACCACAGAGCGCGTGAGGAGGGCTTCCTGTTCGCGCTGTTCCCCCATTACGCCTTCCTGCCCAGATGGTACATCGAGAAGGAAAAACCTGCCCTAACCCGCTGTGTCGAGCACGGTGAGGAGATACCCGCCATCTCGCCGTGGGCGCCGTCCTTCGCACGATGGCTGGACAGGCAGTGGTCCGCGCTGGCGAGGCAGTTCGGTGGTACCCAGCCGCGCGGCTCTGCGTTGGTGCTGGGCATCCATGGTGACTACGGTGAGGCAGGGCTGTTCACCGGCGCACGTCTGCTATCGCGCGAACAGCGTGAGGATTGGGAACGGCGGTTTGGCAAGGCGCACAACCACAAAGGCTTCTGGTGCGGAGACGACAGCGCGCAGAGCAGTTTTCGCCGGGCGATGCTTCGCAAATACGGCGACCTCGCCGGGCTGAACAAGGCATGGGGCACGCAGTTCGCCAAAGAGGAGGAGATTCGTTATCCGCGTTCCCCCACGGAGGGCAAGCGGTGGTGGCTGGACTTCGTGGGCTGGTATCAGAACGGCGTCACCTACTTCACCGATGTGGTGTGCCGGCTGTCACAGCGCTATTTCCCGCGCACGCTCCGGATATTGCCCATCGGCTTCCCCGATGAGGACGTGCGCTATGGGGCGGACATCTCCGCGCTGGTGAAGGTGGCTTCGCGATATGGGGTGGCGGTGCGCTCCACCCAAGCGGGATACCTGCCCCTCGCCGAGAACGAAAGCTTCATGCTGGCACGCATCGCCTCCGCCTGCCGGTTCTACGAGGTGCCCTTGTGGCTGGAAACGCCGGGCACACTGAACGCCCAACGGCAGGCGGAAGCCCTCTACGAGGCGGTGACGCAGGGAGCCACCGGCTTGTTCGACTGGGCGGTCAACCCCATCACCAACGAACCGGTGTACGAACAGAATCTGCGCTATCTCACCACGGCACAGCGGGTGGTAGACGTGGCGATGTTCTTCCCCTCCACCGCCGTGCGTCTGGCGGATGTGGGAGAGGCGCCCACCATGCGCCTCGGGTGTGCCTGGGCGCGGGACCTGTTCGCCTTCGACATCGTGGACGAGCGTATGATTCGCGATGGTGCGCTGGACAGATACCGCCTGCTCGTCTTCTGGGAGGGGCAGGTGGTGGAACAGGAGGTGCTGGAGAAGATCGCCCAGTGGGTGGAGGCAGGTGGGGTGGCTGTCGCCTACGACTTCGGCAAGGTGACCAGCGTGGAGGGCGACGGCAGTGCTTGGCGCAAACTGTTCGGCTATGCGGGCAGACTGCAACCGCTCAGCCCCACCCTGAAGGGAGAGATTCCTGCGGGGGGGTATGTATTGCGCATGGGCGACCCCGCCGTAACTGACTTCCTGCAGGGAGGGTGGTCGCAACCGGAGCTTCAGGGGGAACGCACCTGGCGGTGGACAGGCGCGAACGCGCAGGTGAACCTGCCTCTGAAGCAGGGGCAAGCCTATAGCCTCACCATCCGCGCCATTCTGCCCCGCGAAGAGCCGTCCCCGCGCTGTGCCGTGCGGCTGGGACAGAATCTGCTCGGCTATCTGGACAGTCCCGGCGAGACGGTCTACAAGTTCGTCGTTCCCGCGGACTGGGTGAAGGCGGACGGATGGACAGCGCTGTCGATTCGGGCACAGGGACGTGGGGCACAGATAGCCGAGATTCAGGTGGCGGCGGTGGACAGTAGCGTGCCTCCGCTGGATAGCGCGCCTGTGGTGCGCTACGTTTACCAGATCGACCCGCAGGTGCTCGCCACCCGATGGACGCAGAAGGTGGGGAAGGGGCTATGTGTGTTTGTACCGGTGCGCCGCGCTCAGGATGGCATCTCCGCCTATATGGAGGTGCTGAGACGGCTGGTCTACCATCTTTCGGACATCTTGCCCACGGGGCACAACGCGCCGCCCATAGACGACGAGCCGGATGGCGTCTTCACCACCCTGCTGACCGACCGTATCTTGCTGTTCAACAGCACGGCACAGCCCGTTACCCGTGAACTACGTTTGAACCGAGAGGCTTTCAGCGCGTATCCGCAGATACAGAACCCACCATCGGGCACCATTCGAGTGCAGATACCTGCCGCAGGCATCGCCGTTGTTGCCTTCACCAAGCCGCCCGCGGAACTGCTTCTGCAGTGCGAGGGGTTTACCGACCTGCGTGGCAACGCCAAACGCGCTCAACCCGATTGCAGTCCGGGCACAGGGCAGACCTGTGTGTGGCTCCCACCGAAGAAGTCCATTCGCACCCGCTTCCCGGTGGAAACGGCAGGCAAGTATACGTTTTTCGTGCGCTGTGTGGTAGAGGGTAAGCTGGTGGCTCCGCGTGTGGTGCTGGACGGCAAACCGCTTCGTGTCGAGGAGGCACCTACCATACTGGGCATGGACGTCCTGCGCACGGAGACGGTATCCCTGCGCGCGGGAACGCATGTGCTAGAGTTGGAAGCCCCCGCCTCCACCGCCTGCGCCGCCGATTTCGTGATCCTGACCAGCGACGCCAGCATCGCAGGCTATCGCTTCGGCAAAAAGTAGCCGATAGGCGGTCGGGCGAAAGGACTTTCGTCGGGGCACATCGAAAACGGAGGTAACTGGAGCAACGAGAGGTGGAGGTGGATATGGCACAGTCGGCACAGCGCAGACTTCCCGCGGCTACTCCGCAAAAACTTCCCCGCTGGCGAGGCTTTAACCTGCTCAACAAGTTTCATCGCGACTGGAGTAATCATCCCTTTAACGAGCAGGATTTCGCGTGGATTGCGGAGCTGGGCTTTAATTTCGTTCGTCTTCCGATGGACTACCGCTGTTGGATCGATGGCACGGACTGGAAGAAACTGCGCGAGGAGACCCTGAAGGAGATCGATACAGCGGTGCGCTACGGGCAAAAACACGGCGTGCATGTGTGCATCAACTTCCATCGCGCACCCGGCTACACGGTCGCCTCACCGCCAGAGCCGAAATCGGTGTGGACGGATGATGAGGCGTTAAAAGTGTGCTGTTTGCATTGGGCGCACTTTGCCAGACGCTACAAGGGCATTCCGAACACACAGGTCAGCTTCAACCTGTTCAACGAGCCGGTGGACATCAGCCCCGAAGTGCACCGCCGCGTGGTCGAGCGGGTGGTAGAGGCGATTCGCGAGCAGGACCCGAACCGGCTCATCATCTGCGATGGGCGGAACTGGGCGCGTACTCCCATCGAGGAGCTGGCCGGGTTGAAGGTTGCGGGGGCAACGCGCGGCTACGACCCCTTTGTCATCTCGCACTACAAAGCCAGTTGGGTGCAAGGCTCCGACAAATGGCCCGAGCCCACCCACCCCTGGCGTGAGGGCAACACCGTGTGGGACAAGCAGACGATCTGGGAACGCCTCTACAAGCCGTGGAAGGAGCTGGAGAAGAAGGGCGTCGGGGTAATGATTGGCGAGTTCGGTGCTTATCACCAGACCCCGCACTGGGTGGTACTCGCCTGGCTTCGCGACCTGCTGAGCCTGTGGAAGGAGGCGAACTGGGGCTGGGCGATGTGGAACTTCTACGGCCCCTTTGGTCCGGTGGACAGCGGACGCAGTGACGTGCGCTACGAAGACTGGCGCGGACACAAGCTGGACCGCGAGATGCTAGAACTGCTACAGTCCATGTAGTTGCGGGGGGGGCGATGCTCGCGCCCTCTCACATTACACCCAGTGCACCGGAGAAACGCGCGGTGCGCGTGCCAGATACCGCTTCGCCTGATCGGGTGTCATCTCCGGATTGCGGAAGGAGATGCCCGTCAACTTGAGCATCTGATAGAAGGCCTCCTTATGCGGGCGGATACCCGCAAACATCTCCTTGCCCGCTCCCAACGCGGTCACCAAGGTCCAGTCGTTGGTGTGCTGGGTGCCTATCCACGCGACTCCGTTGTAATTACTGAGTATCTCCCCTAGCACGCCAACCAGATTGGCGTGGGCACGGTTAAGCACCGGCGCGGACTTCCCTTGCGCTACGCTGGCGACGGTCTCTGCCTCCTCGCGAGTGATCTCGATGCCCGTGACCTCTTGCACCGCCTCGCGCACCTTGTCGGGGGTCGGTGTGCCAGCGTCCTTCAGCATCTGTTGGATAGCGCCGTACGAGCCTTTCGCCTGGGTAATGCGCTCTAGGCACTTGGTGCTGTCGCGGTACTCTTCGCCCATGCCGTTCAAGCCCGGGTTGGAGTTGCCGTGATCGCTGGTAATTACCAGGAGGGTGTCCGGATGCCGGCGTACGAAGTCCACCGCAACGGCGATGGCGTCGTCAAAGGCGAGCTGGTCCCACAGCAGGGCGGCAGCATCGTTGGAGTGGGCAGCATGGTCTACACGCCCCCCTTCAATCTGCAGGAGGAAGCCATTGCGCGCGCGAGACAGGATCTCCAGCGCGGTGCGCGCCATCTCCGCCAGCGTAGGAACCTGTTCCCATAGCCTGGCAGAGTTGCGGTGGTCAATAGTGAAAGGCACGTGCCCCCCGTAGAACAGCCCCAGCACCTTCTCCGGCCGTTCACGCCCGCGCACCTGTTCGCGCCTCTCCCAGAAGGTATAACCTTTGCGCTGATATTCGGCTATCAGGTCGCGCTTATCCGACCGCTGTTGGGGGTCAAAGAACCGTCGCCCCCCTCCCATGAGCACGTCTACAACATCCAAATACTGCTCGGCGATGATATGCTCGTCATCACGCCTGGGATGCACCGCCGCAAAACCGGCTGGAGTGGCGTGGGTGATGGTGGTCGTGGTCACCAGCCCGATCTTCTTGCCTGCCCGGCGCATGACGTGCGCGATGGGCGTGAGCTTCGTGCCATCCGGCAGGACGTTGATCGCTCCGTTGAACACGCGGGAACCACTGCCCCACGCACTGCTCGCCGCGGACGAGTCGGTAACCAGCGAGTCCAAAGAACGCGTTTCGAAGAGGCCCGTCACCACTTCGGGATCTTGCAGGAGGCGGAACCAGTGAGTGCCCCGTGCCCGCACCATCTGCGAGAACGGCTCCGCTATGGAGGGCACGCCCATGCTCATGCCGTCGGAGACCATGAAAATGATGTTCTTCACCTGCGCCCCTCGGCGGTGTATCTGCGCCGGTGCCTCACGAAGCAATAGCCCGCTACCAGCCAGCGCCATACCTGCCCGGAGAAGTTGCCTGCGTGAAAGGTTTGAAGATGCCATTCGCTCCCTCCTTGATTGCTCTCCACGCCCATAGATTGGTGAGTTGTTTCTATTATACCTCCCTACGATGTTAAGGCACGGTAAAGCCTGCTGGTTTGACCCATCTCACGCGCTCAGGTATAACCTGGCTGAAGAAGGGAGTGAGACCGATGCCCAGCCCGTTTCCCGACATGGGCCCGTCAGGGGGCGAACACCCTTCGCAAAACATTGACGTGGTGCGCTGGGCAGGATATAATCAAAGCACAACACGGCAAGAAGGTGATACCGCGTGCGCGGACTGTTCGAGCGTATCAACACCCTGTTTGGCGACTGGTACGAGAGACTTTTCGGAGTGGGGGGTGAACTGCATCCCCGTGAGGTTCTGCGTCGCCTGGTCATGGCGGCAGAGGAGCACCGTATCGAAGGGCTGGACGGCGAGGTCTACGTGCCCAACCGCTACAAACTGGAGATCGCCCTGCAAAACCCCGAAGAACAGGAGGCATATCTGACCTTCCTGCAGCCGCAAGAACTGGCAGATGCTTTGTGGCAGGAACTGCAGGAAGAGGGCTATCGGCTACGCGGCGGCATTGTATGCGAGGTGGTGGCACAGCCTGTGCCCGCCGGCAACGCGCCTCGCCAGGCATTGCGCATCACCGCAAAGTTCGATACCTCTATCCCGCTTCCCACCACCTTGGCTCCAGCACCCGAAGAGGTTACCAACGTGGCTAGCACACCAACACCTTTGGCTACCGACGTGGCTTCCGACGTAGGAGCACGTGCAGTGCTGAGAAGCGAGGACGGAAGGGTATTGCTCCACCTCACAAACCGACCGGTCATCCTTGGGCGTTCGCGCCATGCAGGGTGTGACCTGGTGCTGGAGGCAGACCGGCAGGTTTCCCGACGCCACGCTCGTATCGAGTGGGACGCCGTAACAGGCAACTACATCATCTACGACCTGCAAAGCACCAACGGTTTGTTTGTGAACGAAGTCCGGGTGGACAACAGGGCGCTCCGTTCCGGAGACCGCATCCGCATGGGCAAGACCACGTTGATCTTTGAAGGCGAGCATCAACCCTCAGCGCCAAAGGAGCCGCTAACCGCCGAGATGGCGTCCTCGCGCCCCCCTGCCCGCCTCATCCTGCACCCGGATACCCCGCAGGAGGAGGGGATTCCCCTGCCGGGCGAAGCGCTCATCGGGCGGGCGTTAACGGCGGACATCTCCCTGCAGGAAGCGGACGTGGCGATGCGCCATGCGCTCATCCGCTGGAACGGCACGGAGTGGCAGATAGAGGACGCCGGCAGTGCCTCGGGCACCGTGGTGAACGAAACCCGGCTTTCCCCGCATAAGCCCGTTACTCTGCACTCTGGCGATACGATCCGGGTGGGCAGTGTGACATTGCGTATCGAGATTGAGGAATCGCCATGAACGTGCTGGCAGGGTTGCTCCGTTTCGTGTTGCTGGCTGGGCTGGTAGTGTTTGTGCTGTACGTTGCCTGGACGATCAGACGGGATGTGGAGTAGATAGATGGCTCGTTTAAGCGCAGAACAGAAGCGACAGGGATTGTGGCAGATAGCCACCGCAAGCGACGTGGGCAGAGTCCGGGCGCACAACGAGGACAGCTTCGCCGTGCTGGACTCGGCGCAGTTGCACGGTGCGTACGACTTTGCACTGATTGTAGCCGACGGCATGGGGGGACGTAACGCCGGCGAGGTCGCCAGCAAGTCCGCCGTAGAAGCCGTTTCCCAGGCGATCCTGAACAACGCAGGAATCACCGACACGTCCGCCCTTTTGCGCTTTGCGGTGGAAGCCGCGCACATCGCCATCCAGCAGAGAGCCAGCGAAAGTCCGCTCTACGATGGCATGGGCACCACGCTGGTCATCGCCCTGGTAAAGGGGGGGCAGTTGTGGGTCGCGCACGTGGGAGACAGTCGTGCCTACCTCCTGCGCGGCGAGAGGCTCCTTGCGTTGACCGAGGACCATACCTTTGTCGCGGAGCAGGTGCGCGCCGGCGGAATGAGCCTCGAACAGGCACGCCATAGCCGTTTCCGACACATGCTGACCCGCGCTGTAGGCACCAACGCCGATTACACGCCTGATGTCGGCTCTACCGACCTTGAGCCGGGCGACGCAATACTGCTGTGCACCGATGGTCTAACCAACATGCTCTCGGAGGAGGAGATTGCCCATCTCTTGCGCTCGCACCGGCATCGCCCCGACCATGCGTGCCGACGGTTGGTCGAATCCGCCAACGCCAGAGGCGGACAGGACAACATCACCGTGCTGTTGGCGATCGATAGGCGAGGTGCGGTTCCAGCAGAGGAGGGGGAGGAACTACAAACGGTGCCTGAACTGCCGACCCTACGCGACCCGATGCGTCGGGTGGTGCGTGTAGCTCAGCAGCGGATACCGGTGCATTACGCCATTACGGCAGGGGTGCTGGTTCTGCTAATCGTGCTCGCCGCCTTGCTGGGCCTGCCCCTCGGCAAGAAACCCAAGCCAGCACCATTGTCGGTACCACCACCCTTGCCGAATCTGGCACAGGTGCGTTACGCAGAGCCGCAGGTGCTGTTGAACAAGCCACTGCGCGGCGCGCCCCTGGTGATCGACCCGCAGGGCAGGATTTACGCCATGAGCGAGCAAGGCAGGATACTGTGTATCTCTCCAGAGGGCAAGATACTCACCTCGGCGAAACAGCCCTTCCGCGAGGCGGCCTCGCCGGACATCAAGCCCGACATGGTATACTTCGCGACGGATAGGCAGGGCAACCTGTACGTCTGCGACCGCGCCAACCGCCGAATCGCCAAATACCGCCCCGACGGGGAACTGGTCGGCACCATCGGCGAGCGAAGGCTCACCCGCCCGGCGGCGATCGCCGTCGGAGCTGATGGTTCGGTGTACGTGATCGACGCCGGAAAACTCACCCTCTTCCGCGCAATCCCGGCGGAGGTGAACCATGCCCCTCAGCCCAATCGGTAAATACGAGCGCGTGGACGTGCTGGGCTACGGTGCCACTGGCATCGTCTATCTGGCGTGGGACTCGCTCCTGCGCAAACAGGTCGCCCTGAAGGAGATCAACGTGCAAGCAGGCGACATGGAGCGGTTCCTGGAGGAGGCGCGTCTGCTGGACCGGCTGAACCACCCCAACATCGTGCGAGTGCACAGTGTGGACCGCATGGAGGGCAAAATCCTTGTGGCGATGGAGTATGTGCCAGGCGTCAACCTGCAGGAACTGCTCCGTCAGCAGGGCAAACTACCCATCCCTCAAGCACTGGACATCGCTATTCAGGTGCTGGATGCGCTGGATTACGCACACCGCAATCACACCATCCACCGCGACATCAAGCCGGGCAACATCCTGATACGCAAAGACGGCGTGGTTAAACTGGTGGATTTCGGGCTGGCGACCATCCTGGGCACCGGCTCCTACGCAGGGGGAGCGGGAACCTACGTGTACATGGCACCCGAAGATTTCGAGGAAGGAGAGCGGTCTGACCATCGTTCTGACCTGTGGGCGGTCGGGGTGACGCTGTACGAGATGGTCACTGGCAAGCGCCCCTTCAACGCCGTCAAGCCCAAGGACCCCTTCTCATGGAAGCGGGCGGTGCAGGAGGATGAGCCTGTTCCCCTGCGTGGCTTTGTGCCCGATGCGCCCGACGCCCTACAACGGGTGATAGACCGCGCGCTGGCGAAGCGCAAGGAGCACCGATTCGCCTCAGCCGAGGAGTTCTTGCAGGCACTGCGCCGGGTGCAGGCGATACTGCCCAACACCTCGCTGGATGGAAAGACGCTCGCGGTGGTATCAGCGCAGGCATATGGGGCGCAACAGCGGCACAAGCTGGCGGCGGAGGCTCCTGCCGAGGGCGTGAGCAAGAACACTGGACGCGCGCGTGTGGAGCCGCCGCAGGTGTCGCTGGGTCCGGTTCGACAGGGCGAGCAGTGTATGGCGCGGGTGATGGTACGTTCCAACAACAAAAAGCCGCTGGACGCGCGGCTGGTATCGCATCCGGGATGGCTGTATGTGCACCCGCCTACCATCCAGCGGCGCCAGCAGGTCATCACTCTCACTGCGGACACCAGCATGGTCTCGGCGCAGGGAACGCTCGAAGATGTGGTGCAGTTTGTCAATGGGGAACAGCGCATCACCATTCCCGTTCGGCTGGAAGTGCTTCCGCCCCGCCCGCATTTCCGACAGGTATCGTTCTGGTATGTGCCCCTGTTTGTGGCGTGCCTGGTTCCCCTGTTTACCGTCGTGCTGGGCACCTCTCAATGGACGCGCTGGATGCCGATCGGTCTGGAGCTCAGCGGATTGCTGGGCGCGATGTTGGTGCTGATCACCATCGGGGCGGAACTGCGCTCCAACGAACGGGTAGCGGCTTCCCTGCTGATGCTGGTGGGGTTATCCGCTACAGGCACCTACCTTGGCGTGCTGGGCGAGCCACAAAACCATCCACAGGGCAAAATGGCGATTGACCTGTTGGTCATCATGGGGATGGTGTTGGTATTGCAGGTGTTCAGCACGCGTCGCTGGAAATGGTGGGCAGGGGTGATGGTGCTGTTGTCGCTACTGCTTTCGGGTGTGATCGCTTCTATGATTTAAAGGGTAACTACATACCGATGAGCACTTTTTTCCTGCAGAAGGAGATCACTGGCTGGGGGCGTTTTCCGCGTGCAAGATGCCATCTCTATCGCCCCGAGCGGGTGCGGGAGGTGGCACAGACCCTTCAGGGCGAAGAGCCGGCAGGCTTCCTCCCCCGCGGGCTGGGGCGGGCTTATGGCGATGCTGGGCTGAACAGCGAGGGTGGGGTGATCCTGATGGAGCGCCTCGACCGCTTCCTGGCGTTTGATGCCGAAACGGGCGTCCTGCGCTGTGAGGGAGGGACATCCCTTGCCGACATCATCCGTACCTTCCTGCCACGTGGGTGGTTCCTGCCGGTAACGCCGGGCACAAAGTTTTGCACGGTGGGCGCGTGTGTGGCGTGCGATGTACACGGCAAAAACCATCATCATGAAGGCTCCATCGGCAACTTCGTGCGCCAGCTCCTGCTTCTGCTTCCCTCGGGGGAGAGCGTGCGCTGTTCGCGTGAGCAGAACGTTGACCTCTTTTTTGCCACCCTCGGAGGCATGGGGCTGACGGGTATCGTGCTGGAGGTGGAACTGCAACTGCGCCGCGTGCAGTCGGCGTATATCGTTGTGGACTACGTGCGCACGCGCAACCTCGACGAGACCCTGCAAACCTTCCACGAGCGTGACGCGCGTTATCCTTACTCCGTTGCCTGGCTGGATTGCGTCGCCAGTGGCAGGGATTTCGGCAAAGGGGTACTGATGTTTGGCAGGCACGCCAGCCCGGACGAACTGCCCATCCCCCACCGCCACAGTCCCTTCACCGTAAGGGCTAAACGCACCAAAACCCTTCCCTTTGACCTGCCGGAGTTCGTGCTGAACCCGCTCTCTTTGCGAGCGTTTAACAGCATGTACTACCGGGCTCACCCCACGCGCGACGGGGTGGTCACCGACTATGACACCTACTTCTACCCGCTGGATAGCATCCTGCAATGGAACCGCGCGTACGGAAAACGGGGCTTCGTGCAGTGGCAGTGCGTGCTACCTTACGAGAACGGGGTTCGCAACCTCGCGCGGATACTGGAAACCGCTCAGGCACGGCGCACCTATCCCTTCCTGTCGGTGCTTAAGCGAATGGGCGAGCCAAGCGGCGGATTGCTCTCGTTCCCGATGCCCGGATACACGCTGGCGTTGGACTTTCCCGTGCGCGATGGGCTGTTTGCGGTGCTCGATGCGCTGGACAGCATCGTGAGCGAGGCAGGAGGCAGGCTGTATCTGGCCAAAGATGCACGTATGTCGGCGGAGACCTTCCACCTCACCTACCCGCAGTTGTCGCGCTGGCAAGCGGTGAAAGCACAGGTAGACCCGAAGGGGCGATTGCAGTCCGACATGGCGCGTCGCCTGCGTTTGCTGGAGGTGCTCTGATGAGGCATGTGTTGCTCGTGGGGGCGACCTCTCCACTGGCGCGATACATGGCGTACGAGTTTGCCCGCCTGGGGGATACGCTGTTCCTGGCGGGGCGCGATTTGGAAGAGGTAGAGCGTGTTGCCAGCGACCTGCGCATCCGCTTCGGGGCGACGGTGTACACGGGACGGTTTGACGCCGCGGCGATCGAGGAGCACGAGGCGTTTGTGCAAAACGTACTTCGAACGATGGGCGAGATAGAGGGCGTGGTGTGGGTAGCGGGCACGATGGACGGGCTGGAGGCGGCGTTCCGTCAGCCCTCCGCGCTGAAACGGCTGATAGAAGTCAACTTCACAGGGGCGGCATCTTTGCTGACGCTGGTGGCGGGTGTGCTGGAGGAGCGGGGCAAAGGCTTTATTGCGGGCGTCAGCTCGGTAGCGGGAGACCGCGGACGCGGGCAGAACTACCCGTACGGCTCCGCGAAGGGAGGGTTCTCGCTTTTCCTACAGGGATTGCGCAACCGCCTGAGCCGCAAGGGGGTGCAGGTCACCACGATCAAACCGGGCTTTGTGGATACGCGCATGACGTGGGGCAGGGGGAAACTGCCCTTCCTCGCCTCGCCACAGCGGGTGGCACGGGAAAGCGTGCAGGCTATCCTGAAGGGCAAGGACATCGCTTATGTGCCCGCCGTCTGGTGGCTGATTATGCTGATTATCCGCTCCATCCCGGAGAGAGTCTTCAAGAAGATGAACCTTTGAGACATCGCCTGCTCGCACGCCTGTGTTCCCTATATGCCAAGCTCCGACCCATTTGGAGATGCTCGCAATCTCCTTGACAACCGCCGACACAGAACGACACAATATCTGCGTATTCTTCTATTGGCTGTAGAAATATAGCATCTTCAGGAGGTGTGAAGTGGAGCGGTACAGATTGCTGAGCGGGATATGGTTGGTGTTGTTCTGTTTGCCCTCGCTTGGGCAGACGACCTTGAGCCTGCAGGATGCCCTGTCGCAGGCGGAGCGAACCAATCCGCGCCTGCAAGCCGTTATGGCACGTAGAGACGCGGTATCGGCACAGGCACAGGCGGCTGCTGGGATGCTGAAGCCGCAGGTTTCGGCAACGGGCTGGCTGGCGCAGGGAACCGTGGAGAATATGCTGACCTCCTCGCCGGGGGTCATGCCCGACTCGATGCGCATGGCGGGGCGCGAGGGGTTTTCGTCCACGCAGGTCAAGTTGGCTCTGCCTCTGTTCACTGGGGGACGCCTGCAAGCAATGGCGGGCTCTGCGCGTAAAGAGAGCGAGGCGATGTCCGCGGAGGTGCAAGAGATGGTTCAAGAGGTGCGTCTGGAGGTAACCGAGCGTTACCTGCAAGCGCTTCTGCGGTGGCAACTAGTAGGGGTGGCGGAGAAGCAACTGCAGGCACAAGAGGAGCAGACGCGCAGAGTTCAGGCGATGTACGATGTCGGCAAGGTGCCGTTATCTTACCTCCTGCGCAGTCGCGCCGCGGAGGCGTCCGCCCGGCAAGAGCTGACCACCGCGCGCAACAATTTCCAGAAAAGCCTGCTGGACCTGCAGGTCAGCATGGGCGTGCCTCCGACTGGGGCGGTGACGTTACCCTCAGACCTGCAGGAGCCTGTCTTCCATCTGCCGGGCGAGGTCGATGAGGCAGTACAGCGTGCCCTCCAGCACCGCGCCCTCTTGCAGGCAAATCGGTGTCTGCTCCAGATGCGAGAGTTGGAGCGGCGCGCGGCTCAGGGTGCGCGGATGCCACAGACCTATCTGACCGCCTCTGGGGACTGGCTAAAGACGCAGGGGATGTCTGCGGAATCCGGCTATACCGTTACCCTGGTGGTCAGCCTGCCCATCTGGACGGGAGGGCAGCTGGAGGCGCGGGTACGGGAAGCCGCTTCGCGCGAGAAGGAACAGCAAGCCAGCCTGCGCGCCCTGCAGTTGCAGGTGGAAAACGAAGTGCGCCGGGCGTGGCTGGATATTCAGACGGCGAAAGCGAACCTGGGGACGGCGGAGGCCGCCCTTCAGGACGCGGAAGAATCGTACCGGATAGCGGTTCTGCGCGTGAATGAGGGCAAAGCGCCACTCGTCGAGCAGATAGACGCCATCGCCGCGCTCACCGACGCACGCACCCGATTGTTCGAAGCACGCACGGAGCACCTCCTGGCGCAAGCCCGCCTGCTTCGCGCAATGGGAGACCTGTAATCTCAGGTGGTCTGCTTGCGAAGCAGAGCGATGAACAGCGTGGAGCGCGTCTCCTGAATGATCACCGCCTGGAAGTGCGTGATCTCCCAGCCGTGCGAGACCAGCTCGTTCAGATGCTGTTCCATCAACCGGTCGTCGGTGGTGCGCACAATGCGATACTCGACCGTAGCCAGCTTGGCGGTCTCCTCTTCCCCATGCAGGATGTGATACAGCGGCTTGACGTGATGCTCTAGCATGGTATCCGAGGGCATCTCCAACTCTGCCTCGCGCGGCTCAATCCCCAGCCAGATGCGCCCCTCGCCATCGCGGTAGATGATGAAGCCCGCCTCCACCACCTCTTCCTGAATCTCGGGCTGAGAGAGCATCTGCTGACAGTGCTCACCGGCGATCAGCCACATCTGCGGGTGGCGCGGAAGACCAAGCGCGCTGTAATCGTGGTCGGGGCGTACCTCGCCAGCGATGCGCTCCAAAGGCATTCCCCCTTTTACCGCAGAGGCAACGACCGACACGGGCACGGCGCAAAAGTTGCGGTGTAACCAGTCAGCGTACGTTCGAAGCATGTGGGTTCCTCCTTCCCTGCGAACGTGCGCTGTGTGACGCACCGGCGTGCGGTGTGAAAGCAACAGAGACGGGTCGTTGGTCTAAAGTTTCGTGCACACGCAGCGCTATCCGTATCGTCGTGCCCATTATAACATTCAGGCAAAATCCTGTCAAATCATCAACGAACCTATTTTTCGGAGGGGCGAAGAGGCTGTTGCGCGCGCGTATTCTGTGATAGTATATTCTTGTCCAGAACTCTCTCGAAAGGAGATACTCGTGATACACCAACCTGAGGACTATCTGAGCGCGGTGTTTCTCGATATCGAGACCACCGGCATCGACCCGGCATCCAGCGAGCTGACCCTGATCGCGCTCTATCAGCAGGATGAGGAGGAACAGGCAAGGCTGTATGTGAAGGACCTACACGGGGCTGTGGAAACCCTGCGCCACCTCGAGGCGAAGGCACAGGAATACGGCTACCATCGCATCACCATCTGTCCCTTACAGCAGTTCGCCGAGCACGCACCGTTTCTCACTCGCGTGGCAACCTACAACGGCGAGCAGTTTGACCTTCCTTTTATTGCCTACCACCTGCCCCAGGGGCGCACGGTGATCCGAGCCTGGCAACATCTGGACATCTACATTCACATAGCTCAGCCTCTGCGCGACCTGCGCGTACTCCGCACGCCCAATCTGAAGCTGAAGACATTGCTGACCCACCTGCAGGTGCCGCGTCACCCCAGCGTCACGCAGATGCGCGGGGCAGAGGCGGTGCAGTTGTGGAACCAGTGGAAGCACCTCTACAACTCCGAAGCCTTGACCACGCTGGGCATCTATGCGCTGGAGGATGTGCGCTGTACCCGCCTCCTGCTGGAGAGGTTGATCCACCTCCGGCGCGGTTCGCGGGTTGATGACCTGGGGTAGCTACCACGTGACCACCGCGGTCTGCTCGGGCGCCAGCGTCAAGGTGAACTGGAGCGTGTCGCCGTCTAGTGTCCAGCGGACCGCCAGACCATGCACCAGTTCCAACAGCGACTTCACCTCTTTCGCCGAGACCCCCAGCGCACGCAGAGCGATGCGCACTCGCACCTCCCGCTCGGCGTTGTGGGGATTAAATACTGCAAACAGGTTGCCCCCGTATCGCTCTAACCAGCCGCCCTCCGCGGTGGCATGGGTGATGGGTTGCCAGCCCGTTTCTGCCACCCTACGTATCAGCGGGATATATTTCTGGAAGAGCGGTCGGTCACGGTTATACCAATTGGGGTTACGCCAGTAGAGGTTATCCGCAGCGTTGTGGCTGAACATGCTAGGATAGATGCCCCAGAACAGACACCGCTGAAAGTATCGCTCTACCTGTCCGCCGAAGGTCTCGTAATCGGTGTTCATCAACAGGAGGTAGGGCTTCTGGTAGCTCATACTACGCCACACGTCCATTTGCGCTGGCGCGACGGGTTTCCATGCACCGCCTTGCCACCAGTTGGTCTCCGTACCCGACACGTCCAACTGCGCCATCAGGAAGGGGAACCGCCAGCCCACGCCGTTTGCGAACAGCCATTTGCCTCGCTTTCGCATCTCCTCGGCGAGGTACCGGGTGTACTCCCACGTGCTGAAAATCTGCAAAATCGCCGGGCGCAAACTGCTTGGGTCGAAAACCAGCGGCACGTCTGCCGTTGCGAAGTGCTCCTCGCGGAAGTTCAACATCTCCGCACCCATCTCCAGTGAGTCCAGATATTCCCCGTCCAGCCCTTCTGTGCCCGGCTTGGTATAGGCGCGCTGAGCGTGCTGGGGAAGGAAGTTCAGGTAGGCTTTGGATGGGTTGTCAGGGTCGGAGGGGATATCGGGATCGGGATTGAGCAGGAACATCGCGCCGTCGTTCCATGGGGCAACGGTAATATAGCGGTACAGCCTTCCGCTCGCATCGGTAACGATTCCGCATTTCAGCGTGGCTCGCGCCTGCGCTTTCTGCCAGGCATCGCCGATCTTGCCCTGCGCGTACTGCTGGAGGCAGTCATCCGCACCAGCGTCAGTGCGAGCAAACTCTTTGGGCATAGGCATCCAGTAACTCATCGGTTCAGTGTAGTGGAAGCTCAGGATGCCCAGCTGGTCGTCCTCGGCGATGCTGTTATCGCCCTCATGGAAAGCGATGCCAAAATCCTGCACACCCTGCACGGTGTGCGGGGCGGTGAAGGGCATCCAGATGCCTTGCTTGGGCACGCGGTTGCGGAACCAGTCGGGGAAGTTGTCGATATACTTTTGCAAGGCGGAGCGAAACCCCCACTGGGAGTCGGCAGACCACAGGAGCAGGTGGAACTGCGCCTGATAGGGAAACTTGCGCGTCTTGCCGGTGATGACGGCATCATACGCCGCGCACGCCCAGCCCCATTGCGGGTTCGCAAACAACCGCACGAGGCGCGGGGTGTCCATCCGCCATCCCCACGCCAGACCCCAATCCGCCCCGCTCAGGCACGCCAGCGGATAGAGGCTCATCATGTTGGTCGCACCGCCGTTGATGCGAATCAGGTTCGCGTGCTCTCCCTGCCCCGCCTCCGTCGACTCGCGAATATCGTCGTACCAGGTTGCCTTCTCCATCTGCACCGGCATCGCCCATATCAGGCTGATGGCGCGGTCGGGCGAGCCTTCGGGAGTGCGCAGAGTCGCCGCTGCCTGCAGGAGTTTGCCTGCCTGCTCGTAGCGCACCTCTATCTGAACGCCCTTCGCTTCGCCACTCCACACAGGCGGGTTGCTACTGCCCCATTTGCCGGTAAAGGGCACCAGGGTATCGGGCTGTTGCATGTCGCGCAGGAACCACCCACCGGGCAGACGTCCCGCCGGTATCGGCTTGCCCCCTGAGAGAACCTGGGTGACCAGCCCTGCCCCGTCGAACTGCACCTGCAGATCGCCCGGAGCTCCCCAGCGGACGGTCGGTTTTCCCGCACGCAGGGTAGGCTGGCGGGTAGTCTGCAAATCCAGCACCTGAAGCCCTTCCATGGTTTCCATCTGCACCTCGTCGAACCACGCCGTGCCTGCATGATTGCGCAAGAGCAGATGGACGTTCACCCTTGCCACCGGTTTGCGGGGAACTACCCGCACCTCTCGGCGCTCCCAATCATGCGTGCCCGTGCTGAAGGGCGCAATCAAGCCCCACTCGGGCGTTCCGTCAGTGTAGTGCAGGTCGAGATACAGGGAGTATCCGGAGTCGGCACTGCCCGAGACGTTCTCCGCTCGGCTCCATGCGGTCACGCGGAACGGAGTAGGCTTGGTCTGGTTCAACGGCACTACGTGCATCACACCACTGCGCAGGTCGGCGGTGGGATTATGCAGACGGATGCTCTGCGCCCCAGAGCGCTTGATCTGCTTATCCCACGTGAACGTGCCCTCGATGGCGTTCCACGTTTGCAGGATCTGCTTCTGGGCGTGTGCCTGTATCACCAGCAGTGCCAGCAGTAAGATAGCTCCCTGTTTCATCCAGACCCTCCGCCAGTGGTTTCTGGTAGCTTTCGCTTTGTTGAGTAACCTTAATCTCCGACCTTCATTGTGGCACGCCTGCTTGCCCCTGTCACGCCCCAACCCAGTCCTTAAGGTCGTCGGCTAGCTTCTTGATACCGATGCCAACAATTATTACGATCCCCTTGCCCCAAGTATAAACTGGTCTCCGCAAAAATGCAAGGGTTTTTGGGGGAGAGATTCTTCGCTTCGCTCAGAATGACATTTTGAGACCCTTCGCTGACGCTCAGGGTGACGAAAGGACAAGACCCTTCGCGTGTGCTCAGGGTGACGAAGCTGGGCGTGTTCGCCTTGCTGGCGCGGGGCAGATTGCATGTGTCTCAGTGATGGTGCTCGTGTCCGTGCAGATGCGAGTGCACCGTATCCCCATGTGCGTGCAGGTGTTCGTGGAGCAAGCCTGCGGTTATTAGCGTCTGCATGTTGTTGAGCGCCTCTTGGATGGGCATATCCGCCAGCAGGGTATGCTCTTCGGAGAGGATCAGCACCCTGTCGGCGACCTCCGGGAGAAGGTGCAGGTTGTGCGTGGCGATAAGGAGCGTCTTGCCAGCGGAGTGCAGGAGATTCAACGTGTGCACTAGCCAGCTCTGCATACGCGGGTCCAGTCCTGCGATGGGTTCATCCATGAGGAGCACTTCGGGGTTCATACTTAGCACACAGGCGATAGCCACCTTGCGCTTCTCGCCGCCGCTCAGGCGGAAGGGCGCACGTTCTGCCAGATGCGCGATGCCCAGCAGGTTCAGCGTATCCGTTACACGGGTGCGTACTTCCTCTTCGGGCAAACCCAGCTGGCGCGGGGCGAAGGCGACCTCGTCCCACACGGTCGGGTTGAACAGCTGTGCGTCGGCATCTTGAAACACGAACCCCACCCGCTGGCGGAAGGTGCGCTGGAAGTGTGGCTGTTGCAGGTTGCGCTCGGTGAGGGGTGTGCCTGCGAAGCGCAGTTCGCCTTGGGTTGGCTCCAGCAAGCCGTCCAGCAGGCGCAGGAGGGTGGACTTGCCGCTACCGTTGACGCCTAGGATAGCCACCCGGTCGCCGCGCCATATCTGGAACGAGATGCCTCTCAACGCAGGCGTGCCGTCAGGATAGACGAAATGAACATTTCTGCACTCGTAGAGCGATTCTTTAGCCGACATACCGTTCTCCCATCCAGAATGCGCCCACAATCCACAGCACAACGAACGCCAGCCAGAGCGTATCGCGCCATCCCCAGCGACGCGGGTACGCCATGCGCAGGTCACCGTCAAAACCGCGTGCGCGCATCGCCAGGTACACCTCTTCGTTCAGCGCGATGCTCTTGGCGAACAGCACCGCCGTTCCCGCGCCCGCGTAGCCCCGTGCCTGTTGGGAGGTCAACGCACCGGGTTGACGACTGCGCCGCGCCAGTATCATCTCCGCCAGCGTTTCGACCAGCGTAAACAGATAGCGGTAGGTTAGCGCGAGTCCGGTCACCGCCCATCGCGGCAGGCGCAGGCTTCGCAGGCTGTGCAGGAGCAGATGCCAGCGGGTGGTAAGGCTCCATAACAGGGTCACATACACCGCGGCGCTAATCCTCAGCAGAAGCAGAAGTGCACTGCGGAGTCCGGCATCACTGACCGCCAGTGCGTCCCAGCCGAAAGGCTCCCAGACAACGTGTCCCGGCGTCGCCGCGTTAAGCGTTAGCGGCAGGGTAACCACTATCCCGAACAGCAACACCGTGAGCAGTCCACGCAGGACGAAGGTGCGCAGAGGTAGGCGAGACGCCACTGCCAGTAGGATACTGCCGACCAGCACCGCCAGCGGCGTTACCATGCTCTGTGCCAGCGAAACGGCGACCAGCGCGCCCAATGCGGACAGGGTTTTCGCGAGCGGGTGCAGGCTCTGCAGGTAGCCCGACTGACGTGCCCACTCTTCCGCCGCCACGGCGTTCGCCACCGCCTCGCGCACCTGCAGGAGGCTTTGCTCCAGCCATCGTCCGCGCGGATGCCCTCTGCCCGAATCGGGCTCCAACGGCTGGGCTTGCGCCAACCACGCGGGCAGGGTGTCCAAAGGTTTGCCGGCGGATGCGACCTCCGCTGGCACGGGAACGGGTCTCCTCACCAGTGCGCGAGCGATGAGGGCGGTGATGGTCGTGCCGACGATGGCGGACAGGATATATCCGAGCACTTCCCAGCCTCTGCCTTCGCGTCCGGGCAGGGTGTAGTCGGGCAGAAAGGGTTTGAGCAGACCTTCGCCAAACCGAGCGATGCCCGCAGGCACGTAGCCCACCAGTTTGTGCAGGGTCTCTTCGTCCCACTCACCCCAGGCGGAGCCGGTGGCGAGCAGTCCGAGTGGCGTCAGCAGGAGCGTGATGGCTAACACCATCCACAGGCGTATCGGCTTGTCCACCCGCACCGCCCGCTGATGGCTTATCAGCTCGGGGAAGTTGTGCCAGAGGTAAGCCAGCGCGCCCACCGTTACCACCGCCTCCACCGGCGCCGCCACCAGCAGGTGGATGTGAACCATAGCGGGAACGGACACGTTCAGTCCAAAGGGGAAGTACAGGGCGCGTCCTTGTGCGTCGTGCGCGATCAACGGCTGGATGCCCAGCAGGATGCCCGCGCTGGCAGAAGAGAGCACCGATCCCACGAACGCCCCCGCGCCCGCCGACACGAGCGCACGGACACTGCCCATCTCGGCGTTACCCACCAGCAGGCGATAGGCTCCGTAGCCGGCGAAGGTGGCTACCAGCCCCATGTTCAGCGCGTTTGCGCCCAGCGCCAATACCCCACCGTCACCGAAGAAGATCGCCTGCACGCCCAGGGTCACCGTCACCGCCAGCAGGGCAGGCCAGGGTCCCAACAGGATCGCCAGCAGGGTTGCGCCGACGGCGTGCGCCGTGGTGCCGCCGACCGCGGGGATGTTGAACATCTGGATGACGAAGCAGAACGCCGCTCCCAGCGACAGAAGGGGAACCTGTCGCGCGGAGAGGCTTTTCGCGGTGCGCCGCGCCGCGACCGCCCACAGAGGGAACATCGCCCCCGCGGTCACCGCATGGGTTGCCGGACTGAGATAGGCGTCAGGAATATGCATCGTTGCGTGCTTTCAGGGATCGGTCGCTAACGTTCCTACAGCCTGATTATGGCACACCTCAACCTTCCAAAGCAACGCGAGGGCTACGTCTCTGTCTGCGCTACCAGAGCGGGGAGCACTGCATCGATGGCTTCGTCCGTCTCGCCGACGTGGGTGCCGCGCCATAGGTACCAGTGCTCCTCATGCGTTACCGATTCGCCTGGCTCCAGCGTGGTCAGCCCACCCAGGCTCTCCACTTCCAGCATTCGGTTGTTGGTGAAGAACTCGCAGTTACAGCCGAAGTCGGGATAGGTGGCTTTGGGGTCGTAAGGGAACCGCTTTAGGAACAGACGGTCGCCGTTGACGTAGCTGGCCCAGCCCAGGGTGTTGAGCACGCCGAACTTTTGGGGCTTCTGCGCGTTCGCATCCTGCCAGAGCTGGATGTATCGCTCGCCCCAGCGCCAGCGTGGGTCACTCATATTGGTGTAGCCCCACAGTACCAGCGGGCGCACGGGGAGCAGGAAGTCAGGATGTGGACGGTATGGCTCCTGGGGCACGATGACCCTGCCTCCGGGCGCCATGACCGTCAGCGCCCACGGTGCCAGTGTGACGGGCCAGACGTTATGGTTGGTGATGCGATGGATGAGATGCACGTGATTGCGCCGGGGGTTCAGCCAGATGCGCATGGACTTCTGGATACCGGTGCCCGCTTCCACGGGGGCGGTCACGCGCAGTGCCTCGCCTTCCTGTGCCCACTCTACCGGAAGGTTATCGGGGTGCTTGGTGCGCTCTACCACTTCGGGCGCGAGCCACAGGCGGTGTCCACCGTAAGCCACGTATTCGCTATCGCCTCTGCGCCCCATCTGTTCGGGGTATTCGACGAACTCGTTCCCGCCGCCGATGAAGCCGAAACGGATGATGCGGGATCCCACTTCCGCGGTGACGATCAGTTCTACCTCGTTGTTCGCCAGGCGCAGGCAGGTCTGCCAGCCACCGTAAGGAACGACTTGCACCTGCATTTAGCCACCTCACAAGGTTGCGTGGTGCGTACTTGATACGCGGAGCGGGTGGGGAACTCCTCTACGTCGGCGTATGGCTCACGAGGACGTTCGCCCTTCAGCGCATGCTGTTCCCCCCTCTCCCACAGCGTTGGGAGAGGGGGGAGGTGAGGGTGAACCTTGGCTCACCAGTTGATGGGATAGACGCTGATGTCGGTCAGACAGCCGACCAATGTCCAAAAGCCCCCGTTCAGAAAGTCACCCAGTATCAAGCCAAAGAAGAAGGGCAGGGATTGGCGATACAGTTTCATCCCGCCGAAATGCAGGACCACCCACTTGATCGCCCACGCGATGATGAAGGGTAGCCAGACCTGTTGCATGGTAAAGGTCTGGGCGATGGCGTAACCGACGGGATGGAAGGGGAACCATGCGACTTGCGTGCGCAGTACCGCCAGCACCACCGTGATGAGGAAGCCAAATACTACGGCGATGGTGCCGTTGGTGTCTGGTTTCAGAGGCGTCTTGAGGGCGTCTGCCAGTGCGTCGAAGGGGGTGCGTCCCATATAGGTGCGCCATGGCTCGGCTTTGGCGCCCGCGCCGAACTGATACCATATCGCCAGAGCGATCAGAAAGGAGATGACGAATCCGAGGGCGATAGCGCTCATCATGGCGATGACCAGCTGGCGCAGGTTGGCGCGCAGTTCGCCGCCCATCTTGAAGCCGTCCAGCTGGTGCGGCATGGAGATACAGCGCAGGTCGAAGTTCGCCAGCGGGGCGCGCATATAGGCGAGAATGGTCAGGTCCTGCGCTCGGAAGCCCATGGTGCCGAAGGTGGTGGTCATCAGCTGGTATACGTCCACGCTGGGACCGAACAGCCAGGCGTTGCCGCTTTCGGCGCGGGTGCGCGTTGCCGCCATCATGTAGGACAGTGCCAGCAGGACCAACACCGCCGCCGTGCCCCAGCTCATGCCCGCTGCGGTGCAGAAAGCGATACTGCCCAGTAACCCCGCGAAAAAGCCGAGCACCGCCCACCGGTAGGAAAGCGGTTCCATGCTATCATCGCCCCTACCCTGCCAGGCGGTTTGCCAGACCGCACGCAGATGCCTTCGCGCCAGATACAGGCTGATGGCGGTCAGCCCCAGGAATGCGCCTGCTCCCTGATGCCCGATCCAGGGGTAGACGCTTTGCGCTGCGCTCCCTGCGGCGGCGGTCCATCCCATTGCCGAGCCCAGCACCAGCTCCGCTTTGGTGACCAGAAAGAAGAACCAGCAGCTGAAGGTCACCTCCAGCGACAGCAGGTAGGCAATGCCGATGACGAACGGATAGAACGACATGGGCATGTAACCGATCGCGTTCCATGGGGGCGTGGTGACCCACTGCGCGATGTCGAGGCGGCTAGTAGCACGCAGAGGGATTTCGGGGACGGCAGGGTAGTTCAGATGGATGGTGTTCAGCGTGCCCAAAGCGAAGGGGATGGCGAACCCCAGCCACAGCAGGCGACTGCCGAACAGCGACTGCGGCTCACGGATAAGTGCCAGCGGAAGCGCAACGGTGGGGAAGGTCAATCGCTCGCGTTCCACCCATTGCTGGCGCATGATAGCCATCAGGCACAGACAGGTGAAGGTGTAGACCGTCATAAAAAGCGTCCACGCGCCGATCTGCTTCCACCACAGCCCCAGTGGCACGGGCGCATTGCCCTGATAGAAGTATTTGAGCGCAAACGCATCCTTTTGCGCCAGCCAATCGGGGATGTAGCGGTGGAACAGCTCCGCCCAGCGGTTCTCCGCCGAGGCGTAATAGAACGCTGCGGTGACCGTCGGCACGATGAAGTGCAGAGCGCCGGAGGAGGAGAGCATGGTTGCGACCGTCATCATCACGTAGATGACCAGCAGTTCCTGGGCGTTCAGCGCCCAGCGGGTTGCTGTTCGTCGCAACAGCATGTTGATCACCACCAGCGCAACCAGCGCGTTGAACGCTCCGACGGGGATGGAGGTGTTCGCCAGCGCGGTATGCCCTCGCTGTCCAAGCACCAGTTCCGCCCAGTGTATCCACAGGTCCACCAGAACGACGCAGAGGATACCGATGAGCCACGCGCGAAGGGTGAGGGTGCGCCCCGTAGTGGTGACAGCGGTCACGACAGGCTCGGCGACGTGCGTTCCTGCAACGCTGGCTGAGGAAGGTAGTGTCCATTTACGCCAGGAAAGCATCAGGCACACTCCTGAGAGCGTTTCTGGAAATTATCGTGCTTCTTAATCGTTTAATTACGCCCATCGGACGCGATTTCCTTCTCCCTCAGCAATCCTCGTCCCTCTTCCGATAATACTATGCTGGTAAGGTTAGCAGAGGAAAGTGGCTCTTTTTCTTGCCTGAGGGAGGAACGCAATGAGCATCATTCCACAGCGAGCCTCTGTGGATGGTAGCTTCTGGGTGTTTTTCAACGAGGATAAGACGCAGGCGATGTTACTGGTCGCTCCACCACAGGGCGACGGCAACCCGGTGCGTGTGGCTGATGTGGTGCACGCACTGGAGGAGATGGGCGTTGCTTATGGGATCGATGAGCAGGCTATCCGCGACGCCATCCAGCGTGCCACGCAACTCGCCACCAAAGTGCAGGTAGTGGCAGCGGAAGGGGTCGTGCCTGTGCACGGCACCGATGCGAAGGTGAACTATCGCCTGCCGGAAGAGGCGGTATTGCGTGCCCTATCCCTCCTGCCTGATGGCAGTGTGGATTACCTGCAGTTAGACCCCGCGCGGTATATTCAGGCAGGTCAGTTGATTGCCACGGTGGTTCCCGCCAATCATGGGCGCCCCGGGCGCACGGTCACTTTTCCGCCCCAGACCGTACCCCAGCGGCTGGGCAAAGAGGCGAATCTGCGCGCCGGGGAGCACGTGAGTGCTTCGGAGGATAACCTGCAGTTTACAGCGGAACAATCGGGCTATGTGTACCTCGCGGGTGACAAGCTAAGCGTTCTACCCGCCCAGCCGGTGACGGGAGACCTGCAGGGGGCGCAGGAGTTTGCCAGCGCGCTGGTGCTTCGGGGGAATCTTCTGCCTGGCGCGCGGGTGCGCGTGCACGGCGATGTCGCCGTTAGCGGGCGGTGCGAGGTGGCAGAGATCAACGCGCGGGGAACCTGTTACCTGCACCACGGCGCACAGGACTCGCAGATCGCGGCGGATGGGAACGTCCTGTTGCGGGCGAGCGCGCTCAACTGTAGCATCAGCACGCGCAAGCGGGTCATCGCGCTCTCGGAGGAGGTACAGATTGCAGGCGGACGCACGGTGGCATTTGAGGGCGTCGAGGCGTATACTATTGGTACACCTGCATGGACGCCGACCGAGATGGTGGCTGGCGTGGACACTCTGGGCGACGAGCGGCTGTTTGAGATTGCTGAGGAGATCCGCCGGTGTGAGGATAATATACAGAAAATCAACGCCGCCCTGCGTCCGTTCGCTTCGGTCACCGCCGACGTCTCTTCGCCGGAGAAGAAGGAGGCGATCCAACGGCTGATGACACACCGCCGCCGCCTGGAGGCGCGACTGAAGGAGCTACAGTATGAGAAGCGTAGCATCACCATTCAGGTCAACGCTCCCGTCCGGGCAGAGGTAGCGGTTATGGGTGTGATATACCCGGGAGTGAAGGTAACCATCGGCAAGTACAGCTATCTGGTGGAGACGGAGATGCGAGCCGTTCGCTTCTTCGTGGCGCGTGGCGAGGCGCGGGTGCAGGTGAGAGCGCTGAACAATTAGGAGAAGTGGCATGAGCAACTTGCGTTTGAACCGTCTGGTTCGCACTGAGAGCTCCGAAATCTACCTGATATGGCGGAACAACGAGCGGGTCGGGCAGATAGATATTCACTATGCTTCCGGCACCATCTATGCCACCTTGCTGTTAGAGGGCGATTTCGCCCCGGAACAGGAAGAAGCCCTGATCGCGATGATTGATGAAGACATCGTGTCCAGCTACATGCCCCGCTTCGAGCGCGATGACTTTGTGGTGCATGTCTTCCGCGCGGAGGAGATCGGGCGCTACACTGACCCCAGCATGGATATCGAGGACATCGAAGGCTTCGACTTCGGGGACGAAAACGAGGACAACTAATCCGTCTCCTGGGGCAAAGCCGCCTTGCGAGCGCGCTCTACCCACTTGCCGCGCCGATTGCGCAGTAGGAAGTCGCGCACTTTCGCCGCCCTCTGGAGGTCGCCGGAGGACTGATAGGCACGCATCAGTAGATAATGCGCTTCTCCATCCCAGTCGAACCCTCGGTTGCCGAAGCGGGTAAACGGCTCCAGCGCTACCTTCGCTGCCTGCCACAGGTGCTTCTGTACCGCGGTGCGCCCTAAATCTTTCAGGCGGTGGTAGTTCTGGCGTACCTGCCACATCATCATCTGCACGAGCACAAACACGACCACAAAGTTCAACAGCAGGAAGTTCCACTGCCCCAGCTTCAGCAGTGCCCCCAGTAGGGTCATCGCCACCGGCGCCACAAACATCAGGATGGTGATCCAGAACAGGTAGCGCCACCAGATCACGCGCAGTTCGCGCTGTGCCTCTTCGATAATCGCCTGTTCGGTGGCGGGTTTGCGCGGTGTGGTCTCCTTTTGGGTCATGCTTTAGCTCCTATATCATCCGTTCTCGGCGCAACAGCGTGATAAAGAAGGGCGCTCCTAGCAGAGCGGTGATCACTCCAACGGGAATCTCCGCAGGGCGGGCGATGCTTCGTGCCAGCGTATCCGCCCAGACCATCAGCAGTGCGCCCAACAGAGCGGTGCTGAGATAGAGCTGGCGATGGTCGGCACCAAACAGCCGCCGCGCGATATGCGGCACCACCAGCCCCACAAAGCCGATGATTCCACTGACCGACACCGCCGCCGCGGTGCACATCGCCGACAGCACAATCGCCCACCGCTTCAGCCGTTCCACGTCAAAGCCCAGGTGCGCTGCGCTCTCTTCACCCAGCGCAAAGGCGTTCAGACCGTAAGCCATCGCTCGCAATCCCAACACTCCCGCTAGGGCGAAGGGCAGTAACAGGCGCACGCGCGTCCATTCCGCATCGGCGAAACTGCCCATCAGCCAGAAGAGCACTCGTCCCACATCGGCACCCGCGAGCGTGAGCAGAAGCGTGACCACCGACCACATGAAGGAGCCAACCACGATGCCTGCTAGCAGGAAGACGGACACGCGCAGGGTTCCCCCGCGACGCGACACCATCAACACCAGCGCCGTGGCGGCGAGGGCACATACAAAACCCGCCGCTGGCACGCCGAAACCGTGCCACTTTGCCTCCCAACCCGCCAGCACCGCCGCCGACGCGCCCACCGCCGCCCCTGAGGACACGCCGATGGTGTAGGGGTCAGCCAGGTCGTTTCGGAGAAGCCCTTGCAGGGTAACGCCTGCCACGCTCAGCAGGATGCCCACCAGCCCTGCCAGCACCATGCGGGGCAGACGCAGTTGCCAGATAATCACGCTGGAGGGGTCGTCGCCTCTGCTACCCCTCTGCAGGATGTGCCACACCTGCGCAGGCGAAAGGCGTTCCGCACCCAAGCACAGCGCAGTGACCGCCGTCACCAGCGCCGCCGTTCCCAGCAACAGCATCAGCCACAACCGCCAGCGTGCCCGCGGTGCCATTGGCTAACGCGCTTTCACCTCCGCCAGAATCTTTTGCAGGACCTCCAGCCCTTGGAGCAGGCGTGGGGTCGGGCGCACAAACAGGTTTGCGTCCACACTGTATACCGCCCCGTTGCGCACCGCCTTCAGCCGCCGGAGCACTGGGTGTTGGCGCAGGGGAGATAATCGGTGTGCCGGCACGGTGGTGATGATGACGTCGGGGTCTTTGGTCAACAGCGCCTCGGTGGAGAGGGTGTAGTAGTTGACTCCACCGTCCGCTGCTACGTTGCGCCCGCCCGCGAGACAGATCATGTCGTTGACGAACAGGTCGCGCCCCGCCACCCACATGGGAAGCGGTTCTACGTTAAGGGTAAACAGCACTGCCGGAGCGTGCGGGTTTGCCGGGCGCGAACGGGCGGTGCGCTCTGCCTGCTCGAAGCGGACTGCCAGCGATTCCGCCTGTTGGTCGTGCCCGGTTGCCCTGCCCAGCAAGCGGAGCACCTTCGCCACGTCCAGCCAGGTCTTGGGAGCGACGACCAGCAGAGGCAGTTTCAGCCGTTCGAGCGCGGGAATGAAGCGGCGGTTCAGCACGCCATCCGCCACCACGAGGTCTGGGCGCAGGGCAACCACCGCTTCCACGTTGACGCGCATGTCGCCGATTTTGGGCAGGCGTTTGGCTTCGGGGGGATAGTCGCAATAGGCGGTAACACCGACGACCTGTTTGCCCGCTCCGATGGCGAAGAGCGCTTCGGTCGTGCCCGGTGTGAGTGACACGATGCGTTGTGGCGGTTTGCGCAGGGTCAGTGTCCCGCCGCGAAAGTCGGTGATGCGTCGCGGAAAGCTGGTATCGGGCATTTTTTCTCCTCCCACGAAGTAGCCGAGTAAGATTATACAGGCAGGCGCGGTCTGCTGTCGAGGAGCGAGAGCGCAACAGGAGCGGTATGCAAACCGCTCCTGTCTATGTGAACCCACGAAGGGCATTATCCGGGTATGAGCATCGGTTAATCCCGGGAGCGCATCTTACTCTGTTGGCACCGGTATACCGCCGGGTGGGTTAGGAGGTGGCGGCTTGAGCGTCTTCACCCCCTCTGGTGCGGTTGCGCGGAAGTAGAAGAACGCTACTACTGCCAGTAGCACCACCACCACGATGATGGCAATGACCGGGTTGATTTCCTTTTTCATCGCATCCTCCCTGCTCTGTCCTTTTGAAGGGTTGTCGGAGAATGCCCCCGACAGCCCGGTGATGCTTCTACTGCTGGGGGCTCATATCACTGCTCCACGGATAGTAGATCATGCGGTAGAACGGATGCTGGCTCTCACCTGGACCACGCTGGCGGGGTGTCTTGGTTGCATCCATCAGGTTCTGCAGGAACTGCTTGGTGTAGTACTTCACATGACCATCCATGTGGATGCAGTTCATGCCATCGTTATGGCGGAAGGCGAGGCGTTTACCCTCCGCCCCTCCGTCGGGCTGTCCGCTCTGGTAGACCCACCAGGCATTGTCGCCCCAACCGGAGTCGTCGTTGGCTCTCACTTCGTAGAAGGCGATACGCTCGGAGGGGAACTTCAGCGTTTCAGTGTTCCACGTGCCGTCAGGGCTAACCACACACTGCACGATGCCATAGACGCTGATACCGTAGGACTTGCCGCGGTATTCCAGCCAGGGGTCATAGCTCTGTGTGTTGTCCCAATCCAGCGCGTTATTGGGCAGTCCATGGCTGGGACACTTAAAGACGCCTTTGTTCTTCACGTAAGGGAACAGCATCCCGTTCCAGCAGTAGCCGAAGCGATCGAACGTCCAGAAGGTGTCCCGCATAGACGTATAGTCATAGTCCTGCAGGTACATCATCATCGCCAATCCGATCTGCTTCATGTTAGAAAGGCAGGATGCTTGCCTTGCCTTCTCTCTCGCTTGTGCGAAGACAGGGAACAGGATGGCTGCTAGGATCGCGATAATCGCGATAACCACCAACAGCTCAATCAACGTAAAACCGCGTCTGCGTAGCATCGGAAAGACCTCCTTTGGACTTTTTTTATGTTGTTTTGGGTGGTGCGCACGATTCGCGCAGGATGACCTGCGCGGGCACCTCTACCCGTTCGGGAACGGGCTTGCCTTCCATGATGTCCATCAGCAGATGGACGCCGGTACGCGCCATCTGCTCGAGGTCCACCCGCACCGACGAGAGAGGCGGCTGCATCGTGGTGCAGAAAGGCTCGTCATCGAAGCCGATGAGCGAGAGGTCTTCTGGCACCTTCACGTTCATCTCCGTAATCGCGGGATAGGCGAACGCCAACAAGATGTCCGACGCTCCCACGATAGCCGTCAAGGGTGGACGCACTTCCAGCAAACGCCTCAGCGCTTCCTGAACTGTCGGTCGGGGGCGACCATGTTGCATCACCCAGTTCGCTTCTGGGATGATGCCCGCTTCCTGCAGGGCGTCCATGTAGCCCTCAAACCGCTGGGCGTAATGAGGCATGTAGTGTCCGGTAAAGAAGCCGATGCGCCGATGTCCCAGATGAATCAGCGCGCGAACCGCCTGTCGGGCGCCTTCCCGGTTCGCCTGCACCACGCGGGGAAGAGGCACATCGGGCTCGGCGTCTATGATGACGACCGGGTATCCCCGCCGCTTCATCCACAGGAGGCCCTCCTCATGCAGGGGACCGAACACCAGCGCGGCGTCAAAGCGATGGTGGCGCTCCCACTCCTGCAGGTAGCTGGCGGATGCGCTCTTATCGGGAAAGTGGAGCAGGAGGCTTCCCCACAGGTATCGGGCGCACTCTTCTGCCGCCGCGTGTAGCATACGCATCTCGCCTACCGAATAGGAGGGGCGGGCACCGGGTATCTGCCAGGTGTAGATGAGCGCGACGAGATGCTGCTGCACGGGCTGTTTGGGTCGGCTGGCGGCGATGACGGTTCCGCGACGTGTCCGCTCCACCACTCCCCTCTGCGCGAGCAGGGTCAGTGCGCGCTCTGCGGTCTGGTAGCTGATGCCGTAGTGTCGGGCGATAGCGCGCGCCGACCACAGCGGTGTACCTGGCGTCAGCTGTCCAGTGTTGACCGCCGTTTCCACCTGCTCCACGATTTGCACGTAGAGCGGTGTGCGCAGGTTCGGGTTCAAGTGTAACGGAATCATGTTTCAGTGTCTTGCTATGACTGCTATGATAATATCATTGCTTACACTATATCATATCGGATCCGAGGTTGTCAAGGGGGTTTTGCCCTTTTCCTGCGGTTTTTTTCGAAAGTTTGCGTGGGGTTGCGATAGACAAAGTTTTTAGATGCATCAATGGCAGTTGGTAGCATGAATAGGTTTTGAGTGGTCAATGCGGACCAAGACCTCTGCGTCGATGGGAGGATATAGGACTGGTATACTGGGCAACTAATCTGTTTGTAGAGACAGGATTTAACCGAGTTGTGCTATGATTTTTGTGGAGAATATACGTATGGTGCTATGACTGCGATGAGCTTCTCAGCTAGCTGCGGCAGTAGATGCCCGGGTTGTGCAGTGGGGGAGGGTGTTTTTTCGCCCACGACTGGTGTCCGAGGCAGTTAAACTGGGGGATGAGGCGGATACCGTTCTGTCGGCAGGTATGGAGGATACTGCGAATGTCGGCTTTGCTCAACACGCCGTTCGCCCGCAGTTCGTGGTGCGAGCGGTATTCAAACCCGTAGTTCACCTCTAGGATGAGCATGTTCACGTTCAGCGGGGCAAGCGTTTGCTCGATAGCCCGGTTCAGCAGAGGCACGTCCTCCGACCGGGGCGCCATGAGGTGCACGCCGCGCCACTCGTTCTTGCGCTGTTCCGCCATGGGGATACCTCCTCCTGCAATGTTCTTAATTACCTGAATTCTCGCCTGGGTTGTTTTGCTCCTTCTACTGGCGCAGGAGGGGAACACCCCTGTGCAGAACCGAAGTGTGCAGAATGCCAAACGAAAGGAGCTGTTCCATGCCGAAGATAACCCTTATCGGTGCAGGGAGTGTGGTGTTCACTAAGAACCTGCTAGGCGATATTCTCAGCTTTGCCGAGCTGGCGGAGTCGCATATCGCCCTGATGGATATCGATGCCGACCGTCTGCATACCGCAAAGCGCGTAGCGGAGAAGGTCGCCCGGGCGGTCAATGCTCATCCCACCATCACTGCGACGCTGGACCGCAGGGAGGCGCTAGACGGGGCAGATTATGTGATCAACACCATTCAGGTGGGTGGTTACAAGCCGTCGACGGTGATTGACTTCGAAATTCCCAAGAAGTACGGTTTACGGCAGACCATTGCCGACACCCTGGGCGTTGGTGGCATTATGCGCGCCCTGCGCACCATCCCGGTGCTTCTGGACATCGCCCGCGACATGGAGGAGTTGTGCCCGGGCGCTCTCTTCATCAACTACACGAACCCGATGGCGATGAACGTGTGGGCGTGGTATCGGGCGTCGAAGGTGAAGGTGGTGGGGCTATGTCACAGCGTGCAAGGCACGGCATGGTCGCTGGCGGTGGAAGACCTTCAGATTCCCCTGGAAGAGGTCAACTATGTCTGCGCGGGCATCAACCACCATGCGTTTTACCTGCGCTTCGAGCGCAATGGTGAGGATCTATATCCCCTTCTGCGCCAGATGTACCTGGAGGGGCGCGTGCCCCCTTACAACCGCGTGCGCTACGAGATGATGATGCGCTTGGGGTATTTCGTGACGGAGTCCAGCGAGCACTACGCGGAGTATGTGCCCTATTTCATCCGGCGTGACCGTCCCGACCTCATCGAGCGGTTCAACATCCCGTTGGATGAGTATATTCGCCGATGCGAGGAGATGGTTGCCTGGTGGGAGCGGATGCGCGTGGAGCTGGAGAGCGACGAGCCGATAGAGGTTCACCGCAGTATGGAGTACGGTTCGTTGATCATCCACAGTATGGAGACGGGAGTTCCGCGCGTGATTTACGGCAACGTGCGCAACGACGGGCTGATTACCAATCTCCTGCCTGGGTGCTGTGTGGAGGTGCCATGTCTGGTGGACAAGAACGGCATCCAACCGGTGCGCATTGGTGGCCTGCCCCCGCAATTAGCTGCCATCATCTCGACCAACGTCAACGTGCAGTATTTGACGGTAGAGGCGGCGTTGACCGGCAAGCGGGAGCACATCTACCACGCTGCGATGTTGGACCCGCACACCTCCGCGGAGCTGACGCTGGATGAGATCTGGGCGCTCGTGGACGACTTGCTGGAGGCGCATGGCGAGATGATACCTGTGTGGGCAAGGGGTAGCGAAAAAAGGCGGCAGGGGGGCTCCCTGCCGCAAATCGTTTGAGAGCTTGAGAGCGGCCCTATTTCTATATGCCCGAGGTTCCGTTAGGAGGTGGTCAACTGTCGTCTCCGTTGCACGTGGCACTGAGGCGACAGAACAGAAACCCTTTTGTGGCGCCGGGCGAGCATCGCCTGCACCACCTTTTCCAGCGCGTGCACGTACTCATCTGCTCCCTCCGCCAGCGCGGAGTGCAGTTCTCCTGCCGGGTCACCGGCGAGGATTCGCACGATTTGGGCTTTGTACAGCAGGAGTTCCAGTGCGTCTGCCATGTACTCGGGCACGGCTCCGTCGATGGTGAGCGTGTGGGGCAGGATGCGCCAGCATACCGTCTTGCGCCGCTGGTGTTCAAAATCGCTGACCGCCTTCAGCCACCGCCCCTCCCCCACGTAGCGAATGGTGCGCAGAACGCTCTGCAGGTCGGCATAGCCGCTGGGGTGTTCAGGCAGGGGCTCCACCACCGAGAGCACGCGCACGCGCAGAGCAAACTGCGAAAGCGCCGCGATGTAGCGGTCTAGGTCACGCATCACTTTGCGGAACGCCCGCGCCTGCACCGCACACTCCACGTTATAGCCCACGAGGTAGCGCGCAGGCTGAGCGGGCAAGAAGATATCCATTGGCACCGCAAAGATGCGCTTGACCAGGTCGTGCACGGGGTCACCCGCCTGCCAGCGGTTCAGAAACTCTATTCTCAACCGCTCCAGCTGTTCCAACTTGCGCAGGTCGGGCAGGCGTAGTGTGTCGCTATCCTCAACTGGAATCTGCTCCAGGCTATCGACTTCCACGTGCGTGAAAAATCGGAAGGTGGAAGCATTAACCATGCTTTTTGAAACCTCCGTTGCTTTGGCAAAGTGCCTGATGAGGCACAGGTTCTTGGACTGCCTTCATGGGCGGAGATAGATCTGCGGGAAATCCGTTCGGTACGGAGACGGACGAAGAAAGAACTCTGCAGAATCTCTTTCACTTTTTGTGATGCTTGGCTGTGGGAAAATGTTTCATCTTTTTTCGGCATTTGGTGAGAACTCGTGATTTGAACAGGAACTCCTCAGCCGTGTGTGCAACAGTATCCCGAACCACTTTGCAGATGAGGAGAGGCAACAATGGGTTCACTGAAGATCGGAGTGGCACTGTGGTCACTGTCCGCTGGGGCGACGGAGGAGGAACTGCTGAACGCCCTGCAGACGGTCGCGGAACTGGGGTTCAAGGGCGTGCAGTTGTGGAACGTTGCCAGCTATGGTGCGTGCGTGCTGGACCCCGACGTGTGTCGGGGTTCTGAGCGGGCGGAATGGCGCAAGCGGATAGAGTCCTTCGGCTTGCAGATCAGCGGTTTCTGTGCGCAGATGTCGGGTCCGACGCGCTTCGGCGGGTTTGATGAGGCAGAGGGCATCGACGAGCGCATCCAGAAGACCCAGCGGTGCATCGAGTTGGCGGTGGACATGGGCTCACCTATTGTGACCACGCATCCGGGGGTGATTCCGGAGGACAAGAACGATCCTGTCTACCCCATCATCCGGAGAGCGATAGAGCAGATCGTTCGGCACGCGGAGCAGGTAGGGGGCATCTTCTGCATTGAGACGGGGATGGAGCCTGCGCCGGTACTGCGCCAGTTCATCGAGGATATCGGCTGTCCCGCACTGAGGGTGAACTATGATCCTGCGAACATGCTGGGGTATGATGTGCTAGAGGGTGTGAGAGATCTGGCGCCCTATATTGTGCACACCCACGCCAAGGACCGTCATCCCGAAACGCACAAACCCACCGTCGGGCAGGGAGCAGTGCCCTGGGACGAGTACATCGCCCTGCTGAGATCCATCGGCTACGACGGGTGGTATGCGGTGGAAGATGAAAGCGGTCAGGATGTGGTAGAGTCTTTACGTCAGGGTTTAGAGTTCCTGAAGAGGTACTGATGAGGAGAAGGCATTGAACCAGACGGTTCGCTGTCCCAAGTGTGCAGGAGAGGTACACGACCCCACACGGCGGTGCCCACAGTGTGGCTATGTGATAGAACATCCCCAGCGCCAGCGCTACCAGAGGCAGGCGGTTGCGTCGGTGGTGACGGTGCTGGTGGGCTATGCGCTGGGGATGGTGGGCACGGCGACAAGGCTGGACGTGCTAGGCATCACGGGGCTGGTGTTAGGCTTCGTTGGCGGCGTGTGGTTGATGGTGTCGTTGTATCTGCTGTTGCGCACGGGTGTGTGAGATGATTGACGCCCACCCCGCCGGCGGGTTATAATCTGCCCGAAGGAGGAAGCGCGCATTCGGGTCGTTGTCGCTGGTGAAGGCTGGCAGGAGAGCTTGCGCTCGGTGTGGTGTGACCTGCAGGCGTTGAATCCCCAGGTTTCGCCGTTTCAGAGTTGGCAATGGGCGAGCCTGTGGTGGAGGCATTTTGGCAGGGGGAAAAGGGCGCAGGTGCTGTGTGTGCAGGCTGATGGAGAGGTGGTCGGGATCGCTCCGCTGTACGCCAGCCGAACGGGTCTGGGCAGGTGCTTACGCTGGATGGGCACGGGTATCTCGGACAGGCTGGGCATTGTGTCTGCGCCGGCGTATGAGCGAGAGGTGGCGGAGGCAGTAGCGGAGTGGCTGGAGGCACAGCCCTGCGCCGATTTGCATCAGATGGCAGATGGCTCGTGGATGGCACGCCGAGCCGAGTCGCGCGGATGGTTCACCGTGTGGCAGGAGAAGTGCCCTTACGTGGTGCTTCCTGAAACGTGGGAGGACTACGCGGGGTCTTTAAGTAAGAAGACGCGCTTCAACATCGGCTATGCCCTGCGGCAGATGCAGAGGGAGTTGGGCGAGGTGGAGGTTCACACCGCATGCGAGCAGGAGCTCCCTGAGGCGATGGAGGCGCTGTTTGAGCTTCACACGCGCCGGTGGCGCCAACGGATGCTCCCCGGTGGTTTTTTTCACCCGCGCGTGCGCCAATTTCATCGCGAGTGGGCGCAGATCGCCTCTGCCAGCGGTTGGCTACGGCTATATCTGATGCGGGTGGGCGGAGCTGTTCGGGCGGCGCTATATGTGTTCCATTTCGGGCGGCGTGCGTATTACTATCTGGGAGGTTTTGACCCTGCGCTTGCCCGCTACAGCATGGGCACGGTATTGACGGCCCACGCGATTCGGCAGGCGATTGCGGAAGGGTGTGTGGTTTTCGACTTCCTGCGCGGTGCCGAGCCGTACAAATACCGCTGGAAGCCGCAGGTGCAGTGGCATCGTCGAGCGTGTCATGCCTCGGGGGCACTTGCATATGCCTGGCGCAAACGGGTGGACTGGGAAACCCGTTTGTGGTGGTGGCTTCAGGCGCGTCTACACGGAAGGGGGACAGGATGAATGCGGGTGGTCACCTTTCTGCTGGCGGTGTTAGCCTGTGCGGGTGTGGTATATAATCATCTGCAGTTGCGCGACATTCGCCAGCAGGTAGAGCAGATACAGGTCAAGCTTGCCAGCCAGCAAAAGGGCTCTGAGCCGGCGGGTGTTTTGGAGGCGAAACAGCATCTCCAGCGTGCTCTGCGTTTCATCAGCGAGGGAAAGCTGGACGAGGCGCGGGCGGAGTTGGAGCGGGGTAGTCAAGCGATTGCGGATTCGGCGAGGCGCAACGGCAACACCCAGCCTTCCCTCCAGCAGTTACAACAGATGGTGGAGAGTGCACGCAGGGAGCTGGCGCGCTTCTGGTCTGGTAAACAGGAGACAAAGCCATGAGAGGCACAAGATGGTTCAGGCGGGCGGGGCTACTCCTGCTCGTTCTATCGGCGATGGCGTCGCTGATGAGCTGTCGCGGTACGAACCTGTTGAGCAAGCAGGACGAGATTCAGATCGGCAAGGAGGGTTCGGCGGCGATCGAGAAGGAGTATAAGCTCGATACCGACCCGAACCGCGTGGCGCTGGTGCAGGAGATCGGTCAGCGCGTACTGGAAGGGATGCGCAAGGTGGAGGGCAAGCGTGCCCCCGATTTCCCCTATACCTTCAAGGTGCTGGACACGAAAGAGGTGAACGCGGTCTCCCTGCCAGGCGGGCCGGTGTACGTCTTTCGGGGCTTGCTGGAGCAGGTGGACGGCGACAAGGATATGCTGGCGTCGGTGATTGCGCACGAGGTGGGACATATCGTTGGGCATCACGCAGCGAAGCAGATATCGAGCAGTATTCTGGCGGACCTGGCTATCTCGTTGGGCACGAAAGGCAGTGCCCAGAAGGTGGCAAGTATCGCTACGTCGCTGGTGATGCTTCAGTATAGCCGGGACGATGAGTACGACGCCGACCGTCGGGGCATCTTATATACCCATGCTGCTGGCTATGACCCCGAAGGGTTGGTGCGCTTCTTCGAGAAGCTGCAGAAGCTGGAAAAGAGCCCCATGAAGGGACTGCTGGCGAACCTGCGCACGCACCCTCTGACCGAGAACCGCATCCTGCGTGCGAAGAAGCTGATCGCGCAGTTGCCCGACCGACAATCTCCGAGCGCGGCGCCGGGGCAATGAGAGTTACCGCCGTCATCCCCGCCTACAACGAGGAGAGACGCCTGCCCCGCGTGCTGGAGGCGGTACGCGCGGCTTCGCTGGTGGACGAGATCGTGGTGGTCAGCGATGGTTCGGTAGATGGCACCTATGAAGCCGCCCGTCGCTTCGATGGGGTTCGCGCTCTGCAGCTTCCCCAGAACCTAGGCAAAGGCGGCGCCATGCACGTGGGCGCGTGCCATGCGAACGCTCCGGTGCTCGTTTTTCTGGACGCTGACCTGATTGGGCTGACCCCAGAGCACGTTGACAGGCTGGTGGAGCCAGTGTACCGCGACGATGCGGACATGACGCTTGGCGTGTTTCGTGGGGGCAGACGTGCAACCGACCTTGCCCAGAAACTGTTTCCTTTCGTCAGCGGACAGCGTGCCATTCGCCGTGAGCTCTTTCTGGAAGTACCCAACGTGCAGTTCGCCCGGTTTGGGGTGGAGACCCAGATCACACGCTGGGCGCTACGCCAGCGCTGGCGCGTGCAGTATGTGCCGTTATACGGCGTGACCCACCCCATGAAGGAAGAGAAGCTGGGGCGATTGCGTGGAACGGTTGCCCGTCTGCGCATGTACGCTGATATTGCGCGTATCCTGCTGGATGGACGCGCCCCCGAATCGGCGAGACGCTTGTTCCGATTGCGCAATAAGTAGGCAAGAAGCCTTCCCCTTTTTCCCTTGTCACCGCATCTTTGTCTCACTCCCAAAAAGTTGACAAATGTCTACTTTTCGCCTGTACTGGGTGGAAAGGGGTGAGAGCGCATGGAGGTCGAGCGCGAGGCGAAGCTGTTCGAAGCAGGCTCGTACCCCGATAAGGGGCTGGAGGTCAGCGAGGAGCAGTTGCAGTCGCTAGTGGAGAGGTTCGTCGCGCCGGTACCCGTGATGGTGGAGCACCTTGCGCAGGGCTGGCAGATTGGCGTGCTGAAGCAGTTGTGGCGGCGTGGCAAGGAGCTGTTCGGGCGGCTGGCGATACTGCCCGAGGCGGAAGCCCTGCTCAAGCGGTTGGGCATTCGGGGCATCAGCGTCGCGGTGACGCCTGACGTAGGGCGGATTGTGGAGGTTTCGGTGACGGCGACGCCGCGCGTGGCGGATGCGCGCTTGATGAGTGCGGAGGCGGTTTCGTTTTGCGGTGAGATATTCTGGACGGAGGTGACCCGGATGGAACAGGAGATGGAGGCTTTGCGCCAGCGGGCAGAGGTGGCAGAGTTTGCCCTGCGCGAGCGGCAGGTAGAAGAGGCTCTTGAGCGGTGGATTCGGCAGGGGAAGCTGACGCCTGCGGTGCGTGAGATGGCGAAGGTGCTGTTACTGCAGGGCACGCAGGCGGTGCAATTTCGCGGTGCCGACATCAGCGTGGCAGAGGTGTTTGCGCGGTTCGTCGAGGCGTTGTGTCCGGTGGTTCCTTTCGGTGAGCGTGCGCCCGTTGGTGCGGAGGAGACCTCGTTGAGCGCAGAGGAAGAGGCGTTCCTGCGTCGGCACTGGGGCGACGTGCCCATGGAGCAGATTGCGCGTTATCTCGCGGAAGGAAGGAGGCGTTAGGCGATGGCAGTGTTAACGAGCGCGTATGACCCTCAGGACAAGCCAGGCGAGCTGGTGAGCTACAAGGTGGGTGCGAACGCAGTGATTTACAAGGGCGCGCTGGTGAGCGTGCGCAGTGACGGCTATGCCTACCCGTCGCGCAGCGGCACGAGCAGTGACGTGTTTGTGGGGGTGGCGTTTGAGACAGCGGACAACACGGGCGGCGCGGCGGGCGCGAAGTCGGTGCGTGTGCTGAAAAGCGGCACCTACGTGTACAACGGCAGTGGCTTCACGCAGACAAGCGTCGGGCAGGCGATGTACGCCATGGACGATAACACGCTGACCACCACATCCACCAACAACCAGCTGGTGGGCTACGTGGTGGAGGTGCTGTCGGCGACACAGGCGCGCATTCGGATCGATAACACGGTGCGGTAAGGAGGGATGAGCGATGCCAGCAATTACACGCGGGGAACTGGGCTACCTGCTGGAGGCAGGGCTGCGTGCGGATTTCTTTGAGGCATATCGGCGACAGGTAGAATCCGCCATCTATCCGCAGATTGCGACCGTGATTCAGACCGAGCTGCCGGTGCAGAAGTACGGTTGGCTGGGCAGTGTGCCTGCGATGCGTGAATTTGTGGACGAGCGCATGCCGAAGGGGTTGCGGGTGGTCAACTACACCATCCAAGACACGGTGTGGGAGAGCACGATAGCGGTGGAGCGACGCGCCTTGGAGGACGAGCAGATCGGTGCGATACGTCTGCGGGTGCAGGACCTAGGGCGCGAGGCAGCACGGCATAAGGACTATCTAGTGGTAAAGGCGCTATTGGATGGGTTCACGACGGCATGTTATGATGGACAGCCGTTGTTCTCCAGCGCGCACACGGAGGGAGATAGCGGAGCGCAGAGCAACCTCACTAACCAACCGCTCAGCCCCGACAGCCTGCAGAGTGCGATTTCGGCAATGATGCTGTTCAAAGACGACCAGGGCGTGCCGCTGGGCATCCTGCCGGACACGTTGGTGGTAGGACCGCGCCTGCGCTGGGCGGCGATGGAACTGCTGGAGTCGCAGGTAGTGGTGGTCAAAGCGGGCACCGGGAGTAGCACACCGTATCGCAACGTGCTGGAAGGTGCGCTGAGGCTGGTGGTCAGCCCTTACATCACCGGCAACCAGTGGTTCGTGCTGGATACCAGCCGGGCGGTGCGTGCGGTGATTCTGCAGGAGCGGTCGGACGTGCCGGTGGATTTTTCCGCACTGGAGGACCCGTCGGTGAGTGAGAGCGTGTTCCTGCGGGATGTGGTGTATTATGGGGCGCGGGCGCGTTACGGCGTGGGTTACGGCTTGTGGCAAACGGCGTACGGCGGTAACGCGAGCTAGCAGGCTCCCCCTCTGACCCCTCTCTGGCGAGGCTAGAGAGGGTTTTTTTGATCTTCTGGCAGGAGGTGCAGGATGGATATCGGCGTGCAGGTTTTGACCCTGATCGGTGCAATGGTGTCGGCGCAATGGGCGTTTGCGCGGCTAACCCTACGAGCACTGGAGCGCATCATCCAGGCACAGGAGCAGACCATGCGGGAACATCTGGTGCGACTGGAACAGGCGGTACGCGGTAATACCGAGGCGCTTCAGGCACTGAAGGAGACGCTGAATGCGGTGTGGCTTAACGGACATCATACCACAACTAGCAGAAAGGAGTGATGAGTGATGGTAGTGCGGTTTACGGATAAAGCAGGAGCTTGGCGAGCAGTGCGCCAGGATACCCCGTTTCCAGTCGCGGGGGGACAGTTGTTGGACTGGTTCAGCGATGAGTTCGTGACCGCGCCCAGCCCCGATACCGGCTGGCAAGTCTCTGGCTCCCCAAGCCTCATCGGGAACGAACTCCTCATCGCCTCAGGAACCAGGCTCCTGTCCACCAAATCGTTCGTCCCTCCGTGCCTCATAGAAGCCGTCATCACCATGACTGCACGAGCATCAAATGACGACTTTCGTGTCGGCTTCTATCAAGACGATAACAACCTCGTGGAATGGCGCGCATCGGGCACAAGCACAGGCAACATGGACGCCATGCTCTTCGCTGGCGGTACCGCCGATCACCAAACGGGTATCTTCGTCTATGCGGCGAACAACTCCTATCGGCTCGCTAGCATCTACGTCGGTATCGGCGAAGCCGTCTGGTCTTTCCGTTCCATCAACAGCCCAAACACCCGCAACGAGGTCTACCGCATCAGCGAACAGAACGTGCCCAGCGGGCCGTTCCGAATCCGCCTCGCAGGACTGGCAGGTACCAGCACCCTCAAAGTGCACCGCGTGCAGGCTTATCAACTGGCAGACGTCATCCCACCCGGCGCGCTCGGTCACCATGTGGACAATATGGCTCTGCCCGTGAGGCTCACCAACAGCCCGTTCATCGCTACCCCGTCCGGTACCGGATTGGGTATCGTGCAGACCGCAACCGATACCTTCAGCGCGCTGGCGGCTGGCGTAGTGGGCACGGGGACAAGCCGTTCGTTCTTCGCCGAACAGACCTACCTGCAAGCCTTCTTTCACGGCGACCAGCCCTTCTCGTGGTGGGTGGAACACCAAATCGATGGTGTCAACCGGCAGGTGATTGCCTACGGCACTTCTACCGATGCGACAGCGGACGCGGTGCTTCGCTACTTCGCCGTTTCGCCCCTCTTCAAAGTGTATGGGGCGCGCTACTTCCGCGTGAAGGTGAAGAACAACGGCGCGGCGGCAGGCACGTTCCGCGGGACGATGGTCATCGGCGTGCTATAGGAGGCACAACCGATGCTGCTGCGCTATCTGGTGAAGAAACTGCTCATCCCCTGGCTCAGGGCGCGCGCGCTGGTGCTCCCCGATGCGGAACGAGAGAAACTCGCCCGCAAACTCGGGGTGAGCGAAGATACCGTCATCACCATCGAAACCGTCATCCGCGAACGAATCATCTCGGCGATTGAGGAGGTCGTGAAATAATGCGCGTGTATGTGAAAGCGGTCGGCACGAACCTCACGCTGGTAGACGTAGATAACGGCGTGAAGTTCAACGTGAACCCCTCGGCGATTGAGAAACTGTTCGGTGTCAAGATGAACGAAGGCGAAATGTGGGACATCACCGCCACCCGCCGTGAGGACATCGAGCAGACCTTCAGCCTCTGGCAGGTCATTCAACAGGCGTAAGCAATGGAGGACGAACATGGCGATTGTGGTCACGCGAGAGGCGGTCAAGCGCACCGCGGCGGTATCCTCCAGTGCGTATGACGGGCAGATCGACGCGCTGATTGCCGAATTGACGCCGGTGATTGCGTACACTCTGTCCCCCGATGCGCTGGCGGACAGCACGTTGGAGGCGGTTCTGAGCCGTGCGGCGACGGAGATCATCGCGGGCGAGTTTCTGGCACAGCGGTTGCGCGAACAGGGTGCTACCGAAGCGTTTGAGGCTGGCGGTGTGCGCGTCGGTGAGACCCCGCAGACACATGCCAACCTCAGTGACCCCTATGGTCTCATGCAAAGAGGCTGGGCGCAATTGGCACCTTTCTTGAAGCCGATATACGCCCAGTCCAGCACGCGCAACCGCGAGCGGCAGGTCACGGAACAGACCCTGTCGGGATGGTAGGTGAGCGAGATGTCGGCACGAGCAGAGCGGCTGAGAGCGCTGGTGCAGAGACATGGCGAGCCGGTGGTGGTGAACGGTTCGCGCACCCTGCAGGCAGTAGTGTTCGTAGCGACGAGCGGTCTGCTGCGCAGTCTGTTTACGGACAGCGATCTGCTCAATTTCAACCGACCGATGTGGGTGGCGGTAACGGCGGCGGACGAGGTGCTGAACGTGGGCGACATGGTATCTCGTGACGGCGTGATCTACACGGTGCGGCGGGTGACAACATTGAAGATCGGTTCCGCGCCGGTGGTAAAGGTGGCGGTGTGGAGCCAGTAGGGCGTTTCCCCCTCTCCCGACAGGTCAGGAGAGGGGGGCGTTTATTCATCTCCGATCTGCCCGAAGTTACGCACCAGGATGCCGAAGTCGAACAGCGTGAATTCCATATCACCGTCCAGGTCGGCGCTGGGGTTCCAGTTACTGTCGCCGGGCATACTGCCGAACGCGGATACCAGCCTGCCGAAGTCGAACAGGGTCACTTCGTTATCGCCGTCGATGTCGCCGTTGACGAGGGTGACGGACAGGGTTCCTGCTGGCAGAGCGACGCCAGTTAACACGCGGCGCAGGGAGCGGTCCGCCTTAAAGGCGAGGTGGTAGGTTGTCGGCGTGAGCAGGAGGTTGAATTGCCCTGTTGCGCTGAGGGTTGGGCTGAACGTGAGCAAGGTTTCGCCGGTTTGTGCCGGCCGCACCTCCACCTGCAGGGGCAGGGCGGAATAGTCGCCCGTGTAGCCACCCAGGAGAATGGTGACTGCTGTGGGCACGGGCGACATCAGGAAGGCGCGAGTGACGCCGTTGTGTGCGCCGTAGCCTGTTATTTGCCCGAAGTCGTTGATGGCACGTGCCTCGTTGAGCACCCAGCCGGAACCGGCGGGCAGAAGGTCGTTGAGGTCGCGAAGGACACCATTCACCCACAGGAAGGCGCGCAGGGTGGTGTTGTCCGACAGGTAGGAATGTCCGACCACGTGTCCCAGCTGGTTAATGCCGAAGGCACGCGCGGAGTTGCCTCCCAGCGAGCCGAGGTCCTGCACCGTGCTACCCTGCCACAGCGTGGGGCGAGTGAGCGTGCGGGTTCCCACGCGCGTATTGGAGTAGCCCACAGCCTGTGAACGGTCGTTGATGGCGAAGGCTTCGGCGGCGGTTCCGCCCGGCAGATAGGGCAGGGCATCGGTCAGCGGGTTAATGGCGCGGTAGGGCTGAGTTCGGAAAGCACGCCGACTGCCTGGCAGTCCCGAGCCACCTACTACCTCACCCAGATTGTTGATGCCATTGGCGAGGCTGATTTCGCTGGGGTTACCGCTGATGTTGCCCAGGTCAAACCGGTCCCACCAGCCTCCGGGGTTATCGCTCCAGCGGAAGGCGTGATAAGTGCCGTCTACGTCCACCGCCGACCAGCCCACGACGTGGCTGGCATTGTTGATGCCGTAGGCTCGCCCCTGCCAGGTGTTGGGGATGGGGCGTAGGTCTATCATCTCGCCCGGGTCGGCGCGGCGGTTGCCGTTGACATCCCGCCAGAGGAAGGGATGACGTGCTTGCGCGGTGTCGGTCCAGCCGACCACCTCGCCTAGGTCGTTGACATCCCGCCCTTCGCTGGCGGAGCCTGCCAGCACGCCGAGGTCTATCATCACGCCGTTGGTCCAGAAGAAGGCGCGCCCGTCCGACCAGCCGGCGACCTCGCCCAGATTGTTGATGCCGTATCCGCGGCTCTGTCCGTTCACGGTGATGGCGTCCAGGTCGATAATGGTATACTGAGCATGGGCAGTGGCAAGGCACAGCACGCAGGAGACTGCGCCGATGAGAGTGTAAACAGGGTGCGTGTAGCGCATCGGTTTCACTCCTTTCCCAAAAGGTTATAGACATGAGCGATGTCCCGTACGGCCATGATAGCATAAAGCGTTGGGCACCGTCAAACGCGACAGGCGCGGAAATCCTTCGCGCGCAGGACGTATGGGCAGGCTACGGCGAGCGAGAGGTGCTCAAGGGGGTGAACCTGCGTCTCGAGCGCGGAGAGTTTGTCGGCTTGCTGGGACCGAACGGCAGCGGCAAGTCCACCCTTTTGCGCGTCTTGAGCGGGGTCTTGAAACCGTCGCGCGGGCAGGTGTGGTTGGACGGCTATCCGCTCAGCCACCTGCGCGCGAAGGACGTGGCGAAACGCTTGGCGTTTGTGCCTCAGCGGGAGGAGGTAGCGTTCAGCTTCACCGCGTGGGAGGTGGTGCTACTAGGACGCGCTCCCTACATCGGCTGGTGGGGCAAGGAGCGAGCGGATGACGTGCGGGCGGCACAGCGCGCGATGGAGCGCACCGACTCCCTCCCTTTGGCGGAGCGAACGATGGGCGCGCTGAGCGGGGGCGAACGACAAAGAGTGGTGCTAGCGCGCGGTCTGGCTCAGGAAACACCTGTGCTGTTGCTAGACGAGCCGCTGACGCATCTGGACGTGGCACATCAGGTGAACACGCTTGCGCTTTTGCGCCAGCTGAACCGCGAAGAGGGCTTGACCGTTCTATCGGCACTACATGACATCAATCTGGCATCCGAGTTCTGTGATAGACTGTTGGTACTGAGGCAGGGGCAGATCGTAGCGGACGGCACGCCATCGGAGGTGATAACGCCTTCTCTGCTGGCGCGAGTGTTTGGGCTGGACGCCTGGGTGCGCGTGAACCCGGCAACGGGGCGACCACATGTGCTGCCTCGTATCCTGCAGGTGGTGGAGGCACCCGATGGCAACGGGAGACGGCTTCATGTGGTGTGCGGCGGAGGCACGGGAGCGGCGTGGATCGGCGCGCTGATTCGGTCGGGCTGGCGGGTATCGGTGGGGGTTGTGCACCTGCTGGACAGTGACGAGGAGGTTGCACAGGAGTTGGGGGCGGAGGTGATTACCGAGGCACCATTTACGCCCATCTCGGCGGAGAGCCTTGCGCTGTTGCGGGATGCGCTGGCAAAGGCAGAGGCGATATTGGTCGCGCCGGTGGCGTTTGGGCACGGCAACCTGGCGAACCTGCAAGCGGTGGTGGAGGCACAGCGGGCGGGCAAGCGCGTGCTCGTAGCGGACTGTGACTGGCAGGAGCGGGACTTCACAGGTGGGCAGGCAGAGGGGTTGATTGCCCAGCTGAGAGCAAACGGGGCGATATCGGTGCGCACCCCCGAGGACGCGGTGTCCTTGCTCACGGGGTAGACCTTGCGAGGGAGGCGAAACACGGCTATGGACATATCGGCGTTGTGGCGCCGGGTAAGACGGCGTGGATTGAACAGGGAACGGGCGGCGGTAGAGATTACCGCCGCTTTTCGTTACGGGAGCGCGCTGGACGAAGACGAGCTCCTGCGCACGCGCGGCGAGAAAGTATATGACGAGATGCTGACCGACGCGCAGGTGCAGGCGGCGTTGACCGTAAAGAAGTTCGGCGTGCTGGATGCCGAGTGGCAGATCGTTGCGGGCGGAGAAGACGAGGCGGATATTCGGGCAGCGGAGCTGGTACGCTTTGCGCTGGGGCGGTTGCGCGGGTCGGTGACACGCATTCTGTTGAACGCGCTGGACGCCCTGGCGCACGGCTACTCGGTGCAGGAGATCAACTACGCGCTGTGTGAGCAGGAACCCTGGCGCGGGAGGCTGGTGTGGCAGAGCATCAAGAGCAAGCCGCCCCGTCTGTTTCGGCTGGAGACCGACCCCTACCGGAACCTGAAGGCGTTGGTTCTGCGCGTGCCGGGTGGCGAAGAGGAGCCTTTACCTGCTGAGAAGTTCGTAATCTACGCGTACAACAGTAGTTACGAATCGCTGTACGGTCGCAGTGATTTGCGCGCGGCGTACAAACACTGGTGGGCGAAGCAGTTGCTGTTGAAGTTCTGGCTGTTGTCGTTGGAGAAGTTTGGCTCGCCGACGGTGAAGGGCGTGGTGCCGCGCCACGTGCCCGATGCGGAACGCGAGGAGCTGCTGCGCGTGTTAGACCGCATCCAGCAGGAGACGGCGGTGGTGCTTCCGGAGGACGTGCAGATAGAGTTGCTGGAGGGCAGGTCACCCATTGGAGCGGCGTACCTGCAGGCGGTTCAGTTTCACAACAAGGAGATCGCACGGGCGATTCTCGGGCAGACGCTGGCGACCGACGAGGGCACGCGCACCGGCTCGCTGGCGTTGGGGCAGGTGCATTACCGGGTTCTACAGTTGTACTTCCGAGCCCTACGGCGCGACCTGGCGGAGCAGGTGATGGAAGAGCAACTCTTTCGCCGGCTGGTGGAGTTGAACTTTGCCGACGCCAAGACACCTCGCTTCGTGTGGCAGGAACGGGAACTGCCTGCGTAAGGAACCCCTCCAGCCGGCACAGAACCTCAGCCTGGACGCTCTAGCACCACCAGCCAGTCCTGAAACTTCGGTAAGACGGGGGTCGTCCAGTTGCCCTCGGCGTCGCCCTGTGCCTCGCCAAGCGGGGTCTCCTGCCCGGTAGCGGGGTCAAACAGGAAGGCACGATACACCACACCCTGCTCCAGTTCTTTCACCGTCAGATGGCGGTGGTAAACAGGCGTGTAAATCAGTTGCAGTTCACCGGGGATACCTCCCGCGAAAGGCAGGAAATAGTTCTGCTCATTCCAATGTGGCTCTACCCACTCGGGATGCGGTTCGATCTTCCACCAGGCGTACCGCTCCAGCAGGCGCTTCGCCATGCCCACCTGCTCCGAGCCCGGTAGCCGGTACGCCTCTTCCCATGGGGTATCGCCCCAAGCCATGCCGTGTGGAGAGGGTCCGTAAGCCTTCTCGCGGGTGTTCACTTGCCAGATGCCGTTTGCACCGTAGGTAAAGCCTTTCGCGCCGTTCAGCCAGCACGCCCAGAACATGAGTCGCTGAACCTCCTGCCGACTCGCTTCACCAATGCCTTCGTAGCACACTTCGCCCTCCACCACGGGCAGAGCCGGCTGGCGATGATACGAACGCACCACTTGCTGGATCGTGTTTGGCAGGCTGCTGCGGTCGCCGTGACCGGTCTGGAGCATATCAAAGTCCAGCACCTCATCGCTGAGGCTATCTCGCGCGGACACTGTTGGGTGCGCGGTTATCGGATGACCGTAGGGGTCTATTGCGCGAACACTACGTGCCACCTCTTCCCACATCGCGCGCGTCTTTAGCTGGTAGTCTTCGTGCCATTCCCGCGGGTGGGAGTGCTCCTCGTAGAAAGGCATCAGCACCTCGCCAGCCAGGCACCAGACCACCGGGTACGCCCCCCATCGCGCCACCAGGTAGCGCCAGTGCTTTTTCATCCGCTCCACGCCCAGCCAGTGGATGTAGTAGCCCCAGCACCCGACGATACACGGCACCAGTCCCTGCTTGACCAGCCAGTGGATGCGCAGGTCCGCCATGTCAAAGTAGCGCGGGTTGATGCGCGCCCTGCCGTGCTCCCAAGGGAAGCCTGCCTCGTTCACGCCTCGCTCATCGAAAGCCCCCATGTCAGGGTACAGCCCCGCCACAATCTGGATGACGGTGAACCCTTTGCGTACCCGGTCGGCGGTCAGGGTTTGGAAATCGCCCGGGAAGGAGAGCCTCTTGCACAGCCCCATCCACCACGTGTCGCCCAGCCACAGGAACGGTGTGCCGTCGCGGTGTTGCAGATAGCACCCATTTGCGGAAACGCGCAAGCCTCCCCGACGAAGCAGAGGGTTTTCGCCCTCGTACGGGGTGACAGTCAGTGTGCCTTCCGCCCCATGCAACGCGGTGTTGCCCGTATCCGTGCAGACGGTTCGCCACCGATAGATTCCTTCTTGCGACGGCGCGAACCGCACGCGCCACTCCTGCTCCCCTGCCCAGAAAGCGGGTACTCTGTGCTCGCTACCGTCGGGAGCGCGGAATAAGACGTCCAGCTGCACATCGTTGAAAGGGTCAGAATAGGCGCGCGAAGAGACAAACGCCCACTCCGTGGGGCAGTGCACCTGTCCGCAATAGTGCATCGGTTGCCTCCTGTTGCTCAGCCCGGCATTCCCTCCACCAGACAGCGCACGTACCAGATCTGTCCGGCGTGGTAGATGTCATGTTCGATAGCCAGCAGGAAAATCTCCTCTGCGGGAAGCCGTCTGCCATGATAGTAGGGCACCTTTTGGGCGAGGGCAGAGTCGGTGAGCTGGTGCAGGATGGCGAGAATCTGCTCATGCCCTGCATCGGCGAGTTTCAGCGCGGAACGGAGGTCACCCCCCTCTTGCTCGAAACACTGTTGAAGCTGTTCCCACGTCAGCGAGCCGTCGCCGAACGCCACGCTGTGGAGCATATGCTTATCGCCCGCGGCGCGGAAAGCGATTTCCAGGATGGAACCGTGCATCCAGGGGTAACCCTTATAGTGGGGCGGTTTCCAGCGGGCGGTCGGCTCGTCCACGCCCCTGAGGGCACGGCGCAAGCAATGGTAGCGACTGCCCCGATAGGCGCGTTCCAACAGGTCCGCCAGCATTGACACTCGGCTCATGCTACCCTCCCTTCGTAGGCATCAGCAAGGCGAAGCGGGCATCCCCCGCCTCGCAGATGTTCCTGCCCCTCCTCCCCGCCGCGATAGTCTTATCTGGCTGCCACTCGTCATGCTCGATATGCGCATTTGGGGAGTCCGGCAGATAGTCGTGTTCGGTTAACGCCCTCCGGGAATCAGTCCCCATTCTCGCAGGACGCTTAGCAGGTCAGGTAAAGGCTTTTGCCAGAGCCACCTGGGGTTTACCCATAATCCTGCCGTCAGGCATGTCGCTGACGAAACGCCTCCATGAACTGCACCAGCGTCCGTACTCCCTCTATCGGCATGGCGTTGTAGATGCTGGCGCGGATGCCACCAACCGAACGGTGTCCCTTGAGCTCATGCAGTCCTGCCTCTTTCGCCTCTTTCACAAACTGCACTTCCAGCTCCTCGCTGGGCAGGCGCCAGGTCACGTTCATCAGCGAGCGGCTATCGCGCTGGGCGTGTCCCCGATAGAAGCCCTCACTGCGGTCAATCGCCTCGTACAGCATCTGCGCCTTCTGCTGGTTGATGGCGTGCATCTGCTCCAGCCCACCGACGTTTTCCAGAAGCCAGCGCGTGACCAGCATCACGATGTATACCGCGAACACTGGCGGCGTGTTATACAGCGAGCGGTGCTCCGCGTGCACCCTATAGTCCAGCATGGTGGGTAGGTTATCGGGCACCTGCTCCAGCAAGTCCTGCCGGATAATCACGATGGTCACGCCTGCAGGTCCGACGTTTTTCTGCGCACCCGCGTAGATCAGCCCGTACCGCCGCACGTCGATGGGGCGCGAGAGGAAGTCGGAGGAAGCATCGCAGACCAGCGGCACCCCGCCCGTTTCGGGTTCGGTAGGAAACTGGATGCCCTGGATGGTCTCGTTGGAGGTGAAGTGCACGTAAACCGCATCGGGGTTAATCGCGTACTCCCCCGCACGAGGCACCCGACTGTAGTTATCGCCCTTGCCGTCCCACACCACGCGCACATTGCCTTCGCGTTGCGCCTCCGCCAGTGCCCGCAGAGCCCACGAGCCTGTCACGATGTAATCTGCCGAGCGGGCTGTCCCCCGCAAGAAGGTCATGGGAACCTGAGAGAACTGCAGGCTGGCACCACCCTGCAAAAAGAGCACGTGATACGCTTCCGGCAGGTTCAGCAACTGACGGATGTTAGCCTCCGCCTGCGCGATAATCCCCTCGAAGGTCTTTGAACGGTGGCTGATCTCCAGAATGGAAGCCCCCACGCCGGGAAGCGCCAGCAGGTTCTGCTGAACTTCCTGCAGGACCGGCAGAGGCAAGGTTGCGGGACCCGGCGAGAAATTGAACACCCGTTCGTTCATCACGAAAACACCTCACTGCACAGAATCAACATAATAGTACCAAATTGCGCGCAAAGTTTGCACGGTCACTCCACCCACACCTTCGAATCGTGCCGCACGTGCACGGTGCGCGTCTTACCGTCCGCGAGTCGGCACCGAATGCTAGCGACATAGCCTTCCGGGGTGAGGCGCAAGACGAGCGGCTCACACCCCTTCAGCGGGGAAGGCTCCCGACCCAGCTCCTGCAGGCTCCCAGCCCACCTGCCGTGCTTCTGCCGGAAAGTCTGCTGGGCATAGTAAAGGCGCATCAGCTCCATGCGCACCGGATAGGTGCCATCGGGACGAAAGCGCGCCCTGCCAGGTGCTCTCGTGCTGGATTGCACATAGCCCCACGTCTCCGGGCGATGCATGTTGATCACCCCCTGTGGCGACCAGACCCAGTTGTCCTCCGGCGTGTTGGGCACTTTCTCATAGCGTCCATTAACCACCCGCAACAACCACTCGACCCGCGAGAAGTTCACGCGCCATTGGTCCCCGTCGCGCGGGGGTACAGGACAGCCCCGCGAACTCCGCCAGCACCTTCCACGGTATCGCCATCTCCACACTCCAACCGCGGTCGATATCGCGGGGGTCATTCAACGTGCCGTCGATATGCACCGCCGTTTTCAAGCCCGGGATCTCCCACTCAATCAAGGCTTTACCACCATCCTTGTAGGGTTTTTCCAAACGCAGGTCAAACACGGTGTTCGGGGCGTTGATTTCGATCTCGTAATAATTGTGGTTATCCCCGTCGGGGTCGATGAACACTTCGAAGTCGTTGTCGCGATAGATGATGGAATCGCGTTCGGTCAACGTTGCCCACACATGCGGCTCTTCCATTTCCGCTCCCACGTAGAAGTAGTTATCGTCCCACAACATCTTGACGCGGGTGCGGAATCGGGGACGCGGTTTCCGGTCGCCTTCGATATCCACAAACTGCTCGCTCCACTTGGCATCGCGCCATGCCACGTCGTCCAGCCTGCCGTCTATTCGCAACGGCGTGCGTGCTCGATAGCAGATGTAGTGGCGAGGATGTACGGGCAGACTCATCCTGGTCTCCATCGATGGGTTTCACCGAAATTGTATCACATCGGCGCTCGGGCGTCTACGAGGCTGACAGGAAACGCCTTTCCCAGTGGCGAATTCCCTTGTAGCATTACCATCGGAGTGAGGGTGAAATGGAAGGTTTCTTTGCGGCGCTGGTCAACCAGATATTCTGGCTGTTCCTGATCTACTCGTTCATCGCGCCTATTGTGCGTCAGCGGATGCTCGAAGCGGCGCGCCTGCAAGCCATTACCGCCTTCGAAAAGAAGCGTGGCACGCGCGTCATCGCCATGATCCACCGACAAGAGGCACTGGCGCTGTTCGGCATCCCGCTGTTTCGCTATATCAACATCGAGGACTCCGAAGAGCTCCTGCGCGCCATCCGCATGACCAGCCCAAACATGCCCATCGACCTGATCTTGCATACGCCGGGTGGGCTGGTACTGGCAAGCGAGCAGATCGCACGTGCCCTGTGCAATCACCCCGCACAGGTCACCGTCTTCATCCCCCACTATGCCATGTCCGGCGGCACGCTGATCGCGCTGTCAGCGGACGAAATCGTGATGGACCCTCACGCCGTGCTGGGACCGGTAGACCCGCAGTTGGGTGACCTGCCCGCCGCTTCCATCCTGCGGGCGGTGGAGCTCAAGCGTCCAGAGCGGGTAGAGGACCGTACGCTCATCCTGGCAGACGTCGCCCGCAAAGCCATCTGGCAGGTGCGTCGCCTGCTGGAGGAGATTCTGAGCGCCAAAATGGAGCCTGAGCGGGCGCGGGAACTGGCGAGCCTGCTGAGTGAGGGCGTGTGGACGCACGATTACCCCATCTGCGCCGAGGAAGCCAAAGCACTGAGACTGCCGGTCAGCACCGACTTTCCGGAGGAGATCCATCGCCTGATGGCTCTGTATCCTCAACCGGTTCAGCGCAGAGCCAGCGTGGACTACGTGCCCATCCCTTATGAGCCCGACTCGCGCCCTCAGCCAGCCCCGCGCCGGCGCACCCGCGGGACGCGCCAGGTATAACCCGCCTGTAGGGTAAAGCGAGCGCGACAGAGAATCACGCGATAACACACTGCTAAGTGGGAGGCATGTTCATGGCACAACTGGCGAAGGAGACGCTGGCGCTGGAGGGTGGCACCCCCGTGCGTAGCCGTGCCTGGCCGCAGTGGCCAGTGTTCGACGAAACCGAGGAGCAGGCGATTCTGGAAGTGGTGCGCAGCGGCAAGTGGTGGTCGGTGGAGGGTAGCAAGGTTCGCGCATTCGAAGAGGCGTTCGCCCGCTTTCAGGATGCGCAGTACGCGGTGTGCGTGACCAACGGCACCGCCGCGCTGGAGGTCGCTTTGCGCGCAGCCCACATCGGCTGTGGTGACGAGGTGATTGTACCGCTCTATACCTTCATCGCCACCGCCACCGCCGTGCTGTCGGTCGGGGCGACCCCAGTGTTCGTGGACGTGGAGGAGCACAGCCTCAACATCGACCCCACGCAGATCGAGCAAGCGATTACCCCTCGCACCTGCGCTATCATCCCGGTGCATATCGCGGGCTGTCCCGCGGACATGGACGGCATCCTGGAGGTCGCCCGCAAGTACAACTTGCTGGTTATCGAAGACGCCGCGCAGGCACACGCCGCCGAGTGGAAGGGCACTAAAGTAGGCGCGATCGGCGATATGGGCTGTTTCAGCTTTCAGGCGAGCAAAAACCTCAACGCGGGCGAAGGGGGCGCGGTGCTGACCAATGACCCGCAATGGGCGGACCAGGTCTGGTCAGTGCACAACGTGGGCAGGGTGCGCGGCGGACGCTGGTACGAGCACCATGTGCTGGGCAGTAACTTCCGCATGAGCGAGTTTCAGGCGGCGATCCTGTTGTGTCAGCTCCAGCGTCTACCCGAACAGACCGAAAGGCGAACGCGCAACGCGCAGAAACTGACCGAAATGCTCAGCCAGATCCCGGGCATCCGTCCCCTACGTCCCGACCCGCGCGTCACACGCCATGCCTATCATCTCTACATCTTCCGATACAATAAGGAGGCGTTCGGAGGCAAACCGCGCGAGGAGTTCCTGCGAGCCTTGAACGCAGAGGGCATCCCCTGCAGTGCCGGCTACGTGCCCCTCTACAAGGAGCGCGTTTTCGTCAACCGTCCCCTCTCTAACGACCTGTGCCAGCGCAGTGCGCTTAAAGACTACTCGCAGGTGCACTGCCCGGTGTGCGAACGCGCCTGCGCGGAAGAGGCGGTGTGGCTGTTCCAACATATGCTGTTGGGCACGGAGGAAGACATGGCAGACATCGCCACCGCCATCGCCAAAGTTCAGCGCGCCTTTACCCGATGACGCAGGGGCAGAACAGCGGTATAATGGTCTTGCTGGAGCGTTACCATCGAGGAGACTCAGCGGGGTGGAAATGAGTGACCTGTTCCGGTTAACCATTCACGAAGCAAGCGACCTCCTGCGCAGGGGCGAGGTTAGCAGTCGCGAGCTCACGCAGTCGGTGCTGGAGCGCATCGAAGCGGTGGAGCCTCTGGTGCGCGCCTATATCACCCTCACGCCGGAACTGGCGATCCAGCAGGCAGAGGAAGCCGACCGCCTGCGCCTCGCCGGAAACGAGGTGGACGTGCTCACCGGCATTCCGCTTGCGCTGAAGGACAATCTGTGCACCCGCGGCGTGCTGACCACCTGCGCCTCGAAGATACTGCAGAACTTCGTGCCGCCGTACGACGCGCATGTGGTGGAATCGCTTCGCCGGCGTTCAGCGGTGTTCGTGGGCAAGACCAACATGGACGAGTTCGCGATGGGCTCCTCTACCGAGAACTCGGCGTTCTTCGTGACGCGCAACCCATGGAATCTGAACTGTGTGCCCGGAGGCAGTAGTGGCGGTTCGGCAGCGGCGGTGTCAGCGGACATGTGTATTGCCGCGTTGGGCTCCGACACGGGGGGCTCCATCCGCCAGCCTTCTGCACTGTGTGGAGTGGTGGGCATGAAGCCCACCTATGGACGCGTCAGTCGATATGGACTGGTGGCGTACGCCTCCTCGCTGGACCAGATCGGCCCTATTACCAAAGACGTGACCGACTGTGCCATCCTGCTGAACGCCATCTGCGGCAAAGACCCTCGCGACTCCACCAGCGTGGACGTGCCCGTTCCCGACTTTACCACCGCGCTGGTGCCGGAGGTGAAAGGTCTGCGCATCGGCGTGCCGAAGGAGTTCTTCGCACAGGGGGGCGCCCCTGAGGTGACAGAGGCGGTCTACCGGGCAGTGCGCCTGCTGGAGGGTCTAGGAGCCGTCGCGGAAGAGACCTCTTTGCCCTACATCGAGTACGGGCTGGCGTGCTATTATATCCTTGCGCCGGCGGAAGCCAGCTCTAACCTGGCACGCTACGATGGGGTGAAATACGGCTGGCGCTCGCAGGAGCTGGCGGGGCACATCGACATGGTAGAGAAAACGCGCGGTGAAGGCTTCGGGGCCGAGGTGAAACAGCGTATCATGATCGGCACCTACGCGCTGTCGGCAGGCTACTACGATGCCTACTACCTGAAAGCCCAGCAGGTGCGCACGCTGATTCGCCGCGATTTCGACCGCGCGTTCGAGCGATACGATGTACTGATCACCCCGACATCGCCGACGGTGGCCTTCCGTATCGGCGAAAAGGCGGATGACCCCTTGGCGATGAAGCTGGCGGATGTGTGCACCATTCCGGTCAACATCGCGGGGCTGCCTGCGCTGGCTCTGCCCTGCGGATTTCAAGACGGATTACCTATCGGTTTGCAGATGATCGGTAAGCCGTGGGATGAGGCAACTATCCTGCGCGTGGCTTACACCTACGAGCAAGCGACCGATTGGTGGCGGCGCAAGCCCGCTCTGTGAGGCGAGGAGCATGATATTGCGCGGCTGGCTGGAAAGATGGAGGCAATGGCGGGCAAGGCGACTGCACCATAGCCGCACCCGGCACCTGTGGTGGCAGGCACGTGAACGCGCCGCCAGAATCCTGCGCGCCTACCGCTCTCTGCCTAAACACGCCCAAGAGTGCCTGCGCGAACTGCCCGACCAGCTCCAGCGTCTGCAGGCAGGCATCTACGCACATCTGCTTCAGCAAGACCGCATCCTGATTCATGTGCCACCTGACCGATGGCTACAACGGGTGTGGTACACTCTGCTCGCCTGGTGGCATGAGCATCGTGGAGCGATCGAGCTGGCGATCACCCATCGCCTCACGCTTCGGCAGCTGGAAGAGGCACGCCGTCAGCGCAACCGCGCCCTGCTGAAGGCGAAACAGATCGAGGCGCAAGTGGGGCAGTGGCTGGTGGCGATGGATGTGCTGTACGATAGGGTACTGCTGTTGCATTCCCAACCACAAGCCACTACCCAACCTCCCGAAGGTCTGCTGGAAGCGCTACAGGGACTTCAGCAAGAGGTCTCCGACTACCAGCAGAGCGTTCAGGAGGTGGAGGAGTGGCTAGATAACCGCTTAAGGTGAGGTGAGCCAAATGACCCTGCGTGAGTTCGCCAACGCCACCCGCAAACAGGTGCTCGATGCGCTCCAGCGCAAACAGCCGCCGCCTATCGGGCATTTCGACCACAAGACCTTCGAGGAAGCGGTGCAGATGCGCGAGGTACAGATGGGCAATACCCGCTACACCCCGCGCAGTGTGATCCTGGAGTTCGTGTTCCTGCACGATAACCCGGGGGCGCCGCTCATTTTGTGCGTGGAGGTGGATACGCCGGAGCCTGTGGTCTTCATGCCGGTGCCGGAATGGGTGCAGGAGGACGTGTGGCAAGGCGAGGTCAAAGGCACTTTCCGATTCCGTTCGGAGGCAGAGCAGTTGATCGAAGCCTTCCGCCACCACGTGCTAGAGTGCGATAATCCGCACTACTTCGAGCAACGCCCCGCCCCACGCCGAGAGTAAATGCGCCCAAGCACCACCGGGGGCGGGAGATGTAGCTGATAGAGCAGGAGGGAGGAGAGGGATTTATGCCGAGCATTAGTTACGACCATCGTGCCATTACCGTTGATGGAGAGCGCATCCTTCTGCTGAGCGGAGCGATACACTACCCGCGGAGCACCCCAGGCATGTGGGGCTCGCTGATGGAACGCAGTCAGGAGGCGGGGCTGAACGCCATCGAGACCTACGTCTTCTGGAACCTGCACGAGCGACAGCGCAGGGTGTACGATTTTTCAGATCGCCTCGACCTGCGCCGCTTTTTGCAGACCGCTCAGCAACTGGGGCTTTACGTCATCCTGCGCATCGGTCCTTACATCTGCGCCGAAACCAACTACGGCGGTTTGCCGGCGTGGCTTCGCGATGTGCCCGGCATCCAAATGCGCACCGATAACGAGCCGTTCCTGCGCGAGATGGAAAACTGGGTGCGCCTGCTGTGCGATTACGTACGCCCCTACTTCGCCTCGAACGGCGGTCCCATCATCCTAGCGCAAATCGAAAACGAGTACGGCAACATCGCCTGGCGCTACGGCGAAGCGGGTGAACGCTACCTAAGGCGCATCGTCGAGATGGCGCAGTCCCTGCAAGTGGGGGTGCCGTGGGTGATGTGCAAAGGCGGTGCGCCAGGCGTGATTGAGACCATTAACGCTTTCTACGCGCACCCGCTACTGGACGACTACTTCGCCCAATACCCAGATAAACCCGCGCTGTGGACGGAACACTGGCCTGGCTGGTACGACCTGTGGGGCTACCCTCACAACAGGCGCACCCCCGAAAACGTGGCATACGCCGCCGCTCGCTTCTTCGCGGCAGGTGGTACAGGCATGAACTACTACATGTGGCACGGCGGCACCAACTTCGACCGCGAGGGCTCGTTCCTGCAGACCACCAGCTACGACTACGATGCCCCGCTAGACGAGTACGGCTTGCCCACCACCAAGATGTATCATCTGGCGCGCCTGCATCGAATCCTGCAGGAGTACGCGTCCGTGCTGGTGCATAGCGAGCGTGCCAAGCCTGAACCTCTGCAGGCAAATGCCTCCGCCTACACCTATGAGCACGCAGGACGCTCGCTGGTCTTCCTGTGCAACGATGGCGAGCAGGAGATACAGGTCTCCTACGAAGGGCGTCGTTACCACCTGCCGCCGCAGTCGGTGACGCTGATTGGCGATGGGCAAATGCTGATGAACACCGCGCAGGTCGAGCCGCGCGACGTGGTAGTGCGTCGGATGGAGCCTTGCGAGCCCAACTTGTCGTCCTTCCAGTGGTGGGCGGAGCCGCCACCCGACGAGGCGCGAGATGCCCTGCACCCGCCAGTGCTCTCCGACAAGCCGGTGGAACAACTGCCGTTCACCCACGACGAAACCGACTACTGCTGGTACCTCACCAAGCTGATGATTCTGCCACATCAGGCAGGCGCGGGCACACTGGAACTGCAAGGGGTGGCGGACGTGGTGCACCTGATGGTGGATGGGAAGTTTGTCGCCACCACCGAACCTCCTCTGCCCGAAAACCGCAACCTGGACGACCCCGAAAGCTTCACCCAGCGGTTTGAGCTGACGCTCAGCGCGGGCGAGCACACGCTGGCGATACTGTGCTGTGCCCTCGGACTGATCAAAGGGGACTGGATGCTAGGCGAGCGCAACATGGTGGACGAACGCAAAGGGTTCTGGGGCAGACTGGTGTGGCGCGGAGAGCCGCTGGAGGTGCCCTGGCGCATCTACGCCGGGCTTTCGGGCGAGCACTGTCGTCTGTATGCCGAGGGCGGCGCGCTGGTGGACTGGAAGAGCAGTATCGAAACCGCCCGAGGCAAGCCGCTTTGCTGGTGGAAGACCGCTTTCGAACGCCCGAAGACCAACGCCCCGCTGGTGCTGGCCCTACAAGGCATGAGCAAAGGCATCGCTTGGCTCAACGGGCGGTGTATCGGGCGCTACTGGCTGGCGGTCGGCACCGGTAAACCCGAAGGATGGCTCCTGCAGGCGGTGTATCCCGAAGGCGAGGGCTTGCCTACCCAGCGTTACTACCACCTGCCTGCCGAATGGCTCCGCGAGCACAACGTGTTGGTGCTGTTTGAAGAGGTCGGAGGCGACCCCACGCAGGTGCGGTTGTGCTACAGGGGTTAGAAAAGTAAGGCAGATGCCGAGCCGAGTGCCTCCTCCCCACCCGCAAAACTGATTACCGATCCAGCAGTTCCACCACCTTGTGCGCGATCCGAGGCAAAGGCAACACGAACTCTGCCCCACCCATCTGGATGGCTTCGCGCGGCATTCCGAACACCACGCACGTCTCCTCGTCCTGCGCGATGGTGCATGCCCCAGCGTCTCGCATCTGCTTCAGACCGCGTGCCCCATCCGCGCCCATACCCGTCAGCAGAACGCCCACCGCTGACGCACCGCTTGCCTGCGCGACGGAGTCGAACAGCACATCTACCGAAGGGCGGTGGCGGTTGACCGGTGGCGTCTGCACCACACGAGCACGATATCGCGAACCGTCACGAGCCACCTGCAGGTGATAGTCTCCCGGCGCGATGTAGGCATGTCCGGGCTCCAGCAGGTCACCGTCCTCCGCCTCCTTGACCCGCAGGGCGCTTAATCTATCCAACCGTTCCGCGAAGGAGCGGGTGAACACGGGTGGCATGTGCTGGACGATGACAACTGGTGGCACTTCGGCAGGCAAGCCCTGCAGAACCTGTCGGATCGCTTCGGGGCCGCCGGTGGACGCGCCGATGGCTATCAGAAGGGCGGTGCAGGATGCCCGTTTGCCCGGCGAGGCAGGGAGAGGGACAGGGCGCACCGGCTCGGCGGTACGTGTTCGAACGCGGGCACGCGCGGCGGTTTTCACCTTTGTCACGATCTCGTGGGACAGCGCGGACATGCCCGTGAAAATGCTCTCGGTCGGCTTGGCGATGAAGTCCACCGCACCGATCTCCAGTGCCTTCAGCGTGACCTCACTGCCCTGCCGGGTGAGCGTGGAGACCATCACGACGGCCATGGGATGAGTACGCATCAGCTTTTCGAGGAAGGTGATGCCGTCCATACGCGGCATCTCCACGTCCAACGTCAACACATCGGGCTTGAGCTGCACGATTTTATCGTAGCCATCGATGGGGTCGCTGGCAGTGCCAACCACCTCGATGTCGCTATCACGCGACAGAATATCTTTGAGAAGCTGACGGATGACTATCGAATCATCGATGATCAACACCCGAACAGGACGGTTTTCCCCCATCGACGTGCTCCTGAAGTCAATCTCTGCCCATCACCGATTATCGGCAGAGGCGAGACGGGACTTCAGGAGTTGCGCTCAATGGTGTTGCAGGCGAACTGTGAGAACGGACCCGAAGTGCACTTGCCGCACGCAAGGGCAGTGGTCTCAAAGATCGCCTCCGTCAGGATTTGCGGCTTGCGGTAGGGTTTGCGTTCGCTCCGGCGGTTCGGCGTTTCCGGTTCTCTATGCTTGTCCAATCAGCTCACCTCCGTCTGTTCCAGCTCCTCTTCCGAGGTCGGATGGTCGCACACGAAAGCCACTCCTTTGTCCAACAGCGCTTGCGCAAAGGTCAACACATCCTGCAGGGCTTCTTCCGGCGTCACCTGATAGAGGCGCGTCATCTCCTGCGCGATCTGCGTCAGCGTACGACTGCCGTCAGCCAGGCTCCAGATGTCGGTGCCCACCTCGTTCAGGCAGTGCAATTCCCGCTCCTGCGGTGAGATGAGCACCGCCTGTCCGTCGATAACCCGCCATGCCAGAAACGGCGAGCGTACCAGATAACGCTCTGGAGTTACTTGATTTGCCTGCGTCCCCATCTCCATACCTTGCGCAGCCCGTGCATGAATCGCGGGGCACGTGTCTGCAGTATACCGTAAAACCACCAGCCAGAGCCATAGGGCGAGAACCGTTTCTTGCCTCGCCAGACGGCACACACCTGCCCCATAACCTGCTCACACAGAATCCGTTCCTCGTCCTGCAGGGTGTCGCCGCGCAGGGTGATATGTCCGTCCTCTACCGACACCACGCGATGACAGCGAAGCCCCCAGGGCGTGTTCACCAGCACAATCATACCCGGCTTTATCTTCAGCGAGGGCACGATTTCCAGCACATCCCCCCCGCGAATCAGCGGTGACATGCTTTCACCCTGCACTTTCAGCCACGCCGTCTCGCCCGCCTGCAGTCGCTGGAACAGGCTCGCCGTTTCCAGGTTCAGCGGACGGAATTCGGTTTCTGGTTCTTTCGCCATTCCCACATCGCCTCGCTTAAGGGCACAACGCGCGCGCCCGGATAGTAGGCGTGCAGGATCTGTTCCAAACTCTGCCCGGCACGGGCGCGTCCCGCCGCTCCCCATTGACACAGACCGCTACCGTGACCGGAGCCACTGCCTTCGAACACGACCATACTGCCCTGGTCCAACCGCACGCTGAACAGCGTGGATGGCAACCCAAGCCGACTGCGCAAGCGCGCTCCGCTGACCTCTCGGATAGAATCCCCGCACTGGATGCGCAGTTTCAGCACCCGTCCACTTGCATCGGTTTGCGCGATTTGCACGTCAACTTCTCCTTTCGGCAGCTCCTGCGCGGAATCCTGCTCTCCCACTGCCTGCCAGACCTCCATCCAGCCAAAGCCTATCTGCCAGCGGTGGCGCGGGTTATCGGCACAGTAGTCCCTACCCGATTCGTCGCGGTCAGCGGGTGCGGAAATGGGTTGTCCGCCACAATCTGCCGTGTACACACCATCCACCGGCTGGTCACCGTTCACCAATATCAGCCCCGCCGTGTCTCGCACCGCTGTGCTACTGCTTTCCTTCTCGGCGTGCACCCCGCCGTATCCCTGGCAATGCGTGCCATCGCACACGTCCGCACCGTCCGCCTCGTGTTTCCAGCGGTTGCGCACTGTCCAGCTCCGCGCAGCGATCGCCTGTGCTTTCAGTGCCTCTGCCGGGAAGGAGGGCGGCATCTCCAGCGCAATCACGCCCAGCAGGTAGTCTTCCAATGGCAGGATATTGATGACCTGGAGCCTGTTGCGGTGGGCGCGCAGGAGGATTCTGCCCCGGTAGGTGCGCCCGTCATTGCCCAGCGTGTCGGAGAGGGACAGGGGGGCAGAGCCTTGCAGGCTCCACTCCTTTGCTTCTAGTAGATTCTCATCGCCAATGCGCAGAGCCACTCGTTCACCCCGAAGTTCTGCAAGCACCGTTTCGCTTGCTGGAATCTCCCTCTGCATCTCGCCCGATACTGCCCGCCAACTCGCACTACCGGTGATTTGCAGAGAGGTGTTTTGCCAGCGCGTCAGCCATACTCGCACTTCGGGATGGAACGCATCCTGCGCTTGCGACGAGACGCAAAGCAGAAGCACGAGGAGCGACAGGAGAGGGAACAGACGCCTCATCTCTGGCTACTCCGCAGAAACTGCTCACGCGCCCGGCTCGACAACAGCCACAACGGCTCCGGCTTTAGGATGGGCAGAACCACCTGTCGAAGCAGACCCGCATGTATGAGCCGGCAGTAGGCGTTGCCCACCATCTCCTCGCGCATGGCGTCCGCTTCGCGCAGAGGCTCGTCCACCACCGTAAAGTCGCGCTCCCATCGCCACAGGTGCAGGCGATTGCGCACCACGATCTCGCGCCCTTCGGCGTCGATCACGATGCCGTCCGTCCATTCGTCCTGCAGATGGTACGGAACCTCTCCCAGTTCCTCCAGGGCGTGCAGGCTGGTGTTGCTCTGCTGGTTACACCCGAGCAGGAGGATATAGCCGCCCATGTCCATGAGCTTCACATATGGGCTCCCCTCGCCGCAAGGGGTGAGACAGTGTTCGTGCCCTTCTGTGTAGAAATCGGCGCGTGCGCCCAGAGCCAGCACCGAATGCGTGGGGTGCAAACTGCGCCGGACGCCAGGATAACGCCGGAAGGTTTCGGGGATAACGCCGAGCCATTTGGGGCAAGGGGTGGTGCGCACATCCATGCGCGGCGGGTTCTGAGGGGAATCTTCGGGCGAGCCGTTCAACGCAGGCATGAGTATTGTGCCTGCAGGCGACACCGCCGATAGCAGGGCGTTGATGACCGTCTCTGCGCCCCCCTCCACCCAGCCGATACTGCTGAGCGAGGAGTGTACCAGCACGTCCATCCCGCGCTGTACCCCTAGTCGACGCAGTTCTTGGGTCAATGTCTCTTTGTCGATGCCTATCTGCATAGCTCGTTGGCGGATTCGGAAGTCGCTTTTATTATATTTTATTATTTCGCCTCTGTTGGGCTCATGCCTTCTCTGCGAGCACGGTCTGTTTGCCGTGTCATGCTGAGCGACAGCGAAGCATCTCGTTTTTGAGCCCCTTCGCATCCGCTCAGGGTGACGAGGAAACGAGACCCTTCCCTACGTTCAGGGTGACGAACAAGTGGAGGGCGAGGCAGACGCCGAGCCGAAAACCCCCTGCCCAACCGCAAAACGGCTCACGAGGACGTTCGCCCTCCAAAGAAACACCGTCGTCCCTCACAAATCCGCTGGCTTTGGCACCTCCTCGCTATCGATGCCCACACCGTATTCGCGCCGTAATGGGGGCTGGGATGCGCCCGGCTGTATCCACAGCGTGTTGTCGCGCGCGGTTTCAATCCTCACCCGCCCTGAAGGGCGGGTGCAAGAGGTTCAGGTCCAGCGGGTTGAACCGAGCGGTCTCTTTACGCAGTCCCACCTGCGCCAGCGCGCGGTCGAAGGCGTCGTCCTCCGCTTGTATCGGCAGGAAGCAACCGAGTGCGAGGAGTAACATATAGACGAAAGTACGCATCGCTCCCTCGTGACGTGCGTGATTGCATCTCTCCTTCGGGGAGACGAACGGGATGTCCTGCCTGTCGGTGGCGATACGCGAAGCCTGTGCCGAGGACGCCCCTGCCCTGGCGCTTCTGTATGTGGAGGCGTTTGGCGCGAAGCTCCGTTGGGCGTTCGGGCGTTACGCCGAGGTCATGCCTGCCCTGGTGCAGGAACTGTTGGTATATGACCAGATGCGCCTGAGCGAGACGCTGGTGGCGGAGATAGACGGACAGGTAGCAGGAATGGCAGTCCTGCGGCGTGACCCGAAGCACCGTCCCAGCTGGCGCAGGATATGGCAGTTGGTGCGCGGGCATGTGAAGGGATGGCGGGTTCTACCTACTGCCTTTATCATGACCGCCATGTGCAGTAATTTGTGCACGCCGACCCGTTCGTATCTGGAATCGCTGGCGGTCGGCTCGCGCTTCCGGGGTCAGGGCATCGGCACATTACTGCTGGAACGCTGTTTCGAGGAATCGCGCCTGGCAGGCAAGAAGGAGATCTCCTTACATGTGGTGGACACGAACCCTCGCGCGCGTGCGCTGTATCAACGGCTGGGTTTTCGCACGGTGCGGGTGGAGCGGTTCGGGTGGCTTGCTTCGCGCTGGATGGGCTTTGGCGCACAGGAGTTCATGGTGCGCCCGTTGTAGTCACGCGCGCGGATGGTGTTTTCGGTACACCTCGCGCAGGTGGTCAATGCTCACGCGCGTGTAGACCTGCGTGGTGTTGATGCTGGCATGTCCAAGCAGTTCCTGCACTACCCGCAGGTCCGCCCCCCCCTGTAGCAGATGCACCGCGAAGGAGTGACGCAGGGTATGCGGACTGACCGGGCGAGAGATACCCGCATGCTGGGCATACTGTTTCAGGCTCCGCCAGCACTGCGTTCGCGATAGCGGTGTGCCCCGCTCGCTGAGGAACAGATAATCTTCGCTCCGCTTGCCCTGCAGTTTGGGGCGGGCGATGTGCAGATAATCCTGCAGGGCGGACCTCGCTGCCTCGCCGAAAGGAACCCACCGCTCCTTCGCCCGCTTGCCGAATACGCGCACGAAGCCCTCATGTAGGTCAACATCCTGCAGACGCAACCCTACCAGCTCCGACACCCTCAGCCCCGCGGCGTACGCCAGCTCTAGCAGGGCACGGTCGCGCAGACCGGTTGGCGTGCGGGTATCAGGCTGTGCTAGCAAACGCTCCACCTCTTCGCGCGAGAGGGCGTTCGGCAGCTTGCGCACGAGGCGGAAGGTAGAGATGGAAGAGGTGGTCTCTTCGGGCAACACGCCTTCTCTGCGCAGGAACCGCGCGAACGCCCGCACCGCACACAGCTTGCGCTCCACGCTGACCTCTGCCAGCGCACGTCGGCGCAGATGCTGTGCGAACGCCAGCAGACCGTTTTCACCCAGCGCCTCACCCAACGCCTCTCCGCGCTTGCGGGCAAACTCGGCGAACTGGCGCAGGTCGCGGGCATAAGCGTCCTGCGTGTGGGCGGAAGCGTTCCTTTCCACACGCAGGTAGTTCAGAAACTGGGCGATATGCTCGTCCATCTATTTTTTGGGCTGACCGATGCACGGCTCCGGTTTCTTGATGAGACCCAGCGCCCAGCGGATGCCCCCTAGCATGTGCTGTTTGTACCACTCGCTTTCGATGACGTCGCCACGATGCCCCAGCCCGGTGTAGAACACACGCCCCTTGCCGTAGGGCTTGCACCAGATCAGCAGATAGTCGCCGGGCTTGCCTGCGTCGGGGTGACCGTCGTTGGGGTGTTTGTCCATCGAACCCAGCACGTGCAGTTTGGCGCGGTCGATGTTCTTGTACTCGTAGATTTCATCAAAAACCCGAAAGCGGGGGGCAAGGTGCGCCATCGCCGGGTGGCTAGGGTCTTCCACAATGACTTCCACCTCGCACTGGGCGCCGTGCGTCAGGAACTCGCCACCTATCATCTCGATGAACGCAGGCTGGTTGTGATAGGTGTCCGCCGCGGCATGTAAGCCAATCACCGCCTTGCCGGATTTGACCCAATCCAGAAACGCCTGCAGGTCGGGGATGCCGATGTCGCCCGTGGTGTTGGCGAAGATCACGCCATCGTACTTCTTCAGCCCCTCCGGCGACATCATCGTCTTGACGTCCTCGGCGTTCCGGCAGAACTCCACCGTAAACTGCCCCGATTTCTCGGCGAGCTCGTTGATCACCTTCTCGAAGCTCCGAATCGCCTCTTCGTGCCGAAAGCCTGCGGTGTGAGATACCACCAGCAAGCGTTTCTTCGCGCGGGCAGAAGTGGCGGCACCCTGTACGTCTGCCGATACGCTCAGCAGCACCACTGCGCCGCCGATAACCAGCGTCAACCACATTCCGTTCATGCTCCTGCCTCCTCAGTCAAGGTTTGTTTGGGCACCATGCATATCTTTGGTGTGGAGAGCACAGAGTCCTGTCCATTGGAACATTCCCCGTTCCGTATCCCCGATGACGCCGAGCAGAGGATAGATGATGTCTCAAAATCCCGTAGTTTTACCAGATAGTATTGCTTGCAGGTTCCGTGTATAATGAAGGCAAAATCATCTACTCGCAAAGGAGAGTGCCAAGATGAAACGCATTTTGCTTTTGCTAAGGGTGCTAGCGCTTTTGCCCCTGCTGGCACCGGATGCTTCCGCACAGGTTCGCATTTACGATACCATCTACTCCGCTGATGGCACCCAGATCTAGCTGACAGACCTGGTGTTTACGGGCTCCACCCCACGCTATCGCATGGCGGATGGGTTCGGCGTCAGCCTGGCTATGCCGCACTACCTAACCCGTCTGGACTCGGTGCCGGTGATCGCCACTGCCGGAACCACAACAACGTGACGGCGGACATCGAGGTGTTCAACGCCTGGGAGCCTGGTGCAAGCAGCGGCTCGGTGTTCAGCAACCTCGCAGGAGTCTTCACGGTGAACCTGGGCAGATTTACTCCGACCGGAGCCACCGCTTACCTGATAACCGCGAACGTGCCCGCTGGCGTTGTGCTCGACACCAATCCCAACAAAGGGGTTGTCGTGACCCTGAAGAACAACGGCGTGCTGGATAACGTGCTGACCCTTGGCGTGGTGAACCGCTTGCCCAACCCGGGTAGCGAAGTGGTCGCGGACCTGTGGTATCGCGATGCCAATAACAACGGCATTATCGAAGCCACTGATGGGCGCACTTTCGGCGCACCCCGAACGGCGGACAACATCGCTTTCACCTTGTGGGCACAGCCTGTTCCTGAACCCGCCACGCTTCTGGCGGTAGGCATGGGCATCGTGGGGATAGCCTTGCGCCGCCGGCGCCGGTAGCAGATAGTGTAGCGGTTGTTCCTGCACCCCTCTCCCAAGCGGGGAGGAGCTAAATGTTTGGAACCGGTGCCGGCATGTGTGGCCTCCCAAACTTTTAGCATGATAAAATACCTCTACACTGTTTTGCAGGAGGACAAGATGATAGAAGACCTCTCCGCATATCATCAGCCTATCGGAGGCTTGTTTACCCTGCCGCGAAGCCCCGAAGAGTGGAACCAGTATCGCCTGAGCGAGGAGCAGGTGGCTTTCTACCACGAAAACGGCTATCTGCCGGGCATCCGCATCCTCACCGACGAGCAGGTGGAACGGCTGCGCGAAGAGCTCGCCGGCTTGATGGACCCGAATCACCCCGCACACCATCTGTTCTACGAATACCACTCCAACGAGAGCAAAGACCCCAACACCGTGCTGTTTCATGCACTAGGGGCATGGCGTATTACGCCCGGCTTCCATGATATTCTGTGGCATCCTGCCTTCACCGTGCCCGCCTCGCAACTGCTGGGTGGTGCCGTGCGGTTCTGGCATGACCAGCTGTTCTGCAAACCGCCGCGACAAGGGGGAGTGGTCGCGTGGCATCAGGATTACTCCTGCTGGACGCGCACTCAGCCCCAGGCACACTTGACCTGCTGGATCGGGCTGGACGATGCCACCGAAGAGAACGGTGCGCTGATGTACATTCCGGGAAGCCATCGCTGGAACCTCCTGCCCATCACCGGTCTTGCGGGCGACATGGAAGCCATCAAGAGCGTGTTGACCGAGCAACAAACGGCGCAGTTCAAGCCCGTGACGGTGGAGCTGAAAAGGGGCGAATGCTCCTTCCACCACGCCATGGTGGTGCACGGCTCGGGAGTGAACCGTTCGGACCGACCGCGCCGCGCCACGGTCATTAATGTGTTCCGTGACGGCGTGAAGTCGGCTTCCGACCTGCCGCCGCTCGAGGGCGTGCCCCCCATCCCTGTTGGCGAGAGGATGCAAGGACAGTTCTTCCCTTTGCTGTTTGACCCTCGGCAAGCATTCTTCGGATAACAGGAGGCGATAGCGATGAACGCGCACACCCGTAGTGTGATTTCCGACGAGGAGAAGCAGTTCTTTCTGGACAACGGCTATCTGATCCTGCGTGGCGTCCTGCAGGGTGAGGAGCTGCGTCGCATTCAACAAGCCATGCAGGAGCTGGTACACTACGGCTCCCAAACCGTCCGCGACCACCCCGACTACATGTACGGCGTCGGACCCAACACCGGCAAGCCCGTCCTGCGCCGAATCGAGTACGTGATCGACAAGCGCGACGAGATGAAGGTGCTTCTAGGGCACCCGTTCATCCTGCGGTCGGTGGAGAATCTCATCGGCAGGGACTTTATCCCTACGTGGGATTCTATGGTGTTGAAAATGCCTGGCGAAGGCATCATCGTTGCCTGGCACCGCGACGCGGGTACCGAATGCGTAGGCGACACCCCTATCTTCAACGTGGACTTCTACCTCGATGAGGCAGACGAGGACACCTGCCTGTGGGTTATTCCGGGAAGTCACCAATGGGATGTGGAGCAGGCACAACGCTGGCTCGCTGAACGCCGAGACCGTGACCAGACCAAAGAGCACTTTCGCGCGTCAGGAGCGGTTCCCGTGCTGATGCAGGCGGGCGATGTGCTATTCCACAACATCCTGCTGTTGCACGGCTCGCCGTATAATCTGTCTAACAAGCTGAGGCGGGTGGTGTACTACGAGTTTCGCGCCGCGCACGTGGAGTATGCGCTCGGTCCACACGTGCCGGAGTATATCCCCCTCAAACAGCGCGTGCTATTGCGCTGTATCGAGAAGCGCCAGCAGGCAGACTATGTGGGCCGCGAGCAACCTTTCGTGTACAATCCGCCTGAGCCGTTTGCAGTACAGTGGACGCCGGGCACCGAACTGCCGACCTATCGCTACGCGCATCCGGACTACTGGCGGAAGTGAGGATAAGCAACGCGAGCATGCTGGTGCTTGCCCTAGACATGCTTGCCTGTGGGGATGCGCCGTGCGCTCCATGCGCCCAGAGTCACCATCACCGCGGTGGTGACGAACGCAGTAGGATAGCCTGCTGAGCTCACGATCAGCCCGCCGATAAAGGGGGCGGTGGCTGCGGGCAGGTTCATAAAGTTCTGCAGGGCGATGTAGGTCGGTCGCTCGGCGGGTGGGGCGATGGAGAGAATGGCGTTGGTGAAAGCGTTCCACAGGCTCCAGTTGAGCGCGCCCAGACAACCAAAAACCAACACGAACCCCCAAGCAACGGGCATCACCAGCCCTGCCAGCGGGGGCACCAGCGCCAGTGAGACCACCACCTGCAGGGCGCGCACGGCTCCGAACCGGTCCGCCATCCATCCCCACAGCGGTCCGGTCAGCACGGCTCCCAGCGTTTGCGCGGTCAGATAAATCGCCACATAGGATTCGGGCAGACCGAACCGTTCGCGTGCATACAGCACATAGAAGCTGGAGGCAACACCACCTCCCGCCAGCAGGAACTGCGTCGTTAGCACCCAGCGCAGAGCGGGGTCGTTCCGCCAGAGCGTGGGGATGTGCCGCAGATGCTCGCCAAAGGTGCAGTCGGGGTCATCTTGGGGCGGGGTATCGGGTTCCTGAATCAACAACAGCATCACCAGCGACAGGAACAGCCCCGTTGCCATCCACAGCAGAAGCAGAGCGTAGTTGCGAGGGAACTCCAGCGAGCGCAGGCTCAGTATTTTGCTGACCAGCACAGGCGCCGCCAGCGCAGCGAGCGAGGAGACGGTCTGCATCGCTCCGAAAAACCGTCCACGGATGTGCTCAGGGATGGACTTGCCGATGATCTCTGTCCACGGTACGATGCTGAACCCGTCGGAGGCGATAAATAGCAGGGAGAAGAAGACAAACGCCCACAGCGCCAACGCATGGTTATACCCGAAGAACCATACGATTAGGAACAGCAAAAACATGGGGAGCCTGCCGATGATGCAGGCGGTGATCAGGAACCACTTCACCCGGCTTCGTCCGTGGATACGGTGCGCCACATAGGGCTGGGGCGCAAACAACACCAACAGTCGCAGCCCGCTGATAAGCCCGATCAACCGGGGAGAGGCGCCCAGCTCGCGTAGAAACTGTGGCATCACCGTCGTGGGGTCAAAGCACGAGAACCCCACCATGAAGAACGCCACATCGCCGATAATGGCGAGGATGTTGCGGCGTACAACAGAGGGCGGCGTGGCGATGTGGCTCATTCAGCAGACTTTTGCAACTCCTCTAATAAGGGCAAGGTACGCGGAGAAAGCAGAACCTCCTGCGTGAAGAACTCGCCGAGCTCCTTGCGGCTCGCCTTGTCGGCGTTGGGACGGCGCAGGTTGCGCATCTGCTCGCGCGCCTGGCTGTAGATGGTCTGCTTCTGGCTGTCCGAGAGGATAGCCTCCAGCTTCGCCCACAACGTGCGCACGACCTGGTCTACCGTCTTGATGCGCAGTTGCATCGCAGTGTTATCGGCCTCCTGCAGTTTCTTGCGCAACTCCTCCGGGGGTGTTTTGCCCTTGAGTGCCTCTTTGCGCGCGGACATCACCTCGTCCCTCAGGCTCAACAGCGCCTGAGCGTTGCGCTCCTCCATGCGCATCAGGTCACTTTGCGCCTGCTCCAGCAAGGGCTTGATCTTGGTGATCTGTTCCTTCTCCAGCTTCAGCGGAGTCAGCACCAGCAGGAGGTCAATGTCCGCAAGCGCCATCAGCACCTCGTTTGCCTTCTGCACCGATTCGGGGGTTTTCGGTGCCTGTGCCCATGCCATCTGCCCAGCAACCAGCATAACGAGAACCAGCAGTGCCTGTCGTCTCATGGGGATGCCTCCAAAGCGCGAATCGCCTGAATCACCTCTTCGACGTGACCGTCCACTTTTACTTTCGGAAACACCTTGCGCACGATGCCCTGCTCATCGATGAGGAAAGTGGTGCGCTCAATGCCCATGTAACGCCTCCCGTACTGCTGTTTCTCCTTCCATACGCCGTAGGCGGTGGCAACCTGTGCCCCTTCATCCGCGAGCAGGGGAAACGTCAGCCCGTGCTTCTGGGCAAACTTCTGGTGCGAAGCGATGCTATCTGGACTGACGCCCAGTACCACCACGCCCATGCCCTGCAGAACGCCCAGGTTATCCCGGAACGCGCAGGCTTCCCGAGTGCATCCGGGGGTATCGTCTTTCGGGTAGAAGTAGAGCACCACCTTCTTGCCTCGCAGGTCGGAAAGGCAGATAAGGCTTCCGTCCGCGGTGGGAAGCGCAAAATCGGGAGCGAGTTGTCCTTCCACAACACTCATCGTCCAGTCCTCTCTGAGATATTCTCTGGGCATTATTGTACCAGAGCGAGCAGGAAAAACGTGGGGCACGATGCCCCAGGATGGGTTGATTTGTTTTTGATTAGCTAAGTATACTTACTATCGAACGAAGCATTCCTCTATGGAGGTGTTTCTGATGGGAGAGCAACACAGTTGGAGCCGTGTCTGGCTCGGAACGGTAGTTGTATGCTCGTGTCTGCTGGCGCACACTGTCTCATCGTTTGCCTCGCCGAGCCTTATTTTGCTGGGCACATTGCCCGGTCACGCTTCCAGCGGAGCGATGGGCGTTTCCGCCGGTGGAAGCGTCGTCGTCGGATGGTCTGAAACCGCCTCAGGTGCGCTTCGTGCTTTCCGCTGGACATCCGGCAGTGGAATGCAGGAGCTGGAGTTTCCCACCAGTCAGCAGAGCATCGCTTATGGGGTTTCTGCAGACGGTTCTACCGTCGTCGGGTATGCGCTTGTGTCTGGTGGTTTGCGTGTAGTCCGTTGGCGCGCCGAAACCGGCGCGGAGGACCTGGGAACGTTTCCACCGTACGGGACAGGCGGCGTTGCTCTGGGGGTATCCCAGACGGCACAGTGGTAGCGGGCTACGTCACCAATGCCTTCGGGCGCAAGCGTGCCTTTTGCTGGACCCCTGATACGGGGATGCTTGATCTCGGCTCGTTAGCCGGTACCAGCACCATCGACCCGAGCGTTGCGAATGGGGTCTCACTGGACGGCACATACGTGGTAGGATGGACGCACGTTGCGGCCTCTGGAGCCGATTTTCGTCACACCGCGGGGTTCATCTGGACGCAAGCGGAAGGCATGAAGTCGCTGGGCAGTCTGTCCGAGGCACACTGCTTCGCCGACCGGAGCGCCGCGAACGCTGTCAGCCGGGACGGAACCGTTGCGGTGGGCAAGGTGCGTACGGCGCAGGGACAGTGGCACGCCGGTCGCTGGGTGGCAGGAGTGGGCTGGAGCGACCTTGGCGTGCTTGGCGGTTCTCTCAGCGAAGCTGCTGGTGTCTCTGCCAACGGGAAGGTGGTGGTGGGGTGGTCCAGCCAGGAGAGCTCCTCCAACTTCCATGCGTTTCGCTGGACTCCCGAGCGAGGCATGGAAGACCTGAACCTCGTTTATGCCCCTCTTCTGCAAGGGATAGAACTGGAAACCGCCACCGCTGTCTCGCCAGATGGACGGTTTATCGTGGGCGCGCGCGCATCGTATCCAGCGATCGATTTCAGGCTTACCTGCTGGACACCGGCGAGGCGCAGAATGTGGAAATGCAGGGCAGTGTGGAACTGGATGGAATGGATTTGTAGGCGACCCTGCCTCGCTAACCGTCACTCTGGAACTTCGCCCGCCCAGGCAGAGCACGCCGGTACAGCAGTATGTCGTCACGCCGGGAAGCGACGGTACGTTCACCCTGATCACCCCGCTGAACGGAATATGGGACATATCGGTGACGGCGCCGCACTTTCTGCGACGTACTATCAACAAGGTGCTCGTCTTTGGTAGACTGCGCTTGTCGGCGCATCTGCTCAATGGAGCCATCGATGGGGACAATGAGGTGACCTTGTTTGACTTCGGCAGGCTGGTGTCCGCGTTTGGCAGTATACCGGGCGACTCAAACTGGGATGCTTATGCTGATCTGGGCGGCGACGGCGAGGTGAGCCTGTTTGACTTTGGCGTGCTGATACGCAACTTTGGCGCGGTTGGGGATGAATAGGCGGTGAGCAACGGCGCGGTAGAACCATCGCCCTGCCAGTGCGTCAATAAATCATAGAGTTGCCTCCCGATGGGGGCGACATCCACAAACAGGAGGTGCAAGCGAATGAAGCGGCTTACGATTGTGCTGGCGGTGCTGGTGTTCACCGCGGCGGTGTTCGCCCAGCCAGGACCAGGGGGGCGTGGCCCTCGGGGCATGGGACCCGGAATGGGCTTGGGCATGGGGTTTGGCATGGGTGGCGGGTTCGGCTTGTTGATGAGGCCCGAGGTGCAGAAAGAGCTGAACCTTAGCGAACAGCAGTTACAGCAGATCCAGCAGTTGATGGCTCAACAGCGCGAGCAGATACAGCCCCTCATGCAGCAGATGCGCGATGCCACCCCCGAACAGCGCCAGAAGCTGATGGAGCAGGTGATGCAGAAGTGGGATGAGGCGCTGGGGAAGGTGCTACAGCCCTCCCAGAAGGCGCGTCTGCGCGAACTGCAACTGCAGGCGGAGGGGGAGTCCGCTCTAGCGCGTCCCGACGTGGCGAAGGAGCTGAACCTGAACGAGGAACAGCGCAAAAAGGTTACCGACATCCTGACCCAGTACAGGCAGAAGCAGATGCAGTTGTGGCAGCAGGGAAGAGGGCCGGATGTGGACCGTCAGGCGCTCTTTCAGCAGATTCAGCAGTTGCGCCAGCAGATGGACAAGGAACTGCTCGCCGTGCTGAGCGCACAACAGCAGGAGCAGTGGAAGAAGATGCAGGGCAAGCCGTTCGAGTTCCCACGCCCACCGACAATGCGTCCGGGCGCAGGAGCGGGTCCGCGTCGCCAGTTGTAGTCTCAGCGGAAGGGCAGGCAGAACCCTGCCCTTCCTTTTGGGTTTCAATCCTCACCCGCCCCGAATGGCGGGTGCAACGCCGTATAACGGCACCAAATTCAACACTGCAGTCGAAAATCTACACCCTTCGCCCTCATGATACACCTTTCCTACGCGCGTGTCAAGTATTCTGGCTTACATTTGGCTTCCAAAACCTCACGC
>PSLZ01000012.1:0-78300 GCA_040289885.1 Armatimonadota bacterium | reverse complement strand
GCTGCGCGCCTGTTCCACCGACTGAAGAAGCGCGGTCACTTGCGCAGGCGTCAAGTTAGATGAAGCCGCCAATTGCGAAGCGTTGTTGGCCGCCGCTTGCACCAGCGCCGGAGAGACCGGAGTTGGCGTCGGCGTCGGAGTTGGCGTTGGCGTCGGAGTTGGAGTCGGCGTCGGAGTTGGCGTTGGAGTTGGAGTTGGATTGGGCGAAGGGCTACCGTTGATCACGCCCTGAAGCGCCGCATCCAGTACATCTTGATTGATTCCCGGATCGGTGCCGTCCGTCGCTAGGTTCTTGAACGGGCTATCCGGGCGCAGCCGGTAATTGCCTGCGGTCACGTCCGTAAACTTTATGTTCTCCACCGGGTTCGTCGCGCCGGCGTTGTAATTCCCTACCGGATAGCAAATCGCCTGCGAGGTGTCGCAATCGTAAGCTCCGTAATAATCCGCATACACGTTCCCTCGATACTGCCAGTCGGTCGCTTCGTAATTCAACGCCGCCGTACCAGTATACGGCCCCGACGCAACTCCACGCGCCGTCCCGATATTGTTCATAAAAACAAGTCGCGCGTTCCGATTCGGCCAGTTGCTGTGCTGGTAAGGCGACCCCTCTTCTATTTGCAAAACTACGTTCCCGCTGTGAATCGTGTTGTGGATGACTTGCAAGTCCTCAACGTAAGGATTAAGCATGATGCCCTGACCGCCGCCATCTCGCCAAGGATTATTGGCGATGATCAGGTTGTTCTCAAGACGAAGTCTTTTAGCTTGCCCCGCGTTGAAGTTCTGCAAATAGTCCAGTCCGAGCAAGCTAATACCAGCGCTGACGTTCCTGACGATGTTGTTCTTGAAAACCACGTCTTCGAGCGTTGTCCACGGCGCGCGCCCGTCTTGGTTCTGTACCTTGAGCACGATGCCCGTGCCGTTCTGCCCGCTCACCCAGCAGTTTTCAAATATGTTCGCTTCAATGAGTACATTTTTGCCGATCTTCAACTCGAACAGGTTCTTTACCACCCAAACCCCATGCCATTCGGGAGGTTTCCGCACGTAGTTGCGCCGAAAGACGATGTTCGACGGCACGACATTCTGCAAGGCGATGTCGCTGCCGCCCATCATGAAGTTTTCGCCTGAGCCTTCCAAGTAGTTGTTCTCGATGCGCAGGTTGCCCGGCGTGTTCCATCCGCAAATGGCTTGTGAGTCTTGGCTCCTGCTCTTGAAGTCCGAGATGTAACAGTTAATGATCTCGGTGTCGGATGAGTTGAGCGCGATGCCGCGCTTAAGCTCCTGCGTTGGGTAAGCGTGTATGTAACAACGGTCGAAAATGAAATGGTGCGGCACTTCCTCCAGCGTGTTTTGACCGTAAGTGAATCCACCCTTCCCTAAAATGATCAGATCATAGATGAATTGATCCGCTGCCGCCGGAAGGAATTCAATGCCGATGATTTTGTAATGATGCGCGCCCGTCTCGGTTTGAAGCGCTCCTTGATCTGCCGATCCTGATAGGACTTTCGGCATCAAAGAGGCGTGCTGTGGGCTAACGCGCGTCCCAGCGGGTGGCAGATCCGCCAAGCGTGACGAGCGGATGGTGATATAAGCACCGTCATCGGTCATGCCAGCGGGCAACGGCCCCTTGTTGCGCAAGATGATCGGGCCTTGAAAAGACGCGCCAGCTTCGACCACGATCTCGTCTCCATAACGCGCGTTGTCAATAGCCGCTTGCAGGTTTCCACCGGCTGGCACGACTATCTGCCCAGCGTATGCGGCGGAAGATGAAAGCGCGCAAACGATCAACCACAGAGCACACAGAGCAGCAGATGCTACACGGCGAAGCCTCTTTTCTGCTCCGAGTTTCGCCTCTTCTCCCTTTTGATCTGTTCTTTGCGAGGGTGTCTGCGACGGAGAGATTTGTCTATAAAAATAAGCGCCTTGGAATAGAGTCATCTCCTCTTTACCTCACTTCGGCAACCCGGCCAAGTCAGCCGCAAGTGCTGACTCCCGTAGGCTTTGCGGCCCCTGCTCGCGCAGGGTGTGCCTTTATCGGTGGTGCCAACGCTCTTCAGCTCTTAAGAGACGGTGGCAATGACAGCGCGCAACCGGCTGGTGTCGAAAGATGATTCACCCTTGAAACGTAGCGATCGGTCATCTTTCGAGAATCAACTTCGACGTTGAAGTTGATTTCGCTCTGACTCGCCGTCTATCTTGTCGGGGCAAGAGGAATGAGCAAGATTTACGGTCGGGAAAGCTACCCGCAGAACCGGCAGCTCGTGGAGAGCATAGCGCCTCGATTTAAAAATGTCAATACCTGTTTAAACCAATATGAGAAGTGCAAGGAAGAATTTTGCTTGATGGTGCTTTATTTAGAAGGTGATTCGGTCTCACACGAAGCATTGCCGATTTCATCTGAAGAAACCTCACTTGATGGTTAATCCTCTTTCAGGAAGCTTGTGGATATTAGCACTATCATCTCATTGGTCGAAGTCATCGGTGTTTTGATGTCGTCGCTTGCTTCGAGTAACATCAGCTTTCCCGAGCATCGGTCTCGCTTCACCGCGCTCGAACTGAAATGAAACAAGTCATACGCAAAGGGCTGAAAGAGATCATCGTCGATGAGGTTCCAGATGCGCCGCTCATCCCGCATCATCTCCTCATTAAGCCTATCTACTCGCTTATCAGCAGCGGGACGGAGACAGCTAGCATACACCAAGAGGGCATCTTGAAAGAGGTGGCCGAAAACCCTTCACACCTAAGGAAAATATGGGATGCTCTCAAGCTCAATGGTCCCGTGCGAACGGCCTCAGAGGTCATCGCCAAATTCAGCGAGTATGCTGTGCTCGGCTATTCCGGCGCTGGCGTCGTCGTGGGCAAACACGAAACGGTCCAGGATTTGAACGTCGGGGATCGAGTCGCTTACGGCGGCGAAGGAACAGGGCATGGGGAAGTCATCTTGACAGGGCGCAATCTGGTGGCTCGTGTTCCGGATGAGGTTCCATTCGAGCACGCTTGCTTCGCCACGTTGGGAAGCATTGCGCTACATTCCGTCAGAACAGCTGATATCAGTCTCGGGACGCGCGTCGTCGTGATCGGTCTAGGACTTGTTGGGCAGCTCATTTCTCAACTGGTTCGCCTGCAAGGCGGCGTCGTCATCGCCACAGATCTTCGTCCCGAGCGCGTCGAACTAGCGCGCCGACTCGGTGCCGATCACGCGCTATCAGGAGACGCTTCCGTCGTTGAAGCGACGAGTTCTTTGACCGAAGGCAAGGGGGCCGATTGCGTCATCGTCGCAGCAGCTTCCAAATCGGAAGCCCCTTGTCGGCTGGCCTTGCAGCTTTGCCGCGACCGGGGGCGCATCGTCATAGTCGGCGCAGTACCCATCAACTTCCCTTGGGAGGAGATGTACCTCAAGGAGATACAACTCCTCATGTCGCGTGCCTATGGGCCGGGCAGCTACGATCCGGCTTACGAAAAGCGCGGGCAGGACTATCCTTTCGCTTACGTGCGGTGGACTGAGAACCGCAACATGGAAGAGTTCTTGCGATTGGTCGCTGCCGGGCGCATTGATCTAGCGCCGTTGATCACGCACCGTTTTGCGCTGGAAGAAGCGCCCGAAGCTTATAAAACCATCCTCGATCCGCAATCTGGCAGCTTGGCCGTCCTTTTGCGCTATCCCGCGGCTTCAGAGGAGAAACCCGCTGAGACTTTCGTTCCACGGCGTAAGGTAGCGGTGCGCACATCTTCGGCTCAACGAGCCGAATTTCGCGTCGCGCTCATCGGCGCGGGCAACATCGCCCGTTGGGCGCATCTTCCGAGCATAAAGAAAGTGAACGGAGTGCGGCTGCGCGCCATCTATTCAACCAACGGCGCGCGCGCAAAGAGCTACGCTTTGCGATTTGGCGCAGATTATTGCTGTTCCGACTACGAGGAGATCCTACAGGATCCGGAGGTCGACGTCGTTGTCATCACCAGTCGCAATCAGTATCACTACCAGCAAACGCTCGCCGCGCTGCGCGCTGGCAAGCATGTATTTGTCGAAAAGCCTATGGCTTTGACCGAAGAGGAGTGCCGTGAACTCTGCGAGGCCGTTCGCAACACCGGATTGCACCTGACCGTCGGATTCAATCGTCGCTTTGCCCCACTGTACGTCGAGATGAAGAAACAACTGGCAGGGCGAACGAGTCCCGCCGTCATCAACTGTCGGATGAATTCGCCGGGCATCTCCGGCTCCTATTGGATGGCCGATCCAGCAATCGGCGGCGCGATTTTGGGCGAGGCTTGCCACTTCGCCGATTTGATCTATTGGTTGTTGGAATCTGAGCCGATAGAAGTCTCGGCCTACTGCTTGCCGACAGGGACGCAAGATCCGATCGGCGAGAACAACATGGTCGCCAGCTTCCGCTTTGCCGATGGGTCCATCGGCAGTTTGACCTATTGCACAGTGGGCAGCAAAACTTCCGGCGGCGAAAGGGTGGAAGCTTTCGCTCAGGGCGTCGGCGTTACCGTGGACGACTTCAAACGCTTAATCGTTTGCGGAAGAAGCAAGCGCAAGAGCTTCAATCTATGGGCGCGCAAAGGTTACGATGAACAATGGGCTTCTTTCTTCGATGCCATTAGACAGGGGCGAGAGCCAGAAGTGACCGTGATTGATGGCGCACGAGCGACCCTGTGTTGCGTGAGGATGCTGGAATCGGCGCGACAATTACGTCCCGTCCGAATCGATCTTTCCTGCTAGTGCCCATGCGTGTCTTACAGATAGGACCGTATCCACCTCCCTACGGCGGCGTTCAGGTAAACATCCTTTCCATTAGGCGTTTTCTCCTGGAAAGAGGCATAGATTGTTCGGTTATCAATGTCACGAGGCACAGAAACGCCAGCGAGCCCGGAGTGTATCATCCGACCTCCGCTTTGGAAGTCGCGCGACTACTTTGGCAACTTGATTACGACATAATCCACCTTCACATCGGGGGGAATTTGACGTCTCGCCTTGTCGGGCTCTGTTTTTATTGCACCATGCTTCCCTCCTGTAAAACGGTTCTCACTTTCCACTCTGGCGGGTACCCTTCTTCTCCAGCCGGCGAGAAAGCGAACCCTTGGACTTTAAAGGGTTATGTCTTTCGTCGGCTTGATCGCATCATCGCCGTCAACGAAAAAATCAGAGAGATGTTCATCAAGTTCGGCGTGCCTCAGGAGAAGGTCCGCTTGATTTCACCGTTCGATCCATGTGCGGCGGTCTCCAATGCAGAGCTGCCCTGTCAGATACGAGGATTTTTGGATAGCCATTCGCCTATTCTTGTAACAGTAGGTCTACTCGAACCGGAATACAACCTTCATCTACAGATAGATTCGCTCGAACTGGTTTTGAAGAAGTTCCCACAAGCAGGCCTGATAATCATCGGTTCAGGGAGCCTTGAGCAGAGCTTGCGTGACCACATCTCGACCAAAGAATACTCAGATCATGTGCTCCTTTGTGGGGATGTCGTTCACGAAGCGACGTTGAAGACCATCTCAGAGGCTGATGTGTTTTTAAGAACGACACAGTACGATGGTGACTCGATTTCGGTGAGGGAGGCTTTGCATTTGGGAGTTCCGGTGATCGCCACAGACAACGGAATGCGACCTCTCGGCGTGCATCTCACCAGTCTAACTGAGCTGACGCCAAAACGATTGGCGGAGCAGATAGAATTCGTCTTAAGCGATTTGAGCAGGAATCCAAAGATGTCACCAGACAGGACGTACCAAGAAGCCCCCAGCGCAAAAGTTTTGGAACTGTATCGAGAAATATGCGCCCGTTTGTAAAAGGCCTTCTTACTTTTGAACCACTCCACGAGTGATCTCTTCCAAGAGATCGAAGTTACAACCGACATCGCGTTTGTTAGCTGCTCGCCCTTTGAACGGGCTATCCGGGCGCAGCCGGTAATTGCCTGCAGCCACGTCCGTAAACTTTATGGTCTCCAGTATGTTGTTCGGCCCCGTATTGTAATTCCCTACCGGATAGCAAATCGTCTGCGAGGTGTCGCAATCGTAAGCTCCGTAATAATCCGCATACACGTTTCCTCGATACTGCCAGTTGGTCGCTTCGTAATTCAACGCCGCCGTCCCAGCATACGGCCCTGACGCAACTCCACGCATCGTCCCGATATTGTTCATAAAAACGAGTCGCGCGTTTCGATTCGGCCAGTTGCTGTGCTGGTAAGGCGACCCCTCTTCTATTTGCAAAACTACGTTCCCGCTGTGAATCGTGTTGTGGATGACTTGCAAGTCCTCAACGTAAGGATTAAGCATGATGCCCTGACCGCCGCCATCTCGCCAAGGATTGTTGGCGATGATCAGGTTGTTCTCAAAACGAAGTCTTTTAGCTTGCCCCGCGTTGAAGTTCTGCAAATAGTCCAGTCCGAGCAAGCTAACGCCAGCGCTGACGTTCCTGACGATGTTGTTCTTGAAAACCACGTCTTCGAGCGTTGTCCACGGCGCGCGCCCGTCTTGGTTCTGTACCTTGAGCACGATGCCCGTGCCGTTCTGCCCGCTCACCCAGCAGTTTTCAAATATGTTCGCTTCAATGAGTACATTTTTGCCGATCTTCAACTCGAACAGGTTCTTTACCACCCAAACCCCATGCCATTCGGGAGGTTTCCGCACGTAGTTGCGCCGAAAGACGATGTTCGACGGCACGACATTCTGCAAGGCGATGTCGCTGCCGCCCATCATGAAGTTTTCGCCTGAGCCTTCCAAGTAGTTGTTCTCGATGCGCAGGTTGCCCGGCGTGTTCCATCCGCAAATGGCTTGTGAGTCTTGGCTCCTGCTCTTGAAGTCCGAGATGTAACAGTTAATGATCTCGGTGTCGGATGAGTTGAGCGCGATGCCGCGCTTAAGCTCCTGCGTTGGGTAAGCGTGTATGTAACAACGGTCGAAAATGAAATGGTGCGGCACTTCCTCCAGCGTGTTTTGACCGTAAGTGAATCCACCCTTCCCTAAAATGATCAGATCATAGACGAATTGATTCGCTGCCGCCGGAAGGAATTCAATGCCGATGATTTTGTAATGATGCGCGCTCGTCTCGGTCTGAAGCGCTCCTTGATCTGCCGATCCGGAAAGGACTTTCGGCATCAAAGAGGCGTGCTGCGGGCTAACGCGCGTCCCAGCGGGTGGCAGGTCCGCCAAGCGTGACGAGCGGATGGTGATATAAGCACGATCATCGGTCATGCCAGCGGGCAACGGCCCCTTGTTGCGCAAGATGATCGGGCCTTGAAAAGACGCGCCAGCTTCGACCACGATCTCGTCTCCATAACGCGCGTTGTCAATAGCCGCTTGCAGGTTTCCGCCGGCTGGCACGACTATCTGCCCAGCGTATGCGGCGGAAGATGAAAGCGCGCAAACGATCAACCACAGAGCAGCAGATGCTACACGGCGAAGCCTCTTTTCAGCTCCGAGTTTCGTCTCTTCTCCCCTTTGAGACGGAGAGATTTGTCTATAAAAATAAGCGCCTTGGAATAGAGTCATATTCTCTTTACCTCAATACAATAATTTTAGCACGAATCGTGCGGCGTGAGATTTCGTTTTCAACCCCGTAACAGTACGAAGAAGCGCACTCACGTCGCCCTCGCGGATGATTCGCTCTTCGTCTTCGATACGCAGGGTGGCTTCCCCACAGCGCACATAGTAGAGCTTGGCGACGGCTACTCGCTCGGGCTTCTGCGCCATACCCGGCTTGAGCACACCGAACGCACAGCCGTCAAACGGGGCATCGATCTCCTCTTTGGCGAATACACCCTGTGCGAGAATAGTGCCCTCGTGCGCGGGGAAAAGCGCTCGTTCATCGAAAGAACGCACCAGCATGGTTTGGCTCCTTAGCCTCCGAGCAGAACTTGATGCTTCTTTATACGGTGGAAAGAGGCAGAGTCCTTTTTCTTGTCCCAACGAAGAAAAACGGCTCACCCGGAGGTTCGCTCTCCCGTGTCGCCCAACGCCTGCTGTGCCACCCGAAGAAACCGTTCCCTTCCCTCGTCAGGCAGAACCATCGGTGCCGGATAATCAGGGTAGAGCCGATGCAGATTTTGCAGGTTGTGCACCTGCTCTGCACTAGCCTTACGCAGTTCAGGTATGTACTGGAGGATGTACTGCGCGTGCGGGTCGAATTTCTGCGCCTGTAGGATGGGGTTGAAAATGCGGAAATAAGGTAAAGCGTCTGCGCCGCAACCGGTCGCCCACTGCCAGTTGCCCACATTCATTGCCAAATCGGCATCCACGAGATTCGTGTAGAACCAACGCTCGCCCCATCGCCAGTCGATCAATAGATGTTTGGTGAGATAACTGGCTACAACCATACGCACTCTGTTGTGTATCCAACCTTCCTGCATTAGCTGACGCATCCCAGCGTCCACGAGAGGGATACCGGTTCGTCCATCTGTCCACCGTAGGAAGTCGCTTTCGTCATGCCTCCATGGGAAGCCTCGCCATTCGGAGCGCAATTCCATGTTCGTGGTTTGCGGGTGACGGTATAGCAGATGCGAATAGAAATCGCGCCACGCCAGCTCCGTCACAAATTGCTCGCTGACACCCCACGAATCACGAAGCATCTGGCGTAAAGAGATCATCCCACAGCGCACATAGGGGCTCATGCGCGACACGCCAGGCACAGAGGGCAGATTACGACGCTCGCTGTAGTATGCTAGATTCTGCTCTACGAAAGTCCGCCACTTCTTTTGCACCTGTTCTTCGGTAGCATACCACAGTTGAGCAGGTTTAGTATCCACCTCTGGTATGGGCACAGTAGGTATGTCCAGATTGGGAGTGTACAAGCGCACAGGAGTGGGTACAGGCGCGTCGAACGTGATGTTTGGCAAGAAATGTCGCTTATAGAACTGCGTAAAGCTGGGATAGGTTATGTCGGGCACGGGGCATAAGAGGTTGTCCCGCAGGACGCGATAACGTATTCCCCGCCGTTGAAGGGTGCGGACGAGCATCGCATCGCGCTGGCGCGAGTAAGGCTCTACATCCTCACAGAATCGCACCTCGTCAGGGCGCACCGTGTTCCAGAACCGCTCCTGCTCGGTTATCGGCACCACGTATAGCCTGCCTCCTAGCCTTGCAATGTTTGTAGCCAATTGGTTTAGGGCATAGAAGAACAGGGCGCGCAGGTTGTCACCATGCTCCTGCTGGTTGAAATCATCCAGGAAGAAGACGGGAATAAACTCGCCCCGCTCAGCATCTTGCAGGAGCGGATTGTCATGTAAGCGCAATTCACGCCGGAAGATGGTTACGGTTCGCACAAGCAGCCTCTCTGCCGATGGTATCACTGATTATTTTTCCTAACTGTCCTAAACTAGGAATCCTCTAGGACAGCGTAGATCTCGCAAGCCAAGCAGAGGTTATAACCACCCCACAGGAGGCAATCGAACTACATACCACTAAACAGACCCCACAATTGATAACAACCAGGCATTAGATCTGCTCTATCTGTTGTGCGCTGGCTCCAAGACAAACTGTACCTCGTTTGCCCAATGGGTCGTCCAGTCATTATGGAATGTCCAGAAGTTAGTTTTAGAAACACTGCGCCCCGCTGCCAGCTCCATCGCTTCACCCACGTTATGATTGACACGGACGGAGACCTTCACTGGCTGTCCGACCAGCAGTTTTTGTTTCACTTCAGGCATACACGACCAAGGGATGGATGCTTCAACATATCGAGTGGTTTCGTCGCGCCAGATGATCAGTTGACCATCGCGCACTGCCCCACCGTCCTGTGGAGCCTTGGGCTGCCGAGGGTAGAAGTGTTTGCGTGTCATTCCCGGGCGCTGCAGGCACCAGATTTCCGTGCCGCCTCCGTATCGGGGAGCAACCGGATTCAGAGCGAACTCATAGTCGGTGTCGGCGTATACCATGAAGCGAGGCATGGTGCCAGGAGGATGAGAAAGCAGCGGTTTGCGCTCGGCTGGCAAGACATTGAAGGCTATTTGCAAGTTATCGGTGCCATTGCCTGCCGGAAGGTCAGGGTCTTTGCGGTAGGAAAAGCGACGTACGCCGTCAGGCCACACCAGAGCGCGGCGCACTTTTTTGCCAGGTTGGTCGGGGAGCTCTACGACTTCGTAGCACACCCTGGGGTAAAAGTAGGCATCGTCATCGCGCGTCTCAAAACGGACGCTGCCCTCATACGGAGTGTTATCTGCGATCTTGGCGGCAAGATAGAAGAATCGCTGGTCACAGGCAAAATACAGCACTGCGCTGTTTTGTGTGGAATCTTTTTCAAAAGATTTGAAGGGTAAGTATGCCTGCTCTGTGGCGCTGGGAGCAATCCCTTCCCCCTGCATTACCTGCGGCAGTGTCCCCTGCCAGTCCTGCAGGTTACCATCTACCGTGATCGTCCGCCATGCTATCACGTTCACGCGCAAAGCTTCGTAGTGTTCAGCCGTACCATCTTTGTCGGTATAGAAGCGCACCGTACATGGGTATAGGTTGCTCGCGCTCTCTTTTCCAGACCGAACGCGCAAGTAAAGATGGCGTGTCTCATGTGGTTTGAGTGATAGGGTGACCTGGGAACGTTCCAATACGACACCTTCGATGCGCACCGAAAGCCTCCCTTGCACCGGACGGTTCAGTACGTTGGTTACCACGATGCTCAACACAGGTTGTTGATGGATTGGAGCGAGAAAATCCCGAAGCACAATTTCCACCGGTTCGATTCCTAGGATATATGCGCGGCGCAAAGTGGTTAACAGCCTTTCAAAGGAGCCTGGTTTGCCAGTCGTCCGAAGGTAGTATCCACAACCATTCAAGGGGATGACAAGACGATTGCCCTTTTGAGGAAGAGGGTTGCCATAGTGGTCAAAGGTCACGAACTCTCCTCGTGGGTTTTCCACAATCAACTTAGCATCTTTCAGCACCATTTCGCGCGCGATGGCTTGCTTTATTTCTTCCCGTCGCTCATGAGCCCTGAGAGGTAGTTTTGCTAGCTGCTCCTGGAGTTCTTTGACACGTTGTCGGTTGTTTAAGCCTAGTACGCTGCGGAATAGCAGAGCGTTCGAATCATATGTTAGGCGCAGGTCCCCGACCACCACCACCGTACCGTCTTCCTTGCTGTGCAAACCGTTGAAGACGAAAATCCACGGCAACCCGTTTTTGAATAGGATTTCGCGAAAGGTGCGCTGTCCGATAAACTTCTGACAGGCCGCCACAGCCGCAGCTGTCGACCATACTTGCGTGATACCCACGCGGGGATTATCCTGTAACACTTGAGGAGTATACACGTTGCCGTGGTAGACCCCCGCCGTACGCTGTTGCCCTTGTGCACGCATAGAGGCAATTACCGCCGCTACGCGGTCTTCGCTATTGGCAATCCAGCTTTCAGTATCCCATACCTGCACGGGGCCGTAAGGTGATCGGCGATTTCGCCACTCAGGCACCAGTGCAGGGTCCGCGGCAAGAGGCTGATAGTGAATGCTGACAAAATCCAGCCATTTCAGGAAACTATTCGTTCCGTCGCAGAAGAGCTTGTCGCGAGTGTTCGATGAGGAACAGGCTCCTCCAATCAGTACTTTTACACCGGCGTGGGCTCGTGCCGCCTCGACCCCTCGCGCCATGCGAGTATATAGCTCCCGATAACGGAGCATATCTGCCCCCCACCCCGAGATCGACAGCCCCTCCCAAGGCTCATTCCACAGCTCGACCGCGTTCAACATGCCCCTAGGCCAACCATAGCGTTCTACAATGCGTTGGGTCCATCGTTCAAAGTCTTCATCATATTCGGGTAGCCATGCATAGTCGGACTTCGTATCTAGCATTTCATCCTGCTCGTTCAGATGCGGACGGGGACGTCCGAGAGGCATGGGCGCGCCGCCCTCGCCGATGGTGAACATGACGGTGATATTGTATCGGTATGCCCATCGCATCCAATCATCGAAAAGTTTGAGCTGCTCGTTGAAACGGATGGCATCGGTGGGAACATACCCGATACCCAAGCGACAACCTTTGATGCCAAGCTTGTAGAAGGTTGCCATTACTGCTTCGCTCATTTCGTGCGGCCACGGCATGTCTAGGGCAAAGGTGGGAATGAACACTTTACCCGGATCAGGGCGAACGACACGCACCAATGCGGCGCCGAAAATCCTGCCTGCTTGACCAAAGTCGAATACTAGAACATATCCCCCTAGCTTCTGCGGAACCTCAGGACTTACTTTGAACCGCAAGGTACCTCGAGGTATCAAATGTAAGGATATGGGTGTTTTGCCCACCACGCCCAGCCGATAAACGTGAGGGACCCACCAGTCTGCCACCTTCACCTCTGTGCGGTAGTGGATGGTCTCCAGGAACCCTTGTAGGTCCAGATGCTCGTCGGTTCTATTGGTGACTTCGAACTCGAAGGTAGCTTGCTCACCCTGCCACAACACATTTGCCCCCTCGATTTTGCCAGCCCACACACCAATCTGCTTAACCTCTAGGAAGCGACTGCTTTGCGCAGGGGTCAGCCCAAAGGCTTCTGCATAGCCTGGCATCTGGGCGCCAGTAACCATTTGCGCCGAAGCGTGCATGCACAACACCATCATGATAAGCGCTGGGATTAGCCACCGTATAACTAGCCAATTCATTCTTTGCCTCCCCAAGAAGACGTCCAGTAAGCAGACCCGGAAAAGGGGAGATTGCCTCGGCGAAGCACCTCGCAACCCACAATCTCCCCGAACCGCCTAGATCTGCTATCAAACGATGTGTATTCACCGATGGCTCAAGGCGGCACGTAACGCAATCTCGGCGTTGCCGCGTGTCAACGCCTCCAGCTGGGCACGTTCTTGCGGGGTGAGACGGTTGATGTCACCACCGCTCTTCTGTGCCAGCGAACGGATCCACTCCGACACCTGTTCGTTGCGCGTTTGCATCGGAGGAGGATACTCTGGTCTAGGACCGAAATATCGATATGCCTGCCAGGCAAGCAGTGCCACGGCGAGCACGATGATTATGACGGCTAGCTTTGCCGTGAGATTGGGACTTTGCAAGCGTCTGTTCATGACATCACCTCGTTTTGGGGCGAGGGGGAGCCCCCTCGCCCGTGTTGTTAGTCTAGGTGAGGCAGGAAGTTCTCTGCCCGTAGTGATCCGAACCGAAACGCTTTCGCATGTCCATCCACGAAGACCATGTTCACCATGCCGCTCTTGTATCCTGTGCGGTTGTGGCGATAGCCAGGCGATTTATTGCACCAGGCATTGCAGGGAACACCTGTATTGTTTTCGCCACCATTGAACTCCCATGGAAAGACCGCAGGACCGTCGGTATAGTCGGCATTGCGCGCCCACCAATCGTAAAAACGATAGGTGTCAGGATGGTCTTCAGGTAACCCTAGGTCCAACAGCGGACGTATCCAGTCGGTTGGGGGGTCCGCCCACTGCCCAAACCACACTTTGTTGCCGTCGCCAGCAAAAACAATCTGGGCAGGGCGTCTAATGGCGGCAAGGGTCTTTGCTTCTTGGTCGAACCACCCGGGTCCTTCGCATCCCTGGTTACCTGCATTTTTTACCCCCAGTATCAGGGCATTGCCCGTGTAGCTATTGTTGTTACCCTTCCCGTCGCTTGGGCAGTGCCAGAAGCTACCACCACCTGTGCTCCAGTTGCCCGCACGGAGCCCTACCTTGATGTACGGCTCAATCTCCACGTACCACGTAGGCGAGCATCCTCCCCAGGCACGCGGAAACTTCTCGTCCCAGTCTTGCACGTACATGTTGGCACCGAGCCCAATCTGTTTCATGTTTGAAAGACATGATGTTTTGCGTGCCTGCTCGCGTGCCTGTGCGAACACTGGGAACAGAATCGCCGCCAGGATCGCGATAATCGCGATCACGACGAGCAGTTCGATGAGCGTAAAGCCTTGGCGTTTCATGATTGGAAACCTCCTTGCAAAAATGTTTGTTTATATGTCCTGCGGCTTTGCCGCCTTAGGACCGTACTCAATGCAAGCCCCCAAAGAGGGCCGACCACGCGCACTCAAAGACGCAACCTTCAGAGAACATCACTCACGCTCTCTTGAATTGGTAAATACTGCCGCAATAAATGACTTCTCACCGGCACCAGCGACGGTAAAATACGGATGATCCTCTCAGCCGGCTTCCGTTCAGACAACAAGGGAAGGAGCAAACGCTCGACCATCGCCATGGCAAGGGTGCGTAGTTCTAGATCCTGAAAAGCATACGCACTCCCGAAAGATAAGAAAAGTCCTTCATAGCTCTGTCCGCATACCGCAAAGTCGCCCGGCTCCTCACCAATAAACAAGCCACGGCGAAACAGAGCCCTCTCAATACCATACCAAGCACTATTGCCAGCTCCCACAACCGCCGCAGTCGGGCGCACCGACGCAGGCAGTGAGAACCATATATCCACAATCTGCTCCGCGTCCTCTGGCTCGGCAACGCAATGCTCGTAGTATACACTAGGAATCTCGGTGCCGATAAAGCTATGCATCGCCTCCAGGTAGCCTTTTAGCAACATGCGGGCAAATTCGTGTTCTCGTAAATAGCCCATGTAACCGATACGCTGATGCCCGATACTTCGTAGATGCGCTACAGCAGTTGCCATCATGCGTTCATGGTCGAAATCCACCTGATACCATTCAGGATGCACGCGCTCATAACGTCCCTTTAATACAACAGGTATAGGCAGATCGCTAATAATTTCTGCCAATGGCTCGATGTATGGTTCATCTATCCACATAATGATGGCATCACAGATACCCGCAGACAATATATTCTGTAATTTCTTTTGCATCTTTACCGGATCTAGGGAAACCATCACCTGTAAACTGTATCCTTTTGCAGCTAGAGCAGAGGCAATGGTGTCGATAGGGATCGCCGGGGTGGGCTGATAAACGAGCAACACGTTATAGGTTTTTCCGCTGCGCAATGCACGGGCTGCATGGTAAGGACGGTAACCACGTACTTTCGCCTCGCGGATAATACGCTGACGTGTTTCATCCGATGCCCACACGCCCGGACGGTTGTTCAGTACTCCCGACACCAAACTAGGTGATACACCCAGCGACTCTGCTATCTCTTTCAGGGTGACCTTGCGCATATATAACACCTTGTATGTATCGTTTGATATGTATCGTTTCATATAATATCACATTTACTCGCCGTTGTCAAGGGTTTGGAAGGAATTTTCAAAAAAATTTTTAGGGCGGGTATCTTACGATGGTTTAACATGGGATATACGGCATTGGGTATTGTATTATCCCGCCAATGCCTCGCTGGCAATGGTGTCAAAGTCCATCGCGCTGGCTCCGAAGGTCACATACTGGAAATACCCTGCGGAGGCTATCATCGCCGCGTTGTCGGTGCACAGTACCAGCGGCGGTACCACCAGCTGGTAGCCACGCTTGCTCGCCTCTTCGCTCATCAACGCTTTCAGGCGCGAATTGGCAGCAACCCCTCCACAGACGGCGATACGGGGGATGCCGTACTCCTGCGCGGCACGAATGGTCTTGCCGACCAGCACCTCCACAATCGCCTCTTGAAAACTGGCGGCGGCGTCCGCTACGTTCAGCAAGTCGCCCGCTTGCTGCACATAACGAAGCAGAGCGGTCTTCAGTCCGCTGAAGCTGAAATCGTAACTGCCCTCTTCCAACCACGCACGAGGGAAGGCGATTGCTTTGGGGTCACCCTGTTTGGCGGTGCGGTCAATGACGGGACCACCCGGGTAGCCAAGCCCCAGCAAGCGGGCAGCTTTATCAAACGCCTCTCCGGCGGCATCATCGCGGGTACTACCCAGCCTGCGCCGGCGACCATGCGCCTCCACGATGTGCAAGTCGGTGTGCCCTCCCGATACAATCAGGCACACGAAGGGGAACTGCAAGTCGGGTGCGGTGAGGAAATTGGAGGCGATGTGTCCCTCCAGATGATGCACCGCCACAATCGGCTTGCCCAGCGCATACGCCATCGCCTTGCCCGCCGATACCCCTACCATCAGCGCACCCACCAACCCGGGGCGGTTGGTTACCGCAATCAGGTCGATGTCCTGGTAGCCCAGCCCCGCTCGATGCAGTGCCTCCTGGATCAGCACGCTCAAGCGTTCCACGTGTTTGCGGGCGGCGACCTCGGGCACCACCCCTCCCGTGAGCGCGTGAATGTCCACCTGCGAGGCGATCAGGTTGGAAAGAATCTCCACCCCGTCCCGCACGACGGCGACGGAGGTCTCATCACAGCTGGTTTCGATACCCAGAACGTTCATGATTGTACCCTCAACAGTTTCCATCGATTAGTGCGAAGCATTCGCTGGTATTCCGACGTCTGGATGTCGTCCGTCCACATGATCAACGCATCCTCGCGGGTATCCGCGTAATAGCCTTTGCGGATAGCCACCGCGCGGAACCCGTACTTCGCGTAGAGGTTCTGCGCTGGGATGTTAGACATGCGCACCTCCAGCGCCACGCGCCGCGCACGCCGCACGAGAGCCACCTCCAGCAGAGCCAACAGCAGACGCTCACCGATATGCTGTCGGCGGTATCCAGGCTTTACCGCCAGCGTGGTGATGTGCGCCTCATCCATGATCACCCACATCCCGCCGTAACCTACCACCTGCCCGTCTACCTTCGCCACTAGGTAGCAAGCGGGTTCGTGATGTAGCTCGGCATAAAAGGCGTTCTCGTGCCAGGGCGTGGGGAAGCACATCCGCTCGATTCGCATGATCTGCGGGATGTCTTCCTCTCGCATCGGCTCGATGACCAGTTGCGGCATGAAGATCGCCATGCGCCCTCACCTCGCCTTTAATTATACGCTCTCCGCAGGCAGTCCTGTTCGGCTGTAGCAGGAAAGGTGGTACTACGTCACGAACTGCTTCACGGCTACAGGAGGGGCTATCGATGAAACAGAAAAGTACCATCTGTATGGGGATATTCAGCATCTTGAGTGCGATCGCGATGGCACAACAGACCGTGCCCAATTGGGACATGGTGCGCCGGCATATTCCCCCCTCTTTCGCCGTTCCCGATGCGCGTTACATCCCGGTGCGTGCCTGGGAGGCGGAGGGCAGTGAAGCCGGTTCGCACGTCGGGAGGATTGTCAGCGACCCAACGGCATCAGGAGGACGCGCTCGCGAGGCACGCACCTCCCAACGAACCTCGCACGACGATGTACAGAGACATCTCCTGTTCGGTCCCTACATCGAACTGCCGCCGGGCGTGTACGCGGCTCTGTTTCGGGTGAAACTGCTGGAGGATTCGCGGGATGGAGAAACCGTTGGGGAGATCGACGCCTGCGTCGAATACGGACAGCAGATATTAACCGCCCGCGAGTTCACCGATACCGAACTGAAACCGAACGAATGGGTGGAACTGCCTCTGCTCTTTCGCTATGATGGCGGGAAACTGGAGTGCCGCCTGCGGTGGACGGGATACGCCTCGCTCAGTGTAGACCGGGTCAGCCTGTTCCGGGTAGAAGAAGCACAGGTCTCCACCGGCATTGCGCGCGTGCCGCCGCCGCAACCTTCCGGAAAGCCTGATAACCTGCGCTATACTCCCGCGCCCGCGCTGGACGCGATTTTGCTCAAATCCCAGACGCCTGCAGATACCCTGCTGGTGCTGGACATCCGCAAATTGCCCGCAGACTGGCAGATGCTGTTGTTCTCTCTGCAGGGTATCGTGAACCGCCAGCGTCCACAAATCTACTACCTTTTCAACGATACCGACACCTTCTGGCTGGACTGGATGCTGAAGCGCGGTTTCGTGAAGCGCACGCAGAAGCTAGACACCCCCGAAGCCCTCTTGCAGAGGCTCCGTTCGTCCTTCAAAGGCATAGTGGTCTACGACCCCACCCTGCCCGCCACGCGCAATGTGGCGACCATGCTTGCAGGGGTTCAGGACGCGCTGGTTGCCTCGCCGCGCCTTGCCCGCCAACTGCGCCTGCCCATTATCGCGGACCTACGTGGGCGATGGAAAAAGAGCGCAGAGGCCTATCGCTGGGCACTGGACACGCTGTGGGACAAGATGAACCACCATCTCGTCGCTTGCTCCTACCCCGACCATCTGGCTCTGCGCGATTATCTCGTTCAGCACCAGGTGTTCATCTTCTGGGTGTCGGGACCTATCGACGGCGCACGCCCCTACTCCGACCCCAACGCCGAAATCCGGCTGGCGGAAGAGATACTCTCGCGAATGCCGCCCAACACCGCCGTGCTCAGCTATCCCTGGGCGGGCAAGGACGTGGGTCTGGGCGAGGGACCTGGAGTAACCCTCTTCGCCGAGTTTGGTAAATACCTGGTGGGCACGATCAACTGCTCGAACCTCAGCGTGCACTCCGGCATCCGCATCGATCGCTTTCAGCAGAAGCCCGCCCCGCCAGCTCCGCCCCTGCAGAACAACAAAGTCTATGTGAGTTTCATCATCTCTGACGGCGACAACCTGCCGGTGCTTACCATCTCCAACTTCCCGCAGCTCTGGGCAGATGCTACGCGGGGCACTTTGCCCATCGGCTGGACCATCAGCCCCGCTGCGCGCCTGCTTCTGCCCGCCGTGGTGGATTACTACTACCAGACCTCCAGCCCACATGACTGCTGGCTGACGGCGGTCTCCGGCATCGGCTATACCTACCCCGACCACTACGGCAAACGGTTCCGCCCCGAAGACCGCCCGCGCGTCTACGACGACTTTCTGAGCCTGACGCAGGCAGGCATGGTGCCGATGGACCTGCACATGGCGTGGATTATGGGCATCAGCGACCCGGAGCTAATCGCCCGTTATGCCCAGCAGGTTTCCAGCATGCAGGCGCTGTTCCCCGATTACGGCAGGCGGGTGACCCGCTACGAGGATGCCAATTACCTCACCGACCGCAACGTCCCGGTGTTCCACGCCGCGCTGGCGTGGCCCGAGGGGCTATCCCGCGAGGAGCGGCTGGCTGACCTCGTGCGCCAGGTGAAGCTGATGACGCCGACCCAGCGTCCTGCCTTCCTGCACCTGTTCGTGCTCAACTGGTTCGCCGACCTGCCTCTGCTCAAAGAACTGCGGAACCGGCTGGGCGATGACTACGTGGCGGTGCGTCCCGACCATCTGGCTCAACTCTACCTGCAGGCGATGGAACGCGAGCAGATCCTTATCCGCGCCCCTGAATGCGTGGCAACCGTCGGTGGTCGCCCGGTGCAGTTCACGCTACACCTGCGCAATACGAGCAAGGGCACCCTGCGTGTTCGCCTGCAGACGAACCTCCAGCAGGCCACACTGTCTCCCGCCAAAGTCACCCTGCCTGTCGGCTCCAGTACCACCGTGCGCATCACGGGCATTTGTGCGGAAGATGCCGTGCAGGTATCCGCAACAGGCGATTTCGGTCAGCGTGTGGTGCGCATCCCCGTCCTGCGCGTGGATACGCGGGATGTGATAGGCACTCTGCCCTCTTTGCCGGAGGCACAGCCAGTAGCGCTCTACGAGGCGGAGGCGCTGAGCCACCTCTCTGGACAGCAGGTGGAAGACCCCACCGCCAGCGGCGGACGAGCGTGGCAGGCGATACCCGGTTCCGCTCAGCCAGGGCATATCGTGTTCGGACCCTATGCGGGCATGAGCCAAGGGCGGTATCTGGTGCTGTTCCGCCTGAAGCGGCTGGGCGAGGCGCAGGGTGACCTGCTGAAGGTCGATACCTGCGTAGGAGGCGGTACTCCCGTCACCGCCGAGCGCACAGTGCGGGCGGAAGAGTTGCCTATCGGGCAGTACCAGTACGTGCCGCTCATCACCAATCACCCGGGCGGAGCCCTTGAGACCCGAGCGGAGTGGTTCGGCAAGGCAGGGGTTGCGGTGGACTGTATCGCCGTGTGGCGGCTCCCATAAGTGCTTGCTTGCGACTAGCGGCGCCTGTGCTCCAGCGCATCGGCGACCCTGAGTATCTCGTCGGCAAGATTCGCCACGCCATCGGGGCGGTGGATGATTACGTTCCGCGGGCGAACTTTCTCTGCCATGCGACGCAACGCCGGTGCGGACGAGGAGTCGCCAATGTCCTCCAGGGCACGCACTGCTTCTATGTTTACATCCTGGACCGGGTCGTCCAGTGCGCGCAGGAGATAGGGCACGGCGCCCCGGTCTTTCACTCTGCCCAATGCCCTCACCGCCCACTTGCGCATCCCATGATACTGCTTGCGGTCAACCGACATCTCGCGGAGCATCTGCAAAATCTTCGGTTTGCGCCTCTCGGCAAGAGCAGGCAACAGGTATCGCCCGTCTACCGACAGCGCTTGTAGCAAAGAGCGTGCCCGCGAACGGGAGTCCGCATCGCCTAGAGCGATAAGACGCGCGCCTATTCGCACAGCTCGGAAATGCGGTGGAAATTGGTGCCAGTCCTTCGCCTCTCGCCGGAACGCCTCTCGCAAGATGGACAGACTGCTGGCGTCACCGAAAAAGCTGAGCTCATACCCTGCGGTCATCCGAACGATGGGATTCGGTGCCGAAAGCAGTTCCCTCAAGGTTCTGTGAGCATTCTGCCCACCAAGCAAGGCGATAGCGTGTACATACAACGCGGCGACATCGGGACGATCGGTGTTTGCTGGAACGCGCAGAGCAGAACGAGCAAGGTTGGGGAGGCACCGTTTCTCTCCCCTTAGAAGCGCTTCCGCGACCGCGTTGGCGGAAATGGCGGGTTCAGGGGACTCGATGAGCTGACGCAGTTCACTCGCCGAGGCGGTCAGGACAGGGCGAATGCTCCGCAAGATGACATCAATAGTATAGAAGGCGTTACTGCTGGTCAGACGTCTCTCTATGTCATGCAGGCACTGCTCCACCTGTTCCGGTGCCAGAGGTCCCGGTTGCCTCAAAGCAACAAAGTCCACCGCCATCGATAGGTAGAGGCATCGGTCTTGATACCTCTGTGCAACCCTTCCGGAGGCGAGGAAAGAACGCCTGCCCCTTCCCGCACTATGTGCGCTGTTTTCTTCCTCCATTTCGCCAAATCGCTTGACAAATGCTATCGTACCGAACTGACACACTTACTCGTGTTTACACGTTCGGATGCCCAGGGGCACATAAAGCGGACACCAGCCGATGGCAGAGGTCAGTACAAAGGCGACCGCAATGACCCCCAGCACCATGCCCAGCGTGCCGCTGATCTTGCCAGTGAAGTAGAGCACCGCGATGATGACCGCGACGATGAGCCGGATGATGCAGTCGGCATTGCCTATGTTCTTTTTCATATTCATAGCACTCCTCCTGAAAGAGCACCCTCTGCTTTCAGCATACATCAGCCTGGTGAAAAATGCAAGCGCTCCTCAGTAACGAGGGGACCACACCCCCTGGAGGGCGAGGCTCTGTCCGAGCCGAACACCCCCTCCCCGCCCGCGGGGAGGGTTGGGGGGGCATCGGCTCACAACCTCATGCTGAGTGCCAGCTCTGCATCCCGTCTTTTGTTGTCATGCCGAGCGGAGCGAAGCATCTCGTTGCCGTTTGTCATGCTGAGCGCCAGCGAAGCATCTCGTCGTTCAACGGGATTGAGATTCTTCCCTCCGCTCAGAATGACCGGTTATCGCGTAATGACTACCGGCACGGTGCAGGCGTTGAGGGTTCTGCCTTTCACATCCACCTGCGCGTCCGCGATAACGGCTAGCGTGCCGCTGTCGGGTAGGCTGATTTCCGCCACATACTTCCCACTCCCAGCGGGTTTGGCATCTACCGCCTGCCAGCGCGAGTTGCGCAGGTCCTTGATAGGCGACTGCGCATGCCATACCTGCACGCCAGCCACCGGGCTTTTCGTGCTGACCGTTACCGTGACCTTGTTGCCGCTCTGTTTCACGTCTGCGCTGACCTGTGGAAGCGGCTTCTTCTCTGCTACCAGCGAGTAGAAGGCGACTATGTTAGCCACCACACGGGGGATCCCCTCCTGCAGGCTGTGCCCCGCGTTGGGGATGTACAACAGCATCTTCTCGCCGGGCAGGTCGTTGAAGTAAAACTTCGAGGCGTCTATCACCCAGTAGCGGTCGTTCGTGCCGTTGACGATCATCTTGGGCATCTTGAACCGCTCGCGATAGAAGTAGGGGTCCACGATGGTGGTCAGCGTTTGCCCCTCGCTGGTCGAGAGCATCTCGGTCAAGCCTTTGCTGGAATAGTCTGCGATCATCTCGCTGTAGGTGCCCCATGTTTGCACCTGATGTGGCAACTGCTTGGGGAAGTTGAGCATATCAAACACCATGGGCGCAATGGCGCGCACGCGCTTGTCCACAGCGGCGGTCAGCCAGGTCGTCCAGCCGCGTTTAGAGCCTCCCGTGACCAGAAACTCTTTCACGTCCACGTTCCACTGCTTTTTCGCCACCTCCTGCACGGCGGTCATCGCCTTCACCGCGCTTTTGGTCATGGGCAGGAGGGCGGGCCACGTCTTATCGCCCGACTTGGCGAACTCCACAAAGGTGTAGGAGATGATCGCGTCCTCGCTCAACCCGTTGAACAGCGGCTGGTTGGGCACGTCGTTCAGGATGGTACAGATGGCACCAGTGTCGTTCGCGACCGATGCAAACACGCCCACCTCCGCCATGCTACTACTGCCCGTAATGTACAGAACCCCTAGCTCCGGCGTTTTCAACTGCGCTGGTTTGATGATATACAATCGGTGGTTCCACACGATGTCGCGCCACTTCTGCGAGGTCAGGCGCACTTCCAGTACCGTGCTTGCGCCCATCTCGCGGGAGCCGACGATCTCCCATTTGTACATGCCGTCATCCGCTGAGACGTAATCGTCCAGCGGGGTCGCTAGCGCCACAAGCGGCGCCAGCCCGAAAAGCACAAGCACACACAGCCAGCGTGTCATATCCCGTTTTACCTCCATGGGGAACAATCTACGTCAAACAGACGATTGTGTCCCCCGAACGGTTTACCCTGTTTGCAGGATGGGAACTGGCCGGGGGCGAAATAGGTTATAAGATTAAGGAGGGAGTAATGAAGCAGGTTTCGCATAGGCAATACAGAAACCCCCGCATTCTGGAAGCTGTTTGCGAATGGCAGTTCGCAACTCCAACGGACTGGAATGTTGTTGTTTACGGAGCCTTCTACAGTATGGTGAAGGATCTCGGTTTCCAGCGTGCCGAGCAGATACCCAGCATCGCCGTCCGTCTGGATAGCACCCGCCAGCAGACTGACGTTACCGTGAGCCATATACTGGTACGATACACCCACGAGAACGAGCGACTTCTGCTCCATTTGGGACCGGATTCGTTGACGGTGAACCATCTGGCACCGTATCCGGGATGGGAAACTTTCAAACCCCAGGCGTTACTTGCCCTTGAAAAACTTATCCAGTTAGTTCCGTCCATTCAGATACGACGAGCTATCTTGCGCTACATCAACCATTTTGAGTTCCCCTCCACAGACCTTGATGTGGCAGAATGGTTCACCGCCTATCTTGTAGCCCCCGACTTGGGAGTACCCAAGGGGACATTCCTTCTGCGCCAAGAGTACGCTGTGGAGCCGGGCTGTGTGTTGTCTGTTACCAGTGGGCTAGCCCACAGCGCACAGCACGACCGGGTGGCCGTCCTATTAGACCTCGAGTACCAGATGCTTGCAGAAACGGTTCTCTGGGGCATGGAGCAAATGGACAGCAGTTTGGAAAAGGCTCACGAAGCAATTTATGCTGCGTTCGAGTCATCGATTACGGAGAGGGCGAGAACGCTTTTGGAGGAGGTGCAATAAGACTATGCAAACAGGTGTCATTCGGTTTCAGCCTGTACCCAGCGCAGTGCGGCGCACCGCCGCCTCGACGGAGCTGGATAAGTTTGACCGCTCTGAGTTGACTGAGTTTCTGTACCGCCTGCGTGATGAAGCGCTATCCGATTCTACGAGCCTCAACGCTCGATTCGGCAGTGGAATGGCCGGAGGCACTCAGTATCCAGATTGCGGATATCATCGTGCTAACGCACAGCTGCGACCTAGTCAAGCCGGAGCTGGACAGGGTCATGGTATGCCCTCATACCGATGCGATGACGCTCGCTCCCAAGCGAGAACAGCGAAGTAACATCCGTAAGGGACGTGTGCTAGCGTACCATTTAATCGAGAGCTGTGACATCGATAGTTACACCTTTGGACAGCGAGTGATTGACTTCCGTCTATTGTCTCCTTTGCCCAAACGCTTTCTCGAAGAGTTCAGTCTTCAATACGGAAATCGTATCCGCCTTTTACCGCCATACCGCGAAAAGATGGCTCAATCTTTCGCCAACTACTTTGGGCGCATCGGTCTGCCAAAGGACCCAAGGGATATTTGAGGCTTGAAGTGGGAGTGATGCTGTGGGAATCGTCGTGGCAGAATTGTTGACATTCGCCCGGCGCATCCCGTTCGTGCTCGGCAACGGTCAAACAGACGACCCAAGCTCCACCCGAGCAAAACCGATAGCTCTACCCCTTTAAGCCGGTCAGCACCACGCCGCGGATGATGTGCCGCTGGAAGAGTAGAAACATCACCAGCACCGGCAGGGTGGCAATGACCGCCGTCGCCATCACCAGCCCGTACTGCATACTGTAGCGCCCCAGAAAGATGGTCAGCCCCACCGGCAGGGTGCGCATCTCGACCTCGTTGGTGGCGATGAGAGGGAGCATGAAATCGTTCCAACCACCAAGGAACGCGAAGACGGCAAGGGTCGCCAGAGCGGGTTTGCTGAGGGGCAGGATCACCCGCCAGTAGATACCTGCGTGCCCACAGCCGTCCATCAGCGCCGCCTCCTCCAGCTCCCTGGGAATGGTCAGAAAGAACTGTCTTAACAGAAACACGCCGAACGCCCCCGCCAGCCCGGGCACAATCAGCGCGTAATAGGTATTGAACCAGTGCAGTTTCTGCAGAAGCAGGAACACCGGGATAATCGTCACCTGACCGGGGATGATCAGCGTGGAGAGGACGAGCAAAAACAGCGCGTTTCGCCCCGGAAACTGCAGACGCGAAAAGGCGTAAGCGGCCATGGAGGTCAGCAGGAGATAACACACCGTCCCCGTCCCCGCCACGAGCACGCTGTTCAAGAACCAGCGCAACACAGGTGCCTCTTCTGCGCGCTCGAACAGCTGCTGAAAGTTCTGCAGGGTGGGTTCCTGCGGTATCCAGTGCGGAACGGGCTGGAAGATCTCGTGCTCCGGCAGAATGGACATCACCAGCATCCACGCCACGGGCATCAGGAACAGTATCGCAGTGAAGGTCATCAATAGGTAGAGCAAAAAGCGTGCGGGTGAGGGGCGCCACTTCATTCCTACTCCTCCTGCCTCGCCGAAAACAGGCGAAATTGCACCAGCGTAAACACCAGTACAATCGCGAACATGACATACGCCACCGCACAGGCATAGCCCATGCGGTACAGGCTGAAGCCAGTCTGATACATATACAGCACCACCGTCAGCGTGCTGTAGTGTGGTCCCCCGCCTGTCAGGATGTAACTTTGCCCAAACACCTGCGAGGAGCCAATCAGCGACATCACCAGACAAAACAGCAAGCTTGGACGCAAGAGCGGCAGAGTGATGTGCCAAAATCGGCGCCAGCTGCCCGCCCCGTCGATACGTGCCGCCTCGTAGTACTCCTCCGGGATGCCCCGCAAGCCCGCCAGATAGATCAGCATGTTGCCCCCTGCACCCCACCAGATGCTCATCAGCGCCAGGGAGGGCATCGCGCTGTGCGGACTGTTCAACCAGGGTACCGGTTGGAACTCGCCGGGCAGGTGCACAAACTCCCACAGTACCTTCAGATAGTAGTTCAGCAAGCCGAACTCGGTGCTGTACATCCAGCGCCAGATAATCGCCACGACCGCCACCGACAGAATGACCGGCAGGTAGAAGATGGCTTTGTACACGTCCTCGCCACGGATGCGGGCGTTCAGCCCCAACGCCAGCAACAACGAGACCACGTTGCCAGGTATCACCGTCAACAGGGCGAAGTAGCCCGTGTTCAGCAAGGCGATGCCGAACAGGTCATCTTTCAGCAAGGCGCGGTAGTTGGCGAACCCTACAAACGGCTTGTGCTCGCCCAGTACATGCCAGTTGTGCAGGCTGATGAAAAATCCCCACACCACCGGTACCAACACAAACGCTACAAACAGCACAATGTACGGCGCGATGAACAGATAGCCCACCAGCGCCTCGTGTCTTCTATGCGGGGGAACAGATAGTGCTTTCATGGTCGGTCCAGCACCTGTTGAATCCGTCTTCTCGCTTCGTCCAGTGCATCCTGCGGGGTCTTAATTCCCAGCAAGGCGGCTTCAATGGCCGCGTCGTAGAACGGCATGATCTCGGTAGACTTGTGCGATGCAGGCTCAAACACTACGTAAGGCAGTTGTTGGGCGAAGGCATACTGCACACGCATCTGGCGAAAGCGGGGTTGTTGCAGGATAGATTTGCGCACGGGCACCTGCCCACCTTGTGCCCAATCCAGACTACGGTCGGAAAGATAACGGATGAACTTCCATACCAAAGCTGCCCGCTGAGGAGAAATGTCTTTGGGCATGCAGAGCATATGCGAACCGCCCCATACCGCTCGCTTGGGTCCGAAGGAGGGAACGGGCGCACCTGCAAACTGAAGCCCCTTCTGCTCCTCCACGCTGGAGAGCATGTAGATTCCCTCTATCGCCATCGCCACACGTCCCTGCCGAAAGCCCATCCACGAGTCGAACCCTTCTGGTTTGGGGGCAACCCGGTAGCGATAGATCAGGTCGCACATCTGCTGGGTGGCTTCTACGGCAGGTGGCTCGGCTAAGGTGGCACGCTTCAGGTCCGCGCTGAGGATAGACCCGCCGTGCTGGCTGATGAAGGTAATCCAGTTGGTGCGAAGCCAGGTGAAGGCAAAGCCCCACTGGTCGGGACGCCCATCGCCATCTTTGTCCTCCGTCAGCCTGCGTGCCGTTTGCAGAAACTCCTGCCACGTTTGCGGGGGCTTGGGGTTACCATGCACATCCACAATGCCCGCTTCCCGAAAGAGCTGCAGGTTGTAATACAACCCTTGCGGGTGACAGTCCAGCGGCAGACCCACTTGCCTACCCTCATACTGCCCCGCCTTCCAGATGTTGGGCAGGAAATCGGATACGTCGAAACGTGGGTCAGAGGCGATGAGGTCATCTAACGGGCGGAACACCCCATAGCGGGCGAACTCCGCAATGCGGTTGGCGTGGCAAATAAACACATCTGGCGCGCCGCCATAAGCCAGGCTGAGCACCAGTTTGTCGTAATAGGTTGCCCACGGGATAATCTGCATCTTCACGCGGATGCCCGTCTCTCGTTCGAACTGCCTGACGATCTTCTCCATGGTTGCGCCATCGGGACCGGTGAAGCCGTTCCAGAAGCGGATTTCGGCGTTGGCGTTGTTGGGCGAGCGGACAGGGGCGGAGCACCCTCCCAGCAGAGCCAGCCCCACCAGCAGGAGAAACGATAGGATGACCCTATCTATATTCCACTCAGGAGCAGGGGCTTCGGTCTCCATGCTGAAATGGGCACACCGTTTGCGCTTTAGCCCGATAAACACACCACGCCGGTTCTCTTCCATTGCCGGCGGAGCGGCACAATGGACGACATGCCCATCGCCCAATCGGTCTTGCTTCATCTATCCCTCCTGCACTATGCCTTTTCGGCAGAGGAAGCCCTTTTCTGTTTCAAGAAACAGCGCCAAAACCTTTGCGGTTTTCGCCCTATACCTCAGCACGTCCCCCTGGCACGTAGCATTGGTGCGCGTCGTTGTAGAGGGGCTGCGCGGTTCGTAGGCAATCTACCCGAAAGCGCTACTGTATTCTGGGCACGGGCCTAGGCTCGGTGCTGGGACCATCCACAAAAGGCTTACCATCTTTCCAGAGTACCTTATCCAGCCAAAGCGTGCGCCCCAGCGGGTTGGAGCCGTACAACGGCTCGTTCTGATCGTCCCAGGCGTGATACAGCATCCACATCTCGCCCGAGGGCAGGCGGACGAGGCACTGATGCCCCGGATTATACACCTTGCCCGGAACGGTTTGCAGAATCCGCTCCGCCTTCACGTAAGGCCCCTTCAGCGAACGGGAGGTAGCATAAGCGACGGCATAGCACGCATCGCGCTTGTAGCTCTGGAACCATCCGCCAGAATAGAACAGATAATAGGTACCGCCCCGGTAGAGCATGGTCGGCGCCTCGGTAATGCCCTTCTCCCAGTCGCGGTCTGGGCGTAGCAAAACGCTCTTTTCCGCGCTGGCCTTCAACAGATCGGAGGACATCCGGCGCAGGACGATAGCGCGAGGGTCCTCTTCGGAGTAGATGAGGTAGGGTGTGCCGTCGCGGTCCAAGAAGATGGTGGCATCGATTACCCCCACACGGTTGTCGTCGCCGCGCACCAGAATAGCGCGGTGCTGGAAGGGTCCTAGCGGGTTGGAGCCGATAGCGATGCCAATGTCGTGCTTGCCGGTCTGGGGATTGCGCGCGGAGTAGGTCATATACAGTGAGCCGCGATATTGTATCACCTCTGGCGCCCACAGGTGCTCACCCGACCAGGGCGGACGAAAGGCACTGCCCCTGTGCGTCCAATGCACAAGGTCTGGCGATTCCATTACCTGAAAATCGTAGCCGGACGAGTGGGTGGCATAGGCGTAGAACCTGCCTTTGAAGAAGAGCACGTGCGGGTCAGGGAAATCGCGCGCGTAGACGGGATTGGTGTAGGTCGCCATATCGCCCCCTCCTTGTGGGAAGGGTGAGGGAAATGCTCCCTCACCCTCCGAGACGGAATTAGCGGTTCTGCCCTTCCCGGTAGTTACAACGGTCGTTCCAGCCGGAGAAGTTCTGTCGCCACGGCGTAGGAGTGACCGTCTGACCGCCCTTCTGCACGTCATCACCGATGCGGCGCCAGGTCTGCCCCCAGGTCATGTACTTGGCGTGACCATCGGCGAACACGTAGTTTGAACCGCCCTGATTACGCTGAGCAATGGTGCCGGCTCTGGTCTTGTTATGGCGGTTGAAGGCGACGTTGTTGGTAAAGTCGATGCACACATAGCCCCTATCCGCTTCCCATGTCGCCACCTGGTGCCACTGCGCGTTGTCGACGCCCGGCACGCTCTCCACAATCTGGATGGCTTCTGCAGGCTTCTCCAGCGCCGCCAGCTTCAGCGCATTCCAGGGACCGTTGGGATAGTCGCTGATATTGATGCGGTACGAGCCGGGGATGTCGTCCGCATCGGGCCTGTCGGGCAGGTTGCTCCAGCCATCGTTCCACAGCCCACGGGGCCAGCTCTCGCTATCGGATGGGCACTGGTAAACCTGCTTGTTCTTCACGTAGGGCAGGAGCACGTAGTCCCAGCCCCACATGGGGTCGCGATAGCCCCAGCACTGCGGACATGACCTGTCGGGTTCGTCGTTGAACCACGCCTTGGGCAGATATTCGTCATGGTCCTGCGCGAACATCTGCAGAGCGAGACCGAGCTGCTTCATGTTGGACAGACAGGATGTCGCCCGCGCCTTCTCGCGTGCCTGCGCGAACACTGGGAACAGGATCGCCGCCAGGATCGCGATAATGGCGATCACGACGAGCAACTCGATCAGCGTAAACGCTTTGTGCTTAGCCATTTGTAAGAACCTCCTTCGGTTTATTAGTGTGATGTTCCAATGCGTCGCGACGTTCGTCGCCGCGTTTTGAGACACCGTGAAGCCTTATCTGCCGCCGGTCGTTGCGCCAGGCGTCTGCGAGGGCTGGACATAGCCAGGCGGTTGATACGCTTCGGGCGGATAGTCTCCCGGTTTACGTCCGGAGCTGGCGGTGAAGTAGCGGTAACTTGCAATCGCCAACACCGCTAGGATGACCACAAGCACCACCGCCGCTACCCAGCCGGGTATCTCCCGTTTCAGACCAGAGGCACTCACTTGCTCTCACCTCCTTCCCGCGCGAAGACAGTTTCCGAGCGGCCATCTCGCCCTCGGGTCACGTAGTGCAGTCGAAGCACCAGGTCCTGCTCATAGTTGCCGAACCCTTTGCCAAACAGGTTGAACCCGCCTACGTGTTCCGCATCGGGTTTGACCCCGATGCGCACGATGATGGGATAATGGGGTGCCAGCATCAGGTCCGCAATCGTGACATCCGAGACGGGCGCACCGTCCACGTAACTGCCCTCCGCATCCACCGACCAGATTTTCAACATGCCATACTGTGTCATGTAGTCGTTCCACCAGGGCGGATTGAGCCGCCCACGTCTGCCCCCGAAGTCGCCCGGTGATGTCCACGTGCCGATCTCCACGCCGTTAATCCACAGCGTGATGTCGGAGGGATAATCATTGTTGTAGTTGGGGGCTTCGGAACAGACCTCCATCAGCAGTTCCAGACGACGAATCTCTGTGCCCGCGCCAAGCGTGCAGGGGAAGACATATTCCACGAACCCCTCTGCCATCCATAACAGCTGCGCCGTAGCGCGCTCGGGTTCAAAGAACGACTGCGGGTCATCCAGAAAGCCAATGATGCGCTCGCGGTTCGCTAGCCCACAGGTGGGCGTAGGGTTGACCAACGTGTATAACCCGATGGGCATGGCGATCTCTTCCACGCGATCGTCCGAAGGGCTGGTAGGCTCAAAAGAGATGATGAAACGGTCATACGCGAGGCGACAGCGTTTCTGCATCCCCTGCACACCGGACCTGTACTCCGTTTGAATCAGCCCAATCTGCTCAAGAATCTGCGTGTGTTTGGTCACCGCAGGCTGGGAGATGCCCAACGCTTGCCCCAGCTCGTTGATGTTCCTCTTGCCCTGCGCGAGAAGCTCCAAGATTCGCACCCCCGTTTCCGACGCCAACGCCTTGAACAGCTCCACACTGTCCGCGCCGTGCACTTCCAGAATATGCGCCCGCATGGCAAACCTCAAAAATCATAACGTCTCGGCTATTATTATAACGACTTGTCTATGATTTTGCAAGAGATTTTTATCATTATTTTTTCTCACGCGGGAAAAACCCGGTGTTTTGCGGACTTGCAGAGTTTGACCTCATGAATGCCCCCAATTTTTTCGCGAACGCCCTGCAAACCACTTGACATCCTTGCCGCGCGAGTGGTATACTTAATGCAAACGATTGCATAGTGTGCTGTACGATGCGTACAACCATCAGACAAATAGCGAAGGTAGCAGGGGTGTCGCCGTCGACGGTGTCGCGGGTGCTCAGTGGCAGAGGGGCACACCTCATCTCGCCGTCCACCCGCGAGCGCGTCCTGCAGGTAGCCAAGGAGCTGGAATACCAGCCGAACATTGCCGCGCGCTCGCTGGTAACGGGGCGCACGCACACCATCGCGCTGTGGCTGAACGAGATATACACCAGCTTCCACGCCCGGGTGGTTCAGCTCATCGAAGACCATCTGTGGCAGCACGGCGACGACACGCTTATCCGGCGCGTCGGGCGTTCGTTGCTAGCTTCCCATGCGTACACGGAACACGTGGATGGTATCCTGGCACACGAGTGCCCCGCCTACCTGGACAGGGTGTGGAAGGTGTTTCAGCGCAGAGGGCTACCCGTCGTCAGCGCGGGAGCTTACGTCCACACGCAGGTGGACTACGTCGCCGTGGACCTGTTCGCGGGGGGACTGGTGGCGGTGCGCCACCTGATTCAGGTGGGGTGCCGGCGTATCGCCTACATGGTCAACGCCGAGTCCTGCCATGTGGGCGACGCGCGACGCGATGCCTATGACACCGCCATGCGCGAGGCAGGACTTCCCACCGAACACATCATCGTGCCCGACCAGAGGCGCGTCGCATCTAGCGTGGTGATCCGAGAGTATGTGCAGAATTATGGATTGCCAGACGGCATCTTCTGCCACAACGACGAGATGGCGATTGGCGTGTATCATGGCTTGCGCCGGCTTGGCGTGCACATCCCTGACGACGTCGCCCTCGTTGGATGCGATGGAATCGAAGACACAGAGTATCTGGAAGTACCGCTGAGCACCATTCGCCAACCGCTGGAGCAGATGTGTCAGCTGGCGTGCGACCTGCTGTACGCCCGGCTGGCAGAGCCGAATCGCGAGACCCAAGGCATTGTGCTCCAGCCCGAGCTGGTGATGCGGGAGTCTTCACTGCGATGACAGGGGGTGATCACCACAGGAAAGAGACGGTTTTTTCACTATCGTCCTCACCATTTGGAACCAAACTCAAACTTAAAACGAAGGAGGTCTCCCAATGAACCGAAAAGGCTTTACGCTCATCGAGCTGCTGGTGGTTATCGCGATCATCGCGATTCTGGCAGCGATCCTGTTCCCGGTGTTCGCGCAGGCACGTACCAAAGCGCGCCAGGCATCCGACATCAGCAACATGAAACAGCAGGGGCTCGCGCTGATGATGTACTCGCAGGACTACGACGAGAAACTGCTGGGTTTCGGATTGCCATATGAGGGCGACCCGCGCTGTTCTCCCGGTCCGTGGGTCTACTGGCCCGCGCTTCTTCAGCCGTACGTGAAGAACACCCGCATCTTCCTCTCGCCGCAGCTGGAGGCGGCATATGACGCCAACCAACCGTGGGTCTGCAAGGCGCTCAACATCAACCTCAGCCCCGATGGCAACACCCTTTACTGCTCGTACGTGCTCAATGGGATGGATGTCTGGTACCACACTCCCTGGAGGGACAACAACCCGGGCGCACACTGGGGCGTCGTGTGGTGGCGGGGGCTCAGCCAGGCGGTGCTCCAGGAACCGGCGGGCACCATCTACGTGGTGAACGGACACTGCCCCGACGCATGGTCGGACAACCATCTCGACTATCCCCTGCGTCTGGGCTGGAACAACTGGACCTGCACCGGCACCCACTGGAGTTCGCGCGACCCCAAAGTGCAGGGCTTCTTCAACAGCATGCAAAACATCCTTTGGACCGACGGGCACGTGTCCACCCGCAAGTGGGGGCACACCTTCCCGCATGAATGGACGGTGCAAGCAGACCGCGACGTAGACCCGGTGCTCAACCCATAAACAAAACCGAAGCCCTCCGGTTTGCACTGGAGGGCTTCTTCATGGAGGTGCTTGGATGAAACGCGAAATACCGCCTGCCGTAGCGGTGCTGGTTATTGTGCTGGTGCTAGCCATCGCGGGGTTCTTCTATGTGCGCCAGTGGTTTGCTGGACCTAAGCGGATTTCGGGCACGCCGCCACCCGGTATCAATCTGGCGCCACCACCGCCACCCGGATACGGTAGATAGCAACTTTGCGCAGCGCGCAAGCAGACATTTGGCGTTCTGAACGGAGTTCTGCATCTCGGTTGAGATTCTTCGCTTCGCTCAGAATGACAAGAGAACGTCATGCTTCGCTTGCGCTCAGGGTGATGAAAACGTGGAGGGCGAGGCTCTGTCCGAGCCGAACGCCCCCTCCCCACCCGCAAAACGGCTCACCAGAAGGTTCGCCACCCATCTTGCGTCCGCTTCTCCATCGTGACTTTCAGGCCCGCACTTGCTATAATAGGGGCGGTAGACACTCTAGCCTGAAGGGAGGTTCTTTCATGTCTCGCCGAGAGGCTTTCACCTTGATCGAACTGCTCGTAGTCGTAGCGATCATCGCGATTCTGGCAGCGATCCTGTTCCCAGTGTTCGCGCAGGCACGCGAGAAGGCACGCCAGACTACCTGTTTGGCGCACCTGCGCCAACTGGGAATGGCGTTCGTGATGTATCGCACCGACTACGACGGGCGCAACACCGGCAACGGCGACGGCAATTGCATGAACGGCTGGGTCAGCACTGTGTGGCCCCCGTGGATGCGCGGGTTCCTCTGGAACTCGGGCGCGCAGTGGGTGCCGTGTATCTACGCTGTGCCCGTCGGGCAGGAAACCACCGCGCCGGTCAATCCCGATTGGCTCGCCGTGAAGGGACCTGTCAGCGGCGTGCTGTACCCTTACGTCAAAAACGCCGGACTGTACATCTGCCCTTCCGACCCGCGCGAGGAGAAACTGCTGAGCTATTCCATGAACGCTGGACTCGCCTTCATCCCGGAAACGGAGGTGCACCGCCCTGCCCGGCTCGCTCTGCTGATTGACGAGCAGATCACCCTCAATGACGGCGCGTATTATCCCGTCAACGCCGACTGCCCCTCCATCGTGCACAATGGCGGAGCGGTGTTCCTGTTCTTTGACGGGCACGCTAAATGGCTCAAAGCCAGCCAACCTCCCATTCTCTGGAACTGCCCCGAAAGTGTGCCCGATGACCTGTTCTGCTGGAAGATACCCATCACCGCGTCCGAGTCCAGCCGATACAGCTGGTTCTGCCAGCAAGAGTAGCGCAAGACGGGGTATAATGGGATGAGCGTCTCTGTATGGAGGAATGGTCATGGAGCCGGTGCTTTGCCCCGACTGCAAAATCGAGATGCAGGTAGAACACGACTACGGCATCGCAGTGGACGTCTGCCCTGCCTGCGCGAGCATCTGGTTCGATGAAAGCGAGCTGAAAGCGCTACTGCAGATCGACCCGTTGAGCCTGCTCTCGCTGGAAGACCGCGCCGTGCCAGATGTATACTACACCCCTGAAGAGGTCATCAATCGGCGATGCCCGCGCTGTGCTATCCCCTTGCATGCGTATCGCTACCTATACGATTCGCCTGTCGAACTAGACGGATGCGCTCAGTGTCACGGTATCTGGGTAGAAAACGAGGAACTGAGTCATCTGCACGAGATCCTGCAGGTACAGCGAGCGATGGAACCTGATGCGGAGGAGAAGCGCCGCCTTGCCATCGCGCAGTACGAGATGGAGAGTCAGGAGCGGAGAGATAGGGCAAATATGCTAGCATCGTTGTTCAGCCTGTTACGCAAGCGCGTGCCGCCTTTTGGGCTAGGATAATATATGACGGATGGGCGCTTCTGCATGGCTAAGCCTAGGGTCCAATCAGGGCGACCGCCTGCGCAACCTGCGTGAGGCGATCGCACGCCTTCACTCGCCGCAGGTGCGGGTGGTGCGCTGTGCCAGCGTGTACGAGACCGAGCCGGTGGGTTATGATACCCCCCAGCCGATGTACCTCAACACGGTGGTGCAGGTGCACACGTCGTTGGAACCGCTTGCCCTGCTGGACTACGTGATGGCAGTAGAGCAAGCAGGTGGACGGGTGCGCACGCATTACGGCAACCCGCGCACTATTGACATCGATATCGTGCTGTACGAAGGCGTTCAGATGCAGACCGAACGGCTCAGCCTGCCTCATCCGCGCATGCATCAGCGCGCGTTCGTGCTGATGCCGTTGCTGGAGATTGCGCCCGACCTCACCCTGCCCGACGGCACGCCCATCCAGCAACTGTTGGAGCAACCGGAAGTGCGCGCCCAAAAGGTGTGGAAACTACCAGATGCCGACCTATCGTTTTGAAGCGGTGGACGAAACCACCGGACGACCGGTGATGGGCACCTTGCAGGCAAGCGACGAGCAGAGTCTGCAGAGGCTTCTGCAGGCGCGGGGGTTTACCGTCCGACGCATTGTGTCCGCGGTGGATACCCATGCCCAGCCGACCGACCGCCGCGCCGAGCGAGCCAATGCCAGCCTGCACGCCCGTGCGGTGTTCTTCCGCCAGCTCGCCTCGCTACTGCGAGCGGGCAACAACCCGGTAAATGCGCTCAGCCAGATCGCCGACCAGCCCTCCATGCCCGAATCCCTGCAGGCGGCGGCGCGTGCGATGCTGGCAAATGCGCACCTCGGACAGCCGTTGTCGCAGGCGATGGAGCTGTTTCCCCGACTGTTTGCCCCGCATGTGGTCGGCATGTTCCGCGCGGGCGAGCTGGGCGGCTCGCTGGATATCATCTGCGACGAGATTGCCGCCCACTACGAACAGGAACATGCCCTCTGGCGCAAGCTGTGGATACCCCACCTGCTACTGCTCAACGGCATCGGCACGTTGATTTTGGCGTGGCCGCTGTTCCCCGCCTTCTACTACGCCATGGCGCAGGCAGACGCCTCGCTGTTTGTCAAGCGGTACGTGCAACTTCTGCTCACGCGCGCCCTGCCCACTTTTCTGGTGGTCGCGCTCCTCACGGGAGGCATCTGGTGGTTTCTGGACATGCCCGCCAACCGACGATGGAAGGATGCCCTCGTGATGCGCCTGCCTGTCTTTGGCGCGCTCAACCGCCAGCGGGCACTGACGGCGTTCCTGCGCACCTTGTATCGGATGTTCTCAGCGGGCGTGCCAGCGGTCAGCGCATGGGAGGCTTCTGCGCCATCCGCAGGCAACGTGTTCGTGCGCGAGAAGCTGATAGAGGTCCTGCCCATGATTCGCGCCGGAGAGGGACTTGACCGCGCCCTGCAGGCAACCGGACTGTTTGACTGGGAGACCATCAGCCTTATCGCCGCGGGGCAACAGAGCGGAGAGATCACTACCATGCTTGACCGCGCCGCCCGCTACCACGAAGAGACCCAGCAGGAACGGTACCAACGCGCCTCCTTTGCGCTGATCCGGCTTGGCTGTCTGGGCACGTTGATCCTGGGCGGGGCGGCTCTGCTGTGGATGGTGTACTCCTATTTCAGCGGTATGTTTCGCTTCGTGGACGAGTTCTTCAAGACCCCCTGAGAGGTGAGCACGATGCCCGTGTATCGCTATACGGCAAAGAACCAGCAGGGTGGTACAGTGACCGGACTGGTAGAGGCGGAGGACCCGCGCCGGGCAGCTGGCATAGTGCGTGAAATGGGACTGCTCCTGCTGGATGTTCGTCCCGAGCGGACGCTCAACGCCCAGCAGGCGGAGCAGGCGGTGATGCAGAAGGTGGTCAACCCGGTGTATTCGGGGGTGTCGGTGCGCGACCTTGCCGTCTTCTACCGGCAAATGGCAACGGCGGTGCGAGCAGGCATCCCCGTGCACCGTGCGCTCATCTCGGTAGCGGAGAACGCAGGCAAGCCGCGCCTGCGTCGGGTGGTACAGGCGGTGGTCAACGACCTCCTGCAGGGCAAATCGCTGGCACAGGCGATGAGCAAACACCCTCACGTTTTTGACGAACTGCAGATTGCGCTCATCCGGGCGGGCGAAGAGGGCGGTCTGCTGGACAACATGCTGGAACGCCTCGCCGACTATCTCGAGCGCGACTACAAGCTCCGCCTGAAGATCCGCGCTGGCACCTTCTACCCCAAAGTGCTACTGGTGGCGGGTATCTTCATTCCCAAGATACCGATACTGGTTGTGGGGGGGGGATTGATTCCCTACCTACGCGAGACCGTTGGCTGGGCAGGCCCGATCTTGCTGGCAGTGCTGGCAATCGTCGCGCTGTTCCGTATCGCCTTGCAGGTGGAGCCTCTACGCGAAGCGTACGACTCGGTGAAGCTGATGATACCCGGCATTGGCGGGCTGGTGCGCCAGCTGGCGATGGCACGCTTCAGTCGCGCGATGGCGGCGCTATTTGCGGCGGGTGTGCCCCTGCAACGCGCCTTGAGCATCTCCGCCCTCGCCGCTGACAACTACTATCTGACCAAACGCCTGCGCTCGGTGGTGACGGCGGTGGAACACGGGCAGTCCCTCTCGTCCGCCTTTCAACAGACGGGCGTCATGCCTGCGCTGGTGCTGGATATGCTCCGTACGGGCGAAGCCACGGGTAACGTAGATGCGATGATGGACAAAGTTGCCGAATATTATGAACAGGAGGCGGACGTCAAAAGCCATCAGGCGGTGATCGCGCTGAGCGTTGGGGTATACCTGCTGATTGCGTTGTGGATTGCCAGCATGATCATCGGTTTCTGGCAGGGATACGCCAGCGGGGGAGGCGCGTTTCTGGGAGAGTAGCGGTATGCTTCGGATGCCCGATAAAGACTACTATGAGGTGCTGGGGGTGTCGCCCAACGCGACCGACGAGCAGATTCGCCGTCGCTTCCGCGAGCTCGCCCGCAAGTACCATCCGGACGTGAACCGCTCGCCCGACGCCGAGCACCGCTTCAAAGAGATCACCGAAGCCTACCGAGTGCTTTCCAGCCCGTCCCTGCGCGCAGATTACGACCTGATGCGGCGCAGTGCCCAAAGCGCGCGAACAGGCACCGGCAGAACCACCACGCCCCCACCACATTCGCGCCCATCTGCCCAACAGAGCGCACGTCAGCAACGCCCCTCCAGCACCTCCTCCACGCACACCTCGGCACGCAGTGCGGAGATTGAAGCCCAGCAGATTCTGCAAAGCGCAATGTGGGCATACGCCCGAGGCAACCTTCACGAGGCGCAATCGCTGGCGAAACGGGTTCTGCGCCTCCAGCGCCACAACGCGCAGGCGTACGAGATCCTAGGCGACATCTACCGACAGGAGCGACGCATCGAAGAAGCCATCGCTATGTTCACCTGCGCCCTGCAGTGCAACCCGCGCTCCGCCAGTGCGCAGTCTAAGCTGGATGCTCTGCTTCGCCAGCGTTACTTTCACGGCACCGAACCGCCTCGAATCGCCAATATCCTGTGGGCGCGCTATGGTCCCACGGTAGGCTGGGCCGTGGTCACCATGCTGGTGCTGGCACCCTGGTATCTGGAGCTGGAAGCAGATGGCGTTTTTCAGGGCATCGGTTTCATCAGCCGATGGAGCGCGGCGCTGGCGCTACTGATGCTGACGGCAAGCATGTTATCGGGGGCGATACTCGCCTTGAGCGGACGGATTGAGCCTATCGCGCAGGTGGTGTGGTGGCCCCATCGGCAGGGGCTACCGCAGGCTCGTCTGGCAGTTGCTGGACTGCTGGGTGTTCTGGGACTGTTCGCCTTTTACGCGGCGGCGTTCCTCTATCTGCTGATCGCCTCCACCCAGAACGCCTTCCACCGCACGCTGAACCGAGTGGTAGGTACCGTGGTGGCATTAACGCTAGGTTTTGTGCTCAGCTACGCCCCCGGACGAGAACAGGTGGTGCTCTTCGCGCCCAATCTGCTGTGGTTCGGCGTGCTGTGCGGATGGGCGTTCGGCGATTCGGTACGTTCTCAGCAGGGCAGATGGTAATGCCCTCCCCGCAGGAACGTGCGCCCCTCGCAGAGAAAATAGGCGCGGTCGTGTCAATCCCTGATTCGCGTTCGCTCAGCACGACAACGCGAACATGGGGCAATACTGGAGGAATGGAGTGTGAACGAGGGGATGAAGGCTGGCAGAATCATGCTGATAGTGACCATGCTGGTGGCTGTCGCCGGGGTACTGGTCTCCTGTGCGAAACGGTCTACCACCTCCGCAGGCAAAGAGCTGGAGGTCGCCTGCTTCAAAGGCGGATACGGTCTCGACTTCTTCGAGCAGTGCGCCCGAGAGTATGAGCAACAGCACCCAGGTGTGAAGATCAAAGTATGGGGCAACCCGCGCGTGTGGGAGCAACTGCGTCCCCGGTTCGTCGCCGGCAATCCGCCCGACCTGACTTACCCGGGCTGGGGGATGGACCACTGGGCGCTGGTGTACGAGGGGCAGGTCATTCCCCTAGATGAATACCTAGACACGCCTCCCTACGGCAAGAAGGAGGGCAAATGGCGCGATACCTTCGAGCCCTCTCTGCTGGAGCTGTGCCGGTACCAGGGTAAGACCTACATGCTCCCCTACTTCTTCAGCATGTTAGGCTGGTGGTACAACAAGGATCTGTTTGAGAAGAACGGCTGGAAGCCCCCGCGAACCTGGAGCGAACTGCTGGCGCTGTGCGAGAAGATCAAAGCCAAGGGCATCGCTCCGATCACCTATCAGGGCATCTACCCGGCTTACGCGGTCAGCGGGTTCCTGATCCCGTGGGTCATCAGCGCGGGCGGCATCGAGGCGTTCGATAACGCCCAAAATCTGGTGCCCGGCGCGTGGAAGTCGCCCGCTTTCCTCAAGGCGGCGCAGATGATAGACGAACTGCGCCGGCGGGGCTATTTCCAGGAGGGTGCAAACGGCATGGACCACACGGGCGCACAGATGGAGTTTATCTCCGGGCGTGCGGCGATGATCCCCTGCGGCACCTGGCTGCACTCCGAGATGCGCAACGTGCTACCGTCCAACTTCCGCATGGGCTTCTTCCTACCTCCCGTGCTGGATGACGGCAAAGGCGACCCCACCGCCGTCGGGATCGGCATCGAGCCGTGGATGGTGCCCACAAAGGGCAAGAACCGCGAACTGGCGATAGACTTCTACAAGTATATGACCTCGCTGGAAAAGGCAAAGCAGTTCGTGGAGCAGAAGGGCACCCTGATGTCTATCCGCGGCAGCGACCAGGCGAACTTCCCAGAGTATCTGAAGGAGCCGGTGGACGTCTTCCGCAGGGCAAAGACCGTCTGGTCGGTGGAATACCGGCAGTGGTATCCCAAGCTGGGTAAGGAAGTGGAAGATGCGACGCAGGCACTGCTGGCGGGTAACCTCACGCCCCAGCAGTTTGTAGAGCGACTGGAGCGCGCCGCCGAAGCCACCCGCCAGGACAAGACGATCCCCAAGCACACCTACACCCGCGGACAAGCCCGATGACCTCGCGTGCGCGCGCCGGCTTTATCACGCTCTTTCTATTGCCTGCCACCACCCTGTACGCCCTCTTCGTGGTGATACCCGTGGTGCAAGCGTTCGCCTTCTCGCTCTACCGGTGGCGGGGCATCTCTGCCAATCGTACCTTCATCGGTCTGGAGAACTTCCGCCAACTCTTGCACGACCCGCTTGTCTGGCGTGCCCTGTCGCACAATCTGCTTCTGTTCGTAGGTACCAGCGTGGTGATTCTTGCGCTGTCGTTAGCGCTGGCACACGCGGTCGGAGCAGAAAGCCCCTTGGCACGGTTTCTGCGCGCGGTCTATCTGTTCCCGCAGGTCATTTCGCTGGTGGTGGTGGCGATTCTGTGGATGTTCATCCTCAACCCCTCGTTCGGCATCCTGAACGCCACCTTGAAAGCGGTCGGTCTAGAGGAATGGGCGATTACCTGGCTGGGCAACCGCTCCACCGCGCTGGCGTCTATTGGTGTGGCACACGCGTGGCACGCGCTGGGGTTCTACATCATGCTCTTCGCTGCCGCCCTACGCATCATCCCACCCGACGTGATGGAAGCCGCTACTCTCGATGGGGCGGTGGGGCTTACCCGTCTGCGCATGGTGACTCTGCCTATGCTGTGGGCGGTTCTACGCATCGCGCTGGTGTACATGGCTATCGGCACGATGAACATCTTCTCGCTGGTCTTCCTGATGACGCAAGGCGGTCCTGACCGTGCTACCGAAGTCATGTTGACCTATCTGTACGAACAGGCGTTCAAGCACAGCGAGTTTGGCTATGCCACCGCGCTGGCGGTAGTGAACTTCGTGCTGGTGATGGCGCTAAGCGGAGCCATCCTGGCGCTGTTCCGCCATGACCCCCAGGAGGGACGAGGATGAGCATCCGCTGGGGCAAAGGGATCACCTGGCTAGGTGGGATGACGGTGGCAGTAACAGTCCTGTACGTTACCAATCGCTACGGTATCGGCGCCTCACCGGATACCGTCACATATCTCAGCGTCGCACAGAGCCTGGACCGTGGAAAGGGGTTCGTAGCAGCAGATGGGCAAGCGATGGTAGAGTTTCCGCCTTTGTATCCCATCGTGATCGCACTAACCCTTCGGCTCTTTCCCCACCATGCCCTGGATTCCTTGCGGTTTCTTACCGCACTGCTTAGCGGTCTTTCGGCGGGTGTATCCCTTTATATCGCCCAGCGCCTGCTCTGTCATCCTCTCACCTATGCCACTGCAGTGGTTTTGCTATGGCTAGGGGTTCCCTTGTGGAGTGTATTCGTCATGGGATGGAGTGAGCCTCTTTTTATCGTTTGCACACTGGTCTGGATACTGGCGTCTGAGCGCTATATGCTGGACCTCTCTCTCCGACATGTCGCGCTGATGGCGGCTACGGCACAGCTGTGCGTGCTGACGCGGTACATCGGTGTGCTCTCGGTACTGTTGGGAATACTGGTAATCATCACTGTACGGGGTCTGCCTCTCAGAACAAGAGGCAAGCACTCTCTCATCTTTCTGCTCCTGGCGCTTGCCTTGCCCATACTTTGGGCGATACACAATGTAATGGTCTCAGGTACCCTGTTGGGCGAACGGGTGCCCAGCGCCAGGTCGCTGATGTTTAACACTAAGCTGGCCAGTAAGGTTATTGGAAATTGGTTTTTTCCAGGGGACGTCGTTCAGCGTATGGGACACGATTTGCTCGGCCTGCTGGTGCTATGCCCGGTAGTTGCCATCGGCTGGGGATGGGTCCGTCGTGTTCTTGTTCCTGCGCCTTTACTGGTTCTGCTGGCTGTGTATGCAGTGCTCTATGTAGGACTGCTAGTCATCTCCGCTTCGCGCGTGGCTTATGATGCGCTGGATAACCGTCTTCTCTCTCCTGCATATGTCCCTCTGGTGCTTGCTCTGCTAGGTAGTTACGAAGCGGTGGCACTGCACGTTGCCCGCACCGCCGTACGCCGCTGGCTGGTACTGATGCCACTGGTCGTTCTATTATCCGCTCCTATTACCTGCACCCCGCAAAGTCTGATAGCCGTACATGAAGAAGGGGTAGATTTCACCTCTGCTCGCTGGTGGCAGTCCTCTGCGCTTAAGTTTTTGCGTGCAGCGCCTGGAAATGAACCGCTTTATACCAACTGTCCGGAAGCCATCTACCTGCATACCGGCAGGCATAGTAAGTTACTCCCACGCAGGTTCTATTACGCCACGCATTTGCCCGTTCTGGAAGACATCCGGACTTTTCAAGAGGAGGTGCAAGAGTATGGCGAGGTGCTTATCCTATGGTTCACTACCGAGCCAACGCCCTATCTGTATTCTCCCCCACAGTTACGGCAGAGGTTTCCGATGCGTCTGGAACGACGATTCGCTGACGCTATGCTATATCGGTTGAGGGCGCGTCCTGCCCAAAGAGGTAACAAACGATGAGGAGGCTCCTCTTACATACCCTGATCAACTTGGCACTGATGCTATTTGCGCTGTCGGTGATTGTGCCTCTGCTGTGGGTGCTGATGACCGCACTCAAAACGGGAGCCGAGATCTTCACCGCGCCTTGGGGACTACCGCACACCCCGCAATGGCAGAACTTCGTGCGGGCATGGCAGGAGGCGGGCATCGCACGCTACTTCTTCAACAGCCTCCTCGTCACGCTGGCAACGCTGGTGATACTGCTTCCCATCGGTGCGATGTCGGCATATGTGTTTGCCCGCTATCCGTTCCGCGGCGCCAAGTGGCTGTTTGGAGCCTTCCTGGGTGGAATGATGTTCCCTCTGTTCCTGACCATCGTGCCCCTCTTTTTCCTGCTGGCGCGATTGGAGATGCTGGACACCCTACACGGTCTCACGCTGGTGTACGTAGCCTACTCCCTGCCCTTCACCGTGTTCGTGCTCACAGGCTTCTTCCAGACTCTTCCGCAGGAGATGCTGGAGGCGGCGATGATTGACGGCTGTGGGCACGCGCGGGCGTTCTGGAAAGTGATGCTACCGTTGGCGAAGCCGGGGCTGATCGTGGTGGGGGTGTTCAACGCTATCGGCTTGTGGAACGAATACCCGTTGGCACTGGTCATCATGACCAGTGACGAACGACGCACCCTGCCGCTAGGCATCGCCAACCTGCTGATGGTGGAGCAGTATCAAAGCGACTGGGGTGCGCTGTTTGCCGGGCTGGTGATCGTGATGCTACCCGTTCTGCTGGTGTACTGGGTGTTCCGCGACCGCATCCACGAAACCATGGTAGCAGGCGCGTTGAAAGGGTAAAAACGAGGGAACCTTCGGTGCTACTGTGGCGTCAAGATAATTTGCCTGTGCCGGGAGAGAAACAAGCAGGAATACGGGTATAATATGGCACAATAACACAGGGATAAACAGCCGAACCGTTTCAGACGCGGGCGCAACGGGCGTCCGTTTTTACGTATATCATATCACGACGGGCTGTATGTCGGAAACGACACGAGCCGACGATAAAGGAGCATCAGACAGTGATGAAATCCACTGCCTTGAACGGACAAGAGATCATACTGACGGCAGAGGGCTATGCCCGCCTCGAAAAGGAGCTGGAGCACCTCAGCAAGGTAGAACGCAAAGCGGTGGCAGACCGCATCCGCGAAGCGAAGGATTTCGGCGAGCTGACGGAAAACGCCGAGTATGAGGATGCCAAGAGCGAGCAAGCGATTATCGAAGGGCGCATCCTCGAACTGCGCCAGATCCTGAGCCAGGCGGTCATCCTCAAGGAAGAGGACATCTCTACCGAGCACGTCAGCATCGGCTCCTACGTTCGCGTGCGCGACCTGGATACGGGGGAAGAATGGAAGTTCCGCATGGTTAGCCCCTTTGAAGCCGACCCCGACGAGGACCGCCTCTCCAACGAATCGCCTATCGGTGAGGCACTGCTTGGACACAAGGTAGGCGACGTGGTGGAGGCGAATATACCCGCTGGTAAAGTGCGATACCAGATCCTGGACATCCGAAAGTAGCGAAGCACGATGGAACTGACGCACGAGGAGAACGACCAAGTTATCCGGCGGCGAGAGAAACTGCAGACCCTGCGCGCCATGGGCGTCGACCCCTACCGCGAGGAACGCTATGAGCGAACCCACCTCGCCGCCCAAATCCTGCAAAACTACGATGCACTGGAAGGCAAGACGGTGCGTATCGCTGGGCGCATCGTGGCGATGCGCCTGATGGGCAAAGCCTCTTTTATGCACCTGCAGGACGGCTCCGAGAAGATCCAAATCTACCTCCGCGCGGATGACCTGGGCGAGGAGCGCTATGGACTGCTGAAACTGCTGGACTTGGGCGACTTCCTGGGGGTGCAGGGCGAGGTGTTCCGCACCCGAACGGGCGAAATCACCGTGCACGTGCGCGCGTTCACCATCCTCTCCAAAGCCCTGCGCCCTATCCCCTTCGGCAAAGAAAAGGGCGAGCACCACTGGTACGGCTTGCAGGATATCGAACTGCGATACCGACGTCGGTATCTGGACCTGCTGGTGAACCGCGAATCGCGCCAGATTCTGCTTGACCGCTGTCGGGTCGTACAGGCGACACGCCGCTTTTTGGACAACGAAGGGTTTCTGGAAGTGGAGACGCCAGTGCTCCAGCCGCTTGCAGGCGGTGCGGCAGCGCGTCCGTTCATCACCCACCACAACGCGCTGGATGTGGATTTCCACCTGCGCATCTCGCTGGAACTCTACCTGAAGCGCCTCATCGTGGGCAACGTCGAGAAGGTGTACGAAATCGGGCGGGTGTTCCGCAACGAAGGCATGGACCGCCGCCACAACCCCGAGTACACCCTGCTGGAACTCTATCAGGCCTATGCGAACCTCGAAGACATGATGGACCTGGTAGAGCGACTGTTCTATCATGTCTGCGTCGAGGTGCGCGGCGAACCCTTTATCGAATACAGCGGGCAGAAAGTGGACGTCACCCCCCCATGGCGACGAGCACGACTGCTCGACCTGATCGAGCACTACGCGGGGGTTAGCCCCGAAGCGTTCGCCACGCTGGAGAGCGCACGGGCGGCAATGGAACGCAAGGGCTTGCCCTCCGAACAGGAATATACCGTCGGCGGCGTGATCGAGAAACTGCTGGAGCGGTTTGTCCAGCCTAACCTGATAGCGCCCACTTTCGTCACCGACTACCCCATCGAGACCTCTCCGTTGGCGAAGAAGCACCCGCAGGACCCGCGCTTCACCCGCCGCTTCGAGGGTTACGTCGCCTGTCAGGAGATCGCCAACGCCTTCTCCGAGTTGAACGACCCCGACGACCAGCGCGAACGGTTTGAGGCACAGGTGCGCCTCCGTGCCAAAGGCGACGAGGAAGCGCACCCGTACGATGAAGATTTCGTGATCGCGCTGGAGTACGGGATGCCTCCGACGGGTGGACTGGGCATCGGCATGGACCGCCTGGCGATGGTGATTCTGGGCGCGGAATCGATTCAGGACGTCATCTTCTTCCCCCAAATGCGCCCAAAGGGACATAAGCAACAAGCCGATTGAGACAACTTTGTGTTTACGCTATAATGAGCCTGTTGCGCAAATAGTTTTGATCGGGTGGTAAGAGCCCGTATCTCTACGTCAATTGATGGCTCACCGCGTTCAGCGTCGCTTATCCCACAGTCATGCCCAGCATCCCGTCCCAACCGTTCCGCGTACCGTCGTCCGCCTGCTTCCCTTGACCTCCGCCATGGCCTTGCGCCACAGCTTCTAATGATGCTCGAAAGCCAGTAAACCCTTTGGGAGCCTGATAGGTGAGCAAAGCAGTTGCCTCGCGACATAGAGGAGGGCGCGTTGCAAGGCAGCTCCATCTGGATGGAGTTGAGGAATCAACACGTGTTTATCAGCACGGGGAAGTGTGCATCTACCACGCGGACGTGTTATCCTTGTACCAGGTACCAGGAATGGGAAGTGCCTGTAGCCATTATCTCGGACGGACCTTATGGCGTCGGAGGCTTCCCGGGCGACCTGCCAACTTGTGACCACCTCGCTGAATGGTACGAGCCTCATATCGTCCAGTGGTCGGCGAAAGCAACCCCCCAAACGACCCTCTGGTTCTGGAACACGGAGATCGGCTGGGCAACCGTGCACCCTTTGCTGGTCAAGTATGGCTGGAGATACGTGCGTTGCAATATCTGGGACAAAGGGATCGCTCACGTTGCGGGCAACTCCAACACGCAGATACTGCGCGAGCTGCCGGTGGTGACAGAAGTCTGCGTGCAATACGTGAAAGAGCCTTACATCGATGGGCCCACTCTAAAGGATTGGCTCAGGCGCGAATGGGAACGCACCGGACTGCCCATCTCGAAGGCAAACGAGGCCTGTGGCGTAGCGAACGCGGCAACGCGCAAATACCTCACCCGCGACCACCGCTGGTATTTTCCTCCGCCGGAGGTGTGCCTGTGGTCTATGAGCCATATATCGCCTCAGCTAGATATATTGCAAGGCTTCGAAACTTCTGGTGGCAAACCAGAGAAAATCCCAAACCACTTCAGTGATTAAGCCGCCAAAGGATGTAACCCCCTACCCTGCCAGCAGAGCGAAAATCAACGATGTACCGATGTACCTGAGTCTGACCCGGCAAACAATTTCGGGCGCATCGCACGGATCGGTGTCATGGACGAGTGGATACGCTCGTTCAACGAGATGCTCCTGCTTGGTATACCTGTCAAGCAATGGCGCGACTTCTTCAAAAGATAAGTCAGCCAGCGAACCAGTAAGATCCGCAGAGTAGGAATCTACCCCACTTGCACCGAAACGGTAAACAAACACAACCTGTTTGGCACCACGAGGAAGCGGTATGGTGGAAACGGCGGTATCAGCACCACCGGTGCTGGAGATGCGAGGGATCAGTAAGCAGTACCCGGGCGTGCAAGCACTGGACAACGTGGACTTCGAAGTGCGCGCCGGGGAAGTGATGGCGCTGGTCGGGGAGAACGGCGCGGGCAAGTCCACGCTAATGAAAATCCTCGCAGGCGCGGAGACGCGCGACAAAGGCGAAATCCTGCTAGACGGTAAGCCCGTACACATCACCACTCCCCACGAGGCAATGGACCTGGGTATCCGAATCATCTATCAGGAGTTCAACCTCGTCCCCTACCTCAGTGCGGCGGAAAATATCTTCCTGGGGCGCGAACCCCGAGCCAGAATACCCGGATTCGTGGACTTCCGAACCATGTACACTCGCGCCCAACAGTTAATCGACCAGCTGGGCGTGCAGATAGATGTGCACACCCCGGTGCAGTACCTCTCTGTCGCCCAACAGCAGATGGTGGAAATCGCCAAAGCCATCTCCCAAAACGCGCGCGTGCTGGCGATGGACGAACCCTCCGCTACCCTGACTGAGCATGAGCTCGGAAACCTCTTCCGCCTCATCCGTCGCCTGAAGGAGCAAGGAGTGGGCATCATCTACATCTCGCACCGCTTGGAGGAGATCTTCGAAATCGCCGACCGGGTAACCGTTCTGCGCGACGGCAAGCTGGTAGGCGTGCGTCAGGTCGGCGAAACCAGCCGCGACGAGCTGATTCGCATGATGGTGGGGCGCGAAATCACCGAACAGTTCCCCGTCCGACAAACCCAGCGCGGAGCGGTTGCGCTGGAAGTGCGCGGGCTCAGCCGCAAAGGTGTCCTGCACGATATTCACCTGAAAGTGCACAAAGGAGAAATCGTGGGGCTAGCGGGGCTGGTAGGTGCAGGACGCACCGAACTGGCACGCGCCATCTTCGGAGCCGACCCCATCGACAGCGGAGAAATCCTGCTGGAGGGCAAGCCCGTGCGCATCCGCTCGCCACAGGACGCCATCCGATTGGGCATCGGGCTGGTGACGGAAGACCGCAAGGCTCTCGGACTGATCCTGAGCATGAGCGTGCGCGAGAACAATACCCTGGCAAACCTGAAGGCGTTGACCCGACTGGGGTTCGTGCAACTGCGCAAGGAGCGACAGGTCGCCGAGCAGTACGTGCGCGACCTGATGATACGTACACCCTCCATCGAGCAGGCGGTGAAAAACCTCTCCGGCGGGAACCAGCAAAAAGTGGTGCTGGCAAAGTGGCTGTTCACGCGCTCGAAGGTGCTCCTCTTCGATGAACCCACGCGCGGCATCGACGTGGGCGCAAAGGCGGAGATCTATCAATTGATGAACCGCCTGGCAGAGGAGGGCGTCGCCATCCTAATGATCTCCAGCGAACTGCCCGAAGTGTTGGGCATGAGCGACCGCATTCTGGTCATGCACCAGGGACGCATCGTGGGCGAACTGTCGCGCGAAGAAGCTACTCAGGAACGAGTGATGCACCTGGCTACGGGCGGAAAGTAACACGGCACACAGACGTTCCCTCTGATGAAACTGTTTCCCCCATCCGATAATTTCACTCGAATAACAGACAGGATGCCTTTCATGAGATCGCTGGCCGGCTGGCTGAGCAGTCCCCCCGTTACCACCCCCGTGGTGGTCCTAGCGGTGCTTGTCATAACTGTCGCCAGCGGGGCGCTACTGCAGAGACAGGCAGAGAAAGCTTTGCACCACGAGGTGCGTCAGAATCTGGTGCGCCTCGCCTGCGTTGCCGCACTTCATGTGAACGGCGACCAACATCTCCGATGGAAACCCGGCGACGAGACCTCCCCCGCCTACCAGCGTGCTATCGCCCCGTTCCGCCGCATCATGCGCGCCGTGCGGGAGATCGACGACATCTACACCTGCCAACTGAAAGATGGTAAGGTGCAATTTGTGCTGGACGCCATGGATCCCGGCGATGCCGACGGGGACGGTATAGACGACAAAGCCTACATTGGGGAGGTCTCCGACTCTGTTACCCCGGAGATGCTCTACGCCCTGCGCCATGGCGTCGCTATCGCCGAGAACCGCCTGTACACCGATCGCTGGGGCACTTACATCAGCGGCTATGCGCCCATCCGCGACTCCAGCGGACAAGCGGTAGGCATTGTAGGGGTGGACCTGCACGTCAACCAGTATCAACAGCACATGTCAGCCATTCGGCAATCCGCCCGCCTCATCTACGGGTTCGTGCTTCTGGTAGACGCGCTGATAGGCGTCGTCGTCTGGATGCTCTCGCGAAGGGCCTGGCATGCCCGCGAACAACTGCGCCTCTACGTGCGGGCGATGGAGATGGCGGGAAACGCCATCGTCATCACCGACCGCAACGGAACCATCCAGTGGGTCAATCCCGCCTTCACCGACATCACAGGCTACTCGCGTGAGGAAGCCATCGGCAAGAACCCGCGTATCCTCAAGTCAGGCAAGCAAGACCGGGTTTTTTATCAGCAGATGTGGGACACCCTCCTTTCGGGGCGAGTGTGGCAAGGGGAACTGGTCAACCGGCGTAAGGACGGCAGTCTGTACACGGAAGAGATGACCATCGCGCCCGTGTGGGACGAAAGCGGGCACATCACGCACTTCATCGCCATCAAGCAGGATATCACCGAGCGCAAGCGGGCGCAGGAGCAGTTGGAACAGGCGCTCGAGCAAGCCCGGACGGCGAGCCGCATCAAGTCCGAGTTTCTGGCGAACATAAGCCACGAGATCCGCACTCCGATGAACGGCATCCTGGGCATGGCTCAACTGCTGATGCATACCCCGCTGAAGGACGAACAGCGGGATTACGTGGCGACCCTGAAAAGCAGTGCGGAAAGCCTGCTGGCACTGCTGGGCGATATTCTGGACATCTCGCAGATAGAGGCAGGCAAGATGACGCTGTCCTACAAGCCTTTTGACCTGAAGCAGATGGTGCAGGAAGTTGCCCGGCTGTTTGTGGCGCGTGCGAAGCAAAAAGGGCTAGCGCTGGACGTCCAAATCGCCGCCGATCTACCGGCGCAGGTCATCGGCGATGACCTGCGTCTGCGGCAGATACTCTCCAATTTCGTGGGCAACGCGGTGAAGTTCACTGAACTGGGCAATATTGCCATCCGCGTCGTTATGGGCGAGCCCGGCGAACCGCAACGCGAAACCGCCATCCGCCAGCAGTTCAACATCCCGCCAGACCACCGCACCACCTGGGTCAGACTGGAGGTCAGCGATACAGGTATCGGCATCCCCGCCGACAAGCAGGAAGCCATTTTCGAGAGCTTCACCCAGGCAGACAACTCCGCGACGCGCCAGTACGGCGGCAGCGGGCTCGGTCTGGCGATCAACCGCAAGCTGACCGAGTTAATGGGCGGAACCATCGGGGTGCACAGTGAGGTAGGCAAAGGGAGCACGTTCTGGGTGATATTGCCGCTTTTCGCGCCGGATATGGAACAATCGTTGGGGGTGACCAGCGATGGTCTGCCCCAAACCATTCGCCATGCCGATAGCAGTTCTTCCCCCGCCTTCGCGGGCACAACAGGGCCTGTACTGCTGGTGGAGGATAACGAGGTCAACCGCAAAGTAGCCATCCGTCTTCTGCAGAAGCTGGGCTATGAGGTGGACGTAGTGGTAGACGTCATGGAGGCGGTGGATAAAACCGCCACCCGGCAGTACGATGCCGTGCTGATGGACATCCACATGCCGCGCATGGATGGTCTGGAAGCCACCCAGCGCATCCGGCAAAGGGAACAGCTTGCCGGCGGGCATCAGGTGATCATCGCCATGACCGCTAGCGTGATGAAAGAAGACGTGGAGCGGTGCCTCATGGCGGGCATGGACGACTACTTGAGCAAACCGGTTAGATTGGAGGCCTTGCAAGCGATGCTTGAGAAATACCGAAACCCGGCTTCAGCTGAAGCGACGAGCCAGCCGCCGGTGGGCAGTGATTTCTTGATGTTGATGGAGATGACGGGCGGAGACGAAGCATTTCTGCAGGAGATCCTGGAAGAGTTTCTGAAGACGATCCCTCCTCTACTAGAGGAGGTGGAACGAGCTGTAATAGTAGGAGACAGTCGTTTGCTGGCGCGATCGGCTCATACCATCAAGGGTAGCGCGCGAGCCGTCGGCGCCCAGCGGTTTGCCGACATCGCCTTCGATCTGGAACAGGCAGGGAAGGCGCAGAACCTTCAGCACGCCCCCGACGCTCTGCGTGCCTTGCAGGAGGAGTGGCACAGGCTTCAGGAGCATATTCGCCAGCAGTTCCTCCAGCGGGCGGCGTAGCGCTTGGTGGACATTGCCCTCATCTCTGGAGGGCGAACCTCCCGGTGAGCCGATACCTCGCGGGCGGGGAGGGGATGTTCGGCTCGGCGTCTGCCTCGCCCTCCAGTTTTTTTGTCACCCTGAGCGCAAGCGAAGGGTCTCGGGCAGAGCCCCTCCTGCATTGCCTGCACGCCTCAGAGTGCAGTATAATCTATGCACAGGTATCTCTCATGGGGGAACAGCGCATGTCGGAAGCGATCAACATACCGAAAGTCTACGACCCAACCCGCGTGGAGGAGAATTGGTACCGATTCTGGAAAGAACGCAACTACTTCGCGCCTGACCCGCAACCTGGCAAGCCCGTCTACTGTATCACCATTCCGCCCCCCAACGTCACCGGCTCTTTGCACATCGGTCATGCCCTGTGCTATACCATCCACGATACGCTCATCCGCTGGCGCAGGATGCAGGGCTATAACACCCTCTGCGTGCCCGGAACCGACCACGCCGGCATCGCCACCCAGAACGTGGTGGAAAAACAACTGCGCCGCGAAGGGCTGACTCGACACGACCTGGGCAGGGAGCGGTTCCTAGAGCGCGTCTGGGAGTGGGTGCGCGAATATGGTGGGGTCATCCTTACGCAGTTCCAGCGGCTCGGATACTCCTTTGACTGGAGCCGCACCCGATTCACGATGGACGAAGGCTACACGCGCGCTATTCTGGAGTGCTTCGTGCGCTGGTGGGAAGATGGGCATATCTACCGCGGCAAGCGGGTGATCAACTGGTGCCCGCGCTGTCTGACCGCGCTGTCCGACATCGAAGTGGAACATGAAGACCAGCCGTCCAAACTCTACTACATCCGCTATCCCTTCAAGGACGGCTCGGGCTACGTGGTGGTGGCAACTACCCGTCCAGAGACCATGCTGGGCGATACCGCCGTCGCCGCCAACCCCGCTGATGAACGCTACCAGCAGATGTTCGGCAAGACCATTATTCTGCCGCTGGTGGGACGCGAAATCCCCTTCATCGCTGACGATTACGCCAGACCCGAGTTCGGCACGGGCGCGGTCAAGGTAACACCCGCCCACGACGCCAACGACTTCGAGTGCGGACTGCGTCATAACCTGCCCCAGGTGGTGGTGATCGACGAACACGCCCGCATGACGCCCGAAGCCGGCGAACGATATGCCGGGCTCGACCGCTACGAAGCGCGCCAGCGCGTGCTGGAGGACCTGGAGGCGCAGGGGCTGATCGAACGCATCGAGGACTATACCGTGCCCACCGCCACCTGTGCCCGCTGTGATACCGTCATCGAGCCTCTGCTCTCGGAGCAGTGGTTCGTGCGCATGAAGGCGATCGCCCAGCCCGCCATCGACGCCGTGAAGGAGGGGCGCGTGCGATTCATCCCCGAACGCTACGCACGGGTGTATCTGGACTGGATGGAGAACATCAAGGACTGGTGCATCTCGCGCCAGCTGTGGTGGGGGCATCGCATCCCCGTGTGGACCACCGAAGACGGGGAATATATCGTCGCTCGCTCGGAGGAGGAGGCGCGCCAGAAGGCGAACGGCAAAGCCATCACCCAGGATGAGGATGTGCTGGATACCTGGTTCTCGTCTGCGCTGTGGCCCCACGCCGTGCTGGGCTGGCCCGAACAAACGCCTGACCTGAACACCTACTACCCCACCTCGGTGCTGATCACCGCCCGCGACATTATCTATCTGTGGGTGGCGCGCATGATCATGACCGGGCTCTACTTTATGAACGACGTGCCCTTCCGCGATGTGTACATCTACGCCACCGTGCTGGACGAACAGGGGCGACGCATGAGCAAATCGCTGGGCACCGGCGTGGACCCGCTGGACCTGATCGAGATGTACGGAGCCGACGCCCTGCGCTTCGCCCTGTTGGTGCGCACCGCCAAGGGACAGGACATCCGCTTCGCCAGCATCGAACACGGCAGGCACAGCCAGGTGGAAGAGGCACGTAACTTCTGCAACAAGATATGGAACGCCTCGCGCTTCGTGCTGATGAATCTGGACGAGCCGTTCCGTGCCCACTTTGACGGCGCACTGCCCCCCGACGAGCGATTGACCGATATCGACCGTTGGATTCTGAGCAGACTGAACGCTACCATCCGCACGGTCAACACCGCGCTGGAAAACTACGACATGGACGACGCGGCAAAGGCGATCTATTCGTTCCTGTGGGATGAGTACTGCGACTGGTACATCGAGATGAGCAAGCCGCGCCTGAACGCCGGCGGCGAGCCGCGCGAAACCGCCCAGCGCGTACTCACGGTAGTGCTAGAGCACACCCTGCGCCTCCTGCACCCGTTCATGCCCTACATCACCGAAGAGATCTGGCAAAGCCTGCCGCACGAAGGCGAGAGCATCATGGTGGCGTCCTTCCCCACCGAGCGACCGGAGTGGGATGCTCCACACGCCGAAGAGCGTCTGCAGAAGCTCATCGAAGCGGTGCGGGCGATCCGCGCCCTGCGCACCGAGATCGGGCTGGACATCTCGCTGAAAGCGACCGCGCTGGTGGTTCCCGTCTCTGCCGAAGCGGGCGCGCTCCTGCGCGAGTACGAGGCGATCATTCGCACCCTTCAGCGCGTGGAGCCTCTGCGCATCGTGCACAGCCTGCCCGAAGGGGTGAAGGCGGTTGCTACCCACTGCGAGCTGGCGGATGTGTACCTGCAGTTGGAGGCGGTAGATATCGAACGGGAGCGTCAGCGCGTACAGAAGGAGCTCGCCAACATGGAAAAAGAGCTCCAGCGCGTCAACAGCAAACTGGGAAACGAGCAGTTTCTCCAGCGTGCCCCGCGTGAGGTGGTGGAAAAAGAGCGCGCTATCCAGAGCGAACTGCTGGAACGTCAGGCGAAACTGCTGGAGCGTCTGAAACGGCTGGATTGACGGAGCATAACCTTTTGAAGCCGTCATCCGTCTATTATAGAGGCAGAAAGGTGGAAGCACGCACATCATTCTGAGTGTAAACGTCCTGAGTGTAAACGTCATTCTGAGCCTGTCTCTGGTCATTCTGAGCGAAGCGAAGAATCTCAACAAAACCACACTCCGCAGGAAACCAACAAGGAGAAGAGCAGGATGGTGAACTGGAAACTTCTGAACATCGGTCTGCTATGGCTGTGCGCCTCTTTTGCCATGGCGCAATCACAGGACATTAACGATTACGTGCAGACCCGCCTGCACGACTTGCGCGCTGTCGTCCGCCAACAGACCGCCAACCAGCGCGAGCTAGAGAAAATCAACAAAGATTTCGCCAACTCGTATCGCATCAAGCAGATGACCGCCCGCTACAAAGAGCCTTCCAAGATGCGCCTGGAGAGCAAAGTGGGCGTGGTCAACGTGGTATACATCATCAATGGCAATCGCAAACACGTGTCCGCAGGTCCCATCAAGAACACCGATGACATCAGCAACGCACCCGGCAAGCGCCAATCGCTAATGGATTTCGGTATCCTCACCCCCAGCTTCATGAAGCTGGTCAACGCGAGGTTCCTGCGCTACGACCACGAAGGCGGTGTACGCTACCCCGTGTTCGAGCTCACCTGGGCGAACTCCGATGACACCTCTAAACATATCGTTTGGCTGGACGGCAAGACCCATACCATCGTCAAACGGCATTGGCACAATCAGGAAGGCAAGCTGATGGCGGTCTTCCTCTACAAGAACCCGCAGGAGGTCGCACCGGGCGTGTGGGTGCCGACGCGCGTGGAGGTCTACAACGCCGAGGGCAAGCTGGGTGGTGTCACCACCTACGTTGACCTGCACGTCAACGAGGGCTTGCCGGATAACCTGTTCCAGTTCTAAACGCCCTAAACCCCGGCGAACGCGCTGAAGCCCCCATCGATGGGGATAACAGCCCCCGTCACAAATGCGCTAGCTGGCGACGCCAGCCAAATGATAGTGCCTATCAGGTCATCAGGCTCGCCGAAGCGCCCCATGGGGGTATGCGCGATGATGGACTGCCCGCGTGGCGTCAGGTTCCCCGCCTCGTCTAGAAGCAGGTAGCGGTTCTGTTTGGTCAGGAAGAAGCCAGGCGCGATGGCGTTCACCCGCACCTTGGGCGAATACTCCTGCGCGATGTGCACCGCTAACCACTGCGTGAAGTTGCTCACCGCCGCTTTCGCCGCCGAGTAGCCTAGCACCCGTGTCAGCGGTTTAAACGCCGACATCGACGAGAAGTTGATGATCACCCCACCCGCCTCGTTCTCCAGCATCTGCTTTGCAAACACCTGGCTTGGCAATATCGCCCCACCGAACAGGTTCAGGTTCACCACCTTCTGCAGTGCCTCAAGCGGCAGGTCAAAAAAGCGCCGCTCCGGCGACGTAGAGGCTTCCGGCATGTTTCCGCCCGCCGCGTTGAGCAGGATGTCCACCGTGCCCACTTCACGCTTCACCTGCTCCGCCACGCGCTCGATGTCCGCCTTATCCAACACGTCCATCCGGTAGCCGCGCACGGCAATACCCTGCCGACGCAGTTCCTCCACTCGCTCCTCCAGCGGCGCGATGTCGGTCAGCACAATGCGCGCCCCGGCTTCGCCCAGCCCCCGCGCAATCGCACCTGCCAGCACGCCAGCGCCGCCCGTAAAGAGCGCAACCTTCCCCTCGACCGAAAACAGTTCCTGAATAATGCTCATGTTCGTTCCCCTCCTATCCTCGCGTGTGTTCCGCAAAAGCCTGCGCCAGGTCCGCCATCAGTCGGCGAAAGAAGGCATACTTTTTCTGATACTCCTCCACCGCCCTGGCATCCGGGACGTACCGTCTGCCGGGCTGAACCATCGCCTGCGTCGCCTGCACCACGTCCGGATACACTCCCAGCGCGGTGTAGCCCAGTATTGCCGAGCCGACCAGCCCCGGTTCCTCCACACGGCTCACCTGCAGGGGCACGCCCAGGATGTTCGCCATCGTCTGAAGCCACAGCGACGAACGCGAGCCCCCACCGCCGATGCGCACCTCGGCAGGGGTCACGCCGTTCTGCTGGAGGGCATCCGCCACGATGCGCAGGGCGAACCCTACCCCCTCCATCACCGCGCGAACGATATGCCCCCGCCCGTGATACCCGCGCAAGCCGAAAAACACCCCCGACGCGGAGTTGCCGATCTGGGGATTGCGCTCGCCACTGAGGAACGGCAGGAAGAACAGCCCCGCCGAATCGGTGACCGCCTCCGCCTCGCGGTTCATGGTCTCGTAGTCGATGTGCAGGACGTTATCGCGAAGCCAGCGCAGGGTTACGCCCGCGTTGTTGATCGCTCCGCCCGGGAACCACCGGCCACAAGCCAGGTAACAGGTCTGCAGGCGCATGGCGGGGTCGCTGTCCAGGATCGGCTGGGGGAGCGCGGCCCTTAGCATCGCCGTTGTGCCGAGATTAATGGCAGAGGTTCGCTCCGGCATCGCACCGATGCCGATCGCTACCGCTCCCCCATCGTACACCCCCGGCACCAGTCGGCATCCGGGCGCCATGCCCAGCTGGGCACACACGGCTGGCAGAAGCTCCGCTAGCACCTCTTCCGCAGGCACCGGCGTGGGCAACCGCTCCGCCTCTAGCGCAAGCACCCCCAGCGCGTACTCGTCCCACCGCAGGGTATGCAGGTTCATCAGCTGCGTCGCCGTGCCGAGGCTGGCTTCGGTGACCCACTGCCCCGTCAGGCGGTGAATCAGGTAGTCCTTCACACCAACCAGCCAGCGCGCTCTGGCAAAGACATCGGGATGGGTAGATTGCAACCAGAAGATTTTGGAGAGCGGATAGTGAAACAACGGCGGACAGCCCGTCCGCCGATAGAGGTGATGCACATCTACCCGCTCCAGCAGTTGCGGAAAGGTCTGTTGAGGTCGTGTATCGAGGAGCGTGATGATTGCGCTCAGCGGCTCGCCCCCTTCATCCACCGCCAGCAGGCTCAACTGGTACGCCGACAGTACCAGCGCACCCGTCTGCGCCCCATAGCCCTCACACGCTTGCCGGCAAACCTCCCGAAAGGCATCCCACAGCCCGTGGGGGTCATGCTCTGCCCTACCGCTCTCATCCCGCATCAGGGGCAGTTCCCGCTGAACGACCCGCAACACCCGACCGTCGGCACGCACAATGCCCGCTTTGAGGTTCGTGGTACCGACATCGACCGCAAGTATGCAAGGTGTCCCTTCTCGCAATGCCCACTCCGTATCACGCGTCTTTGCCCTGTCACGGCTCATTATACATGCTCTGCGAGCAACAGGGCAAGAGGATACGCCCCAAATGCTGTCCCGTTTCGAACAGCCTCGTGCGCTAATGTACAGAGGTTCTGCCGGGCAGTGCCCGGCAGAAGCACGCGAAGAAGGAGGAACGGGAGACGTTGCCGTTTTACCGGCGACGCCGCAATGGCAGGAAGCCCAGCAAGCCAGCCCCAAACAGCGCCATGGTGGTGGGCTCGGGAATGACGGGACCGCCCGTCGGCAGGGCATACCGGAACGCACCCGCCGCCCAATCCACGTTGGAGGAGAAAACCACAGACGAGATGATGGGCGTGCTGGACTGTGCCGCGAACAACCGCGCGCCAGCGTTGCCATCGACGTTGCGGCTAATCGTGCCCAGCAGGTTGCCGGCAGCATCGTAGAACTGCGCGGTCATCGCGTGCACACCGAACGGATCCGGCTCTGCCTCAAACCCGAAGATGGAGACGGGCTGAGACAGCGTGAACGTCACCGTCAGCGCCTCTTCGCTGTAAAACACGGGCAGGGTGTCCCCAGGACCGCGCTGGGAATCGGGTGCAACGCTCCAGGTTGCCCAATCGCCGCCGGGAGCGGTGCGCTTGTTCATTGCCGTGCTGAACGAGACCGTCAACACGCCGTCGGTGATAGACGAGACGTTAGTGAGGTCCGGGATGGCTGACGGGTCGATGTAGGTGGTCGCTGCCAGGTAAGCGGCGTCCGGGCTGGAGATGGGCGTGAACGCACTAGCAGGCAAAGCCCACACCACCAGCATCACGGCGCACAGACTGAGTAACTTACGCATTGTGAAACACCTCCTGTGAAATGGTTGCACCCCATTCTATCATAGTGCAGATAGAAAACATAACGGTAATGTTACTTGTTTGTCATAGAACTCGTATAAATACAGATATTTACGACCGCGCGACATTGCCAAAATACTGAACGGGCTACCGCGCGTGCTAGCGGTTCGGAACCCAAATGGCATTCCCCATCGTGTTTCCATCGGGCGGGCGAAGTGGTAAAATGGAGATGCAGGTCTGTATGGTGAGGGAGGCTGCGATGAGCCGTTACACCCGCAATCGCGTGCGAAAGGAGCCGGGCATCTGTGGAGGTGCACTCAGCATCCCCGAGGAGCGCATGCCCATCTCGTTCCTTCTGCGCTGTTTTGCGTCGGGCATGAGCCATCGCGAGATTCTGCGCGCCTACCCGCAGTTAAGCGAGGAGGACCTGCGCCTGGCTCTGCTCTGTGCGGCGGAAAGGCTGGAAGGCGAGAATGAAGTTCCTAGTGGATAGCTCGATCAGCGTGCAGGTCGCCACGTGGTTGCGCAAGGCGGGGCACGAGGTACGCGAGGTGCGCGGCGACCCCATCCTGCACGGTGCGTCTGATGAACTGCTGGTGCAGACCGCGTGGCGCGAGGGACGGGTGTTGGTCAGCGTGGTGCCCGCCTTTGTGGGGCTGATCTCGCGTCAAGCAAGCTGGCGACCTGGAGCGATCCTCCTGCTGGCGGGCGACCCACGTCCCCACGCGCAGATGCAGATCCTGCAGGCTCTGCTGGAGCGCGTGCCCGAAACCAAGCTAATGACCAGCCTCGCCGTCGTGGAGGGGTATCGCGTGCGCCTCTATCCTCTGGTCGCCCAGCCGATACCGCAGGTTACCCCTGAACTGCAACCGCGCCCGCTGGAGCCGCTTCCCTCCCCCCCGCGAGCCTCCACTCCCGGAGCCTATCTCGCCTGTCCCGTCTGCGGCGCCACCATGAAGCCGCTCCACGGTTGCAAACAGGTGTGCCCCGCGTGCGGCTACCTGAGCTCCTGCAGTATGGATTGACCGCTCCAGAGGCAGGTATTTTCCCGCGCACAGCGAACCCTGTGCCAGAGAAGGTCACCCAAGGAGGACATCAGCCATGCTCGATTCCTTTTTGCAACTGCCGCCCATGGGCAAGCACATCAGGCACAAGCCCGAACAGATTCGCGCCCTGCCCACGTTTCGCACCGGTCAACCCGTGGTGGGCACCTATTACTTCTACTGGTACGATGTGAACACCGGGGAACACTTCATCGACCCCGACGGCACCGACGCCCTGACCGACCACCCTGCCAACCCCAAGGGCTACAGCTACCGTTCGCCCGAATGGCATCGGCGGGAGATGGAAGACATTCTGCGTGCTGGCATCGACTTCATCCTGCCCGTCTATTGGGGCAATCCCGCCGACCGACAGCAGGGCAAAGGGCTTTACTGGAGTTTCGAGGGACTCAGCGCGCTCGTCAAAGCCCAGGAAGCGATGCTGGCGAGCAAGCGACGTCCCCCGCGCATCGGCATGTTCTACGATACCTCCACTCTGCAGTGGAACTCCAGCAGTTATCATGCGGACCTCACCACGCGCGAAGGGCAAGAGTGGTTCTATGTCTCTATCCGCGACTTCTTCGCGCTGGTGCCATCCAAACTGTGGGCGATGATAGACCACCGACCGCTCCTCTTCCTGTATGCTGTCGCCTTTGCGAAGGACTATAACCAGCAAGCCATCGACTTCGTGTACCAGCAGTTTCGGAAGGATTTCGGTTGCTGCCCCTACATCGTGCGGGAGAGATCGTGGAGCAAGGTGAAGACCGATAGCGTCTACGCTTGGGGTGGTGCGCTCGCGCCCAAGATTTTGGAGGTTGCCGCCATTGGGCCCGGCTATGACCACTCGGCGGTGCCCGGCAGAGCCCCGCTGGTGCGCGACCGCGAAGGAGGGCAGTTTTTCCGACGCAGTTGGGAACAGATTCTGCGCATGAACCCTGCCCGCCGCCCCTTTATCGTGATGATTGAAACCTGGAACGAACTGCACGAGGGCACCGACATCTGCCCTTCACGCGAGTATGGCGCCCAGTACGTGAAGCTCAACGCCCACTACGCCGCGATGTTCAAACGCAAGGCTCACCTGCGCGCGCAGGGCGCCTACAGCACCGCGAAAGAGGTCTCGGTAACGCTGGAACGCCAGCCCCAATCGCGCGGTGTGCGCCTCTATATAGACCCTAACGGCGACGGATTGATGGAACCGGTCGAGGTGAACGGAGCCACCGCCTGGCGCACCCTGCCCAACCGACACGGTGGCATGCGTTACGCCTACTTTAACGTAGACGATAGCTTTTTCTACGACGACGGCGTGCCCGTGCAGATAGAGGTAGAGGTCTGGGACGGCGAAGGAACCTTCTCCCTCGAGTACGATTCCACCGACCCCGCCGGCAGTGCGTACGAGGGCGCGTTCAAACTGGCGAAGACCTTCACGCTGGGCAACAGCGGGCAGTGGCGCCGCTTTAGCGTGACCATCCCCGATGCGCGCTTCGTCGGGCGTGCGAACGGTGCGGATTTCCGGCTGGGTTCGGGGCAAGAGCTGCGCATCCGGCGCGTGACCGTGCGCAAGGCGTCGCGGTAAGAGGGATTCCCCCGCCAGCTGGCTAATCCACAGGTGGAGGTTTAGGGCAGAATGGCAAACGGCAACTTCATCGGGCTGATCGGTCTGGGCGTGATGGGGCAGAACCTCGCCCTTAACATCGCGCGCAAAGGCTATTCTGTGAGCGTCTACAACCGCACCACAGCGCGCACAGAAGCCTTTGTGACGGAGCGTGTGCACGGCGAGCCTATCACCCCCGCTTACGACCTGCAGACCTTCGTGCAGAGCCTGGCGCGACCGCGCAAAATCATCCTGATGGTGCAAGCCGGTGCGGCGGTAGACACGATGATCGACAGCCTCACCCCCTTGCTGGAGCGGGGTGACCTGCTCATCGACATGGGCAACTCGCATTACGCCGACACCGAGCGACGCCTCGAAACGCTGGCAACGCGGGGACTACTGTTTCTGGGTACGGGCGTGAGCGGTGGCGAGCGTGGCGCACTAGAAGGTCCCTCCATCATGCCCGGTGGCACGCCCGAAGCCTACGCGCTGGTGGAAGAGGTGTTGACCCGAATCGCCGCACAGACGGAAGACGGCGCGTGTTGTACCTACCTAGGGCGCGGCGGCGCGGGGCACTTCGTCAAGATGGTACACAACGGCATCGAATACGCCATTATGCAGGCGATTGCGGAGGCATACGACATCCTGCGCTCCGCAGCACGGCTGTCCGCTGCGCAAATCGCCGACCTGTTCGAGCAGTGGAACAACAGCGTGCTTAACTCCTTCCTGATGGAGATCTCCAGCAAGGCACTACGCCGGATAGATGAGGAGACCGGCAAGCCCCTGGTGGAGATGATCCTGGACAAAGCCGAACAGAAGGGCACCGGCAAATGGACAGCGCAATCCGCACTGGACCTCGGCGTGCCCGCTCCCGCGCTGGCGACCGCCGTCTTCGCCCGCACCCTGTCGCACTTCAAGGAGCACCGAGTGCAGATCGCGGGCGCGATGGCGGATTCACTATGCCAGTCCTGTCCGCTGGACCCGCGCGACCTCATCGAATCGTTGGAACACGCACTGCTGCTGAGCATGTTTCTGAGCTTTTCGCAGGGGCTGTGGCTTCTGTCGGAGGCATCGCGCACCTACGACTACGGTCTGAACCTGTCGGAGGTGCTGCGCATCTGGAAGGGCGGATGCATCATCCGCGCACGCATGCTGAACTTCCTGCGCGAGATCGTGCAGGAAGATAGGGACAACCCACATCTTCTGCTCAGCTCAAAGGCGCAGGCGTTTGTGCTGGAACAGGTGCCGTTCGCCCTGCGCGTGGTGGAGACGGCGCACACCTATGGTGTTCCTGTGCCCGTGCTCGGGAGCGGGGTGGACTACCTGTTGAGCATGAGCCGCGCCAACCTGCCTGCGAACCTAATACAGGCACAGCGTGACTTTTTCGGCGCGCATACCTACGAGCGCATCGATAAACCGGGCACGTTCCACACCGAGTGGGAATGAACCCGCCTCGCCGCTACGCCGAGCATCATCCTTGTCATGCTGAACGAAGTGAAGCATCTCGGTCGGGATTCTTCGCTTCGCTCAGAATGACAAGAGAGAGGCTCAGAAGGACGTCTTTGGCGTCATGCTGAACGAAGTGAAGCATCCCGTTGTTCAACGATTGGGATTCTTCGCCGTGCTCAGAATGACAAAAACAGATGGTCAAAAACTCACCGACAGCGATGCGCCGTAGTAGGTCTCCTTGTCCAGACTGTATAGGCGCAGGCGAAGCAAGGGCACCGGCTCCCACGAGAGCACAGCGTTCCATGCGCGACTGTCGTACTCTACGCTGAGCAAGATGTGGTAAGGTGTGCGCACTTCAGTGCCGAGAAAGGCTCCCTTGATGCCCCCTGCACCCACGCCACCAAACAGATACATCTCGTCGATGAAGGGGTTCGGGGGCATGTACGGGAGCCGGTATCCGACCGCCAGGTAGATCGCGCGCCCTTCCGCCGTCTTGTTGGCAATATCTCGCACCCCAGCCGAGATCGCCGGCGTGAAACCGATGTCTGGCAGGATGTTGTACTGCAGGCTGAGGGTGTCGAGGTGCCGGGACGACGTTTCAAGGCGCAGTCCTTCTACCTCGATGCCGCCGACCAGCCCCAGGTTCATCCAGTACTGCGTCAAGCCGCCTTTGCTTTCGCGGCGGGCGATTTCCAGCTTCGCACTGCCGGGTGGCAGGTTATACGCGGACGGGGTCAGCACCACTCTGTCGGCAGTTGCGCTCATCGTCAGCATTATCAGCGCGCAGAGTGCTGTTAACCCCTGTGCTACCTTACCGAACATCTGTGCCTCCTGTGTCTCATCCTCTTCGTTTGTTGACGAACCGCTCGATACGGTGCAGAGCCTCCTCTATCTTCGGCAGGGATGTCGCGTAGGACAACCGCACGTGCCCCTCACCGCTGTCGCCGAACACGTTGCCGGGCACGACCGCCACCCGTTCCTCCCACAGCAGTTGCTCGGTGAACTCTTCGGAGCGCAAGCCAGTGCACCGGATGGACGGAAACACATAGAACGCTCCCTGCGGCGGCAAGCACTCCAAGCCGATTTCGTTCAGTCGCTCTACAATCAGCCGGCGGCGACGGTCGTACTCTCGGCGCATCCGCTCCACTTCTGGCTCGCCGTGTTCCAGCGCCTCTTCCGCCGCCTTCTGCGCAGCAATCGGGGCACACAGCATGGTGTACTGGTGTACCTTGAGCATCATCTCGATGATGGGCGCAGGCGCACAGGCGTAACCGATTCGCCAGCCCGTCATGGCATAGGATTTGGAGAAACCACCCAGCAGGATCGTGCGCTCCTGCGCGCCGGGTAGAGACGCCACGCAGGTATGCTCGGTGTCGTACACCAGCCGGTCGTAGATCTCGTCGCTGACCAGATACAGGTCGTGCTCCACCGCCAGGTTCACAATCGCCTCCAGCACTTCGCGCTCTGCCACCGTGCCCGTCGGATTGTTGGGGTAACAGAGCAGGATCGCTTTCGTGCGCGGGGTGATGGCGTCGCGCAGGCGGTCCACATCGGGCTGGAACCCCTGTCGGTAGTCGGTCGGCACCGGCACCGGCGTGCCACCGGCGAACATCACACAGGGCGGATAGGAGACGTAGCTCGGCTCGAAGAAGATGACTTCATCGCCCGGGTTGAGCAGGGCGCGCATCGCGATGTCTAGTCCCTCGCTGACACCCACCGTGATTAGCATCTCGTTCTCGGGGGAATACGCCACGCCGTAGCGACGCTTCAGGTGCGCAGCGATACGCTGGCGCAGGGTAAACAGTCCGTAGTTGGAGGTGTAGGTGGTGAAGCCCTTCTCGATCGCCCAGATCGCCGCCTCGCGGATATGCCAGGGCGTGACAAAATCGGGCTCTCCTACCCCTAGCGAGATACAGTCCTCCATCTGTGCCGCCACATCGAAGAACCGACGGATGCCCGAAGGCGGCACCGCGTCCACCCTACGAGAGATGGGCTTCATGGCGCCATCACCAACCTGCGGTCGGGTTCGGTCTCGGCATACACTTCCCCATCCTCTTTGTAGCGCTTCAGCACGAACTGAGTATAGGTCGCCTGCACTCTGTCCAGGGGCGCAAGCCGCTCCGCCACGAACGCCGCTACCTCTTTCATCGTGCGCCCACTGACGATCACACGCAGGTCATGGTCGCCCGAAACTAGATACACCGCGTGCACCTGCGGGAAGCGATAGATGCGCTCCGCCACATCGTCGAAGCCCACCTCGCGCGCGGGGCTGACCTTGACATCGATAAAGGCAAACACGCGCTCCTCGCCAAAGCGGTCCCAATCGATGACCGTCTTGTAGCGGCGGATGATACCTGCGGTTTCCATCTGCTGAATAGCCTGTCGCACCTGTTCCACCTCCAGCCCCAGCATGGAAGCCACCTGTTCCGGCGTGGTGCGGGCGTCCTGCTCCAGTATCTCCAGTATCGCCTTCTGTTGCTCGTGGTTCATGGTTCCTCCCATCCTGCACAGTTCACATGCTTAATATAGCCTGTTTGCACAGGCTACGTCAACCTCTAAGGGCACTGCGCAACCAACAGGGCGTCACCCACTATCATGTGAACGAAGTGGCGCAGTTTGAGATTCTTCGCTGCGCTCAGAATGACACCAAACATCATGCGGAGCGCCCGCTCTGCATCTCGGTTGGGATTCTTCGCTTCGCTCAGAATGACAAGAGACAGGCTCAGAACGACGCTGTTGTTGTCATGCGGAGCGAAGCATCTCACTGCCGTTATCATTTCCGCACCGGTATCCAATCTCCCGCATCTGCGCTATAATAAGAGGTACAAAACACGATAAGGAGGGTGCTTGCAATGGCAGGGAAACGCATTCTCATGCTGGTTGGCGACTTTGTGGAGGACTACGAGGTGATGGTGCCGTTTCAGGCACTGCTGATGGTAGGGCATCAGGTGCACGCGGTGTGCCCGGGCAAGAAGGCGGGCGAGAAGGTGCGCACGGCGGTGCATGACTTTGAGGGTGACCAGACCTACAGCGAGAAGCCCGGACACAACTTCACCCTCAACTACACCTTCGACGAGGTGAAAGCGGAGGAGTACGATGCGCTGGTCATCCCCGGCGGGCGCGCTCCGGAGTATATTCGCCTCAATCCGCGCGTGATTCACATCGTCAAACACTTCGCGGAGGCGGGCAAACCCATCGCCGCCATCTGCCATGGGGCGCAACTGCTTGCCGCAGCGGGCGCATTGAAGGGCAAGAAAGCTTCTGCTTACCCTGCGGTAGGACCCGAGGTCAACGCCGCCGGCGGGGAGTATGTGGACATTCCCGTGGACAAAGCGGTGGTGGACGGCAACCTGGTCACCGCGCCTGCATGGCCTGCGCATCCCGAATGGCTGGCGAAGTTCCTGCAGGTGCTCGGCACCAAGATCGAGCCCTGACCGAGCCGGTCTCGCACGGGAGGGGCATGGTATAATGACGGGTGGGTGATGGAATATGGAAGCGGTACAGACTGCGACGAAAATCGTCTATCCTGAATCGGACGGAATCGGACGGTCAGCCAATGGCAGATAACACCAAACAGCTGGAGTACATCGTCTATCTCTACGACAACCTATGCGCCTTGTTTGCTGACCGGGATGATGTGTTCATGGCGGCGGATCTGCTGTGGTATCCGGCGGAGTATCATCCGGAGATCCGCTCTGTGCCCGACGTGTTCGTGGTATTTGGGTGTCCTAAAAGGCATCGGCGGAGTTACAAACAGTGGGAGGAAGATAATATCCCGCCCCATGTGGTGTTCGAGATACTCTCCCCCAGTAACTATTTCCGCCCCCTGCTGGAGAAGTTCCGCTTTTACGACCGCTACGGCGTGCAGGAGTACTATCAGTCAGTACGATCCCGAAACGGGCATTCTGGAGGGCTGGATACGGCGTGATGGCGCACTCGAACCGATAGAGAACATGCAGGATTGGGTGAGCCCTCTGCTGGGCGTTCGCTTCACGCTCGAAGGCGACGCACTGGTGCTGTATCGCCCCGACGGCGAGCGTTTTGTGCCCTATGTGGAACTGCGTCGCCGGATGGAGCAGGCGGAACAACGCGCAAAGGATGCCGAACAGCGGGCGCGTGAGGCAGAGGAACGGGCACAACGGCTCGCTCAGCGATTGCGTGAGATGGGCGTCGAGCCGGAGGAACCCTAATTCCCCTGTGCCCGTTCCCATTCCTCCTGCTGACGCATCGACTCATCCAGCGTGTCCAACGCGGGCGAAGGCTCTAGCCGTGCCTTGCGATAGTCGGGGTCGCTCGGGTCTTTGACCTTCTCGGGGTCGAAGAGACGTGCGTCTACCGGCAAGCATCGATAAGGCGTGAAGTCCGGCTCGGTAGAGAACATGTCCGCCAGGTCGTTTGCCGCTGCGTCATACAGGTTTAAAGAGGGAACGCCCAGCAGAAGGTACATCGTCTTCATGATGCTGGCGATACTGCTCTGCCGGTGTGACACATATCCCTGTTTGACCCACGGGCTGACCACGATGAGCACACTGCGGTGCGCGTCCACATGATCGATCCCGCTTTGCGCATCGTCTTCGGTGATGAAGATCGCCATCTCCTTCCACCATGCACTATGCGACAGCGCTTCAATCACCCTACCCAGAGCAAGGTCGTTGTCTGCCATATAGGACTCGAGGTACGGATAGCCCTTTTCCGGTCGTATGCCCGCCCCGTGGTCGTTCGGCAGGTAGATGTAGAGGAAGCGCGGCAGAGGCTCCTTGCCCGACAGGAACCTCTCGCGGAACTCTTTCAGGAACTGGTCCGCGCGGTACTGGTCCGGGATGTTCATGTTGAACTCCGGATATTCACGGCAGGTGTTCTGAAAAAGCGCCATCGGCATGGGGATGTTCACCGACAAGCGCGCGCCGGTAGGTTTGGTGTCCTCATCTTCGGAAATGCCCGCGAACTCGAACCCCTCGCCATAGTTGCGGAAGGGAACGCCGTTGCGGTGCAGATGCGCCCACATGGAGCCGTGTTCCAGATAGTCTTCCGGGGTCAGTGCAGAGTTCGACTCAAAGAACGCCAGCCGTCCTGGTGCCTTGCCGGGGCGAAAATCGGCACCTCCGCCGTAGCCTGCGGAAGTGATGGTCTCTACCCAGTGGTTGGGATACACCCCCACCAGCCAGCGATGCCCGTCCGCCGAGTGGTCGCTGTCCACATAGAAGTTATCGCTGATGGCGAAGCGTTGCGCCAGGGCGCGATGGTTGGGCATGACGTTCACGCCCCGATGCTCGCCCACCGTGCGGTTGACGCCAAAGCGCGCCAGTGTGGGGTCGCCGTTCACACCGGGCAGGTCACCGAACACCTCATCAAAGGTGCGGTTCTCCTTGGCGATGAACACGACGTAGCGGATCTTATCCGACGGCACGCCTGCCACTGTGGGCACGGGATGCCCCTTCGGACGCGATACCTTCACCGGTACGAAGCCGTTGTTGGCTATCACCCTCTGCGTCAGGCGAGGCAGGTCACTATCCGCTGGGATGTCTATCAGCGACACGCTACCCTTCATCAGCCTGCCGATACTGCGCCCTTCGGGACCCGGCATGAAGTTTGCTCCGCCGTTGGGACCCGCGCCGAAGCCCTTCGCGTTTGCTACATACAGCCTCTTGCCGTCGGGTGACACACATACGCGCGACGGATACCAGCATACAGGGATATGTCCTATTACTTTGCCCGGGCGGGCATCTAGCACACCCACGGCGTTGATTCCCGATTCCGCCACATATAGCCGCCTCCCGTCGGGCGACAACGCCAGCCCAAACGGCGCAACACCCCGCAGATGCTTCAGGAACGGCACCGGGGTTAACAGCGTACGCCACTTGCGCCGGTGCGTGCGGAGGTCGTAAGCTTCCACCGTGTCGTTGGTGGCGTTGCTGACGTAAAGGGTATCCGCGGATACCGCCAGCCCCGCTGGGCTACTGCCGCCTATCGCCTCTCCAATGGGCAAACCGGTCTTGAGCCGCACTACCACGCGCGGCGACATGGGGTCGGAGACGTCCACACCCCACACCGAGCAGGCTTCGGGCACGTTGGGGTCACCCAATCCGGGCACGCGCCGCCCGTCTACTACCGTGCCCTCACGCGCCTCGCGCGAGGGGTAACCAAAAGGCGGGAACGGGATGCCGCGGGGGTCATCGCCGGGACGGGTTTCAATCAGCGCATATTGGAAGGTGCCCATGTTCGCCACATACGCACGAGTGCCGTCGGCGGTCAGCACGAGGTCAAAGGGATTGCGTCCCACCCCAATGGACGAGACTACCGTGCGCGTTCGGGTATTGAGGATAGCCAGCCGATAGTTCGCCAGATCCAGCACGTACAGCCAGCGTCCGTCGGGTGAAAGGGCGATATCGGTGGTGAAGGCGTCGGGGTACTGCTCGGTGCTTAAGGGGATGCGATGCAGGAGCTCTCCGCTACTGAGCCGGAAGAGGACCACAGTGCCCTCGTTGCCGCCGGAGGCGTACAGCAGATCCCGAGCAGGGTCTACCACTGCGCCGATGAAGGTGGCGGGAAGCACGCTTTGCTCGGTGTTGGCGGAGGGGGGGATCTGCCGCACTTGCGGGTCGTTGCTGTCGGGGTTTCGGATGATCGTCAGTGAGAAGGGGGCAACGCCACCGTTGACGGTTACCAGCACTGTGCCATCATGGCTGAGGGTCATACCGTAAGGATGCGGCGCCACCCGAATCTGCTTACCGAGTGGTGTCAGTAGGCGACCATTGGGCAAAACGGTGGTGCCCGATGGGTCTATGTGGGCGGCACGTTCTCCCGCAGGAGCTTGAAGCATGAAGCGATCCACTCGCCGAGGCGCGCCCACCGACAGCGAGACAACGCCCAGAAGAAGCACTATCATCATCGCGAATCGCATTCTGACCTCCACGAAGCGTATTGCCACTGCTTTCGTGGACGTGCTGGCGTTCTCCTTTCACCATGCGTTAACAATCGGCGAGATGGCGCTATCGGTACGCCCAGGAACGGTAGGTGGCGATCAGCACCCACACCAGCACGACCGTCAGCCCGCTGTAGACCGCCAATAGCGCCCACGGGCTGAGAGCATAAAGGGCATCCGAAGGGGGTTGCGAGTAGTAGTATCGGGGCGAGAACTTGTCCATAGTCGGCTCAACCACAGCAAGCGGGTTCACCACCAGCCAGAAGGTCGCCTGTTGTGGGCTGATGTTGGGCAGGATTAAGCTCGTTAGCCCCCACAGGATAAACGGACCGAACACCCACCCTCCCGCAAAGAGATAGGCTAGCGCGGTGGCGGTGACCGTCTTGCGGCTGAAACAAGATGCCGCCAATCCCCCCACACTGTAAAGCACCAGCGTGACCAGCACGCACAGGCTACCTAGCAGGGCGCTGAGCCACAGCCTGGGGTCGCCCAACACACACACGCCCACCATCGGCACGCCCAGCGCCAGTATCAGCAGTAACGGAAGCATCCTGCCGAACAGCTTGCCCAGCACCACCTCCTGCGGAGTTAACAGCGTGATCGCCAGCAGGTCCCAAGTCCGCTGTTCGCGCTCTTTGGAGATGGCGTTGGCGGTCGCGGCGGGCGCACCGGCGATTACCAACAGCATCTCGATAAACAGCGTCGCGGTCAACAGTTCGCGAAAACTGTGGGCACCTTGGATGCTCTCCAGTGCGGCCCAGTAGAACAGCATCACGGCGATCAGGCACAGCGCCATCACCAGGAGGATGAGCGGGCGATACGATGGTTGAGGACGCAGGCGATAGAACAGTTCTCGCCGAAGCAAGGGGTTCTCACGCCAGTCACTCATCGCCCGCCTCCCTGCATGTCAAACGCTACTGCCAGCACTGTCGCCTGCTGTACCGAAGAACTCGAGAGGGGTGTCACTTCGGCAGGCTGGGGGAACCCTTCCACCTCCGCCACAAGCACCCCGCGGGAGAACGGGACGGGCTGTATCCTCATCGGTGTACGACGCCGAGATGGCATAGGTGGATACCTGTATAACGCCGCCTGCACATTCAGGCGCGTCCACACAACGCCCAACCAGCCCTGCATCGCCTGCTCGCGCCAGTTTTCGGTGTCCATCCCGGTGTCCATCCCGTGGCGCAAAAGTTCCGGTCCATCCGGCAAACGCGGCATGAATAGCTTGTCTGTCGTCCGCACGCGGAGGCTCTTCTGTCCTCCGGCAGGACACGTCTCACCCAGCGGGATAACCCCAGAGGGCACAATCACGTGCAGATTCTTCAGCGTGTAGGGCGTGCCGTTCCGAACGTTCACCTGCAGAGCATCCCCACTGCGCCGGGTGACCACACTTACCGCCCCCTGTAGGGAGGTGAAGCCGCTGAGGTGGAAACTGCGCGCTGACCAGAGCGGTATCGGCACGTCCCGGATATCTGCCGGTTCCTGCTGAGGAATCTCTACCGCGTACTGTGCCTGCAGGTCGCTCGGAGAGTTCTCGACAATGATGCCGTCCACCTTCGCCTGCAGGCGATACCGTTGGGTGTGTGCGCTGTAGAGCACCCAATCGCTCTCTACCACCGCCTGCGGTGAACCCTCTGCGGTATAGAGCGCGGTCCACCAGCGTAGCTGATGGGAGCTGGTCTGCACCTGTGCCGCCATCGCATAGCCCCCCACCGAAGTCAACACCGCCAGAGTAGGCAGGGTGAACCAGGACCACTGCAGGCGATCCATCTTGCGCAGTACCAAATAGTTCAGCGGGATCAGCACGAGAATATACACGCCCAGATAGGTGATGAGCCACCCGATTGGCACCGGCTTTGCCGCAACCGCGCGGACCATCGCCCGGACCACACCCGAAGAGTAGCTTCTGCTCACCGGTGCCGCTTGCCAGTACATGCCCGGCTCGTCGGGAAAGAGGGCAGTTGGCGGCAGGAAGCGATTGACCTGAAGCCTCAGCAGGTTCTTCCACAGGGAATGCACCGCGTCGCTGTTTGTGAAGGGCGGCTGGCTGGGGTCAAAAGCCAGAAAGACCACCTGCCCAAACCCCTTTGGCATCGCGACAACCAGCGGGATGTCCGCATACTGGAGCAAAACCTGTGAGCCGCCAAGCGCACGCGAGCGCACCACGTCCACCCCATCAGCCGAACGCCCCAGCGAAGGAACCCAGCGGGTGAGTGCACTCGCTGGCACCCGCGATAGCCCCAACGGCTCCACCGGCAGTAACCCCGATGGCGCCAGCGTCTGCAAACGGTTGATGTCCACTCCATGCACCACCAGCAAACCGCCCGATAGCACATAGCCTATCAGTGCGTTCTGCTGGCGCTCGGTGAGGGTGTCCCATGCGCGGTCATCCAGCGACACCACCGCTACCCCGCGATACGCCAGCGCACTGTCTGGCGGCAGGGTAGTGCGCACCCGACCGATAAACAGTCGCCTCTGCTCTGATCCCGGCGCCGTATATGAAGAAAAGGAAGGAGGCTCATAACGGCCGGCCACCTGCTCCACAGGCACTAGCCTGCCCTCCATAGTGACCACCCCCAGCGATCGCTGAGGCAGATGCGCGAACGCAGTGTTCTCCGCGCCCAGCCCCACCAGCAGGGGGAACCATCGTGCCATGGTAACCGGCACCGGCTTGCTCATCGCCAGCACGCGTCCGCGCAGAATCAGGCGTGCGGTCACTTCGTAAGGCTCGTCGCGGGTACACAGGAGAAAGCTCAAGCTCTGTGAGACTAGCCCGCCCGTCAGGGTCACCGCTTTTCTCGCGCGATTGCTACCCTGCCACGAGTTCGCCACGACCTCCACCTCAGCCACCGCGGGCGGCGCATTGGCACGTTCACCCTGAACGTACACCGTGACCGAGTAACACCCCTCACCGGGGCATATCCCGTCGAAGCCCGGCGTCACGTCCACCGTGAGCGTCTGTGCCCACGAGCACATCGCGAGGACGGCGTATATCGCCATGCAAGCCATCGTATGCCGTGCGGACATCGTCAGGCTCCTATCGCACCGCGCTCTCCATCTCTTCCTCGGCGATATCGAAGTTGGCATACACCTGCTGAACGTCATCCAGCTCATCCAGCATCTCCATCAGGCGCAGTACCTGCTGTGCCTCCTTGCCCTCCACGTGCACGGTGGTAGTGGGTAGCATGGTGATCTCCGCGTTCTCAATGGGCAAGCCCGCCTTTTCCAGCGCCTCACGCACACGATGCAGGTCTTCCGGCTCCGTGTACACCTCGTAGAACTCTTGCTCGGTATTCATGTCATCGGCGCCGGCGTCCAGCACCGCCGACAGCACAGTGTCCTCATCGCCGGCTTCCTTCGGGATGCGGATTAACCCGCGCGGCTTGAACATCCAGCTGACACATCCCGACTCGCCCAAGCTTCCCCCACACTTGGAAAACGCCGCGCGCACATCCGAAACGGTACGGTTGCGGTTATCGGTCAGGCACTCGACCATCACCGCCACTCCGCCCGGCGCATAGCCCTCGTAGACCACCCCTTCATAGGCGGCGCCGGCGATCTCGCCCGTTCCGCGCTGGATGGCTCGCTTGATGTTCTCCTGAGGCATGTGCGCGTCCCGTGCCTTCTGGATCGCCATGCGCAGACGGGGGTTCGCATCGGGGTTACCGCCCCCTTCCCGTGCCGCCACGATAATCTCGCGTGCCAGGCGGGTGAACAGCTTGCCGCGCTCGGCGTCCTGCTTGCCCTTGCGCAGGCGGATATTGTGCCACTTGGAATGTCCAGCCATGCTTGCACACCTCCTTCCCTTTTCCGCCCGCATTATATCATGTTCAACATCCCCTTGACAATCGCTCACAGATAGGTTAAAATGAGAAATAGTTAATCAATCAAGTCAGGATTGAGCCATGCCACTGTTCAGCGCAAAACTGGAGTACGCTCTACGCAGTATCCTGTACCTGGCTCAGCAACCGCCCGGCCTCCCCGTCCAGAGCCGTGACATTGCGGAGGCAGAGTACATTCCCGGTCCCTATTTGGACCAGATTCTGGCGGTGCTGAAGCGCGCGGGCATCGTGCGCAGTATCCGTGGGGTGGGAGGAGGCTATGAGCTGGCAAAGCCGCCGGCGCAAATCACCGTGGGAGACATCCTGCGAGCCTTCTCCGGCAACCGGTCGCTGGCGCTCTCCGAAGCGTTGGTGAAAGACAGCGCCGATACTACCACCATCCAATGTATCCGCGACTTTCAACAGCGCACCTCGGAAGCCATCTGGCGACTGCTGGATTCCACCACGATCCAGCACCTGCTAGACCAGAAACGGCTTTTAGACCAGGCACAAAGTATCGCACCTTATCTCTAGGGGAGGAAGCAAATCGGATGCGTATTGCGGAAGATGTCACGAAGTTAATCGGCAACACCCCATTGGTTCGTTTGAACCGCGTCACCGATGGCGCAAAGGCGGTGGTAGCTGCCAAGCTGGAGTACTTCAACCCCCTGTCCAGTGTGAAGGACCGCATTGGGGTCGCCATGATTGAGGCGGCGGAGCGTGCAGGACGCATCAAACCCGATACCATCATCATCGAGCCCACCTCGGGCAACACGGGCATCGCGCTGGCGTTCGTGTGCGCTGCCAAGGGCTATAAGTGCGTGCTGGTGATGCCCGAAACGATGTCGGTGGAACGTCGAAGCCTCCTGCGCGCGCTGGGAGCGAAGCTGGTGCTCACGCCCGGCTCGGAAGGGATGCCCGGCGCTATCCGCAAGGCGGAGGAGATCATCGCCACCGACCCGGAGCGCTACTTCATGCCCCAGCAGTTCAAAAACCCTGCTAACCCGGAGATTCATCGGCGTACCACCGCCGAGGAGATCTGGCGCGACACCGACGGGCAGGTGGACATCCTGGTCGCCGGTGTAGGCACAGGCGGTACCATCACTGGCGTTGCCCAGGTAATCAAGCCCCGCAAACCCTCTTTCAAGGCGATCGCGGTCGAGCCCGCAGCATCCGCGGTGCTCTCAGGCAAACCGCGCGGACCGCACCCGATCCAGGGCATCGGCGCGGGCTTCATCCCCGACGTTCTCTGCGTAGACCTGATCGATGAGGTCATCACCGTGGAGAACGAGGAAGCCTTTACCATGACCCGCAGACTGGCGCGGGAAGAGGGGCTTTTTGTGGGTGTCTCCGCCGGGGCGGCTGTGCACGCCGCGGTGAAGGTGGCGAAACGTCCGGAAAACGCGGGCAAGCTGATTGTGGTCATCGCCCCGGACGCCGGAGAGCGATACCTTTCCACGCCGGTGTACGCCGACCTACCCGAGCGCGATGACTGGTAAAGCGCTGTTCAGCATGACAACCATGATGTCATTCTGAGCGAAGCGAAGAATCTCATCCCTCTTTTAACCACGAGATGCTTCACTGCGTTCAGCATGACAACAACAACGAGATGCTTCGCTGGCGCTCAGCATGACAATAGGGTTGGCAATCGGCATGACGTTGTGAGCCCCCACCCCCACCTCTATCCTCCCCGCAGTTACTGTAGGGCGGACCTCCTGGTGAGCCGATACCCAGCGGGCGGGGAGGGAGTGTTCGGCTCGGCGGGAGCCTCGCCCTCCAGAGGGTTGTGGTCTCGTTGCTGTTGGAGGGCGAACCTCTCGGTGAGCCGAATACCTCTATATTGCGTTCTGCGTGAACTTTTCTCTGCGTGAAACGTCAATGTACACAGAGCGAACGTTGTAGAGGGGGAACCTCCAGTTGGAGAGGGCCGATGCGCTTGAACGACGCCGATGCCGGGCTAGTCGCCCGGTGCAAAGGGAACGACCTGACCGCCTTCGACGAGATCGTGGAACGCTACCAGCACAAAATCTACAGATACGTGAAGCGGCTGGTCGGTAACGAAACAGATGCGGAAGACATCACGCAAGAGGTGTTTCTCAAGGCGCTGCACTCCTTGCACGGGTTCCGCGAGGAGAGCACTCTGCAAACGTGGCTGTTTCGCATCGCCACCAACCTGTGTCGCGATACCATCCGGCGCCGCCAGCGCGAAAAAGGCTGGCTCCCGCTGTGGAGGAGCACCGACGGCGAGGAAGAGGAGGGCGCGATCGACCTGCCCGACACCCGCGAGGAACCCGAAAGGCTGTTGTTACAGGAAGAGTTGAGCAAGGTGCTACATGAAGCCATCGATCGCCTGCCGATAGCCATGCGCCAGGTGATCGTCTTGCATGATATCGAGTCGCTATCGTACGAGGAGGTTGCACAGTCGTTGGGCGTTCCGGTCGGCACAGTCAAGTCGCGCCTGTTCCACGCCCGCGCCCGACTGCGAGACGCGCTGGCAAGCTATCTAAACGAGGGATAGACGATGAAAGCCTGTCGGCAATGGGAAAACACCATCGTAGAGTACGTAGACGAAGTGTGCGAGCCGGAAGCGGCTCGGAGGCTGGAGGTGCACCTTGCCCACTGTGAAGCGTGCGCGCAGGCGGTGCGACAGCAGAAGTGGATCAAGCACGCGCTCACGCAGGTGGACACCGAACACGCCCCAGCCTACCTTGCCCGGCGTATCCGCGACCACGCACGCTCCGCGCTTCGCCGCCGAACCCTGGCACGCTTGATCGTCCGTCTCTCGTTCGCGGTAACGGCGGTGGGGGTGGCGGTCGTCGCCTTGTGGTGGAACGCTTCGCGCCAACCACTGCCCCCTGCCCCACCCACCGACGAATCCGCCCTTGCCCAGGCGATCGTGCAGGAATACATTGGCACCACCGCAGGCGAAGGCTTCAGTGACCCCTCCCTGCAGATGCTCGCGCGTGAGGCCCAGATGAAAACACTGAGGATGGAACCGACGTGGCAATGAAGCGTGTGTTGTTCGCTATAGTCCTTTTCAGCATAGGATGTTGGTCGGGCACACAGGCGCAAACACCCATCGAATGGCTCGAGCGGATGGAACGCGCCGAGCGCACGGTCGCGCTGGATGGGGTGCGCGTCACGCAGTTTTTCCTGCCGGTGCCCCTGCCTCCGGTCAGAGAGCACATCCAGCGTGCGGGCGTGCGTTATCGGGTAGAGTATCTAGAGCCCCTTCCGCGACGCGGGGAAGTGCTGATTGACGACGGCATCCGTCGGTTCCACTACCTGCCGCGCCTGAAACGGGTGCGCGCTTTGCCCTCGGACCAGCCGATTCTGCTTCGACGCCGACAGGCCCTTCTGATGCGACTTCGCCGGCGCGAGATTCTGCTGAGCGTGAAGGGTAGCGAGCCCGTCGCCGGACGCAGAGCGGTGATTCTGGAAGCCCGAACCCCGCAGGGCGTTCCCATACGGCGCTGGTGGATTGACCGTGAATACGGCGTGATCTTGCGCATGGAAGAGATGAACCCGCAGGGGGAGGTGCGACTTCGTAGTGAATACGTGCGGCTCACTCTGCCCGCCCTCATTCCGCCCGACCGGTTCGCCCCAAACTTCCCCGCTCAGGTGGTCAAGCAAGAGGTTCTTCCGCCCTCACAAGTGTTCGCCAGCGTGAAAGAGGCACAGCCGCTGGTGCCTTTCACCATCTGCCAGCCGCAGGAGCTTCCCAGGGGGTTCCGTCTCGTGGAGGTGCGGGTGCGCATGGTGAGGATGCGTCCGTTGGTCAGCCTGCACTACACCAACGAGTCCGCCTCGCTGGTGCTGTTCCAGACTCGCCTGCCCCTGCGGGCTAACGCTCCGCTGCTCCAATCGCTGGCTCCGCTTTCCGCGCGGGTAGAGGCATGGCGGGACGGTGACGTGAACCTGGTGCTGGTTGGCGACGCCCCAGCAGAGGTCTTCGAGCAGATGCGCAAAGCCCTGCGCTGAAAAGCCTCAAGCCTGCACAGCCGCTTGCTCCGCATACTGCGCCCACACCGCCTGTAGTCCTATCTGAACACCGAGCACCCCCGCCACCAGCGCCACCAATCCGCCCCACAGCCAGGTGGTTTGCCACAGTAGCAGTCCGCCCAGCGCGAACAACCCGCCGTGGCTCATCAGCGCACCACCCACCCAGCCGGCGAGCCATCCCCACCCCATCGGCGTCGGGGCGACACCGGCTTCCTCCGCGATGCCTCCCCACCAGCCAGGCGGACGCACTCGCCGATAAAACGCTATTAGCCTCTCGCGCGATACCGGACTGGTTAGGAAGGTAATCGCCAGCCAAGCCACCTACGTCAAGCCGACGATGAGCATCAGACGATAGGGAAAGCCCTCCTTCTCTATCAGCATGGCGAACGGCGCCACCTTCATCCAGCCCAGCACATGGATAACCGTATTCGCTACCAAAGCAGTAAGCATCGCGCCCAGCTCGCTCCACGCATTCACCCGCCACCACAGCCACCTCAAGACCGACACCGTGCCAATCCCCGCGTTCAGCCCCGCCAATAGCATCCACGCCTTGCTGATCTCCTGCGTGATCCACGCCCCCCCCCCCCCCAGCAGGAGAATCACCGTAGTGGCAAGCCTGCCCATCAGCACGTAATGCCTGTCGGTGGCTTCCTTGCGGATATAGGCGCAGTAGAAGTCGTTGGTTAGGTAGCTGGCTGCCCAGTTCATCTGGGTATCCACCGTGCTCATGAACGCCGCCAACAGCGATGCCATCATAATGCCCAGCGCACCCGCGGGCAACAGCCTGCCCATCAGCATCGGGTATGCTGCTTCGTCACCGCCCAGCTCTTTGGCGATCGTGCCGGGGATCAATATCAGCGAAGCCAGCCCCACCAACAGCCACCACCAGGGGCGTATCACATAGTGCGCAAAGGCAAACCACAGAAACGCCAAGGTGGCATGACGCTCGTCGCGCGTGGATAGAATACGCTGAGCAATGTATCCCTCTCCATCGGGGCGCCCTACCGTCCACCACTGCAGGAGCACATAGGTCAGAAACGCCACCCATAATTCACGCATTTCAGGGGTGGGTACGATAGCCAGGCGACTTAGCAAGCCTCACTCCGCCAGCTGGTTGACCAAAGAGGTGCCGCCCCCAACAGCCTGCAGGGCAGAGATACCCAGCCACACCGCCCCCGTCACCGCCAGAATGAACTGCACCAAGTCTGTGACC
>PSLZ01000061.1:0-12288 GCA_040289885.1 Armatimonadota bacterium | reverse complement strand
CTGATCTCCTCAGACGGTGTGAACTGGAGAGAAGCAAACTCGGCTACGGAAAATGACCTCTTTAAGGTTACCTACAGTAATGGCCTCTTCGTAGCCGTAGGGGAGTTCGGGACTATCGTTACCTCATCAGACGGCCTCAACTGGATCTACAGAGGTTCCTTCATGAGAGAGGGCGATCTCTCTCATGTTACCTACGGCAACGGCACCTTCGTAGCTGTAGGTTATAGAGGAACCATCCTGACTTCACCAGATGGTGTGAACTGGACTAGGCAGAACTCACCAACAACAAACAGTCTTCTTGGTGTCACCTACAACAACGGCACCTTCGTAGCTGTAGGTGGGTTGGGAACCCTTCTGACTTCTAGGGATGGTGTTAACTGGACTAGGCAGAACTCAGGAGTTCAAGCCCATCTCGATAGTGTCACCTACGGCGACAACGGCGTTTGGGTAGTTGTAGGTGACCAGGATGACTTTAGTTCTGTCATCCTGACCTCGTTAGACACCATAACCTGGAAAAGAAGGGAAACAGGCACGAGGAATCGCCTTCGGGATGTAACCTACGGCAAAGGAATCTTCGTGGTTGTAGGTCAAGGAGGAACCATCTTTACTTCCCCCTAGTGATAACCCGAAAGCCTGGGTCGAAGAACAAGACCCAGGCTTTTTTTTAGTGATATTCATTTGTTAGTTATAAGTTTTCCACAGAGGATTTTTGAAATTTAAAGAATTTTATTTAGAATTAAATTTAAAGAGGGTCGTATTTAAAATTAAAATTTCAAAATGCAAAAAAATAAAAAAGGATTTACTTTAATTGAAATGGCAATTGTTCTTTTGGTTATCGGTATTTTAGCCGGAATTGTATTAAGAAACATAGGTGGTCAATCAGCTATTGCTCGTGACACCAGAAGACAAGGAGATCTCAGAAATGTTTCTAATTATTTGGCAACTTATATGGCTAAATTTGGTTATTTCCCAACATCAACTACTTGGGATGCTTTAGAAACCGAATTAAATCAAGCAAGAATTACTGATAGACTACCATTAGACCCCCAGCAGAAAACCGGTGCATCTGGTTATAATTATTTTCCTTGTAGTGATAGCGGTCAAGCTCCTTCAATGCCTAATAATCCAGCCAATCACTTTATTTTAAGAGCTCAATTAGAACAAACACAGGATAACAAAAGACGTCCTTCTGAGCCTCTCTCTTGCCATTCTGAGCCGTAAGGCGAAGAACCCCTGATACGTTGCCCCGAATTCATACGGGAATATACCCCTCACTTCCCAATTTCCCGTAGTTTGCGCAGTTGCTTTGGTACTCCTCTTGCACTCTATAAGGGTGGATACCATCGTAAGGAGGAGAAGGATACATGCGACATCTCATTTGGGCTATAGCTCTCGGTGCGATGCTGATAGGCTCGGCGCAGGCGGTTACCATCAGCCTGTGCAGTTACGATAACAGCTACACTGCAGATACCATCATTGACGACAACACCCACTGGGTTTACATCGGCGCGTTTCGGTTGAACATCGCCGGGTATACAGGCGCGCAGGAGGCGTGGTGCGTGGACCTAAAGCAGAACGTCTCGGGTAGCGCGTGGGACGCGGTGCAGAAGTTCACCACGCCGACCGCGCTGGACGATGGACGCCGCGCCGACCGGGCGATGGGTGCGTTGTGGGTCAACCGTGCTTCCGCAACCGATGCCCAAAGGCGTGCGGCGCTACAGCTGGCTATCTGGGAAGCACTGTATGACGGGTTTGGCAGTAACCCGTTCGGCTCCGGCAGGTTCCGTGTGAGTAACGTATTCAACGGCACCAACCGCAGTTCCATCAACAGCACCGTGTTGAGCCTGGCACAGGGCTTCCTGCAGACATGGAGCGGTTTGAGCGTGTTGAACGGCACGCTGTTCGACGCCCCCTTACCGGGAAGCGGCACGCGCTCGCAGGACTTTATCCTGACGCCCGGCAGCGGTTTCGTGCCGCAGGGCTCGCCGATCCCTGAGCCGGGCACGTTTGTGCTGATGGCGCTCGGCTTACTGGGGGTCGGTAGGCTCATCAAGCGCGGATAGAACTTCATCCAGATGCCTGCCTTCGAGCAGGCATCTACACCTCCACATCCGTCCCAAAGGACGCATCCGCCACACTCCGCGCGCTCAATCTACCGTCTACCACGCGCACCGCGACGAATCCCTGCGGATGGCGCGTAAAAAGGTCGGGATGTGCGTTCAGCAGTCGCTCCTGTAACTCCGGGGGGAGCATACTCAAGCCTCGGAAGTAGTGGTAACCGTTGCGCTCGAGGTGTTCTATCCCCAGGTTCGCCATCAGCGCGAGGTCCTGCAGGAGGGAGACGGGCGGCACGGTAGTCAGGTCCTCTCCGCTGATTCGCACCTGCTGTCCGGCTCGGCGCAGGTGTTCCGCCAGGCAAGCGTTCGCGACCCCCTTGAAGACACCCTTGCAGCTCTTGACGCTACAGCCATCGTATCCGCACTCCAGCGCCGTGGGCAGGCTGTGCAGTTCGGCGTCGGACTCGTCGATAATCATTGGGGGGTGAGCGTGCCAGCGAGACAACTGCTGGCGGGTGCGTTCGCTGAGAGCCTCGTCGCGATGGAGCGGTTGCTCGACAAACAACAGCCCTTGCAAGAACGCCTGCAGGTCGCTATCCGCCTGCACCTGCTCCCAGAAGGCGCGGAAGGTGTCGATGTCGGGATACATTTCGTTGGCGTCCAGTGTGAAGCGGGGGGAGGGGCAGTATCGGGTTAGTACTTGTGCCAGTGCCCTCAGCCGCGCGTGGTCGCTCTGCGCATCACCGCTCAGTTTGACCTTGAAATGCGTCAGCCCATAGGTCTGGATGCACGCCTCCAGCGACTGTGGCAGTCCATCGTTCAGACGCTCTGGTATCTCCACCTCGGTTAGCGGGTCGCTCAGCCCGACTGTGTGCCTCATCGTTAACTGCGTTAGCGGGCGTGCTGGGAGGTACTCGCGGGGTTCGCGTCCTTGCAGGACGGGGTGTATCCTACCCAGTTCGATGCCCAGTGTGTTGTGCCGCAGGGCGGTGGCAAAGGGCTGGCTAGTGGCGCGGCAGAAAGCGTGTATTACCGCCCGCTCGATCAGGCTGACGCTGAACGAGGCGACCAACGCGGGAATGCCCTCTGCTTGTGCCCATTTGTGCTGTTCGTGATACACCTGCCACCACAAGTCAAACGGTGTGGGCGCAGGGGTGGTCTGCTCGGCGAGCGTGCAGGCGTGATGCACGGCGTTTAGCAGGAGCTCTGCCTCCTGTTCGATTGACAGGTTGGGGTCTTTCACAAACCAGCGCGGTGCGAGGTGGTCAGCACTAACACCCTCTACCTCCTGTCCATTTACCCGCACGGTGGCGCGTAGCAGGAGATGCTGTAGCTCGTGCACAGTAGCGATGCCGTAGCGGAAAGTCATCCGCGTACGTAGTGGCAGGAAGGTGAGCATGGTATGAACGACAGAGACCGCCATGGCTGTCTTCCCCGCCTCAGGCGATTCGCTCGTAGCGGCTCAACGGCACCTCTCCTTCGAAGGGCAGTTCCCTGCCCACTGCCTCCACCGCTCGCACCAGCAGTTCACCGATGCGATAGTAGCCAAAGTATCCCGCGCCGGCAATATGCGGTAGAACGATCACGTTAGGCAGATGGCGCAGAGGGTGGTCCGGCGGAAGGGGTTCGGGGTCAGTGACGTCCAGCACGGCGGTAAATCGTCCCGTTCTTGCCTCCTCCAGTAGGGCATGGTGGTCGATGACCTTGCCGCGACTGGTGTTGACCAGCACGCTCCCCTCGCGCAACAGGCGCAGGTGCTCGGCGCGAATGAGCCCTTCCGTTTCGGGCAGGAGCGGGGCGTGCACGCTGACGATATGCGCCTCGTGGAAGAGCGTCTCGAGGTCTACCATCTGCAGGCGCATCCGCCGCGCCTCCTGCGTTGGCAGGAACGGGTCGTACACCAGCAGGCGGGTATGGAACGGGCGCAGGAGGCGAATCACATCACGCGCCACCGTACTGCAAGAGACCAGCCCAACCGTTGCGCCGAGCAGATACTGCCCGTTGGCGGGGATAGCGGGATCGCGCCACACACCGCGCTCATGGTAGGCGAGGGCATGGTTCATCCATCGGCGTACACCCATAATCATCATACCGATGGTGGCTTCTGCGACGTTGAGGGCGATCGCGCCGTTACCGCTGAACACGCGAATGCCGCGCGGAATGAGATACTGGCGAACCGCCTCGTGCGACAGCATGAACTTGACCGAACCGGCGGCGTGGGCAATGAGCCGGAGCTTGCGGGCGTTGTGTAGAACCGCGTCCGTCAAATGCGGGCTCCCCCACGCGGTCACCAGCACCTCGAACTCACCGATGCGTTGAGCGAGGTTCTCTGCGGTACAGGGCAGGTTTCTGTCCCACTCGACCACGTTCGCCACCCGGCGCAGGCGGTTCCACCAATAGGGGGTAAACACCAGTTCCGTGTGGCTAGGTGCCGGCAGATACAGCAGGTTCCTTTTGTCCGGCAGGGTCACCTCTGTCACCTCATCACTGGGCGAATGGGATACTATTTCTATTGGCTCCCTGCGGGTGAATCCCTTCCCAATCCGCATGTATCTAACTTCTTGAAGAACAAACAGTGCATCCATTGGGTTGAGTAGATGGAGAAACTATAACTCTTAGCATGGTGAAGCATATGAAGCAGGCGATACCCATTTTGGCGACGATCGCGCTGGTGGTTGCGGTAGCGGCGGTGTCCGCCCTAGCACCGAAAGACCTGCCTCCCCAGCCACTGGCTGAGCTCAAAGAGCAGTACGCAAAGAAGCAAACCCCATCCGTGGATCACAGCAAGTTTCCCCAGTTACAACGCGCTTTCACCAGACCCCAAGAGGTCACCGAAGCCTGTATCGGTTGTCACAACGGCCGCCACATCGAGGTGATGCGTTCCAATCACTGGAACTGGGAGCGCGAGGAGTACGTCAAGGGGCGCGGTGTGATGTATTTAGGCAAGCGCAATACGGTGAACAACTTCTGCCTTTCCGCCGCGGGCAACGAGCTTGCCTGTGCCAAGTGCCACGCAGGCTACGGGATGCAGTCGGTAAAAACCTTCAACTTCAGCGACCCGCGCAACATCGATTGCCTGGTATGCCATGATGGCACCGCCACTTACGCCAAAGGGCAGAACATGGGCGGCGCGCCCGCGCCAACGGTCAACCTGACCAAAGTGGCTCAGAGCGTGGGGCGACCTACACGCAACAACTGCGGAGTGTGCCACTTCTACGGTGGTGGAGGCAACAACGTCAAGCACGCGGACCTCGAGGAGTCGATGTTCGAGCCGACGCGCGAGGTGGACGTGCACATGGCGGTAGACGGTGCGAATATGCAATGCGTGGACTGCCATATCACCAAGAAGCACAACATCCGTGGGCAGTTGTACTCGCTCTCGTCCATGAACCGCAACCGTGTAACCTGTGAGCAGTGCCACACTGGCACCCCGCACGAGGATGACCTGCTGAACGAGCACACGCTGAAAGTGGCGTGCCAGACGTGTCACATCCCTATCTACGCCAAGGTAAACGCCACCAAGACCTACTGGGACTGGTCTACAGCGGGCAAACTGGGTGACGGCAAGCCCTACGAGGAGAAAGATGCGGAGGGAAACATCGTGTACACCTCGATGAAAGGCACGTTCCGCTGGGGCAAGAGCCTCAAACCCGAGTACGTCTGGTTTAATGGCACCGCCGAGCACTATCTGCTGGGCGATAAGGTCGCCGACCCTACCAAGCCGGTGATTCTGAACCAGTTCAACGGCTCTTACGTCGACCTCGACGCCAAAATCTTCCCGGTCAAAGTGATGCGCACTCGGCAGGTGTTTGACCCCGTCAACCAGATGCTGGTTGCATTGAAGCTGTTCGCGCCCAAGCCCGGCGAGGGGGCGTTTTGGAAAGATTTTGAGTGGGTGCGAGCCGCTGAGGTAGGCATGAAGGAGCGGGGGCTGCCCTTCAGTGGGCAGATAGCGTTCATTGAGACGCAAGCCTATTGGCCCCTGAACCACATGGTGTCTCCCAAGGAGAAGGCCCTGCGATGCACGGAGTGCCATACCCGCCAGAACAGTCGTATTGCCAGCCTGCGCGACTTCTACATCCCGGGGCGGGACTATTCGCCCAAAGTGGAATCGCTAGGCAAATGGCTTTTGATACTCACCCTATTCGCAGTGGCGGGACATGGCGGTCTGCGAATCGTGGTATCCATTCGGAGACGAGCAGGAGGCAAACGATGAACAAGAAGCGTATTCCTATCTACACGGGCTTTGAACGGCTCTGGCACTGGACACAGGCGGTGCTAATTCTGTTCCTCGCCTTCACCGGCTTTGAGATACATGGCGCATATACTTTCTTCGGTTTTCGCGAGGCGGTGCGCTATCACAATGTCGCTGCGTATCTTCTGCTGATACTGATCGCCTTCGCCATCTTCTGGCATTTCACCACTGGCGAATGGCGTCAGTATGTGCCGACCCTGAAGAACATCCGGGTGCAGGTGGAGTACTACCTGCTCGGCATCTTCCACAACGCTCCTCATCCCACCAAAAAGACCGTGTTGAGCAAGCTCAACCCCCTGCAGAAACTGACCTACTTCGCCCTGAAGGTGTTCCTTATCCCGTTGATGGTGGTATCGGGTTTGCTCTACATGTTCTATCGTTACCCTACGCGCTACGGCGTCGAAGCGATCGACATCCATTCGCTGAAGTGCATCGCGCTGGCGCATACGCTGGGGGCATTCTTGCTTATGGTGTTCGTGGTGGTGCACGTGTACATGACCACCACAGGGGAGATAGTGTTTTCTAACCTTCGTGCCATGATCACAGGCTACGAAGAGGTAGAAGAACCGGCAACCGTAGGTCATTTGGAGGAACAACAGGCATGAAGCAGAGCCAGTACATGAACCCCTATTTGGCGGGCGTCCTGCTGGGGCTGTTGCTGTTAGCAACCATCTACGTCACCGGTCGCGGGCTGGGCGCCAGCGGAGCCATCAAGAGCGTGACGGTGGCGGGGGTAGAATCGATTGCTGTCGAGCACGCTCGGTCAGCGAAGTTCTATCAGGAGTACAGCCGAGAACATGCGGGCGCGCCGTTGAAAAACTGGCTGGTGTTTGAGATCATCGGCGTGCTGATCGGCGCCTTCCTCTCGGGGCTGGTAGCCGGGCGATTGAAGGTGGTGACGGAGAGGGGGGCACGCGTCACCTCGCGCACGCGCCTGGTTTCTGCCTTCATCGGTGGCATACTGTGGGGCATTGGCTCGCAGTTGGGCAGAGGATGCACCAGCGGCGCCGCACTGAGCGGGATGGCGGTGATGGCAACAGGTGGCATCCTCACCATGTTGGCGATCTTTGCGGGAGCCTACGCCTTTGCTTACTTCTTTCGCAGATTGTGGATTTGAGGAGGGAGAAGATGGGACCACTCGTGCCAAACCTGATTAGCGAGAACCTGAACTATATCTTGGCTCTGTTCATCGGTATCGCGTTCGGGGCGATCCTCGAACAGGCAGGGTTCTCCTCCTCGCGTCGGCTGGTCGGACTGTTTTACGGCTACGATTTCACCGTCCTGCGCGTCTTCTTCACCGCCGGTATCGTGGCGATGGTGGGGGTGATGACGTTGGACCACTTCGGTTTGCTGGATATGAACCTGGTTTACATCAACCCGACCTTCCTGTGGTCAGCCATCATCGGCGGGCTGGTGATGGGGCTGGGCTTTGTCATCGGCGGATATTGCCCTGGCACCAGCTTCTGCGCGGCGGCGATCGGCAAGTTGGATGCGCTGGCGTTGATTGGGGGCGCGCTGGTAGGTGTCCTTCTGTTCGCGGAAGGCTATCCGCTGTTCGAGGGGCTGTATAAAGCCGCCTATCTGGGCAGTCCGCGCATGTATCAAACGTTGGGCATTTCGCAGAATCTGTTCGCCTTTGTGATGGTGATTCTGGCGCTGACCGCGTTCGCCGTCGCCTCCGTGGTGGAGCGGAAGGTCAATCGGTTGCCGGCGGGCGCTCGGGCTTGGACGCCCGCACGAGTTGCCCTCGTCGTCGGAGGGCTTGTCCTGGCGCTGTCCGCCTTCTCTTTCACGGACCGCAAGGCAGAACTGTTGAGCCTGGTGCAAGACGACAAAATGGTGCGCTCCTATCCGGTGGAAGTGATGAGCGTGGACGAATTCGCCTTCCGGCTGATGGATGAGGAGGACGACAAGATTCAGGTGATAGACTTCCGTGCCGAGACCGAGATCGCCCGCGAGAGGCTACCCAAATCCTACGCCTTCACTGTGGAGAACCTGTTCGAGCAGGAGCCCTCGCGCCTCTTGCGCTTGAGGGGTAAACTGAACGTCTTCGTCGCCAACGACGAGTTGACCGAGCGCAGAATGGCGGTCATTGCGCAGGAGCTAGGCTTTCCGCGTGTCCAGATTCTGGATGGGGGCTTGCAAAACTTCCGCAGGGCAGATACTGAACTTCCAGCCCGTTCGTCCGCCGCAGGACATGTACGAGCAGTTTACCTACCGCTTCCGCACGAAGGCGAGGCGCGTGATACCCGAGCTGATACGCCAGAACAAACAGGCTGTCCCCGTGAAGCAGGAGAAAAAGCGCATCTTGGATGGCTGTTAGAACGGTCGGGGCAACCGGGCAGGTTGCCCCGATTTGGCTATTCATGGTCGGGCACGGGAGCGCGCGTCTCGGGGTGCACCAGCTCCACGGTGGGCTTGCCGTCCTGCTCCACCCATACTCCGCATGGACCTCCGCCCTCGCTGATGCCGAGCGGCACTTCGGTGCCGTCCATCCGCAGGACGGGATGGTAAAAGCGCGCGATTTTTTCGGCGTCACCCACCGCGTAATGCCCAATGAGCGACCGCCGGAAGCGGTCGGTGGTGCGGTTGGGGTTACTGCCGTGTATCAGCGAACCGTTGAAGAACAACACATCGCCCGGCTCCATCACCACGGGCACAATCGGCAGGTCTTTGGGCACGGGCACGGTGATGTCGGTAAAGCTCTGGGTGGTATCGGCGGGCACGGTGCACAGGATAGGTAAGTCTTGCGTGCCCGGCACCACCATGAGACAGCCGTTTTGTTCATCGCAGGGGTCCAGCGCCATCCACGCGGCGATACAGGTTCCGGGCTGAACGCGCAGATAGAAGTTATCCTGATGCAGAGCCTGTCCCCGTGCGCCCGGCGGTTTGAAGTAGAGCATCGTTTGCACCGCGTAGGGTTCCTTGCCCAGCAGAGCGGTCATGCAGGCGTTGAGGCGCGGGTCGATCATCCACTTCAGGCTCACCTCATCCCAGCGGTGCATGTGGATCATGCGCGGATAGCGCTTGAGCGGGTCGTTGCTCTTGGGGTCTACGCCTTGGAAGTCGCCCGGGTAGGAGCCTGCCTCTCGCAGGCGCATATAGTGCTCGATGTAGCACTCCGCTTCCTGTCGGCTGAAGAGACCGCGCGCCACCACATATCCCTCTCGTTGGTACTGTTCCACCTGTTCCTGCGACAGCATGAGCGTGCCTCCTTCGGTTGTTTACTATGACTATAAATATATTAGGACGGAGCGCGGGGTGTGTCAAGAGGGGCGCATCTGCCTGAACAAGGGATTCTACCGCATACTACCCGAAATATCGAAGGTGCCCCCGCGTCCAGGGGGTATCTCTGCGGTTTAGCCGCGGTCGGAAAGGAGGCATACCCGGTGAAAATCAGTTGTTGCTGGCTATACGCCATCAGCAAGTACGGCTATCCGCCCTCGCTGGAAGACACCTTCCGGGTGTTAACGGAGATGCAGGCAATGGGCTTCGACAGCGTGGAGCTGGAGGGAGTGCGCGAGGAGAACCTGAAGGAGGTGTACCGGCACCGTGCGGACTTGAAGGCGCACTGTGAACAGCTCGGACTGAGGGTGATTAACTTCTGCCCCGTGCTACCCGACATCGTTTCGTTAGACACAGCAAAGCGCCAGCGTGCCAAGGATCTCTATCTTATCGGCATCGAGCTGGCGAACTATTTCGGTTGTGAGACCATCCAGACCGACAGCTTCACACCCCCTCTGGAGTTTGTCGGCGACGCCCCGTACAAGGAAGCCATCAAGTTTGGCAAGCAGTTCAAGGTGAAAATAGACCCCCATTTCCGCTGGGAGGAGCTGTGGTCTGCCATGGTGGACAGTTTCCGGTTCTGCGCCGAGCGGGCAAAGGATGCGGGGCTGAAGTTTTGTCTGGAGCCGCGCGTGGGGGAGTTGATCAGCAACACCGATGCTTTCCTACGTCTATGGGAGCATGTGGGCAATGACAACTTCGGCATGGTGCTGGATACCGGACATCAGAACGCCCAGAAGGAGCTACTGCCCCTGTCGGTGGAGAAGTTGGGTAGGTGCATCTTTTACGTGCACGTCTCGGACAACGACGGGAGAACCAACGAGCACCTCGCGCTCGGCAAGGGCACCATCGATTGGGAAGGCGTGTTCACCGCCTTGCACAAGCACGGTTACGACGGCTACGTGGCGATTGACATCGGCAACGTGCCCGACATCGAAAAGGCGTACATCGAGTCGCGCGAGTTCCTGCAAAACATGTCAGCGCAGATGGGATGGGACTAACCGTCGGCGTGAGGGAGCCCCTGACCCTCGGGGGCTCCCCTTTTCGCCTTGCTCAACCCTTTACCACACCCGCTGGGCGCAGAGCGTATCCCGGGAACACGCGCGCCACATGGGGATTGCCCAGTCGCTTGAGCATCACCTCCGCCAGCACGTCGCGGTAGTCGGTGGTCACTTTCAGGTCGCCCGGCTCCTCCAGCTGGTGCGGTTCCAGCCCCGGCCAGCGCGCGTGCACCTTGCCTCCCTGAACGCCACCGCCCATCAGCCACATCACCCCCGCGCGCCCGTGGTCGGTGCCCAGTCCGCTGTTCTCGCGCACGCGCCGCCCGAATTCGGTCATCGCCACTAGGATAATATGTTGCATTCCCTCGCCCATGTCGCGGGTGAAGGCGGAGAGAGACTGCGCCAGGTCCGTTAGGTTGCCTGCCATCCAGCCGGTAGTGCTTCCCTGCGCCACATGCGTGTCCCATCCGCCCTTATCCAGACAGGCTACTTCTAGCCCTACCTGTGCCTTGATGAGCGCGGCGACCTGCTTCAAGCCTCGCCCGAGGTCGGTGTTGGGGTAGACCGCGCCGTTCGCCGGCTGATAGCGCGTGGGGTCCACCCGCCGAAGCGTCTCCAGCACCTTCAGTGTGTCCTGTGCCGACTGCGCCACTTCGTCTTTGCCGTGCGCCGCGTAGATCTCCTGCAGGGTGTGCTGAAGTTCCTCTGCCTGCGTGAGCCCCATCGTCTTGGGCATGGCGAGGCGGAAATCGGAGAGGGTCTGGAGCACAACGGCGTCGGTGCTGCCGCGCAGGGATTCGGGCAGAACGTTGCTGAAGGCGACCGCCCGCAGGGGAGAGGTATATTGACGCGGCACGCTCATCAGGTGGCGGGCAGGTCGGGCACGGATGCCAGCGTCTGCGAAGGCTGGGCGCGTAGCATCGCACGGCGCAGGGGGCGGCAACCCGCCAGCAGTCCCACTCCCGCCGTCAGCGCCAGCGCAAGGCACTCCCGCCTGCTGAGTTCCATAGGCTGTTCCCCTACAGCTCAGGTAGCGGTGGCGTTGGTCGTCTGTGAGGGGGTGACCGTCGGCGCGCGCTCCAGAATCGCCTGCGTGCCCGCTCCCAGCGAGACGAACAGCGTCATCGGCGTCATCACGAACCAGCCGAAGATAGGCAACAGCGTCGCGATGACACAGATCAACGCCGCCCGACTGAGCGCACCATACGGGGAAAGCGACGGTTCCATCTGCGCCAGCTGTCGCGCCAGCAGACCCACCAGCCCACTCAAGCCAATAGCCGTCACCCCCAGCATCAACAGGTAGATGACCCAGCCGATCAGTTTCCCCAACGGGTTGGGCTGGTTCAGCAATACCGCTACGATGAACCCCAGTACCGCTGTCATGACTGCGCCCAGCAGGATAGTTTTCACGGGAGCTTGCTCCAGACGTGCCTGCGCCCGCGCGGTGCGCCCCACAAAGAGGATGGACACCGTGATGACCAGCGCCCACGTCGAAACGACCACCGTCACCACTATTCCGATCACAGCAAGCACATCGCCAATGGTGGTCATATGCTTTCACCTCCGATGATACAGACGCTGAAACGTTACAGAAGTTTCCACGCCGTCTGGAGGAATCCTGCAAGGCGATGGGACGCAGGGGCAGGCCCTGCCCCTGCACGATGGATTACCGTTGCACCGATTTGTGCGG
>PSLZ01000060.1:0-12439 GCA_040289885.1 Armatimonadota bacterium | reverse complement strand
GGTCCACGTGACCAATCGTGCCGATGTTGACATGCGGCTTGGTGCGCTCAAAGCGCTGTTTACCCATTTTTCCCTCCTATTACTCCTCGTTTGTCTGTTGTCTGTTCTTGGATTGCATCAAGGACATGCTCCCTGATTACAGGTTAACCAGTTGCTTGCCCTGTGCTCGCGCGATGAGTTCCTGCGCGATATGGGGCGGAACTTCCTCGTAGTGCGATGGCTGCATGACATAGGTTGCCCGTCCCTGCGTGAGCGAACGCAAAGCCGTGGCATAGCCGAACATCTCCGCCAGCGGCACGTGCGCCCGGATGGTCTGCGTGCCACCGGGTCCCGGCTCGATGCCTTCGATGCGCCCCCGCCGCGAGTTTAGGTCGCCGATCACATCGCCAAGGAACTGCTCGGGCGTGACGATCTCCACCGCCATGATGGGCTCCTTGATGGTGGGGTTCGCCTTCTGCATCGCTGCCTTAAATGCCATCGAGCCAGCGATCTTGAAAGCCATTTCCGACGAGTCCACTTCGTGGTACGAGCCATCCACTACAGCGACCCGGAGGTCCACCACGGGGTAGCCCGCGATGACGCCGGTGTCCATCGCCTCACGCACGCCACCTTCGATGGCGGGGATGAACTCCTTCGGGATGACTCCACCCACGATTTTGTTCACGAACTCGAAGCCCTGTCCGGGCGCCAGCGGTTCAATCTCCAGAACGCAGTGCCCGTACTGTCCCCGACCACCGGTCTGGCGGACATATCGCCCTTCGCCGCGCGCCGGCTGACGGATCGCCTCGCGATATGCCACCTGCGGGCGGCCGCAGTTCGCCTCCACCTTGAACTCGCGCATCAGCCGGTCCACGATAATCTCAAGGTGCAGTTCTCCCATTCCGGAGATGATGGTCTGTCCGGTCTCAGGGTCGGTGCTGATACGGAAGGTGGGGTCTTCCACTGCTAGTCGGCTCAGGGCGATGCCCAGCTTGTCCTGGTCGGCTTTGGTCTTGGGCTCGATAGCCACCGAGATGACGGGGTCGGGGAACTGCATGGTCTCCAACACGATAGGTGCCTTCTCATCGCAAAGGGTATCGCCCGTCGTGGTCTCGTTCAGCCCCACCGCCGCGGCGATCTCTCCGGCGTATACCACTTCCACGTCCTCGCGATGGTTAGCGTGCATGCGCACGATGCGCCCAATGCGCTCTTTCTTGCCCTTGGTGGCGTTGTACACATAGGAGCCTTTGCTCAGTGTGCCGGAGTAAACGCGGAAGTAAGTCAGCTTGCCCACGAACGGGTCGGTCATAATCTTGAAAGCGAGAGCGGTGAAAGGTTCTTCATCGGAAGGATAGCGGGCTTCGGGTGCACCGGTGCGGGGGTTTGTGCCTTTGACGGCGCCGATGTCTATCGGCGAGGGCAGGTAATCGATGATGGCGTCGAGCAGAGGCTGGACGCCTTTGTTCTTGAAGGAAGAGCCGCACGTCACGGGCACGATCTTGCTCTGCAGGGTGCCCCGTCGCAACGCGCGCACGATCTCCTCGGGGGTGATCGGTTCGCCCTCGAGGTATTTCTCCATCAGCATGTCATCGACATCTGCCACCGCCTCCAGCAGAGTCTCGCGCCAGTGCGACGCCATCTCATGCATCTCGGCGGGGATATCCGTCTCTTCGTACTCCCTGCCAAGGTCGTCCTTATAGATGATCGCCCGCATGCGCACCAGGTCGACGATGCCGCGGAAGTCGCTCTCCGCTCCGATGGGCAGCTGGATAGGCACCGCATTAGCGCCCAGTCGCTCCTTCATGCGCTGTACCACGCGATAAAAGTCCGCCCCCAGACGGTCCATCTTGTTGATATAGGCGATGCGAGGCACATGGTAGCGGTTTGCCTGCCGCCAGACCGTCTCGGACTGGGGCTGAACGCCGCCCACCGCGCAGAAGATAGCCACCACGCCGTCCAGTACGCGCAGAGAGCGCTCTACCTCCACCGTAAAGTCCACATGACCGGGGGTATCGATGATGTTAATACGATGCCCCCTCCAGAAGCAGGTAGTTGCGGCGGCAGTGATGGTGATGCCGCGCTCTTGCTCCTGCTCCATCCAGTCCATGGTCGCAGCGCCGTCATCCACCTCGCCGATGCGATGGATGCGTCCTGTATAGTACAGGATGCGCTCGGTCGTGGTGGTCTTTCCCGCGTCGATGTGTGCGGCGATGCCGATATTTCGTGTTTGTTCCAGCGTGTATTCTCGTGCCATACTTGCTACTGCTTTCTCCTCCTAGACCTGCACCCGCAAGCCCATCGTCACCCCAATCCAATGCATTTACCAGCGATAGTGCGCGAAGGCTTTGTTTGCTTCCGCCATGCGGTGGGTATCTTCGCGCTTCTTGACCGCTGCGCCCTGATTGTTCGCAGCATCGATCAGCTCCGCTGCCAGTTTGTCGATCATGGTGCGCCCGCCGCGCTTGCGTGCGGACGTTACCAGCCAGCGAATACCCAGCGAGACGCGCCGCTCCGGGCGCACCTCCATCGGCACCTGATAGGTCGCACCTCCCACGCGCCGGGGGCGAACCTCCAACACGGGCATGACGTTCTTCAGTGCCTGATGGAATACTTCCAGCGGGTTGCGCTTGGTGCGCTCCCCTACAATCTCCATCGCTTTGTAGAAAATCTTTTCGGCGACACTCTTCTTGCCGCACATCATCAGGCGGTTGATGAACCGCTGAACCAATACGTCATGATACACTGGGTCCGGCGGTATTACACGGCGCGGAGCCGGTCCTTTTCTGGGCATTTCTCTCTCCCCCTCCAGCCTACTTCGGTCGCTTCGTGCCGTACTTGGAACGACTGCTCTTTCGGTTCTGCGTGCCTGCAGCATCCAGCGTGCCGCGCACCACGTGATAGCGCACGCCCGGCAGGTCCTTCACGCGCCCACCGCGCACCAGCACCACCGAGTGCTCCTGCAGATTATGCCCGATGCCGGGGATGTAAGCCGTGACCTCGACGCCGTTGCTCAAGCGCACGCGCGCCACCTTGCGCAGTGCCGAGTTCGGCTTCTTCGGTGATACCGTTCGCACCACCAGGCACACGCCGCGCTTCTGCGGGCACCCCCTTAGAGCAGGGCTTTTGCTCTTCTTGCGTATGGGGCGACGCCCCTTGCGCACTAGCTGATTAAACGTCGGCATACGATGTGCTTTCCTCCGTCACCCTTCTCTGTGCGAAACACAACCCCTTCGCCACACACGAAGACGAAGGGGCTGGTCGTATTCCCTCTCACTATGCAACCCCTCACTAACGAGGGGAACAAAACTGAGCGTTCCCGGCGCCCTCTCGCCTCCTTTGCTCCGTGTTTATGGTCGACTTCCGCTTCTCACGGAAGGGTCTCGCACTTCGGTGGACTTACCCAACCGAAGTATTATACTGGAAATTCTTCAGAATGTCAACCTCTTTTGCGCTCGGATCCGTCCCAAGTTCGGTAAGTCAGGGAACATATAGGGGAAACCTACCTCCCTTCCCTGCACAGGACGCCTCTATGTTACCGACCTGGAACCCGCCCTCTTTCAAGGTTCACTACTCCTCCTCGAAAGTCAAAGGACCGATATCGTCCTCTTCGTGAGCAGGAGTGATCGGGGGCGTGTCGACCTCGAAGGTGGTATCGCCCAGAACCTCTTCCTCCTCGGCGGAGACGTCCTCATCCTCGAAGATCTCTTCCTCGTCGGTCAGAAGCACCTCGCCTGCCTCCACGACGGGCAGTTCACCCTGCTCCAGCAGGCTGGGTAGGGATGGCTCCAGTTCGCGGTGCAGGACGGGGTCGTAAGCCTCTTCCGGGATCTCTGCGCCCTCCGCCAGCGGCTGGGGCTGAATGTCGCGATACGCGCCGTAGCCCGTGCCAGCAGGGATGAGGCGACCGATGATGACGTTCTCCTTCAGCCCCACCAGCTCGTCCTTCTTGCCGCGCACCGCCGCCTCGGTGAGCACGTGCGTGGTGCGCTCGAACGATGCCGCCGACAGGAAGCTCTCGGTGGTCAGCGCCGCCTCGGTAATGCTCTGTAGGACCCACTCGGCGCTGGCTTCGCGCCCACCTTGCCGACGGACGCGCTCGTTCTCCGCTTCGAACAGGAACTTGTCCACGATACTGCCGGGCAGGAAGCGCGTGTCGCCGGGGTCTACCACGCGACGCTTCTTGAGCATTTGGCGCACGATAATCTCGATGTGCTTGTCGTGGATGTCCACGCCCTGCTGTTTGTATACCTTCTGGATCTCCTGCACCAGATACTCTTGCACGGCGCGCACGCCTTTGAGCTTCAGCAGTTCGCGCGGCTGGAGCAAGCCCTCGGTGAGCGCGTCGCCGGGCTCTACGGTATCGCCTACCTTCACCTTCAGCTCGCCGCGCCCGGGCACCGGATACACCTTCACCACTTGCACCTCCGCAATACCCGCCTCCAGCAGGCGTTGCAGGTGTTCTGGGGTGATCTTCTCTCCCTCGCGCAGGATGACCGCATCGGGGTCACCCTCCGGCAGGGAGGGGTCTAGCACGTTCTGCGCCGATATCTCGTCGATCAGCCCTTCGCCGGTTTCGGTCACGGCTACAGGCACATGCAGTATCACCTGGCGCATGAGCTGACTGCTTTCAATCGCCGCAACCCTGCCGGCGTACTCCGACATGATGGCGCGTCCCTTCAACGCTTCGGTCGCCATAAACAGGTCAATCACGCGCGGCAGGCTACCGGCTGGGGTAATGTAGGTATCCATCAGCTCGCGGAACTGCTTTGCGCTGATGGGCAAGCCCTCCTCGGTGGGTTCACCGCCTTGCTCCGTCTGAGCGCGCATCCGCTCTTCGTAGCGTCCCACATCGCGGCGCAGTTCTTCCAGCAGTTGCAGGCGGGTGTTGAACGACTGCTTGCCACCCGTGATGTAGGTCGCCGCGACGCCGCCGGTGTGGAAGGTGCGCATGGTCAACTGTGTGCCCGGCTCTCCGATGGACTGTGCCGCGATGATGCCCACCGCCGTACCGATCTCCACCAGTTTGCCCGTCGCCATGTCGCGACCGTAGCACTTGGCACACACTCCGCGATGGTGCTCGCAGGTGAGCGGCGAGCGCACGAACACCCCACGCTCACGCATCTCACGGAAGTGCTCCAGCGCTTGGGCATCCGTTGCCTGTTCAGCGATGGCATCCAGGTCGCTTAGGATAGCGTCGATGCGCTGTGCCGATTCGTCGGAGATGAGCTCACCCGCCTGTGCCAGCAGTTCGCCGGTCACTGGGTCGCGGATATCCTCCAGCGCGGTCCGGGCGCGGATGCGCTCCGCCACCGTCTCTACCAGGCTGGAAAGGTCCTCCACCGGCTTGATGTAGATGCCGTTGGTCGTGCCACAGTCATACGCCCGCACGATCACGTCCTGCGCGGCGTCCACCAGACGGCGAGTCAGATATCCGGCGTCCGCTGTACGCAGGGCGGTATCCGACATTCCCTTGCGCGCGCCGTGCGTGGACACGAAATACTCCAGCACCGACAAGCCCTCGTGGAAGTTGGACTTGATGGGCAGTTCCTCCATCAGGTTGCCGCGCGAGTCGGCGAACAGTCCACGCATCCCCGCCAGCTGCGACAACTGCTTGGTAGAACCTCGCGCGCCCGACGCCGTGATGATGTACAGCGGGTTGAAGCGGTCAATAGATTGCACGATGGCTTCACCGATGTCCTCGCTGGCTTTCTGCCACGCCTGGATCACGCGCTGTTTGCGCTCGCCCAGCGTCAGCTGACCGCGCCGGTACTGCAGGTTCAACCGCTCGACGGTGCGCATCGTCTCCTGCATGATGCGCTCGCGGTCCTCCGGGCTCTCCATATCGGTGATGGCGATGGTCGTGCCTGAAGTGGTGGCATAGCGGAAGCCCAAGTCTTTCAGGTCGTCCAGCAGTTTCACCGTACGCTCCTGACCGTGCATGCGGAAGCAGGTCAGAATCAGGCTCGCTAGCGCTTTCTTGTCCATCACCATGTTCAGATACTGGTCGGTATAGGCGATGCCTTCGGGCAGGATCTCGTGGAAGATGAGCCTGCCGACGGTGGTGGTAACCACCTCGCGCTTGCCGTTGCGCTCTAGGCGCACCAGTATCGGGTCGTGCAGGCCGATCAGCTTGTGGTCCAGCGCCAGCCGCGCCTCCTCGGTGTCTCGGAAGGGTAGCCAGCGCGACTCGCCGCTGATCTGCACCCGCTCGATACCGCGTGGCTCCTGCTCTTTGGCGATGGTCAGGTAATACGCTCCCAGAACGATGTCCTGCGTTGGCGCTACGATGGCCCGTCCATCCGCCGGCGAGAACAGGTTCTGAGTTGATAGCATCAGCACCCGCGCTTCCGCCTGCGCCAGTGGGCTCAGCGGCACGTGCACCGCCATCTGGTCGCCGTCAAAGTCGGCGTTGTAGGCAGGGCACACTAGCGGGTGAATCTGGATCGCCTTACCGTCCACCAGCACGGGCTCGAACGCCTGGATCCCCAATCGGTGCAAGGTAGGCGCGCGGTTCAACAGCACGGGGTGCTCGTGAATGACATCATCGAGGGCGTCCCACACCTCGTCCTTCATGCGCTCGATCATGCGCTTGGCAGTCTTGATGTTCGCGGCGGCCTCGCTGTCCACCAGTCGCTTCATCACGAAGGGCTTGAACAGCTCCAGCGCCATCTCCTTGGGCAGACCGCACTGGTGCAGTTTCAGGTTCGGGCCGACCACGATCACCGAGCGCCCGGAATAGTCCACGCGCTTGCCCAGCAGGTTCTTGCGGAAGCGTCCCTCTTTGCCCTTGAGCATATCGGAGAGGGATTTGAGCGGGCGCCCGTTGGTTCCAACCACGGGGCGGGCACGTCGTCCGTTATCGATCAGCGCGTCCACCGCCTCCTGAAGCAGTCGCTTCTCGTGGTTGACAATGCTCTCCGGCGCACGGATTTCGATGATCTTCTTCAGGCGGTTGTTGCGGTTGATGATACGCCGATACAGGTCGTTCAGGTCGGAGGTGGCAAACCGTCCGCCGTCCAGCTGCACCATCGGGCGCAGTTCCGGAGGCAAGACGGGAATGCACTCCAGAATCATCCACTCGGGGCGGTTCTTGGAGTTGATGAACGCCTCCACGATCTCGAGTCGCTTGATGGCGCGAATGCGCGCCTGTCCCTGCGTGTTCTGAATCTCCTGACGCAGTTCGCGCGCCAGCGCCTCCAGGTCGATCTCCTTGAGCAGGTCGCGTATCGCCGCGCCGCCCATGCCCGCTTTGACCAGACCGGTGTAGTCCTTGCCGGTATGGCGCGACACCTGATACAGCAGTCGCTCGATGGCGCGCCATTCCTCGTCGTTAATCAGCATGCGCTTCTCGATGCGTTCCAGACAGGCGTTGCTGTTCGGGCGCGAGAGGGCGTAGTTCAGCTCCTCAATACGCGCCTCCGCTTCCTCATATTCCTGCTGGATACGGCGCTCTAAATAGGCTCGCTTCTCCGCGATGGTCGCCTCGTCCCATGGGTCCTGGCTGTCGGCACCGTGTTCCCGGAGCTGCTTGTTGAACTCGCGGCGCATGCGCGCCACCTCTTCCTCTGCCTCTTTGCGGATGTTCTCAGTGATCTCCACCAGCACGTCGCGGATATTGTCCATCTCCTGATTGATGGTGGCGCGGTCCACATGAGTCACGATGTAGGAGGCGAAGTAGATGACCTTCTCCAGCAGGCGAGCGGACATATCTAGAATCAACGCCAGCGGAGAGGGCATGGCTTTCAGATACCAGATGTGACACACCGGCGACGCCAGCTCGATGTGCCCCATTCGGCTGCGGCGCACGCGCGCGCGGGTCACCTCTACCCCACAGCGGTCGCAGATGGTGCCCTTATACTTCATCTTGCGATAGCGACCGCAGTGACACTCCCAGTCCTTGACCGGACCGAATATCCGCTCGCAGAACAGCCCGTCCCGTTCCGGCTTGAAGGTGCGGTAGTTGATCGTCTCCGGCTTTTTGACTTCGCCGTGTGACCATTGCCGGATGTCATCGGGTGAAGCGATGCTGATTCGGATCTTGGAAAACGAGCTGGAGTCTGTCATCGCGAATTGCCACCTCCTGAGGATGCGTCAGGGTGATGTGAGCGACGAGAGCGACCCTTATCCTCTTCGTCCTCGTCCTTCAGGCTCACTTCCTCGTTCTGGTCGTTGTATACCGTCACCTTCAGCCCGAGGCTTTGCAGTTCTTTCACTAGGATCTTGAACGATTCGGGCACGCCGGGTTCCATCATCGGCTCGCTCTTGACGATGGCTTCATACACCTTCACGCGCCCGATCACGTCGTCCGATTTGGTGGTGAGCATCTCCTGCAAGGTGTATGCCGCCCCGTACGCCTCCAGTGCCCACACCTCCATCTCACCGAACCGCTGTCCACCAAACTGCGCCTTACCGCCCAACGGTTGCTGGGTGACCAGCGAGTAGGGCCCCGTGGAGCGGGCGTGGATCTTGTCGTCCACCAGGTGCGCCAGCTTCATCATGTAGATGTAGCCAACGGTCAGCGGGTTATCGAACGGTTCGCCTGTCAAGCCGTCACGCACCCAGCACTTGCCCGTGCGCTCATCGATACCGCACCTCTGCCAGGTGTTTGCCCGAATGCGCTCGATGATGTGCTCGATCATCTCGGGCGGAGCAGGGTTCTTCAGCGGTTCGGGGAGGCGCGATTCATCCACGTTGCCCTTGCTCCGCTGGATCTCAACCACCGCTTCCTCTTTCATCAGCAGGGGCAAGATAACGGGAGGCGCGTTGACCTTGCTGGCCAGAGCCTCTAGCTTGTACATGGGCAGTTCGCGTAATTTCGCCCGAACCTCGCCCAGCATCTCCTCCGCGCTCTGGTCGTCGTGGAACTGCATGCCCAGTCCCAGGTCCACGTTCACGTAGTTCTGCAGGACCATCCGGCGCACATGCTTCGCCATACGCTCCAGTTCCCGCAGGATGTCCTCCTCCGTCGTGCCCGAGAACGCTGGCTCTTCATACGCGGTGCCAAAATAGTGCCCCGCCCAGCCGAGATGCGTCTCTTTAATCTGTCCGATGTTCATGCGCGAGGGTACACCCAGCGGGTTGAGCACAATGTCCACCGGCGTGCCATCGGGCAGGAAAGGCATATCCTCGTCGGGCAGTATCTTGGAGATGACGCCCTTGTTGCCGTGACGCCCTGCCATTTTGTCGCCTTCCATGACCTTGCGCTTCTGCGCCACATATACGCGCACCAGCATGTTGACCCCCGGCGGCAGGTCGTCGGCGGCGATGCGCTCCAGATCCCCGCGACAGCGCTCGCACTCGGGCTTCTCCTCCGGCCGCTTGCTGAAGTAATGGATATGCCCGCACTCCTTGCACCGGTAGCGGAAGCGCGAGAAGACCTTGACGTCGATCACTTTGCCCTTCTCGCCGTGGGGCAGACGCAGAGACACATCGCGCGTCTCCTCTGCCTTCTTGCCGAAGATGGCGATAATCAACCGCTCCTCCGCGCTCAGCTCGCTCTGACCTTTCGGCTGAACCTTGCCCACCAGGATGTCTTCTGGCTGCACCCGCGCGCCGATGCGGATGATGCCGTGCTCGTCCAGGTCCTTTAGTGCTTCCTCACCCACGTTGGGGATGTCGCGGGTGATCTCCTCCGGTCCCAGTTTGGTATCCCGTGCTTCCACCTCGTAGCGCTCGATGTGAATGGAGCTGTAGACGTCATCGCGCACCAGTCGCTGGGAAATCAGAATGGCGTCCTCGTAGTTATAGCCGCCCCACGGCACAAAGCACACCAGCACGTTCTTGCCTAGAGCCAGCTCGCCATGGTCCGAGCAGGGACCGTCGGCGATGACCTGTCCCGCACGCACCCGGTCACCCTTGTTGACAATGGGCTTCTGGGTGATACAGGTAGACTGGTTGGACTGCATGGTATTGACCAGCCGGTAGATGTCGAGGTCGCCGTCTTCGGTGCGTACCACGATCTCCTCGGCGGTGACTTTGGTTACCGTGCCGTTGCGCCGTGCGAGCACTAGCGCTCCCGAGTCCATCGCCGCGCGCCGTTCCAGGCCGGTCTTCACGATGGGTGCAGAGGAGCGCAGTAACGGCACCGCCTGCTTCTGCATGTTCGACCCCATCAGCGCGCGCGCCGCATCGTCGCTCTCGAGGAACGGAATGAGCGCGGTGGCGATGGACACCAACTGCACCGGCGAAACATCCATCAGCTCCACCTCTTCGCGGCGCACGATGGGATAGCGGTTCGCCTCGTTTGCCTGGTGGCGCACCTGCACGAACTCGTCGGCGATGGTGCCGTCCTCTAGTAGGCGGGTATCTCCGGGAGCGATGCGGTACTGTTCCTCCTCTTCCGCCGACAGGTACACGATCTCGTCGGTGGCTTTACCGTTCTTGACCCGGCGATAGGGGGTCTCAATAAGGCCGAACTCGTTGACGCGTGCGTAAATCGCCAGCTGACTGATCAAGCCAATGTTGGGTCCTTCCGGCGTTTCGATGGGGCAGATGCGCCCGTAGTGGCTATCGTGCACGTCGCGCACCTCCAGCGTTGCCGACTGCCGGGTCAGTCCTCCCGGACCGAGCGCGCTCAGGCGGCGTTTGTGCGTGAGCTCGCTCAGCGGGTTGGTCTGGTCCATAAATTGCGACAGTTGGCTGGAGCCGAAGAAAGACTTGATGGCGGCAGCGACGGGCTTGATCGCCAGAATCACCTGCGGCATGATCTGGTCGGCGTCCATGCTGGTCATGCGCTCTTTGGCAACCTTCTCCATCCGCAGGAAGCCGTTGCGCAGTTGGCTTTGCAGGAGCTCGCCTACCGCGCGCACGCGCTTGTTCTTCAGGTGGTCGATTTCATCCACCTCACCCTCGCCCCGGTCGAGCTTCAGCAGATATTCGATCACCGCCACAAAGTCCTCTTTGGTGACAGTGCGCACATCCAGCGGGATGTTGATACCTAGCTTCTTGTTCAGCTTGTACCGCCCGACGCGCGCGAGGTCATAGCGGCGGTTGTCGTAAATCTGGGAGGCGATCAGCGCACGCGCGCCCTCCTCCGTTGCGGGGTCTCCGGGACGCATCTTGCGATAGATGTCCATCAGCGCTTCGCGCTTGTCGTGCGTGGGGTCGTGCGCCAGCGTCTCCACGATAACGGCAGGTACCTCCAGCACCTCTATCTCCGGCAGACCCAACCCCTCGATGCGGCGCGCCATCTCCTGATCAATCCGGTGGAAGGCTTTGATCAGCGGCTTGCGCCCCCGCGTATCCATGATGTCGGTGGTTGTCCACTTCCCTTCCAACTGCTCGCGGGTGGGCTTTTCCAGGCGCACGAGCGTGCCGAATAGGCGCAGGATGTCCTCGGTGGTATCGGTCGGTGAGGAGACCGCTACCTCCATCTCCAACACGCTCTGGGGCAGGTCGGAGTTGTGCAGAAACTCCTCCGTGATGCGCTCACCGACATTCAGCAGAACCTCGCCAGTCTCCGGATGCACTAGTGGCTTCGGCGATACCTTCGGTGCACGCCGATAGTAGCCCTGCACTTGCTCCATCTGCTGGGCGGTGTTCAGCACCTCCCCCGTTTCGGCATCCACGCCGGCCTCCACTCTGCCTTCGTAGCGGCGGTGGAGAGCCTCTTTCACCTTCATGTAGCGGAGGACGCATGCCTCTGGAAAGTTTTCCAGAGCGCGCAGGAAGGTGGTGATGGGCAAAGCACGCCCTTGACCGATACGCACGGTAATGACGTCGTTGGCGCCTGTGTCGATTTCAATCCACGGACCTTCGTTAGGGATGATCTTTGCGCCGAAGATATTCTTGTTGCTCAGGTAGGTCTCGAGCCACAAGCCCGTTGGCGTGCCCTTGCGGAAAATCTTGTCGAACACGTTTTCGAAGTAGACACCGGGAGAGCGCAGAATCTGGCTGACCACCACCCGCTCGCGCCCGTTGATGATGAAGGTGCCTTTGTCGGTCATTAACGGAAGGTCGCCCAGGTAGACCTCCGTCTCCTGCATCTCGGTGGGCACACCGCCCTCGATGCGACCATAGCGCACATGCACCCGGATGGGCGCCTCGAAGGTCATGTCGCGGTCGCGACACTCTTCCAGGCTGTACTTCGGCTCGCCCAGGGTGAAGTCCAGAAGCTCAACGAACTGCTGTCCGGTAAAATCGTAGATCGGCGAGAAGTTGTGGAACAGTTCAAGAAGCCCTTCTTCCAGGAACCACCTGTACGACTCCAGCTGTACCGAAACGAGGTTGGGAAGCTCCACTGGTTTAGAGGTACGCCTTGCTGAGTGCTGGATAGTTTTCATCCCGTGCTCCCTCTTCAAATTTCACGCGAGTTATTAGTATGGCACAAAAGGGAAGGGTTTGTCAACCTTTTTCGAGGGTGTTCGAGAAAAAAATTCCTGAACTGCCCACCAGTGACCCATGCCCACCCCCATCGCACACACAACACACAAAAAACACACCACCATACCCACATTACAAA
>PSLZ01000011.1:0-79948 GCA_040289885.1 Armatimonadota bacterium | reverse complement strand
TGGTCACACGGTGGGAGCCGGCGTGGTGACCAAGATCATCGAGTAACAGCAGGAGGCAGGAGGTATGGCGCGTCGAGAGTTTCAAAACAAGGTGCGAATCCGATTGCGTGCGTATGACCATCGAGTGCTGGACCAGTCGGTGCAGAAGATAGTGGATACGGCGCGTCGCACGGGTGCTCGCATCTCGGGACCTGTGCTTCTGCCGACAGAGCGCAACCGGTTTTGCGTCATCCGCGGACCACATATCGACAAGGAGTCGATGGAGCACTTCGAACTGTGCACGCACAAGCGGCTCATCGACATTCTGGATGCGGGGCCGAAGACCATCGACGCGCTCATGCGGCTTGACCTTCCCAGCGGCGTGGACATCGAAATCAAGTAGGAGCATATCCGATGGCAGTACAGGCGATTTTAGGCAGAAAAATCGGCATGACCCAGATCTTCGATGAGACTGGACAAGCCATCCCGGTCTCGGTGATCCAAGCGGGTCCCTGCGTGGTCACGCAGATCAAGACCCCGGAGAAGGATGGGTATGTCGCCGTACAGGTTGGCTTCGGGGAGGTCTCTCCCAAGCGTGTCAACAAGCCCCTGAAGGGGCATTTCAAGAAAGCGAATGTACCCCCACTGCGCTACCTGCGTGAGGTGCCGGTGGATGACCTTAGCGGGATAGAGGTGGGCAAGGAGATTCGCGTCGCCGAAGTGTTCAAGGCTGGCGACAAGGTGAAAGTCACCGGCACATCCAAAGGGCGTGGGTTCCAGGGCGTGGTGAAGCGTCACCACTTCCACGGTGGACCCCAGTCGCACGGTTCGATGGTGCATCGCAAGCCACAGTCCAGCGGTGCTACCGATGCGGCACGCACCTTCAAAGGCGTGAAGAAGCCGGGACACATGGGCGCAGAGCGCGTCACGCAGAAGGGGTTGACCGTTGTGCATGTGGACGCCGAGCGCAACCTGCTGTTGGTACGGGGGGCGGTTCCCGGTGCCAACGGCGGACTGCTGTATATCGCCAGGGACGAGAGGGGATAGGGCGATGCCAAAACTGAGTGTGTATGATCGAACGGGACAGCCCGTGCGGGAGATAGAATTATCGGAAGAGGTGTTCGCCGCGGAGGTGCGTACTGACCTGATGCACGCGGCGGTGGTTGCCGAGCAGGCGAACGCTCGACAGGGCACGGCGGACACCAAAACGCGCGGCGAGGTGCGAGGGGGCGGACGCAAGCCCTGGCGCCAGAAGGGTACCGGGCGCGCCCGTCAAGGGTCTATCCGTGCCCCGCACTGGCGACATGGCGGGGTGGTGTTCGGTCCAAATCCGCGCGACTATAGCCAGCACATGCCCAAGAAGATGCGTCGCGCGGCGATGCGCAGTGCACTGACCGCCAAGATGGAGGAGAACGCTCTCATCGCGGTGGAGAGTATCCGTTTTGACGCGATCAAAACGCGCTACGCGGTGCAGTTCCTGAAGGAGTTGAACATCGATGACCCGCGTCGTGTGCTGATGCTACTGCCCGAGCACGACGAAGTGGTGTGGAAGAGCTTCCGCAACCTGCCGGGTGTGGAGGTGCGCATCTCACCAGCGGTATCGGTGCGGGATGTGTTGGTGGCGCGTCGGATTATCACCACCCCTGAGGCGTTGCAGAAACTGCAGGAGGTGTGCGCCCGATGAAATCACCCCATGAAATCATCCTGCATCCTGTGATTACCGAGCGAAGCACCGATAGCGCCCGGATGGGGCGATATACCTTCGCGGTGGCGCCGGATGCCAATAAAATCGAGATCAAACAGGCGGTGGAAACCATCTACCGGGTGAACGTGCTGAAGGTCAACGTGATGAACGTGCGCGGCAAGCGTCGCCGGATCGGGCGAATGCCCGTAGGCGAGACCGCCAAATGGAAAAAGGCGATCGTGACGGTTCAGCCAGGTCAGCGCATCGAGGCGTTCGAGGTCACGTAGTGGCAACAGGAGAGGAGTAAGCCATGCCGATACGACAGTTAAAACCGACTTCTCCGGGTCGCCGCTTCATGGCGGTGTCGACCTTTGAGGAGATTACGCGCGAGGAGCCTGAAAAGTCCCTGTTGGCGCCGCTGAAGAAGAGCGGGGGGCGCAACAACCAGGGGCGTACCACGGTGCGGTTCCGCGGCGGGGGCAATAAGCGACGCTACCGGATTATCGACTTCAAGCGCGACAAGGTCGGCGTGCCGGGCAAGGTGGTCAGCATCGAGTATGACCCCAACCGGTCGGCGCGCATCGCCCTGATACAATATGTAGACGGGGAAAAACGCTACATCCTCTGTCCCGAGGGGCTGAAGGTAGGGGACCAGGTGCTCAGCGGCGAGAATGCCGACATCAAGCCAGGTAACGCCTTGCCACTGCGGGCGATTCCGCTGGGCACGATGATTCACAACATCGAACTGGTGCCCGGCAAGGGCGGACAGCTGGTGCGCAGTGCAGGCGTCGCCGCGCAGTTGGTCGCCAAAGAGGGCAAGTACGCCCAAGTGCGCCTGCCCTCCGGCGAGGTGCGCATGATCCACCTAGAGTGTAAGGCGACCGTCGGTCAGGTAGGGCACGCCGAGCACGAGAACGAGTCGCTAGGCAAAGCGGGCAAGAGCCGCTATCTGGGCAGGCGCCCGCACGTGCGCGGCTCGGCCATGACACCGCGCGACCACCCGCATGGTGGTGGCGAGGGCAAAGCCCCCATCGGTCGACGGGGCGGTCCGGTCACCCCGTGGGGCAAGCCCACCCTGGGCAAGAAGACCCGCCGCCGCAAGCCATCGGACAAGTTCATCGTCCGGCGGCGCAAGTAGTCTGAAACGAGGAAGGCGACTGGAGGAGCGCTGGGATGTCACGTTCTATCAAAAAGGGACCGTACATCGACCCCAAGTTGTTGAAGAAGATCCAGGCACTCAACGCCACTGGCGAGAAGCGGATTATCAAGACCTGGTCGCGTCGGTCCACGATCCTGCCAGTGATGGTGGGACATACGATCGCTGTGCACGACGGCAGGAAACACGTGCCGGTGTTCATCACCGAGAACATGATTGGGCACAAGCTGGGTGAGTTTGCCCCGACGCGAACCTTCCGGGGACATCCGGGGCATCACACCGACCGCACAACACGCAAGAAGTGAGGCACAGAGATGGCAAGGGCGATAGCAAGGTATGTGCGACTGTCACCGCGTAAGGCGCGGTTGCTGATAGAGGCGATCCGCGGGCAGTATGTGCCCGAGGCGATAGCGTTTCTGCGCTTCTCGCCACAGCGGGCGGCTCGCGCGATCCTGAAAGTGGTGCAGTCGGCAGCGGCGAACGCGGTGTTCCTGGCAGAGCGGGACGGCGGTAGCATTGACGAGAGCGCGCTGAAGATCGTGCACGCTGTGGTGGACGAGGGTCCGCGCCTGCGACGTGTTCGCCCGCGGGCGATGGGGCGTGCTTACCCCATCATCAAGCCGACCTGCCACATTACGGTAGAAGTGGAGGAAGTGCCACGCCCGCGTCCTGTAGGGAGGCGCGCCCGGCACACCGGCGGCACAACAACGCCGCAAACACCGTCAAGCGGAACTTAACGTGAGGGAACCGAAGGAGGTTCAGTTTGGGACAGAAGATTCATCCAATCGGTTTTCGTGTGGGCATCATCCGCGACTGGCACAGTCGCTGGTACTCGTCTAAGGACTACGCGAAGTGGGCTTACGAGGACTACAAAATCCGGCGTTTCCTGAAGAAGGACCTGCCCAAGCGTCGTCCCGACCTGGCGGCGGCAGCCATCTCGCGCGTGGAGATTGAGCGCGCGGCGAACCGTGTAGAGGTTACTATCTTCTCCGCTCGACCGGGCATCCTGATTGGGCGGCAGGGCAGAGGGCTGGAAGAGATCCGTCAGGCTCTGATACACCTGCTTGATCCCACCTACCGGTGGCGGTCTGCGCGCGAGAAGGACGCTCGCCCGGCGTGTGATGTGCATGTGCACGTTCAGGAAGTGAACGAGCCCGATAAGGACGCGCAGCTGGTGGCGGAGAACATCGCCCAGCAGATCTCGCGCCGTGTGTCCTACAAGCGCGCGATGCGCCAGGCGATCCTGCGTACGATGCGCGCGGGCGCATTGGGCATCAAGGTGCGCGTGGCAGGGCGATTGGCGGGCGCGGAGATGGCGCGTGCCGAGGTGGATAAGATGGGCAAGATACCCTTGCAAACGATCCGTGCCGATGTGGATTACGGTTTTGCAGAAGCACCAACGACCTACGGCAATATCGGCGTGAAGGTGTGGATCTATCGTGGCGACATCCAGCCCGGTAAACGGGAGGAAGAGGAGAGCCGAGAGATCACCCCTGCTGTTGCGCAGCAGGAGGGCGAACGCCTCGCCGGGCGCCGTCGCCGAGGTCGTCGAGGAGGAAGGAGGCAACGCGGCAATGTTGATGCCGAAACGAGTTAAATATCGCCGACAGCACCGCGGTCGACGCAAGGGCAAGGCGTCGGGTGCCATCAAGCTGGATTTTGGCGACTACGGGCTTCAGGCGTTGGAGTCGTGCTGGTTGACCAGCAACCAGATTGAGGCGGCGCGTATCGCAATGACGCGCCATGTGCGCCGAGGTGGAAAGATCTGGATTCGGGTCTTTCCGGACAAGCCCTATACCAAGAAGCCTGCCGAGACCCGCATGGGCAGTGGCAAGGGTGCACCGGCGGGATGGGTTGCGGTGGTTAAACCGGGGCGTATCCTCTTCGAGATGGCTGGCGTGCCGGAGGAGCTGGCACGCGAGGCGATGCGTCTGGCATCCCATAAACTTCCGATTGCTACCAAATTCGTCACACGACGGGATTTCGAGGGAGAATATGAAACCGTTGAAACCGGAGGAGCTCCGCAAACTGAGCCTGCCGGAGCTACAGCAGAGGCTACAGCAGGAGAGGGAGAGGCTGTTCCAGCTCCGACAGAATAAAGCGATGCGGAAGTTGGGTGATACTGCGAGCATCCGCATCACGCGACACAATATCGCGCGCTTGCTTACCATTATCACCGAAAAGCAGCGCGCCGGGCAGAGCGCGTAACGGATGGGAGGAACATCAATGGCTGAGAACGAGGTAGTCACGCGCGGACGCCGTAAGGTGCGCGTGGGTGTGGTGGTCAGCGACCGAATGGACAAAACGGTGGTGGTGGCGGTAGAGCGTATCATGCGCCACCCCCTGTACGGCAAAACGGTCAAGCGCACCAAGAAGTTCCATGCGCACGACGAGAACAACGAATGCCACGTGGGCGATGTGGTGGAGATCATGGAGACGCGCCCGCTGAGTAAAACCAAGCGGTGGCGGGTGTCGCGCGTGATCCAGAAGGCACAGTAAGAGGAGGGAGCGGCAATGATACAGATATATACCCGGCTCAAGGCTGCCGACAACTCGGGCGCGCGCGAGCTGATGTGTATCCGCGTGCTGAAAGGTTCGAACACGCGCTACGCTCGAGTGGGAGACGTGATCGTGGCAGTGGTGAAATCGGCGACGCCTGGAATGCCGGTGAAGAAGAGCGATATTGTCAAGGCAGTGGTCGTTCGCACCAAACAGCCGATTCGCCGCCCGGACGGCTCGACCCTGCGCTTCGACGAGAACGCCGCCGTGGTGGTGACAAACAGTTTGGAACCTCGCGGCACGCGAATCTTCGGACCGGTTGCCCGCGAACTGCGCGAGCGCAACTTCATGCGCATCATCTCGCTGGCGCCGGAAGTGCTGTAGGAGAGGAGAACCCATGAGCACTGCAACTGTCAACAAGAAACAGAGTGGGCGCGCCGTGCGCCCGTTGAAGATACGCAAGGGGGACACGGTAGAGGTCATCGCGGGCAAAGACCGTGGCAAGCGGGGCAAGGTGATACACACCTTCCCGCGCGAGAATCGCGTGCTGGTGGACGGCATCAACATCGTGGTGCGCCACCAGAAGCCACGCCCGGTCAGTCGCGCAACACCGCAGACACAGACCGGGCGCGTGGAGAAGCCTGCTCCGCTTCATGTGTCGAAGGTGATGCTGGTGTGCCCGCGCTGTAACCAGCGTACACGCATTGCCATCTCGGTTACCACGGACGGCAAGCGTGTTCGCACCTGTAAGAAGTGTAAGGAATATATCGACTCGGTGTAAATCAGCCGGTCATGGAGTGGTGTAAAACGATGAGTGAGACAACACAAACCCGATACGTGTCGAGGCTCAAAGAGAAATATTACAAGGAAGTCGTGCCCCAGCTCATGCAACAGTTCGGGTACAAGTCCATTATGCAAGTGCCACGCCTGGTGAAGGTGGTCATCAACATGGGCGTGGGACAGGGTGAGCAGGACCCGAAGCAGTTGGATGGGGCGGTGCGCGACCTGGCGGCGATCTCGGGGCAGAAGCCGGTGATTACGCGGGCACGCAAGTCCATCTCGAACTTCCGAATCCGACAGGGACACCGCATCGGCGCGAAGGTCACTCTGCGCGGTGACCGGATGTACGACTTTCTGGACAAGCTGATGAATATCGTTCTGCCGCGCGTGCGCGACTTCCAGGGGGTTTCGCCCAACTCGTTTGACGGGCGCGGGAACTTCTCGATGGGGATGCGCGAGCAGTTGGTGTTCCCCGAGATCGTGTACGACCAAGTGGACCGCATCCGGGGAATGGACATCTGCATTGTGACCACGGCGCGCACCGACGAAGAGGCACGTGCGCTGTTAGCCGCTTTGGGAATGCCGTTCCGACAGCGCTGATCGCAACTTACAACAGGAGGGCGTTTCGGTGAAACAGGTGGGCATTAAGGCGATACGCAATGTGGCGTTCGTGGGACATGGTGGCTCCGGCAAGACCAGCCTGACGGAGGCTCTGCTTTTTGCTACTGGCGGCACCGACCGCATGGGCAAGGTGGAAGACGGAAACACGGTCTCGGATTTTGACGCGGATGAGATCAAGCGCAAAATCAGCATTAATGCCTCCGTTGTGCCTGTCGAGTGGAAGGAGCACAAGATTAACATTATCGACGCCCCCGGCTACCTGGATTTTGTGGGTGATATGGTGGGTGCTCTGCATGTTGCAGATGCTGCGGTGCTGGTGACGCCCGCTCAGAGTGCGCCAGAAGTGGGCTTCGACATCGCGCTGGAGTACATTGAAAAGCGCGGTATCGCGCGAGCGGTGTTCATCAGCAAGATGGACCGCGAAAATGCGGACTTCGAGGCGCGGTTGAAAGAACTGCGCGAACGGTTCGGCACGCGCGTGGTGCCGGTCATCGTGCCGATTGGAGCCGAAGCCTCGTTCGAGGGCGTGATCGACCTGATTTCGATGCGTGCCGTGCGCGGCGTGGGTGCAAAAACCGCCGAGACGGAAATCCCAGCCTCCCTGCAGGAGCAGGTCAGCCGGTACCACGACTGGTTGGAGGAATCGGCGGCGGAAGGCGATGACGAGCTGACCCTGAAGTACCTGGAAGGCGAGCCGTTGACCCCCGAAGAGGTGCGTCGGGGGCTGAAAGAGGGCATCACCAGCGGGAAGCTGATACCGGTCGTATGCGGCTCGGCGAGCAACCTTAGCGGGCTGACGGCTTTTTTGGACTTTATCATCAGTGAGCTTCCGTCGCCGGCGGATATGCCCCCCGCCAAAGGTACGAACCCGCAAACGGGGCAGGAAGAGGTGCGTAAACCCGACGATAACGAGCCGCTGGCAGCCTTCGTGTTCAAGACGATGGCGGATCCGTACGTGGGCAAGTTAACCTACTTCCGCGTGATGTCGGGTATCCTGCGCTCGGATAGCCATGTGTGGAACGCCAACAAAGAGCGTGATGAGCGTGTGGGGCAGATTTTCTTTGTGCGCGGCAAACAGCAGGAGCCGACCTCTGCCGTGCATGCCGGGGACATCGGCGCCATCGCCAAACTGCAGGAAACTAGCACGAGCGACACGCTGACCGACAGGGCAAAGCCCATTATCCTGCCCGGCATCGAGTTTCCTGCGCCCGTCTATAGTGTTGCCATTCGCGCCAAGAGTAAGGCGGATGAAGACCGGCTTGGTCCCGCGCTGGCACGCCTGGCTGAGGAAGACCCCACCTTCCGATACCATCGTGACCCTGAAACGGGGCAGACGGTCATTTCAGGCATGGGCGAGTCGCATCTGGACGTGGTCATCGAGCGCATGAAGCGCAAGTTCGGCACAGAGGTGACCGTCGAGGAACTGCGCATCCCGTACCGCGAGACCATCCGTAGTAAGGCGCAGGCGCAAGGCAAGCACAAGAAGCAAACTGGTGGTCGCGGACAGTATGGTGACTGCTGGATCGAGATAGAGCCCTACCCCGACGGCGAGTTTCTGTTTGAAGACCGCATCGTAGGCGGTGTGATTCCGAAACAGTACATCCCGGCGGTGGAGAAAGGTGTGCGCGATGCGATGCGGCGCGGGGTGCTGGCGGGCTATCCGGTGGTCCATGTGAAGTGCGCCGTGTACGACGGTTCTTACCACACGGTGGACTCGTCGGACCAGGCGTTCCAGATAGCGGGTAGCCTGGCGTTCCAGAACGCCGCGGCCAAGGCGAACATGGTTCTGCTGGAGCCGGTGTTGAAGGTGGATATCATCGTGCCGGAGGAGTTCCTGGGTGATGTGATCAGCGACCTGAATGGCAAGCGTGGGCGCGTAATGGGCACCGAGAGCGCGGGGGTCGGCAAGCAAAAGATCACCGCGCTGGTTCCGCAGGCGGAGATGGTGCGCTATGCCATCGACCTGCGTTCCATCACGCGGGGGCGCGGAAGGTTCTCTACTGAGTTCTCGCACTACGATGAGGTGCCGGCGCATATTGCCCAGCAGATTATCGAGCGTGCGAAGAAGGAGCGTGCCGAGGCAGAGAGGTAATCTCGCCGGAAACAGAGGCACTTGCAGGAGATCAGGAGGAAGAAGCCTGTGGCGAAAGAGTGTTTGAAAGTCAAAGCGCGACGCCCGCAGAAGTTCAAGGTGCGGGAATACCACCGGTGCAACGTCTGCGGTCGTCCTCGCGGATACATTCGCAAGTTCGGCTTGTGCCGAATCTGCTTCCGTGAGATGGCGCATCGTGGGCTGTTGCCCGGCGTGAAAAAAGCATCGTGGTAGGTGGATGGATACCTTCGCCGTGCCTGACAGGCGCGCAGCAAACCGTCCATCACCCAACGAAGGAGGAGAAGAGACATGCCTGTCAATGACGCGATCGCGGATATGCTCACCCGTATCCGCAACGCCAACATGGCGCTTCACGAGACGGTGGAGCTGGACGCATCGAAACTGAAGATAGAGATCTGTCGGATACTGAAGGAAGAAGGCTACATCAAGGGCTACGAAGTCATTGAGGCGAAGCCACAAAACCGTTTGCGCATTACTCTGAAGTACGGTGCGAAGCAGGGCATGAGCCGAGAGCGTGCCATCACTAACCTGCGCCGGGTCAGCAAACCGGGTCTGCGGGTCTATCGCAAAGCAAAGGACCTGAAGCCCGTCTACTTTGGCTTCGGTACGGCGATTGTCAGCACCTCGCGCGGCGTGATGACCGACAAACAGGCGCGTCGGCTGGGGCTTGGCGGCGAAGTGCTGGCGGAAGTGTGGTAAAATAGAGTTCGCACCGGGAAAAGGAGTGTGGTAGCATGTCGCGTATAGGCAAAAGACCGATACCCATCCCGCAGGGCGTGGAGGTGCAGTGGGAGCCCGGACAGATTACGGTGACGGGTCCGCTCGGCACGTTGAGCAAAAAGATCCCCGCCGAGATAACCGTGCGCCGTGAGAACGGTTTTCTGCTGGTGGAGCGTCCCAGCGATGAACGGAACCATCGCGCCCTGCATGGTCTGACCCGTACCCTGATCGCAAACATGGTGGAAGGCGTGTCCAAAGGGTATCAGCGGGTACTGCAGGTGGTTGGCGTGGGCTATCGTGCTCAGCTGGAGGGTGGCAAGTTGTCGCTGAGCGTAGGCTACGCCCAGCCGAAAGTGGTGGAACCCCTGCCCGGAATCACCTTCGAGGTCGGGCAGGATGTCAACACCCGTATGCCGCTGATAACCGTCAAAGGCATCGATAAAGAGGTGGTGGGACAGCAGGCCTCCCTCATCCGGCGAGTACGTCCACCGGAACCCTACAAGGGGATGGGCATCAGATACCAGGGTGAACAGATACGGCGCAAAGCCGGTAAGAGTGGCAAAGCTGGCGGGAAAGGCAGAGGGAAGTAACCATGATACAGCACAAGAACGTTGCCCCCCGTCAACGGGGACGATTACTGCGTCATGCACGAGTACGCAAGAAGATTCGCGGCACAACGGAACGCCCGCGTCTGGCGGTGTTCCGCAGTCTGAAATACATCTACGCACAGGTGATCGACGACGAGAAAGGGCACACCATCGCCGCCGCCTCGTCGCTGGAGCCTGCTCTGCGCAACGCCCTGCCTAAAACCGACAACATCGAAGCCGCCCGAGCGGTTGGACGGCTGATCGCGGAGCGCGCCATTGACGCCGGGGTGCGGCACGTGGTGTTCGACCGCGGCGGCTATAAATATCATGGGCGTGTGAAAGCGCTGGCAGAGGCAGCACGAGAAGGGGGACTGGAGTTCTAGAGATGGCACGAATCAACGCGGATACACTGAACCTGCAAGAGCGCGTCATCCGAACGAACCGCGTGCAGAAGACGCATAAGGGCGGTCGGACAATGAGCTGGAACGCGCTGGTAGTGGTTGGCGATGGACAGGGACACGTGGGCGCGGGTCTGGGCAAGGCGCGCGCGATCCCCGACGCCATCCGTAAGGGTGTGGAAGACGCCAAAAAACGACTGATTGAGGTGCCCATTGTGGGCACATCCATTCCGCACCAGGTGGTGACATCCTTCGGGGCGTCGACGGTGATCCTAAAGCCTGCTTCTCCGGGTACCGGCGTGGTGGCAGGCACATCGATGCGCATAATTCTGGAAGCCGCCGGCGTCAAAGATGTGCTGGGCAAGTGCCTGGGCTCCAGAAACCCCATCAACGTGGCCTGGGCGACCATTAAGGCCCTGCAGATGCTGAAGCGGGTGGAACAGGTCGCCCAGATGCGCGGCAAGCAGCCGGAGCAGATAGTGCCCTGGATGCGCAAGTATCTGGAAGGCAAGGAGGAGGGAACGGCAGATGGCTCTTAAAATCACCCTCGTCCGCAGCCCGATCGGCTACAGTAAGCGTCAGAAGCGCACGGTGGAGGCACTGGGATTGCGCCGTCTCCACCAGAGCGTCATCCAGCCGGATAACCCCGCTATTCGGGGCATGGTTCGTAGAATCAGCCATCTGGTCACCGTGCAAGAGGTGGCGGATAACGCGGTCATAGAGGAGGCTGGGAATGTTTCTGCATGAACTCAAACCCAATCCGGGTGCAACCCATCGCCGCAAGCGCGTGGGACGAGGTATCGGCTCCGGGCACGGCAAGACCACCGGGCGCGGGACCAAAGGGCAGAAAGCGCGCGATCAGGTGCCGTTGACCTTTGAAGGCGGTCAAACGCCCTTGCATCGTCGCTTGCCTCGCTTGAAGGGGTTCAAGAACCCTACACACAAAGAGTACACGATCATCAACGTGGCTCTGCTGGAAGAACGCTTCGAGGCGGGTGAGGTGGTGACACCCGAGCTGTTGCTCGAGCGTCGAATCATCAAGAAGCTGGAAAAAGACGGCTTGAAGGTACTCGGTGAAGGCGAGCTGACCAAGCCGCTCACCGTGCGTGCCCATAAGTTCAGCAAAACTGCCGAGCAGAAGATTACTGCGGTCGGAGGCAGTGTGGAGGCGATTTAACCATGCTTGAAACCCTGATAGCAGCCTGGAAGTTACCCGACCTGCGCCAGCGCATCCTGTTTGTGTTTGGCGCGTTCGCCGTGTACACGGTGGGGCTTCATATCCCCGTGCCTGGTATCGATCACGCAGCAATGGAGCGGTTGTTCGCCCAGGGAGGCGTGTTCGGGCTAGTGGACGTGTTCTCTGGTGGGGCACTGCGCAAGTTCACTATCTTCGCCATGGGCATCGTGCCCTACATCAACGCCTCCATCATCATGCAGTTGCTGGTAGCGGCGATCCCGCAGTGGAAGGAACTGCAGAAAGAGGGCGAGACGGGACGCAAGGAGATCGCCAAGCGCACCCGTTACCTAACGGTGGCGTTGGGGTTCCTGCAGTCGCTGGGTATTAGCGTCACACTAGTGCGCTCGCAGATTCTGACCGCCAACTGGTGGCAACTGCTGGCAACTGCCTTGGTGTTAACAGCAGGCACGATGTTTCTACTGTGGCTGGGCGAGCAGATTACCGATAAGGGCGTGGGTAACGGGGTATCGCTCATCATCTTCGCGAGCATCACGGCAAGCCTGCCATGGCAGATATCGAAGGTGTGGGAGTCCGTTTCTCTGCTTCAGGCGTGGGTCAGCTTGGTGCTGTTGGCAGTGGTGTTCTTGGGCACTATCGTGGGCATCGTGTATGTGACGCAGGCACAGCGCAAGATTCCCATCCAGCACGCACGGCGCATTGTGGGGATGCGGCAGGTTGGAGGGCACAGCTCGTTCTTGCCCCTGAAGATCGCGATGGCGGGCGTGATTCCCATCATCTTCGCCATCTCGCTGATGCTTCTGCCGATGACCATCGCCACTGCCATCCCGGGCGATACCGGCTGGGTGTACTATCTAAAGCAGGCGGCTGCTTGGCTTGCGCCCGGCAACAACGCCTTCGCGCTGATTATGTACGGCATCGTGATCGTCATCTTCACCTATTTCTACACGGCGGTGCAGTTCGACGTGAACGACATCGCAGAGAACCTGAAGAAGTACGGCAGTTACATTCCCGGCATCCGCCCCGGCAAGCCCACGGCAGACTATCTGGATAAAGTGGTCTCACGCATCACTTTTGCCGGCGCGCTGTTCCTGGCGGCGGTGGCACTCATCCAGTACATCGCCCCATCGATCACGGGAGTGGAGCTGGGCACCTTCTCACTGGTGGGCGGTACCTCGCTGTTAATTGTGGTGGGTGTGGCGCTGGAGACGATGCAGAGCATCGAAGCGCAGATGCTGATGCGCAACTACGAGGGCTTCCTACGCGAGTAACCTCGCACCGCGAGGAAAAAGGGTGTGCGAATCAACCTTGACAACCGATAGGAGCGGAAAACGGCTGATGATATGGATATTTCTGGGTGCCCCGGGTGCTGGTAAGGGCACGCAGGCGCAACGCCTGCAAGGAGATTTTGGGTTCGTACAGGTCAGCACGGGTGAGATGCTCAGAGAAGCCATGAGGACGGGTAGTGAGCTGGGCAAAACCGTGCAGGAGTATATCACCCGCGGGGAGCTCGTTCCCGACGACCTCGTGGCGGCGGTTTTGCAAGAGCAACTGGCACAGGGCGAGATTGGCAACGGCGTGATACTGGACGGCTTCCCTCGCACGGTGCGGCAGGCGCGGATTCTGGAGGAGATGGTGGCGAAGCACTGCTGGCAGTTGTGCGGGGTGCTGTATCTAGACGTGCCAGAGGAGGTACTCCAGCAGAGGCTAGGCGGACGGCGCACCTGTATCCAGTGCGGCGCGAACTATCATATCCTCACGATGCCGCCGAAGGTGGAGGGACGTTGCGACCGCTGTGGGGCGGAGCTGGTTATCCGTCCCGATGACACGCCCGAAGCCATTCGCAAGCGTCTGCAGGTGTATCACCAGCAGACGGAGCCGCTGATCGCCTTTTACGAACAGCGGGGACTGCTGGAACGAGTGGACGCCGGCGACGACGTGGACAAAGTGTATCAGGTAGTGAAAGACGCCGTCTCGCGTCGGTGGCGTCAGTGTTTGACAGGCGCATGATTATTATCAAAAGCCCGGCAGAAATCGAGAAGATACGCGCGGCTGGCAGGTTGACAGCCAAGGTGTTGCGCATCTTAAGCGAGTCCATTACGCCCGGGGTGACCACGACGGCGGACTTGGACGCGCTGGCGGCTATTCTGGTCAAAGAGGGTGGCGGTCGCGCGGCTTTCAAGGGCTATATGGGCTTTCCTGCCCATATCTGCACCTCTGTGAACCATCAGGTGGTGCATGGCGTGCCCTCGAATCGGGTGTTGATGCCGGGCGATATCCTGAGTATCGATATGGGCGTGGAGCTAGACGGCTACTATGCCGACGCGGCGATTACCGTGCCCATCGGTGAGATAAGCCCAGAGGCTCAACGATTGCTAGATGTCACGCGCCAGGCACTGTATGTGGGCATCGACCAGGCGCAGGTGGGCAAGCGCATTGGGGATATCGCCTCCGCCATCCAGCGGTTCGTGGAGAAGCACGGCTATTCGGTAGTGCGCGAGCTGGTGGGGCATGGCGTAGGCAAAAAGATACACGAGGACCCGCCTGTGCCCAACTACGGCAAGCCCAACAGCGGCCCGGTTCTGCGCGAGGGAATGACGCTGGCGATTGAGCCGATGGTCAACCAAGGCAAGCCCCAGGTGGTGTGCCTTTCAGATAAGTGGACAATTGTGACAGAGGACGGCAAGCTCTCTGCTCACTTTGAACATACAGTCGCCATCACCCGTAAGGGTCCACTGATCCTTACAGTGGAGTGAGCAATCGCCCGTAGGAACGGGTGGGGATAGAGGATATGGCAAAGAAGCAAGAGCCTGTCGAGAAGGAGAAGGGGCTACAGGTAGAAGGCACGGTAGTGGAGACCCTGCCAAACGCGATGTTTCGCGTGGAGATACAGGGTGGACACATCGTGCTGGCGCACGTGTCGGGCAAGATGCGTATGCACTTCATCAAGATCTTGCCGGGAGACCGTGTGCTGGTAGAACTGTCGCCCTATGATCTGACTCGCGGGCGGATTATCTATCGCTATAAGTAGCGTGTGGTCGCCCGGTACGTGGAGGGGGAAGCACTTGCCGAAAGGGGGTTACTTTCGGTATAATAGGTGTTTGCGTGTCCTTTTGAGCGGAAAAAGGGGTTTGAAGCATGAAAGTCAGAGCATCGGTGAAGAAAATCTGCAACGATTGCAAAATCATCCGACGGAGAGGCGTGGTTCGGGTCATCTGCAAGAAGAATCCGAAGCACAAACAGCGTCAGGGATAAGGAGGCGACACGTTGGCACGCATCGCTGGTGTGGATTTGCCACGCGATAAAAAGATCGAGTACGCTCTGCCGTACATCTACGGCATTGGGCTATCCAGCGCTCGCAAGATACTGGCACAGTGCGGGATTGATCCATCCACGCGGGTGCGTCAGCTCACGGAAGGCGAGATCAGCCGCCTGCGTGAGGTGATTGACCGCGAGTATCGCGTGGAGGGCGAGCTTCGCCGCGAGGTCCAGCAAAACATCCGCCGGCTCATCGAAATCGGCTGCTATCGTGGCTTGAGGCATCGCCGTGGACTGCCGGTGCGAGGACAGCGCACGCGCACCAACGCGCGCACCCGCAAGGGGCCGCGCCGCACCGTGGGCACAAAGCGAAAGAAGAGGTAATAGGGGAGGCATCATCGGATGGCAAGAAAGGTCGTTACCACCCGACAGAAAACGAAACCGAAGAAGAACATCGTTCACGGTGTTGCGCATATCCAGTCCACCTTCAACAACACGATAGTGGCGATTACCGATGTGCACGGCAACGTCATCGCCTGGTCCAGCGCGGGAGTGGTCGGTTTCAAAGGTGCACGCAAAGGCACTCCGTTCGCCGCGCAGATGGCAGCGGAAGACTGCGCGCGCAAGGCAATGGAACACGGCGTGCGCAAGGTGGACGTGGAGGTGAAGGGACCTGGTCCCGGACGCGAGACCGCCATCCGTGCCCTGCAGGCGGTTGGACTAGACATTCTTTCCATCAAGGACGTCACCCCAGTACCTCATAACGGCTGTCGTCCGCCCAAGCGGCGCCGGGTGTAAAGGAGCAGGAGGAGTTTCATTCGATGGGTATTGCATCACCGAAATGTCGTCTGTGTCGACGCGAGGGCGTCAAGCTGTTTCTGAAGGGCGAGCGGTGCTACACCAAAAAGTGCGCCATCGAGCGGGAGAGCCGTCGCAAGCCGCCCGGACAGCACGGCGCAATGGCGGTTAGCAAAAAGCTCACCGACTACGGCAAGCAGTTACGTGAGAAGCAGAAACTGCGCCGCATCTACCGAATGGAAGAGCGGCCGTTCCGCCGGTATGTGGATGAGGCAATCCGCCGTCCGGGCGTAGCGGGCGAGAACCTGTTGCAGTTGCTGGAGATGCGCCTGGATAACGTGGTCTACCGGCTGGGGCTAGCGGTCTCTCGCGATCAGGCGCGGCAATTGGTCAGCCATGGCTTCTTCACCGTCAACGGGCGGAAGGTGAACATCCCCTCTTATCAACTGCGCCCGGGCGATGAAGTGTCCGTTGCACAGGGGAAACGCGACTCCGAGCCGATACACAGTAATCTGGCGGGTCGCAGTGCTAATATCCCCGCGTGGCTGAGCTTTGACCCGACGACTCTGACGGGACGTGTGATCGCGCGTCCCACCCGTGAGCAGATTGACACTGACGTCGAGGAACAGATGATTATCGAGTTCTACTCGAGATAATCAGTGTCATGGACAAAATGCCGAAGGAGGCAAGACAGTCCGAAAAATGGCAGAACCATTTCTCGTGCCGCACATTGAGGTCATCGAGCAAAGCGGCACTTACGGTAAGTTTGTAACCGAACCGCTAGAGCGGGGCTTTGCGACCACGCTGGGCAACGCCCTGCGGCGCGTTCTGCTGTCGTCCATTCCGGGGGCAGCAGTCACGGCGATCAAGGTGGAGAAGGTGCTACACGAGTTCTCCACCATCCCAGGCGTCAAGGAAGATACCACCGAGCTCATCCTGAACATTAAGGAGCTGGCGGTACGCGCTTCGGGTAGCGGCAAGCCGAACGAGGTTATCACGCTGAGCGTAGATGCGCGCGGTCCGGGCGTGATCACGGGCGCCGATGTGCGCTGTCCGCTCGACGCCGAGATCGTCAATCCGGAGACCTACCTGGCAACCATCAGCGAGGAGGGGGCGACCCTGCGTATGGAACTGTACGTTCAGCGCGGGCGCGGCTATGTTCCCCCGGAGAAGGTTGCTCTGCCCGACGCCTTGGCGAAGACCATCGGGGTTATTCCCATCGGCGCGATGTTCTCGCCAGTGCGTAAGGTCAACTACATCGTGGAATCGACGCGCGTTGGCTTCAAGACCGACCTGGAGCGGCTGACCCTGGAGATCTGGACGAACGGCACCATCTTCCCAGCGCACGCCCTGCAGGATGCAGCGCGCATCCTGCGCGACTTCATGGACATGTTCGTGCGTATGGACGTCAGCGCGTCCCTGCCGTTACCACCGGAAAGCACGCTACTGCCCTCCGATGTGCCGGATGTGCGGGTAGAAGAGCTTGATTTCTCGGTGCGCACCTATAACTGCCTGAAGCGTGCAGGCATCACCAGCGTGCGCGATCTGGTGCATCGCACCGAGCACGAGCTGATGAACATTCGTAACTTCGGAAGGAAATCGTTGTATGAGGTGCGGGAGAAGCTGGCACAGTTGAACTTGACCCTGCGCGGCGAGACTCTGGAACAGGTGCGCGAATATCTGGCAACCACCGCGCAGGCGCACCAAGAGGACGAAGAGGAGAACAAGGAGTAACCTATGCGACATCTGGTCGGTCATCGTAAACTGGGACTGCCCAGCGACCAGCGTCGTGCGCTACTGCACGGGCTGACACAGCAGTTGTTTATTCATGAAGCCATTCGCACCACCGATACGCGGGCGAAAGAGGTGCGTTCCATCGCCGAGGAGATTATCACGTTGGCGAAGCGGAACGACCTCCACTCGCGACGGCTGGCTCGGCGAATCCTGAAGTCGGAGAGCCTAGTGAAGCGCGTGTTTGACGAGATCGCTCCGCGCTACGCCAGCCGGAACGGCGGATATACGCGAATGGTGCGTTTGGGGCACCGCCGCGGCGACGGCGCGATGCTGGTTCTGCTGGAGCTTATCCAGTGAGTGCTCTCTATGCGAACCATCGCCGTGGTCATCGAATATGATGGCACGGATTTTGCAGGGTTTCAGATACAGCGTGGCAAGCGCACGGTACAGGCAGAAATCTGCCAGGCAGTGCAGAAGATTACCCAAGAAAAGGTATCCGTGGTCGGAGCAAGCCGAACAGACGCCGGCGCACACGCCACGGGACAGGTAGTGCATTTCCGCACCAACTGTCGGATTCCGGTGGAGCGGGTGCCGGCGGCGCTGAATAGCGTGCTACCGCGGGATATCGCCGCGAGATGGGCATGGGAAGCGGATGAGAGCTTCCACGCACGATACAGCGCCCGTTCGCGGGTGTACCGGTACACAGTGTGGAACCACCCGGTGCGCTCCGCATTGATGGAGCGATATGCCTATCGGGTGAGCCAGCCTCTGAATATTGAGGCGATGCAGGAAGCGACAGTATACCTGGTCGGCAAGCATGACTTTGCTGCTTTCGCCTCGGAGGTCAAACGCTACCGGAACACGCTACGCGAGGTGTACAGTGCGCAACTGCGGGCACGACCGCCGCTGGTATGGTTGCGTATCGAGGCGGACGGCTTCCTGCAAGGGATGGTGCGGGCTATTATGGGCACGCTGATCGAAGTCGGTTTGGGCAAGCGTGCGCCCGAAACAATGGTGCAGTTACTGCAAAGCGGCACCCGACAAAAGGCGGGCTTTAACGTGCCGGCGCACGGACTGTGCCTCGTGCGCGTGAACTACGACAGAAGCGCTATTCTGAGAAGCGAACAACAGGCGGGTAAAGGGCTATGACAATGAAAACTTATTCGACCAAGCCATCGGACATCAAACGGGAGTGGTTCGTAGTGGACGCCGCGGGCAAACCGCTGGGTCGGCTGGCGGCGGAGGTGGCGAAGATTCTGCGCGGCAAACACAAGCCTATCTTCGCGCCGCATCTGGACACGGGCGACTTTGTGATCGTGGTCAATGCCAGCAAGGTCAAGTTGACGGGTCACAAAGACGAGGAACTGATTTACTGGCATACCATGTGGCCAGGCGGACTGCGTTCGATATCGCGGGGCAAGCTGATCGCTGAGAAGCCGGAGCGAGCCATCCGCCGCGCGGTCAAGGGGATGCTTCCCCACAACAAGCTGGGCGCGGCGATGCTCCGCAAGCTGAAGGTTTATGCGGGACCCGATCACCCGCATGAGGCTCAGCAACCGAAGCCGCTGGAGATTAAGGTGTAGCGAGGGAGACTATGGCAGAGGAACAGGTACGCTATTATGCAACCGGTCGCCGCAAAACGGCGGTCGCGCGGGTGTGGCTGATGCCGGGAACAGGCAACATCATCATCAACGGCAAGCCTGTGCGCGAATACCTCGGCAGGTTCACGCTGGAGGCGATGGTGCGCCAACCCTTCGCCGTGACCAATACCGAAGGGCAGTTTGATGTAATCGCTTACTGCAAGGGTGGCGGGCTGAGCGGACATGCAGGAGCGGTGCGAATGGGCATTGCTCGCGCGCTGATCCAGGCGAAGCCCGAACTGCGCCCTACCCTGCGTCAGCTGGGCATCGTGACCCGCGACCCGCGCGTGAAGGAGCGCAAGAAGTACGGTCGCAAACGCGCACGCCGCGCGTTCCAGTACGTCAAGCGCTAATGCCAGTCGGTTGAATGACGGAAAAGCCCCTGCCAACAGCAGGGGCTTTTTGTGGTGTTACACGCTCTCCGGGAGGATGGGGGACTTGCGTTTGCGTGGAGGTTCTATCCTGCCGTCCATGGCCTGCCAGATGCCGAACTCGTGCGCCTCTTCGATGGCGTCCTCGGTGGCACGCTCTCCAGCGACCACGGGTACCGTGCGTATACCCAACTTCGCGAAAGCGCGTGCCTGACGAAGCGCACGTTTGGTGTCGTCCATTCCGATACCCCACGAAATCTCTATCACCAGATAGACCGGCTCACTGTCCTCATGCCAGCCATCACGCACCACCAGGTCGGTGACCAGCAGGTCGTCGCGTTCTTCCTTGGTGATCTTGCCCGCCTCTAATGCGTCCTCCAGCATCTGGGCTCAGCTCCTCAGCAGTGAGCGCGTGCGCACGCGTAACCAGTTTCCCGAAAAAGGCGGGGGCGCGCGACGCATACAGGTACTCCAGTGACCACTGCTTCAGCTTGCCAACATCGTCGGTAATTCGGTTGGACCAGGTGATCAATGCCTGAACCGTATTGGTCAGTTGTTCTACCTGATGTGATAGCCGCAGCAGAGCAGTTTCTATTTCCCGCTGTGCCTCGATCAGCCTAGCAACGACCTCTTCGGTGCGTCTTTGTGCCTCGGTGAGTTGGGTGATGGCATCCTCAAGACGCTGGAAGCGCGCCTTTGTTGCTTGGCGATATTGGGCAAACTCTTCCGCCTGTCGCCGCTGTGCCTCGGTGACTGTGCCTCGGTGAGTTCGCGCACGAGGTCGGGCAGGCTAAGCAGTTGCTCGCTAGGCACGAGCCGTCGTAGCTCCGCACGCCACTCCGGATGTTGCTCTAGCAAAGCGACCAGCTGATGAAAGTCTTCCACTACAAAGCTCATGGGGTTCACTCCCGTGTGCACGCTTGTACATAATTATAAGCATGTCGCAACCCCGGTATCTACCTTGTTGACTTCGCGTTGGTAGTGCGTTACATTATCACTGGAGGCTGAGAAAGGGAGGTTACGAAGGTGAACGCTACTCTGCAAAACTGGCTGAGAGAACAGCTGGAGGAACTCAAACGTCAGCATCTGTATAAGGTACCCCCGATCTTGCAGAGCGCACCCGGAGGGCGTGTTGTGTTGGACGGTAGGGAAGTGGTCAACATGTCCTCCAACAACTATCTGGGTTTGTGTACCCACCCGCGCATGAAGCAGGCAGCGATCGAGGCGATAGAGAAATGGGGCGTGGGCGCGGGAGCGGTGCGCTGGATTGGCGGTACCACCAGCCTGCACGACGAGCTGGAGCAGAAACTCGCCCAGTTCAAGAAGACGGAGGCGGTGCTGGTGTTTCAGTCGGGCTTCGCGGCGAACTCGGGCACCATCCCTGCGGTGATGCAGGAGGGAGATGTGATTATCTCGGACGAGCTGAACCACGCCAGCATCATCGATGGGGTGCGTCTGAGCGGCGCGGCATACAAGAAGAGCGAAGGCTATGTGTACCGCCACAAGGATATGAACCACCTCGAGGAGATTCTCAAACGCTGTGGGCACTTCAAGAAGCGGATGATCATCACCGATGGCGTGTTCAGCATGGACGGCGATATCGCTCCCTTGCCCGACATTGTGGCGCTGGCGGAGAAGTATGACGCGCTGGTGATGGTCGATGATGCCCACGCTAGCGGTGTGCTGGGCGAACACGGCTCGGGTACGACCTCGCATTTCGGGCTGTACGGACGAGTGGACATCCAGCTGGGCACCCTGTCCAAAGCCTTTGGGGTGATGGGCGGATATATCGCCGGCTCTCGTCTGCTGAAGGAGTGGCTAATCAACCGCGGACGTCCCTATCTGTTCAGCACGGCACATCCGCCTGCGGTGGTGGCGGCGTTGATCGCGGCGGTGGATATCCTGATGACCGACCCGGAGCCGATGAAGCGTCTTTGGGAGAACACGCGCTACTGGAAAGAGAACCTGCAGAAGCTGGGCTTTGATACCATGGGCAGTGAGACGCCGATCACCCCCATCTACATCGGCGAGGAAGAGAAGGCACAGCGCATGCAGGCACGGTTGTTTGAAGAGGGCGTGTTCGCGCTGGGCATCGTGTACCCAACCGTCCCGCGAGGCAAGGCACGCATTCGCACGATGCCCTCTGCGGTACATACCTGCAAGGACCTGGATGACGCCCTGGAAGCCTTCGCCAAAGTGGGCAAGGAGATGGGCTTGATTTAGCCCAGAAGCCTGACCGTTCAGGACTGCGACGCCGTCATTGCCCGCGGGGCAGGTGCCGGCATGATTCGCAATCTGCGCCGTGCGGGTAAGACGCTCTACCTGACCGAGATTACCTCGGTGGATGACGCCATCACGGCGTATCTAAAGGGCGAGATGCTTCCTGTTGTTCCGGTGCCGTAACCCAGAGGGAGGTTACCGCCATAACCGTTTGACCGGCTCACCGGTGAGCAGTTCGTGCGTCTCGCGCAACAGCGTGGGGATGTTCAGCTTGAGCGGGCAACGCGGCAGGCAATCCCCGCAGTCGGTGCAGGCATCTGCCTGCACGCCCGGGAACCAGTGCCCACCGTTGCCGAACAGGATTCGTCGATGTAGCGACGCATCTCGTCAGCGGACTGGGTTGGGGGGATTTTGGTGGTGATGATGAGTTGCTCGCGCCGGACGGGGAGATGCGGAAGCCACATCCCGATGAGATGCTCACTGTTACCATAGCCTCGCGCGGTTTCGAAGTGGTTAACCCCTACCTCCAGAGCACGCTTCATCGCAAGAAAGGCGTTTTCCTCTGCCCGTGCGCGCTCTTCGGGCGACCGGTCACCAAAGGGAATGCGCATGGCACCAAAAGTTAGCAAAGAGATAAGCAGGTTGGTTCTGCCGAAACGACGATATTGCATCCCGCCCTCCACTTCTTTTTTAAAGGTTTTAGCGAAGAAAAGCGTTTTTCCTGCCCGCCCTCTCGCAGCGAGAGGGCGGGCTGTTGTTACCACCGCTCGCTGATGGACTTCGCCTGCATGAACAGCAGAAGGTAGTCGCTACCGCCCGCTTTCGAGTCGGTGCCCGACATGTTGAAACCGCCGAACGGCTGGACGCCCACCAACGCGCCCGTAATTTTGCGGTTGAAGTAGAGGTTGCCCACGTGGAACTCGTGGCGGGCACGCTCCAGATGGCGCCGGTTATTGGAGTAGACGCCGCCGGTCAAGCCATACTCGGTGCCGTTGGCGATCTCCAGCGCGTGCTCGAAGTCGTGCGCTTTGATGACCGTCAGCACCGGTCCGAAGATCTCTTCCTGTGCGATGCGCGCGTTGGGGTCGGCGTCGGCAAAGATGGTGGGCGGGAGGAAGTAGCCTTCACCGGGCAGTCGCTCGCCGCCCAGAATCAGCCTGCCTTCCCTCTTGCCGATTTCGATGTATCCGGTGATTTTGCGCAGAGCAGACTCATCGATCACGGCACCCATGAAGTTGCTGCCATCCACCGGGTCGCCGACGGTGTTTTGCCGGGCACGTTCCACCACCATCTCCAGGAACCGGTCGTATACCGCCTGGTGGATGACCAGTCGCGAGCAGGCTGAGCACTTTTGCCCCTGGAAACCGAAGGCGGACCAGTTAACACCCTCCACCGCAGATTCGAGGTCGGCGTCCTCGTCGATAATGATGCAGTCTTTACCGCCCATTTCCAGGATGGTGCGCTTCAGCCAGATTTGCCCCGGCTGAGGCTTGGCGGATAGCTCGTGGATGCGCAGTCCCACCTCTTTGGAACCGGTGAAGGCGATGAATCGGGTCAGCGGGTGCGTGACCAGCACATCACCCACACTGCTACCAGGTCCCGGTAGGAAGTTGATCACGCCGGCGGGCAGGCTAGCTTCCTGCATGATCTCCATGAACTTGGCGGCGATGGTGGGAGCAGCAGATGCAGGCTTGAGCACCACCGTGTTGCCGGTGACGATGGAAGCGGTGGTCATGCCGGTCAGGATCGCCAGCGGGAAGTTCCACGGTGGTATTACCGCCCCCACGCCCAGCGGGATGTAGCGCAGTTCGTTTTCCTCGCCCGGGTAATCCACCACCGGTTGCGGGGGCCCCAGACGCATCATCTCGCGGGCGTAGAACTCCATGAAGTCGATGGCTTCCGCCACGTCGGCATAGGCTTCCACCCACGATTTGCTCACCTCGTACACCATCCATGCGGACATCTCGTAGATCCGCCGGCGCATGATGGCTGCTGCCTTGAGCAGGTAGCGGGCGCGTTCCTCGTAGGGGGTTCGACTCCAGGTACGGAAGGTATCATATGCCACGTGCACCGCTTTGTCTGCCAGTTCGGGGGTGGCTTTGGCGAATCGCCCAATCACCTGCGAGGGGCGGGCGGGGTTGATAGAGGTGAAGGTTTCAGGAGTGGTGAGGCGGTCACAGCCGATAATCAACGGGTATTCTCTGCCAAGTTCGCTTTCCACTTTGCGCAGGGCTTCCAGCATCTTGCGGCGAGGAGCTTCCTCCGCGAAGTTGGGGATAGGCTCATTTCGGAAAGGGGGTAACATCGCAACTCCCTCCTTTGCAATGGCTATCTTTATTATAACCCAAACGGCAACCTGACGGCATGGGGACAAAGCGGAAGGAACGCAAGCTTCGGATACTTCCGCGGGGAGGTTCTCAAAGAACTGGACTGCGGGCAGATGATTCAGACACGCTAAAACCGGTAGTCTCGGTTATTTGCTCTGTCGGTCACCCTTACACCGATGATCAGGCTTCCTTCCACTCCGTGCGGCAGGTAGCTAGCGATATCCTCGTAGCGCGTGAGCAGATCTTGGGGTAGCTTGGCGTCGGCGGGAACGGGTAAACCGAGTATTGTCTCAAAACGCTTCGTGACGTAATCATATACTCGAGTGAACAGTTCACCCTGTATCCGCGTTAGCGAGATGGACACTTCTTCACCTGCCAACCATTGTGCCCTCCCCTCTGGCGTCAGTAACTGCACCAATTCTGGCAGTAGTGACTCCGACGCTTTTTCTTCCCACGTGCGCTGGTCAAACGCCTCTTCCAACTGTTTTTCCTCTTCCCGCTTCTGTGCTTCTGACCGGCTAATGGTCACATCCTGACGGGAGTTCAGCAGTACAGTCAGCGTCTCTAGCATCTGTGCTGGCGGGGCATCGCGCCAGTGCGCGAACAAGCGCACATCCCTTATGCTATCCTCAACCTTCACCGTCCAGCCCGTCTTTTGCGAAAAGACCTCTGCAAATCGCCACGCCGGAACCTCACTAGCGAAAACGTCCAGAGTCAGCATCCCTTGCGAGGTTCGCTTCGCCACAATGTCCAGCCACCATTACCCCGCCAGGAGTTCATGTGGTGCTGAACAACGTAGCGATCGCGCTCACGTTGGACCGCCCACTGGCGGTGACGCAATACCAGGGCCCCCACACACCTCCATGACCTCACGCCCGTACAGTTCTGTGAGCTTCTGTACTGCCGTTCGTAGGGGTACCCCTTCCATCCGCAGTTGGGGCACTTGCAGTTCGGCTAAGTGTACCTCTGCCAGCAGGTTGACGGGGTGCTGTTTGACCAGCTCCTCGCAGACCTGTGACGGTGAGGCACGTTCCACCACAAGCCAGACACGCGGGGGCGGTTCTTGCACCTGTTGCGCCCAGCCGATTCGTATGCTCAGCCCAAGCGCGAACACAGCAGTCCACAGCCGTATCATCGCGTTCCTCCTATTGTCCATTAGCCGAGCTTTCCTGGTAGTTGACCGGTAGGACCGTCTTCCTTGCGTTTCGTTTACCGGTCTCTCATAATACCTCGAAAAAAGTGCAAGAGGGAGATCTGCTGGCTTGTTATCTTGTTTGCACCTCAGGCGTCAAAGCAGGGCAAACGAGCCAAACCCCCGAATCTCTTCATACCGACCGCAGACATGACGGCTCAAAGGAGGCGGAGAATGGCTCAGCAGGATGTGGTTCTCACCAAACTGGCTGAAGGGTTTCAGTTTTGCGAAGGACCCGCGTACGAACGCAGTACAGGCTATCTGTACGTGGTCAACTGCCAGAGTGACAATATCCATCGTATCTCCCCCGACGGCAAAGTGGAGGTGTTCGCCAAGGCGCCGGGTAGCGGCAACGGTTCCACCTTCGCGAAAGACGGCACGTTATGGGTATGCGACCACAAACGGCGCGCGATCGTGCGTTTTGACCGGCGCGGGCGGGCGGAGATCATCGCGGAGGAGTGCGACGGCAAGCCGTTCATGGGCCCCAACGACCTCTGCTTTGACTCGAAAGGGAACCTCTATTTCACCGACCCTGCGGGGTCGTGGGATAGGCCTATTGGGTGCGTGTACCGGCGCAACGCGGATGGCAAGGTACAGAAGCTGGCGGAGGGACTGCAGTTTCCCAACGGTATCGCCCTGAGCCGGGACGAGAAGTGGCTGTATGTGGCAGAGTCACCCCGCAACCGCGTTCTGCGCTGGCAGATCCGTTCGGACGGCACACTAGGCGAGATGGAGGTGTTCGTCAACCTGCCACCACCTGGTGGACCGGATGGGATGCGCTTCGATTCGCGGGGCAACCTGTGGATCGCGCAGTTCGGTTCGGGCAAGGTGCTGGTGGTCAGCCCGGACGGCAAAGTATGGCGCAGTTACCCTGCGGGTGGACAGAACCCCACCAACGTGGAGTTCGGCGGGCGTGATAACCGCACGCTTTACATCACCGAGACGGAGACGAATGCCGTCTACACCCTGCGCGCGCCGTATCCGGGGTTCAAGCGATGGTAGAAGCGTAAAATCAGGGGCGCAGGAAGCGCGCGCTTCCTGCGCCCCGCATGCTGGTCACGGATTGCTCGCTACCTACCACCTACCAACCTGTGCTGTTCCACCTTCACCGATAAACCACCCAATACCTCTGCGGGAACGTATACCCTGCTCCTACACCACAACACGGGCGCAGGCAAGACGGGAGGCACGGGGAGAAAAGCTTACCTTACGCCCTTGTGTTGCGAGGGCAAGTCGCAGTATGATTCACAGTACAGCGAGGGGGGCCATGTGATGCGTCTGGCAGAGTACATCCAGATTTTCCTACAGCACGAGGAGGTGCGCCGGCGGGTGGTGCATGTGCACGTGCTGGAAGCGTCTGCAGGGCACACTGGCACTATCAGCCGTCCGCTACCCGACCCGCTGGAGCAGGCACTTCGCCGGCAGGGGGTGGGAGTGCTCTACCGCCATCAGGCACTTGCACTGGAGGCGGCACGCCGCGGCGAGAACGTGGTGGTGGTCAGCGGAACTGCCTCCGGCAAGACGCTGTGCTATAACCTGCCGGTGCTGGAGACCATCTTAACCAACCCCTATACCACTGCCTTCTACCTCTTCCCCACAAAGGCACTGGCGCGCGACCAGCAGGAGAAACTCAACGACCTGGGGCTATTCCCGCAAGTGCGCTTTGGCGTGTATGACGGCGATACCCCACAACAGGAGCGCGCCTCCATCCGACGTGGGGCACACATCGTGCTGACCAACCCCGACATGCTACACGTGGGCATCCTGCCCAATCATGCCTCATGGTCCAGCTTCCTGCGCAAACTGCGCTACGTAGTGGTGGATGAGATGCACACCTATCGGGGGGTGTTCGGTTCGCATGTGGCGCTGATACTACGTCGCCTGCGCCGGCTGGCGGAGTTCTACGGAGCACACCCACAGTTCATCCTGACCTCGGCGACGGTGGGCAACCCACAGGAGACCGCTCAGACGCTAACGGGACTACCTTGCACGCTGATTCAGGAGGATGGTGTGCCTCGCCCCCAGCGCTATTTCATGCTGTGGAACCCTCCTCTGCTCAGCGGGCAGACCTTCGAGCGGTTGAGCACCAATGTCGAGTCCGCGGCGCTGATGGCAGGGCTGGCGGAGGAGGGCTGGAGCACCCTGGTGTTTGCCAAAGCGCGAGTGACGACCGAGCTGATCCTGCGCTACGCCTGTGAGATGGCAGACAGGCGTAATCCCGCCCTGAAGGAGCGGCTGATGTCCTATCGCGCGGGCTATACGCCAGAACAGCGGCAGGGGATTGAACGCCGGCTCTTCAGTGGCGATTTGCTGGGCGTGGTCAGCACCAACGCGCTGGAGCTGGGCGTAGACGTGGGTGGGCTGGATGTCGTGGTGATTGCGGGCTATCCCGGAAGCATCACCAGCACGTGGCAACAGGCGGGCAGGGCAGGACGACGAGGCAGAGAGGCGCTGGTGATCCTGGTGGCGCAAGATGACCCGCTGGACCAGTACCTCATGCGGCATCCCGAGTACCTGTTCGGCCAGCCGGTGGAGAAGGTGCGGCTGAACCCGATGAACCCCTCCATTTTGCGCGCGCACCTGTGCTGTGCAGCGCACGAGAAGCCTTTAGAGTCGGACGATTACACCCTGTTCGGTGACGCGGAGACCTGCATGAACGCAATCGTGGCGCTGATGGGCGAGGGAAAACTGGGTGCGCGCGAGGGGCGATGGTACTACTTCGGGGGCGGATACCCCGCCGGGGATGTTTCGATTCGCGCCGCATCGGGGGAAACGGTGCTCATCTGGGATAGTAGTCGGGGTATGGAGCTGGGCAGGGTGGAGATAGAACGCGCCTACCGAACCGTGCATCCCGGAGCCATCTACCTGCATCAGGGCGAGAGCTACTTTATCGAGAGCCTAGATGATGCCCAGCGCATTGCGATAGCCAAACCGGTGGAGGTGGACTACTATACCGAGCCGCGACTGCAGGTAAGCCTACAGGTGTTGCGCACGCACCTCACGCGCACGGTAGGAGCCATCACTGTGGGGTTCGGGGAGGTTCGGGTGAGCGAGCAGGTCGTTGGGTTCCGGCGCAAGCACCTGCGCACTGGTGCGGTGATCGACGTGCAAACCCTACTCATGCCGGAGCGCTCCTACGACACCGAGGGATGCTGGCTGGCGTTTGAGATGACGGCGTTCGCCCCCGCCCAAGGCAACAGCATAGGCACCTTGGGAGACCGGGCGGGCGTTCTGGACGTGCTAGCTCTGCTCGCGCGCGGGGTAGACCGGGGCACGCTGGCGCACACTGCCGACTGGATGATTGCCTTACACGGCGCGGAGCACGCTCTGCAGGCGGTAGTTCCTCTGACCTGTGGCTGTGAGCGGATGGATGTAGGCAGTCACTTCACCTGGTTGTACCCTACCTTCGGGCGCAGTGCGCTGTTCCTGTATGATACCTGCCCGGGCGGGACGGGAATCTGTCGGGGAGCGTACGAAGAGCTCGAGCAAGTAGTCCGGATGGCGCACGCGCTGGTCGGCGAGTGTCCTTGTGTAGAAGGTTGCCCCAGTTGCCTGCATTCTCCCCAATGTCCCATCCGCAACGACGCTCTAGACAAGCTTCTGGCAGTGCGATTGCTGGAGTGGCTTGGTAGCATGACTGAAAAGCACGTAGGGGGTGAGGAAACCACCCCCGAATAGGGTATGATATTGTGTGGTTTTAACCAAACTTGTCGGAGGCACGTATTTTGCCGATAGTATATGTTTAGACCAAAAACACTTTGGAACGTAGATGGCGGGGTTGTACACGATGGGCGAAGCGAGACGAGTGAACGGTTACCATCAGCAGCTGTTGCACCGGTATCCGGGTAACCCCATTCTGACGGCGGCGGACTGGCCTTACGCGATCAATACCGTTTTCAACGCGGGGGCGACTCGCCTGCCCGATGGCACTACTTTGCTGTTGTGTCGGGTGGAGGACCGGCGCGGGCTGTCTCACTTCTGCGCGGCGCGATCGAGAAACGGCGTGGACGGCTGGCAGATCGATCCCGAACCAACCCTCCTGCCGGACCCGCACAACTATCCCGAAGAGGTGTGGGGCATCGAAGACCCGCGCATCGTCTACGTGCCCGAGCTGGGCAAATACGCCATCACCTACACCTCCTACTCTTACGGCGGTCCGGGCGTGTCGCTGGCGCTGACGGAAGACTTCCGGCGTTTCGAACGGATTGGGGTCATCATGCCGCCGGAAGACAAGGACGCCGCCTTACTGCCCCGGCGCATCGGCAACTACTGGGCGTTGATTCACCGCCCCATCACGCCACAGGGGGCGCATATCTGGATCTCTTACTCGCCCGACCTACGCCACTGGGGCAGTCACAAGCTGATTCTGCGGGCGAGGCGAGGACCCTGGTGGGACGCGAACAAGATCGGGCTGTCGCCGCCCGCTATCGAGACGCCAGAGGGATGGCTCATCTTGTATCACGGCGTTCGGCAGACCGCCAGCGGTAGTCTGTATCGCCTAGGGCTTGCGCTGTTTGACCTGAACACGCCCGAGCGCTGTATCCTGCGCAGTGATGAATGGATGTTCGGTCCCGAAGAGCTCTACGAGCGAGAAGGCGACGTGGCGAACGTGGTCTTCCCCTGCGGCTACACCATTGCGGAGGATGGTGATACTATCTATCTGTACTACGGCGGGGCGGATACCTGCATCGCGCTGGCGACGGGAAGCATCCGCCAGATGCTGGAATGGCTCAAGGAGCACGGACATCCGGGCGACCATGGCTTAGAGGGAGGTTTAGAGAGGCGATGAAATACGTCCTGCTAGTGCCTGATGGGTTCGCGGATGCCCCCTTGCCGGAGTGGAACGGTAGGACGCCCAAGATGCGCGCGAACACCCCACATCTCGACGCGCTAGCGAAGCGGTCGCTTATTGGTGCGGTGTGGACGGTTCCGCCCGACATGTATCCGGGCAGTGACGTGGCGAATATGGCTATCCTGGGCTATGACCCGCGCCGCTACTACACCGGCAGGGGACCTTTAGAGGCGCTGGCGATGGGCATCTCGCTGGATGAAGCAGACGTGGCGTTCCGGTGCTCGCTCATCAGTACCGACGGGGAACGCATCCTTGACCACAGCGCGGGCGGCATCAGTAACGAAGAGGCGCATCCGCTCATTCGGCTCGTGGACGAGAAGCTGGGCACGCGCTACTGGCGTTTCTTCCCAGGGGTGGGATACCGGCACGTGATGGTGTGGCACGAGGGACCGGTGGACATCCGGTGTACCCCGCCGCACGATGTGGTAGGCGAGCCGTGGGAGAAGCATCTGCCACAGGGAGAGGGCGAAGAGAAACTGCGCCGCCTGATTGAGGATTCGCTCAACCTGCTGGATGACCATCCCATCAACCGCCGTCGGCGCGACGAGGGCAAGGCACCGGCGAACATGATATGGCCCTGGGGACAGGGGCGTGCGCCGCAACTGCCGTCGTTTGCCCTGCGCTTTAGTGTAACAGGTGCGGTCGTCGCCGAGGTGGACTTGGTGAAAGGCATTGGGCGTGCAGCGGGGCTGGAAGTGCCAAATGTGCCGGGAGCAACAGGCTACCTGCATACCGACTATCGCGCCATCGGGCAGTACGCTCTGCGGATGCTGGACAAGCACGATTTCGTGTTCATCCATGTGGAAGCTCCCGATGAGGCAGGGCATCAGGGCGACCCCGAAGCGAAGGCGTGGGCGCTGGAGCAGATCGACGAGCATATCGTGGCGCAAGTGGTGGACGGCTTGCGCGAGCACGACTACCGCCTGCTGGTCCTGCCCGACCACGCCACGCCGGTAACCATCCGAACGCATCGCAGTGGCGCAGTGCCCTTCATGCTGTATGACTCACGCGAGGACCTGTCGCGTGGCGTGTCGCTGACCTTTGACGAAAGTGCGGTGGATGAAGCGAAGGTACGCCTCGACGAGGGCTGGCGGCTGATAGACCTGCTTTTCCGGACGTGACAGCGGAGTATATGCACAAAAAGACAGGGCAGGCATGGGCCTGCCCCGTGGTGGTTAGCGGTTACTCTACCCCGCGTCGAGACGATTCCTTCAGCCGCTGGAGGTCGGCTTGCAGGATACTGCGTCGTTGAGCGGGCGATAGGTTCGCGGAGCGGGAGAGCGCTCCTACGCCCAGCTGGTCCATGTTCGCATGAGCGATCTGTAGCAGATAGCGGGCGTAGACAGCGTTGTGTACGCCCATGCTACCGTCGCGCAGGATGAACCAGTCGTTGTGGCGTGCCCGCTTGACCTCAATCGGCACCTGCGACTGCGGAGGGGCGGTCTTGCCTGCAGGGATCAACGTGGTATAGTCCCACAGGTCAGGGTCGCCGAAGGTCTGCTGGGACCATGCCTGCAAGCGCGAGCGCAGTGCCAGCAAGCCCTCCTCGATCTGGCTCTTGGTGGACTGGGCACGCGCTGCCGCGTCGGCTGGAGTGTGGCAGGGCGAGCAACTGATGTCGTAGCTGACGGTGAAGGTGTGGCGTGCATTGGGCACATGGCAGTGACTGCACTGTCCCGGAGCGGTTGCGTGAGCGGTGTTGCGCACCACGGGTCCCGACGGACCCTCCACACCGGTGATGCCCATGAGCATGTTGTACTGGTTACTGCTGTGGAAGTTAGGGCGTGCCGTGCCCGTGTTCAACGCCGAGTCGGACGGGTTGCCTCCACGACCATTATGGCAGGAGGCGCAGATCTGGTTGAAGGTGGTGTGTTGTTTGACCGGTGTGCCCGGCGCCACATCGGTGGTATCGGTGTTCAACACGGCGCGACACAACTGCACCTCCTCGCCCTTCCATGTCAGGTTGCCCGTCTGGCGATGTGGGTCATGGCACGAGACGCAGGACGCGCTCTCATGGGTGGCATGGGCGATTTGCACAATCGCATCTGTGCTCATCGCCTGAATGCCTGCGTCGACCTGGTCGCGGGTCTGCCCGTAGGTTCGCTTGCTGTCTACCATCTGGGCGCGGAAGGGTGCGCTGTGACAGCGGAAGCAGGTCTTGCCGTAAAAGTTGGGATTGGCTTCCGCTTCTTCGATGACCACCTCCACTGCTCCCGCATGTCCGGACTGCTCGTCATCCGCCGCGATGGTGCCGTGGCACTGCGCACACACCACCGAGCTGGCAGCGTTCGGGTAGGTGAGGATGTTGGTGTCCTGCGGGTTCTGCACGTGCTTGCTACCCGGTCCATGGCACTGCTCACAGCCCACGTTGACCTGAGCGTGCTTGGTTTTCGCCCAGGCGACGGCTACCGGCTCCGCGCCCTGCTGGCGGTTACCCGCGCCATGACAGCCAAGACACTGCTCCGTGCCCACGTAGGTGGCGTCCTTCTGGTCCGCTGGTAGCAGTTCGGTAAAGCGAGTGGAGGGCGAAGGTGTCCCGCCGGGCGGTGGTGTCAGGGGTCCACCGCCTCCGCCGCATCCCTCCAGCAAGGCTATCGCCGACACCACCGCGGAGGTGAAACGCACCATGCCCCAAAGTTTCATGCGTTTCATAGTCGTAGCCTCCTCTTTTTCTCATTCTAAAACCGTCCGCTGAGCGACAGCAGGACCAGATGCGTATCGTAATCCATCAAGCGGTCCACTTCGTCGCGGTAGCTCCACGGCGCGATGGTCAGCGTCAGCTCATAGCCTGAAGGCAGGCGGTAATTCAGGTTGCGCGTATCAAATCAAATTCTATTCATTACAGTTCTCTTATTAACTACTCTAAATATATATGATAACAGCAAGATTGTCAAGAGGGAATCCCTACTTTCGGAGAAAAAATTCTCTACCGCGACTCTGTTTCTTGCTTCCGAAGAATAGATAATTCGTAACGCACCGAACGCTGGAAATCCACGCCAAAATAAAAGGTGAACTGCTCGGACAACGCCTGTTGAGGGCGTTCGGCATTCGGCAGGAGGTGGCTCTGTTGTTCGCTTTCCTCAGGGCTTTCGGCGGTGATAGACAGGTTCTCTCCGGCGACCGTATAGGCAGGAAGGCTCCATCGCTCCAACAGGAAGGCGAGTTGCGGTTCCGCATCCGCATCGGCGATGAATGCAAGCGCATCCGGGGCATCGGTGATCTTTGCCTGCAGTGCCTCGCGAAAGAGCCTCTGCTGGTTTGGGGTAAGGAGGGCATCAGCAAGAGGCTGTCGCTGGAGCGCGGTTCTCTTCTGGGTATCGGTTAGGCTTGCCCAGAAGCGCAGGGCAGGTAACGCACCCTGCAGGGGGGCGAGGTCAAAGCGTGCGGTGTACCTGCCCTCTTGCAAGCGTGTTTGCGCTTCGGGAGAGAGTGCGGCGGCGAAGGTCGCGTAATCGTCCAGTGAAAGCACGTTCTCAGCCCCTTTGCGCTCCATCGCTTGCACCAGTGGTTCGGGCGGTTCGCTCTGACGTATCTGCCAGTAGCGTTCGTGGCGAAAGAGGAGCCACTCGCCGTCAAGGAGCAGGTAGCCCGGCTGACGGAACAGGAACTCCTGCAGGAACTCGGCAAGGGTGTGGTACCGACGGCTGATCCAAGCGATGTCTGAAGGTAGACGAAATGCGTCCGCGATCACCTGCAGATTACCCTGCCGGGCGATGACCTCCAGCCAGTCGGCGACGGTTGGATGGTGGAACAAGGGGCGTGAGGGTTCTACATCCCCTTTCCAATCTCTTTGCAGTGCCGGGTTTCTGTCAAGAGCGTCGGGCGAGGTCTGCCGCTTCTGCCAGTAGGCAAGCAAGGGGGTCTGCGCCTCTTCGACAACGGGCATCTTTTCAACGAACGGTTCAACGCCGTCGGTCCGCAGGATGAAAGCCAGCTCCCTCTTTGGAACGTCCAGACGAACTGCCAATCGCATCGCCTCAGGAGCGGAGCCTGAGCGCACTGCCTGCCAGAGAGGGGCTTGCGGGGGCAGTGGCAGGGTTCCAGGCGTCGGAGGGTACGCAAACCACAACGTTTCCCCGCGCCACAGGCGGTTACGGACCTCGGCGGGAAACTGTCGGTATCCTCGTGCGAGGAGATAGATAGGCAAGCGGGCCACGTCTGCAATCTCTGCCAGCTGTTCGGCAAGCCTGGCGCGGCGGTCCTGCCAGCCCATTGGTTTTTCCGCCTCCAGTTTCGCCATCTGTTCTTCCATCTGCTCCGCTCGGCGGGCAATGGTGGTGAAATCCTGCGTGGCGCGTGGTGCCCATTGCTGGAGCAGGCGTTCTACCTGACGGCGCAGGGCGTTTCGCTCCCTTTCTATCTGGCTCTGCTCCAGCTGTTGAAGACGGGGATCGGGCATCAGGCGATAGGCGTCGTTTTCTTTCTGGCACTGGATGCCCAGCAGGCTACCAAGTTTGTGGAGTACCTGCCATGCGGGCTTCTCGGATACGAAGAGGGTCACTTTCTGGTCCTGCAGGCTGTCGTCCAACAGAAGGTTCACCCCTGTCTGCCTGCTGATTTCCTGCAGGGCGGAGTTTAGCAAGACGGTGTGTTGTTGCAAGGTGATTGCCTTCCGCAAGCGTGCGTCGGCAGAGAGGTCATCTGCGAACACGGGCGCACTCAGCGCGAGCACCAGCAGGACATTCCAGAGAATACTTCGCATTCTCTCACCGCCTTGCTGGGTTAAGTGGACCCACGATTCGCACCGCATCGGCGATGACCACATATCCCGATGGCGCTGTGGGGCGCAGATAGACGAACCCCGTGCCTCGTACGAACCGATACCGCCCCAGCCAGTTCCACTTGCCACCGTTGGTTTGCTGGTTAACGACCTTCGTGCTCGTGCCGTCCGCGTGCACGATCTCGTAGCGGGCAGAACTGCTTCGGTTAGACCCCTGGCTCCACCAGGCGTACACGTCGTAGTAACCCGACTTGGGCACGTTCAGATACCAGCGGGTGTAAGCGGTGCTGTTGGGGCTGGTGCTGGTCCAGCGGTAGTCTGCGCCATATTTGTCGGGCGCCGTGGTACCGGTGTTCCATGTGCCCCGCACGCTGAAGTTCGCGCTGGTGTTATCGTACACCAGGTCCCAAGGCACGATGCTGATCTGGAAAGTGACGATGGGACCAAACCAGGTAACTCCCTCGCGCACCAGCTGATAGCTCTCGCTATAGATTCCGTATTGTTCCGGTGCAGTGAGGGTGAAGGCGAAATCTCCAATTTGCTCGGGCGAGGTGACGGCAGACACCGCCGCGGGACGATTGGGTGAAATCCAGTTGGCTGCGGTGTAGAAGGGGCTGTAGCGGTCGCGCGGGTTCTGTGTGCCCAGCCGCACCGGAGTGGCGCCAGTGGGCTGCCAATAGATGTCGCCTGTGTTGCGGAACCTCAGCAAAGCGTTTGCGGACTCGCCGGGTCGGAGAGTGAGCGGAACCTGTGCCTCTTCCAGAAGGGCGGAGGACTGGATCATCTGCATATAGAAGTCCCAGTTCCAGTAGGGGCCCGGGTCGGTATGTGTGGCGCCGGGCACTTCCACATGTCCCAGGATGTAACTGCGCGTGCGCGGGATGCCGTAGGTTCGGCAGATGTGGCGCACCAGGGCAGCGGAAGAGGCGTACATGGCGTAGGTGAACCATTTCGGGTCGTCCACCCAGCCTTCATGTTCGATGCCGATGGAGCGGCAGTTATACCACCAGTTACCCGCGTGCCAGGCGATGTCCTTATGGCGCACCATCTGGGTCACTTCGCCATCGGAGGAACGGATCACATAGTGTGCGCTGACGCGCGCGCTGGGGTTCTGGAACCAGGAGATAGTGCCGTTGTAAGAGCCTTGCGCTACGTGCACAATCACATACCATATCGGATAGGTGCTAGGACGATTCGAGGCGGTGTAATTGCCCGAATAGGCAGGCACCCACCGTGCGGGGGGATAGTCCACCTGCGCCGCGGCGGACGCCATCGCTATCAACCACCCTGCACAGACGGGTAGGAAACCTCTCGCTTGCACCTCGCAGCTCTCCTTTCCATACCTATCTTAGCAGACGCGTCTTGCTAGTGTCAACGGGGGGAATTGGTGGAGCAGGGGGGATTCGAACCCCCGACCTCTACATTGCGATTGTAGCGCTCTCCCAGCTGAGCTACTGCCCCACACCGCCACTTAGTATACCCGATTTCTCGCGAACCTGCAAGAGGCGACAAAAAATGGTGGACCGTGGAGGACTCGAACCTCCGACCCGCTGATTAAGAGTCAGCTGCTCTGCCAACTGAGCTAACGGTCCACCCTTAAGAAAAACGTGGTGGAGCTGAGGGGATTCGAACCCCTGACCTCTTCAATGCCATTGAAGCGCTCTCCCAACTGAGCTACAGCCCCATCTAACGCACTCAATATTATACAGCATCTGTGCGGATGATGCAAGGAGCAATGGCTCTTGTGTCCCTCAGCAACCTCTCAAACCGTCGCACCCTCTACTTACTGCCGATCTTGTAAATCTTCGTCCCGCAGGTCACACAAGTGCCAACGGTTGCTGGGCGACCGTTCTTGAGCGTGATGGCGGTGGGATTCTTCATCTCCTTTTTCGCCTTGCACTTGACACAGTAGCCCTCCATTTGAATGAACCCTCCCTTGAAAAGATGTATACGCACAAATTCGCTCGCTGTAGCAAGGATTCCTACTTGAAACGTTAGCAATTCCTGCATTCTATAAGGATTGCAGGGATCGTGCCCCGCTATCGGGAAATGCAAATCACACAGAACCCTGCACAGAGCGCGACCGATGCCCGGCTGGAAACAAGAAGGCATTCTGATGATATTGGCGGGAGCACTCACCCTGCTGGGGGGACTGCTCGCCTGGCTGGGGTTGCTTGCCACCCGCGCGCTGTCAGGCAGTCAGCATCTGGTGGTGCTGTTATGCATCCTGGTTGCGGGGGCACTGCCTCTGTTCGTGCACCGCGTGCTCCGCCGACGCATCCAGCCCGGAGACCCCATCCTCCTGCCCGTTGTGTTCGCGCTGAGCGGGGTGGGGCTGGCGAACCTGCTGGGCAGTGCCGGCAATCGCGACATCGCCTTTGCGGTGCGGCACAGCATTGGACTGTTCGCGGGGGCAGTGCTGGTGCTCCTGCTGGCGGGCATGAACCACACCCAGCGTAGAACCCTGCTAGAGTACCGATACATCTGGGCACTGGTAGCGCTTCTGCTGGGTGTTCTGCTCCTGCTCTTCGGCAGGGGACCGGGCGGAACGCGCCTGCAGTTGTTCGGCTTCCTGCCTGTTGAGGGCATCAAGCTGTTCTTACTGCTGTTTGTGGCAGGATATTCTGCCCGGCGGTTCGGCTCGGTCGGTGCCGTGCGCACCGGCAGGCGCTGGTGGCAGATACGCTGGCAGGAGGTGCTCCCCCTGCTGGTGATGTTCGTGCTCCTGCTGGTCATCTTCGCGCTGGCGCGGGATTTCGGGCCCGCGCTGACCTTGTACTTAACCCTGCTGGTCATGCTCTATCTCGTGACTGGCGAGGGTCTGCTGTTGGTGCTGGGCGGGTTGCTGATGGTGGCAGGTGTCGCCCTTGCCGAGGTGCTGGGCATCGGCGTTCTGCCCACGCGCGTCGCCATGTGGGTATCTCCGTGGCATATTACCGAAGAGAACGCCCGCCATCTGGCGCATTGCCTGTGGGCGATGTCCACCGGGGGGATTTTCGGCAGTGGATTGGCGCTGGGCATTCCAGAGGGGGTGCCGTTCGCCCGCTCGGATTCGGTGTTCAGCACCTGGGGCGAGCAGATGGGGCTGGTGGGTACGCTGTGCCTGTTGTGCCTATATGCCCTGTGGTTCGGTCGCATCCTGCGCATTGCCCAGCGAACCCCCGCTACCGAGGACCATCTGCTGTCGGCAGGAATTGCCGTTCTGCAGGGCACCCAGGTGGTGCTGATTACGGCGGGCATCGTGGGTTTACTGCCGATGACGGGCATGTCTTTGCCGTTCGTGGCGCAGGGCAACTCCGCCCTGCTGGCCAACTTCGCGATGGTCGGTCTGCTCTACAGCATCACCGCACACCCCTCTCCACACCCTGCGCCCCGCGCGTCCGGCAGGTATCTGTTCCGTCTGCGGGTGCTCGCGATGGCGTTGACCGTGCTGATACTGGGCGTGGTCGGCGCACGCTGTTTCTGGATTCAGGGGTGGCACTCCGAGCAGACCGCTACCAGAACGCTAACCGTGCGCGTGGCGAAAGGTGAGCCCCATCGCGTTGGCAACCCTCGGCTGTTAGCCCTTGCCCAGCGCATCCCGCGCGGGAGGATACTCGACTCCGCCGGCAAACCACTGGCGTACACCCAGAACAGACGCCGCATCTACCCCTGTGGAGAAGCCTGTGCGCAACTGGTGGGCTGGCTAGATTCTCGTTACGGGGGTCCCACCGGTGCCGAAGCCCGCTACAACCGCCGCCTGCGTGGCTACGAAAGCCCCTATGAACTGCTGAGGCTCTATCGGCGCAAGGACCTGCCCTTCTTCCGCTTGCCGGTGGGGCAGGATGTGATGCTGACCATCTCGGGCGAGGCACAACAGCGCGCCCTGCGTGCCCTGCGTCAGGTCTACCCTGACGGCAATGGGGTGTTCGTGCTGATCGATACGCAATCCAGGCAGGTGCACACAGCCGTCGGCACGCCTGTTTTTGACCCCAACCGGTTGACGCCCGACCTGTGGCAGAAACTGCGCCAAAGGAAGGACGCCCCGCTGGTGCTCCGTCCAGTGGATGGGCTGTATCCGCCCGGCTCGGTGTTCAAGGTGGTCACGGCGATCGCCGCGCTCGAACACGGTATACCCCTACGCCACTATTGCCGTCACCAGGAGCGTAACGTGCGCTGGAAGGTGGATGGCAAGACCTATGTGAAACCCCGTCTCAGCGATCACCCGTCCATGCGGGCGCATGGAACGCTCGGCTTGCGCGATGCCTTGCGCTTGTCCTGCAATCTCTATTTCGCCCACCTTGCCATCGCCCTCCAGCCCAATGCGCTGTACGAAACCGCCCGGTCGCTCGGGTTTCAGCACGTGCCCAAACCGGAAGAGATGGCGCCCGACCTGCCCGACTACGGCTTCGGACAGGGCAAACTGCTGGTATCGCCACTAGAGGTGGCAAACCTGATGGCGACGGTGGCGCAAAACGGCGTGTGGCAAAGGGCGGTGTTCGTACCTGGCGAGAACCCTTCTAAGCCAGTCATGGGTGAAGCCACCGCCGAGGCTCTCCGGCAGATGCTGGGCGAGGTAGTGCAGACGGGCACCGCCTATGGAATCTTCACCGGCACCGGTTGGGAGGTGTACGGCAAGACGGGCACTGCCGAAACCACCGAAGGCAATCGCAAGCCGCACGGGTGGTTCGCCGGGGTGGTGAAGTGGGGCAATCGGTCGCTGGCGTTCGCGCTGATTCTGGAGCACGGTGGCAGTGGACGGGAATCTGCCCGTGCTAGCCGAAGGATACTTCAGCAGGTCCTGCCCGCCCTCGGGCGGTGAGCCGTTCAATCCCTGGCGATGGGATAGCGCCCGTATTCGTGGCACGCCGAGTAGAACGCCAGCACGTTCTCCAGCGGGGTGGCAGGGTTGATTTCGCTGGAAGAGCCGATAAACAGCCCGCCGCCGGGTGCCGCTACCTGCATGGCGCGTTGGACCGCCTGCCGGATCTCCTCAGGGGTGCCCAGCGGCAGTAACTGCGAACAGTCTATCCCGCCTACCAGAATCAACCGATTGCCGTAACGTTTTTTCAGGGGCTTCAGCTCCATACCCGCGAGTGGCTCTAAGGGGTTCAAGCCGTCGATGCCGGCGTCCAGCAGGTCATCCATGATCTGCCACAGGTTGCCGTCACTGTGGAAAAGGACGCCCCATATCCGCTTCCTCCCGTTCTGTACTGTAACTACGCTGTGGTGCAGGCGATACCCTTTGACTGGAGACAATCGCAAGGATAGCCCTTGCTCACCGTGCCAAAGGTTTGGTATACTGTAATGGCGCGAACGCGCAAAGCGTTCGCGAACTTTTTGTGTCATCCACACCGGAAGGGGTTCAAAGATGGCATCGGCACAGGAGATTATCGCCGAAATCACGAAAGACCAGCTGCGGCATGACCTGCCCGAGTTCGGACCGGGCGATACGGTGCGTGTGCACGCGAAGGTCATCGAAGGCAACAAAGAGCGTATCCAAGTATTTGAGGGCGTGGTCATCGCCCGCAAGCACGGAGGCATCAGCGAAACCTTCACTGTGCGCAAAATCTCGCACGGGGTGGGCGTGGAACGGACCTTCATGCTTCACTCCCCGCGTATCGATAAGATAGAAGTGGTGCGCCGGGGGAAGGTGCGCCGCGCCAAACTGTATTACCTGCGTAAGAAGATCGGTAAAGCCGCACGCATCAAGGAACTACGCACGCCACGATGACCGGCGAATGGGTGGAATGGATAGCGAACCTCAACGTTCGCTATGTCCTGCTTATCTCATTGGTGTTGACGCTGGTACGAGTGGGGCTGGCTCCGCTGTCCAGCCCCCGCGTGCGCTCGTTCAATGAGCTGATCGAGTCCGCGGTGCTTGCCTTTATTCTGGTCTTCTTGGTCATCCGTCCCTTCGTTGTTCAGGCTTTCTACATCCCCTCAGGCTCCATGCGCCCAACCCTGCTGGAACAGGACCGGATCCTGGTGGACAAGTTCACCCTGCGCTTCCGTGAGCCGATCCCGGGCGATATTCTGGTGTTCAAAGCCCCTCCCGAAGCCGACCCCCGCGCAATCGAGTTCATCAAACGATGTGTAGGGGTGCCGGGCGACGTCATAGAGATACGGGACGGTGTGCTATACCGAAACGGGAAGCCCGTGCACGAACCGTATATCAACGAGCCGCCCGAATATAACCTCAAAATCATCGGCGGGCACGTATACGAAATTGACCGTTACGGCGAGGTGAGGGAGAACAACCAGCTGATACTCGACCCGCACCGCGAAGCATATATCCGCGAGGCTCCATCCGAGAAGATACCGCCTGGCAAACTGCTGATGCTGGGCGATAATCGCAACGATAGCAACGATGGACACAAATGGGGTCTGTTGGACCGTAGCAGGGTGGTGGGTAAGGCATGGATTCTGTTCTGGCCGCCTCAGCGCATTCGTGTGGTGAGATAGGTGCCCTGATCGCGGGCGTGGACGAGGCGGGGCGTGGCTCTCTCGCCGGTCCGGTGGTGGCGGCGTGCGTGGTGCTTCCAGTTACGGATGAGCTCAGCCTGCCACCTTTCATCCGCGACTCCAAAACGCTTTCCCCCGCCCAGCGCGAGCAAGCCTGTCGGTGGCTCTATCGGCATGCGCCGGTCGTCTCGGTGGGGCTGGCGACGGTAGCGGAAATCGAACGGCTGAACATCCTGCAGGCGTCTCTACTGGCGATGCGGCGCGCGGTCGAGAACGCCGTTATGCGACCGCAGATGGTGCTGATTGACGGCGCACATGTGCCCAGCGCGCTCCCATGCCCTGCCGAAGCGGTGGTGGGCGGCGATTCCCGGGTGCCGGTCATCAGCGCGGCGTCCATCGTGGCGAAGGTGGTGCGTGACCACCTAATGAACCACTTGCACTCCCTCTACCCGCAATACGGGTTTGCCCAGCACAAGGGCTATGCTACCCCGGCGCATCGCCGGGCGATCGTAGAGTTCGGCTTGTGCCCCCAGCATCGCCCTAGCTTCTGTGCCAACGTGCTTGCTCTGCCGCTGGGGGACGAGCATGGATAACCGCGAGACTGCCCGCGCCGGAGAGCATCTCGCTGCCGAACACCTGACCCGCAACGGCTGTGTGGTGCTCCAGCGTAACTGGCGATGCCCGCACGGTGAGGTGGACATCATCGCGCAGGAGGGCGATACCATCCTGTTTGTGGAAGTGAAGGCGCGACACCATATCGCACATGCTCTGCCCCGCGAAGCTGTGGACGCACGCAAACAGGCGCGCCTGCGCCAGTGTGCCGAGCTCTATTTGAGCCTGTACTGCCCCGATGCGCCCTGCCGGTTCGATGTGATCGAGGTATGGTGGCACGCAGGCAAGGCGCACCTGCAGTGGCTCCGAGAGGCGTTTTGAAAGCGCGTTCTCTCGAGACAGCAGGAAGAACCGCAAAATGTCGAATATTTGCGTATATTAGTGTGGAATACTTTCTGCGCGCCATGAGGCGAGAGGGTAGGTGGTTTTCGATGCAGACACGTGCGTTCAACTGGCATATCGTCTGGCTCAATCTCCTGCTGACAGCGGTCTACGTGGGCACGGCAAAGATAGGGTTGCAGTTCGCCTATGCGCACGAGATGGCAACCCTCATCTGGATGCCGACGGGTATCTCGCTGGCGGCCGTTCTGCTGGGCGGCTACGCGCTGTTACCGGGCGTCGCGTTGGGGTCGTTCCTCGTTGTGGCGACCGCGGACGTGCCGCTGTGGGTGGCGGGAGCGGTATCCGTCGGTAACACCCTCGAAGCCTTCACCGGTGCGTTCTTCCTGAAGCGGTTCGCCCGATTTGACCCTTCCCTCGTGCGCATCCGGGATGTGTGGAACCTGGCGGTGTGGGCGGCACTGCTCAGCACTCTTTGTAGCGCGACCATTGGCGTCGGCAGTGTGTGCGCCGCGGGGGCGATGCGCTGGGCGGAGTTTCCGAAGGTATGGCTCATCTGGTGGCTAGGGAACGTGGTCAGCGACCTGCTGGTTGCCCCGATGGTTCTGGTATGGGCGCGCCCACCGCGGTGGAGGCTGAAGCAGGCGATGGAGCTGGGGCTGGTGCTGGCTCTCACTGGCGTGGTAACCACCATGGCCTTTAGCGATGTGCTGGCGTCCGCGCGGGCGGAACCCTATCCGCTGGTGTTCATTGTGTTCCCTCTGCTCACCTGGTCCGCGATACGCTTTGAGCAGTATGGGAGCACCTCTGCTAGTTTCGTCAGCGCAGTGTTCGCCACCTGGTGGACGGTGCACGGCAGGGGGCCTTTTGCCAGCGCGGGTATGCACGAACGCATCGCTCTGTTGTGGACGTTTATGATGGTAACCGCTCTGCCCGCACTGCTTCTGGCGGTGTCCGTATACGAGCGACGCCGCGCCGAGGAGGAAGCCCGGCGCGCCTATGCGCAGATGCGTGCGGTCATCAACAACACACCCGCCGTTGCCATTCAGGGCTATGACATAGACGGGCGAGTGCTCTTCTGGAACAAGGCTTCCGAGCAACTTTACGGCTTTAAGGAAAAGGAGGTGCTGGGCAGGCGGCTGGGCAAGTTTCTGCTCTCCGAGGAGGATGCTCAGCACTTCGAGCAGATGGTCCAGCGCGTCGCAAGAACGCGCCAGCCAGAGCCTCTCCATGAATGGGAGGCCAGAACCGCTGACGGCACGCCACGGTACATCCTTTCCTCCCTGTTCCCGATCCAGCTGGACCATGGGCAGGTACAGATCGTGTGCATGGACGTGGATATCACCGAGCGCAAGCGGTTGGAGGCGGAGGTCCTGCGTGCCCAGCGACTGGACAGCATCGGCAGGCTAGCAGGAGGCATTGCCCACGATTTCAATAACCTCCTGACCGCCATCATGAGCTACGCCGAAATCGCTCTGGCCCGTCTGCCCAAAGCGCATCCTGCAGTGGAAGACCTTCGGCGACTATTGGACACCGCAAATCGCGCGGCGGACCTGGTGAACCGCCTGCTGGCGTTTGCCCGCCGACAGACGCTGGCACCGCAAATGGTCAACTTGAACCGCCTGATCGACGACTTGGTGCCCATCCTGAGCCGCTTGCTCGGACAGCAGGTGCAATTGCAGGTTATCGAGGACCCCCTCCTGAAAACCGTACGCGCGGACCCCTCGCAGTTGGAGCAGGTGCTGGTGAACCTCGCCATCAACGCCCGCGATGCCATGCCCGGCGGCGGAACGCTGACCATCCAGACGGCGAATGTGACGCTAGACGAGAATGATGTGCAATCGCATCCCGACCTCGCGCCCGGAGAGTACGTCATGCTGGCGGTGAGCGACACGGGCACTGGCATCGAGCCCGAGCACCTCGAACACATCTTCGAGCCCTTCTACACCACCAAAGCCGAGCAGGGCACCGGGTTGGGATTGGCGGTGGTGTACGGCATCATCAAGCAAAGCGGGGGGCATGTTACCGTGGAGAGCCAGGTGGGCAAAGGCACCGCGTTCCGCATCTACCTACCTGTCGCCTCCGGGGATGTGGAGGCACAAACGCCACGCTGAGCCTCTTGCACCCTGCAAAAAACACCTGTATTCGCCGAAGATTTGTGTGTTATACTTTGATGAAACCCGGAGGGAAACGGTATGAGCACGGCGACTATGACCGCCACAGCCGAACGACAGGTGGTTGCTTTTCGGCTTGGAGAGGAAACCTACGCCATCGACATCTCTTATATCCATGAGATCATCCGCATGCGTGCCATCACGTTCGTGCCACGCGCGCCCCACTATATGCGAGGGGTCATTAACTTGCGGGGACGTATCGTGCCGGTGATGGACCTAAGCGCGCGCCTGGGCCTGCCAACCCATGAGGAAACCCCGCAATCGCGCATTATTGTGGTGGAAATCGGCAACGAAAGCATCGGCATGATTGTGGATGCGGTATCGGAGGTCTTGCGCCTGCCTGAGGAGCAGATTGAACCGCCGACCCAGATGGCTGGCTCTGAAAGCGCGAACTATATCAGCGGGCTGGGCAAGGTCAACGACCGCCTGGTGCTCCTGCTGGATGTGGAAAAGGTGGTCGAGAACACCGGTCAGTAACTGCAACACGCTATATCCTTGCCGTGAGGTTGCGTGCGATGGACACCAGTGAGTATATCGCTCTGTTTTTGGAGGAGGCGGGGGAGCAGATCGATGTGCTGGAACGGGACATCCTGCAGTTAGAGCAATCGCCCTCCCCGGAGATACTAAACGAGATCTTTCGCGCCGCGCATACGCTAAAAGGCTCGTCTCGCGCGATGGGCTTTACCGCCATGGGCGAGCTGACGCACGCAATGGAAGATGTGTTCGACGCCCTGCGCAAGGGCGAGATCGACGTCAGCACCGAAATGGTCAACCGCCTGTTCGGCGCCCTGGATACCTTGAAAACGATGCGGGACCAGATCGCAGAGGGCGGCACCTCCGACATCGCCTGCGACGAACTGGTGCAGAGCCTGCGCCGTATTTTGAGTGGAGCCGCCGCCGAATCGCTGAGCGCCAGCACACCGGCGGTGCCCTCTGCGCCCACAAGCACGACCATCCACCTGCAGGAGCACGAGCGCGAGTCTGCGCTCACCGCCATCGACAGTGGGTTGGGAGTCTACCAGTTCACCGTGCACTTGGCGGAGGACACGCTAATGAAGTCGGTGCGCGCTCTGATGGTCCTGCAGGCGATCGACGCGAACGGGGGAGCGGTGCTAGCGTCTCATCCCGACGAAGAGGCACTGGATGACGAACAGTTTGGCGACTCGTTCGAACTGCTGGTTGCCACCGACAAGCCGGAGGAAAGCCTGCGCGCGGCGCTTCTGCAGATCAGCGAGGTTCGCGACGTCACAGTCAAACCCTGGCAGGACGGTTCTTCCCGCCAGGTGGTAGCGACGTCCTCGGCGTCTGCGCAGTCGGCGCCGTCGGCAGGGGAGGAGGTGCGCGAACCCGAGCCGCAGTCGCCTCCGTCCTCAGCGGGAGACGGGGAGAAATCCGCTACCAGCCGCACTCCTGCGATGTCGCAGATGGTGCGCGTGGATGTTCAACGCCTCGATACCCTTTTGAACCTGGTGGGCGAGCTGGTAATTGACCGCACCCGGGTGGCTCAGCTAGGACGCGAGTTCGAAGCCCGCTTCCAGCACGACGACATGGTGGACAGCCTGCTGGAGACGGCGGCGCACATCGGGCGGATCACCGACGAGCTACAGGAACATATCATGAAAGCGCGGATGCTACCCATCGAGCAGGTCTTCAACCGCTTCCCGCGCATGGTACGCGACCTCGCCCAGAAGTTCGGCAAAGAGGTTCGGCTGGTGATGGAAGGTCAGGAGACCGAGCTGGATCGCTCGGTGATCGAAATGATCAGTGACCCGCTGATCCACATGCTTCGCAACAGCGTGGACCATGGGATTGAGCCGCCGGAAGAGCGTGAAGCCCTGGGCAAGCCTCGGCAGGGTACCATCCGGCTGAGCGCACAGCATGAGGAGAACTATATCCTTATCGAAATAGAAGACGACGGCAAAGGGATGGACCCCGCTCACCTGCGCGAAGTGGCTGTGCGCAAAGGTATTTTGGCACGAGACGCTGCCGAGCGTTTGAGCGACCGTGAGGCGTTCAGCCTCATCTTCGCGCCCGGTTTCAGCACCGCCAAGCAGGTCACCGAGGTCTCAGGGCGCGGGGTGGGCATGGACATTGTGCGCAGTAACATCCAGCGCGTGGGCGGCATCGTGGAAGTGGACAGTACGCCCGGCAAAGGCACGCGCTTTTCGATCCGCCTACCGCTCACCCTGGCGATCATCCGGGCACTGCTGGTGCGCGTCGCTTCGGAGGTATACGCGATCCCGCTCAGCTCGGTGCTGGAGACGCTGAAGATTCAGCCCGACGCCGTGCAGTTCGTGGGTGGGCATCCGGTCATCGTCCTGCGGGGGCGAACCCTGCCGCTGGTCAACCTGCAAACCCATTTCTACGGAGGCTTTTTCGGCGCGTCCTCCTGCCGAAGCGAGGAGCCGATGTTCGTGGTGGTCGTGGGGCTGGGCGAGCGACAACTCGGGCTGGTGGTGAACCACCTGATCGGCGAGCAGGAGATAGTGATCAAGTCGCTCAGCCGGCATCTTGGGCAGATCGGCGGTGTCTCCGGAGCAACCATTCTGGGTGACGGGCGAATCGCGCTGATTCTGGAGGTCGCCGACATCTTCAACAACCTATCGGCATGTGCCGCTTAACAGGGAAAGGAGCCACGGAGGAAGCGATGGCAGAACTGTCGTTTATGTCAGTGCACAGACATACCATTGACCCCAAGCGAATGGAGAAAGCCATCCAGGAGAGCCTGGAGCGACTGCCTCCAATGCCCGCGGTCATTACCCGGGTGATGGAGCTGACCAATGACCCAAACTGCACCGCGCAGGAACTGCAAAAGGTCATTGGGATGGACGAGGTGCTATCCGCTAAGGTGCTTCGCCTAGTGAACTCGGCACGCTATGGCCTCCCAAGGCGCATTACTACCCTCTCGCATGCCGTTATCCTGCTGGGCTTCGAGACCGTTCGCAACCTGGCGATCGGGGCTGCCACCGTGCGTTTGGTTCTGCGCCATGGCGTGAACTCGCCGGTGAACCGACAGAGGTTCTGGGAGCACTCCCTGGAAACGGGACTGGCGGCCTCAACGCTTGCTAAACACCTGCGCAAAGACCTCATCCTGCGGGAAGAGATGTTTCTGACGGGCTTACTGCACGACCTGGGCATCCTGTTCCTCAGCCAGAGCTTCCCCGAGGAGTATCGGGCGGTGCTGGAACGGTGTCAGTCGCTGGAGGAGGTTCAGTCTGTGGAGCAGGAACTGCTCGGCATTACCCACGGCGAGGTGGGAGCAAAGATGGTGGAGCACTGGAACCTGCCGCCTGTGTTTGCCGAGGTCATGTTGCACCACCATGCCCCCGTGCCGGGGTCGCCCTTCTTCCTGCAGGTGGGGGCGGTTTATCTGGGGGATCAGATCTCTTACAGCATTGGTGCCGAAGAGCTCAATGACCAGATGCCCGCGATCGTGCCAGACATCCAGCAGGCATTCCGGCTGGACGAGGCGTCGTGGAACTGGTGCCGCCGCGAGGTGGCAATGCAGATGGATTCGGCGCGGGATTTCCTGCACATTCTCCAATCTCCATAGAGCCTGGTGATACCGTTTGTGGAACCATTCTAGGGGAGGTGACGCCTAAGAAGTGGATAGCAACGCGCATCAAGGATGACCAGGCGGCCCGCCCCTTCCGCGCGGGTTGCAGTCACAAAGGCGGTATGTTATAATCCTTTTGGTGCAGAGGAACCATCCGTACAGAAGCAGGAGAGGGAAAGGTCGCATATGGACAACGTGTTTCAACTGCGCTCACAGATCGAAACACTCCAGAAAAGCCTGGAAGAGAAGGACAGATACATCGCGAAACTCGAACGCGATCTGCAGGAGCTACAGCGCAATTATCGGGAACTGGAGCAGAAGTACCGGAGCACCGCTGAAACGGTAGAGACCCCCACCGCGATTACCGAGTTCGAAGAGACCCTGAAGCGCCTGGTGCATCGCATTGCGATGATCCTGCAGGCGGAGAAGTGCGTCTTCATGCTGTTTGACCGGGAGAGCGGGGAGCTTTACGCCGTGCGTCCCGCCTTCGGTTTGACCGATGAGGAGATCCGAAGTTTTCGCGTGCGCGCCACGCAGGGCATTAGCGGTGAGGTGTTTCGCTCCTCGCAGCCGATCATCTTCCACGATGCCGTCAATGACCCGCGCACCCTTCAGGAGCATGTGGCACTGCTTCATATTCGCAACGGCGTCAGCGCACCTCTGATCGTGGAGAAGCGCGACGAGGAGAACCGTGTGATCGACCGCATCACGATCGGCGTGGTGCATGTGTTTAACAAACGCTATGGCGGCACTTTCATCGATGAGGACGTGCGTCTGCTGGACCGACTTGCGCGCAACGCAGCGGCGGTCATCGTTAGCGCACAGATGTACCGCGAGGTGGTGGAAGAGAAGGAAGAGCTGGTACACACTATCGAGAGCCTGTACGCTGGGCTGGTGATGGTGAATAAGCACGAGCGCATCACGCAGATGAACGCCTCCGCGCGGCACATCTTCGGCATCAAAAACGGTGAAAGCGTCATCGGCAAGAACTACAAGGAGGTCATTCACATCGATAAAGTGCGCGAGCTGTTCGATAGCGCGCTAACCGAAAAGAGCGAGGGCGCCGCCGAAATCGCCGTGAAAGACCACGAAAGCGACGCCGAACGCATCTTCCAGGTTCAAGCAGCCATCGTGCGCGGTGACGAAGAGAACGACCTGATTGGGGCGGTGGCGATTTTCAACGACATCACCGAAATCCGCAACGTGGAGCGCATGAAGACCGCCTTCGTCTCCACGGTATCCCATGAACTGCGCACACCGCTTACCTCCATCAAAGGCTTTGTCTCCACGCTCCTGCAGGATACCGAGGGGTTCTATGACCGCGAGACCCAGCGCGAGTTCTTGCAGATTATCGACACCGAGACCGACCGCCTGAAGCGATTGATTGATGACCTGCTCAACGTGTCGCGCATCGAGTCGGGACGGGCACTGCAGTTGAACCCCAAGCCTATCAACCTGCCAGCGTTGGCAGAGCGCGTGGCGATCATTCAACGCTCGTACACCCAGAAACACCAGATTATCCTCGACTTCCCGGAGGACTTTCCCACCATCGTGGCGGACGAGGACAAGGTAGACCAGATACTGACCAACCTGATCAACAACGCGATCAAGTACTCGCCGCGCGGTGGAGAGGTGCGAGTGAAGGGCGTGCCGGAAGGCGACACGGTGCTGATCAGCGTGAGCGACCAAGGCATTGGCATCCCCAAAGAGCACCTGCCCAAGATTTTCGAGAGGTTCCACCGGGTGGACAACCGCGATACCCGCGAAGCAGGCGGTACCGGCATCGGGTTGTTCCTAGTGAAGCACCTGGTGGAACGGCACGGCGGCACCATCTGGGTGGAAAGCGAAGAGGGCAAGGGCTCGACCTTCTACTTCCGCCTGCCGCTTCAGCCTCCACCCGAAGTGCCTGAGGATGAAAAGCCAACCAAATAACCACTGTGGTGACCATTTTCCGTCATTCTGAGCCAAGCCAAGGATCTCGCTCTTCTTTTAACGACGAGATGCTTCGCTGGCGCTCAGCATGGCGTTTTCTTGTCATTCTGAGCGAAGCGAAGAATCTCGTGGTAGCGATGAAAAACGAGATGCTTCACTGCGTTCAGCATGACAATAGGACTGGCGCTCAGCATGACAAGAGGGTTGTCGCTTAGCATAGCGTTCTCTTGTCATTGCTCTGTTCACTCGCTCTGGACAGGTGCATCTGGTCTTCTGCCTCTTGGGGTGGTCACGCACTTCATGATTCGGTTCGGCAGGAGCGTTGCCTTTCAGAGAGCTTGACGCGCGTCAGGCTGGTCTCTTATAATTAGACACACTAAACACTCTGATGGAGGGGTATCCGATGTCTTCCCTACTTCCGACGGAAGCGGATGTGCAGTTCTACCGTGAGAACGGGTACTGGATCGCTCCCAAGATTCTGTCCGATGAGGAGCTGGAACTGCTCCGGGAACACCACGCGAAGGTGATCGCGGGCGAGTATGGCACTCTGCGCCCCCCATGGAGCCGCAACATCGAGCCTGGTGCGCCCCTCGACCGAATCGTCAAGATTGACAACAGCTACTGGGCGGATGCGGTGATTGCGCGGGCGGTGCTGAATCCGCTCATTGGCGAGATGGCGGCTCGCTTGACGGGCGCAAAGGGTATCCGCCTGTGGCATGACCAGCTCCTCTACAAGCCACCCGACACCGGCGCGCGGGGCAACGTGGGCTGGCATCAGGACTACGGCTACTGGCAATGTGCCGACCCGCCCGAACTGCTGACGGCATGGCTCGCGCTGGACGACGTGACCGAAGAGAACGGCTGTATGCAGGTCGTGCCGGGCAGTCATCGGTGGGGGCTTCTGCCCGAAGGCAACTTCTTCGAGCAGGACTTGGAGACCCTGCAGAGGCGCATCGAGGCGGTATCAGGGCGCCCGTGGCGCACGGTCAAGTGTGAAATGCCTGCCGGCGCGCTCAGCTTCCACCACTGTTTGACCATTCACGGCAGTGGACTGAACTTGAGCCAGCGTCCGCGGCGTTCGTGGGCGATCCATCTCATGCCCGACGGCACGCGCTACCGAGCAGGTAGCCCCAGCGACAGGCACATGAACGTCTACTTGCTAGGTGGCAAGGACGGTGAGGCGTTTGCCGGACCCTATTTCCCCGTGCTTTATCGCGCGGGCGAGGGCGGAGCCTGGCAGTCGCTGTAAGTAAAAAGAGCCCCTCTTCCGTCCGGAAGGGGGCGAAGGGGCTAAGGAGTGGCTGATTTAGTCGACGACTTCGGGCTGGCGTAACGGCACTTGCTCCTTCGGGTAGACGCCCCGGCGGAAGATCGTGCGCGCTATCCAGTTGCCCAGGTCATCGAACACCGTGTACACACAGGGGATGACGACGAGCGTCAGCAGGGTGGATAGGATCAATCCGCCGATGACCGCAATCCCCAGCGGTGCCCGGAACTCGGAGCCTCGCCCGATAGCTAATGCGGTTGGCAACATGCCAAACACCATGGCGAAGGTGGTCATCAGGATCGGGCGCAGTCGGGTGGGACCGGCTTCCAGCAGTGCCTGCAGGCGGGGCAATCCGCGACCGCGCAGGGTGTTGGTGTAGTCCACCAGCAGGATGGCGTTCTTGGTCACCAGCCCCATCAGCATGATGACCCCAATCATCGATACGATGTTCAGCGAGTTCCCGGTAAGGATCAGTCCGAGCAAGGCGCCGATCATCGCCTGCGGTAGGCTGAGCATGATGGTCAGAGGCATCAGCAAGGACTCGAACAGCGCCGCCATCAGCATGTACACCAGCACAATCGCCAGCAGGAGCGCCTGTCCCAAATAGGCTCCTTCCTCCGCCTGACGCTGTAACTCGCCTGCCCATTGCAATCGCACCCCAGCAGGAGGCAGATTTGCCCTCGCCAGCGCATCGTCGATGACCAACTGCATGTTGCCCGGCGCATATCCCGGCTTCAGGAAGGCAGTAAAGGTTACTAGTCGCTGGCGGTTCTTGCGGTCGATCTTGGTGGGACCGGTTGTCATCTCCACGGTAGCGACGTCGTTCAGGCGTACGGGACGCCCGTTAAAGTAGCCAATCACGAGGTCTTGCACCGTGTTGATGTCATCCCGCTGAGCCTTTGTTAACTGCACGCGGATGTTGTATTCTTTGCCCCCCTCGCGGAACTTGGTATCGGTGTTGCCTTCGATATAGGTGCGCAGTGCCGAGGCGACCTGTGCCACCGTCATGTTGACCGAAGCCGCCTTGTCGGGGTCGATGCGCACCTGCAGTTCGGGCTTACCCAGCTTCCACGAGATGTCGGGGTCTACAATGCCCTCAAGAGATGAGACCACTGCCATCACTCGCTCGGCAGTGCGCACCAGCAGGTCTGTATCCTGTCCCGTGAGCTCAATCTGAATGGGGGCACCGCCTCCGCCGCGGAAGCCGGTGAGCGCGTTCACCTTGATCTTGGCGCCTGGGATGGAACCGACCGCCCGGCGAATCTCTTCGGCAATGTCGGTGCTAGAGCGTGTACGCAGATAGGGATGTTTGACCCACGGTATCCAGCCTGTCAGCCGGTCACCCAGCGACTGCTTGTCGACGCAGGTGACCTGTATCTCTCCGTACTGAGCGCCGCGTCCACCGGTACCCAGTATACCGGCAGAGGTGTTGCCCAGAGTGGTGAAGATGCTCTCCACGTCCCGGCGGATAGACGGGGTGTTGTAAATGGCTTCCTCGATGCGTTGGAGCACCCGGTCGGTGGCAGACAGGGAGGTGCCCGCAGGCATCTCCACGCTGATCTGGATCAGCCCCTGGTCCTGGTCCGGGGCAAAACGGAACGGCAGGAGTGGACGCCCTACTGCACTGCCTAACAGTCCGGACAGGAAGAACGCGCCCGCCATGATGAAAGTGCCCCACCCCGCCACGAACAGCGGTTTGCGGTTACTGCGCCACATCAGCGCCATCAGCCAGAACAGCAAGCCGAACGCCGCCGTGAAACCGGCAACAAACCCCGCAGCGGGAATGAACTTCCTGCCCACCAGCGAGCCGGCAATAATCAGCAGGATGCTCAACAGCAAGGCGTTGCCGATGCCGATGACCAGCCAGCGGCGACGCAAAGCGCGCTCGAGAATACCGCGGTACAGACGGTCTAGCGCATGGTAGAAGCGGTCAAAGGCAGCAAACAGCCCGCGTTTTGCCTCTACCTGCTCGCCGGCGCGGAACCAGCGCGACGCCAGCATGGGCGTAAGGGTGAAAGAGACCAGCAGAGAGAAGAGAGTGGCGGTGGCGACAGTGATGCCAAACGAGCGGAAGAACTGCCCCACGATGCCGCCCATGAAGGCGATGGGCACGAACACCACCACGTCCACCAGTGTGATGGTTATCGCTGCCAGTCCGATTTCGGACCGCCCGTTGAAAGCAGCTTCGGCGGGTTCCTCGCCGCCGGTCAGGTGGCGGAAGATGTTCTCCAGCACCACGATGGAGTCATCCACCAGAATGCCCACCGCCAACGACAGGGCAAGCATGGTCATGGTGTTGAGCGTGAAGCCGAACCCGTACATGACCAGGAAAGTGCTGATGATGGAGGTGGGTATCGCCAACGACACGATGAAGGTGCCTCGCAGGTTATGCAGGAACACGTACACCACCGCTACCGCGAGGAAGATGGCCAGGAACAGCGCTACGCGCAGATCGGTCAGGCTCTCTAAGACGAATCTCGACTGGTCCTGCGTCAGCACGAACTCGATATCTTTGGGCAGTTCCTTTTTGATCTGCGCGATCTCCCGTTTGACGCCGTTACACACGTCCACGGTGTTGGCGTCGGTGGCTTTGGTGACGATGATGGCGACCGTATTTTTGGTGTTCACCCGCGCGCCTTCCGTGCGCTCGGCGATATCGTCTTTGACTGTTGCCACGTCGGCGAGGCGGATAACGTTGGGCACGCCGATTGGGTTCATGCGATTGGTGGTAGGGATGCGCACGTTGCGTATCTCGTCGAGGTTCTGGAACTCACCCACCACGCGCACCGCGTATTCGTGACGCTTCTCTTCCACGCGCCCGCTCGGCACATTCAGGTTCGCCGTCTGCAGTGCCTGTACCACCTGCATGATGTTCAGTCCGTAGGCATCCAGGCGCGCTTTGTCCACCTCCACCCGAATCTCGCGCACATCGCCGCCAAGCACCGCCACCGAAGCCACGCCGGGCACTCGTGCCAGCCGGTTGCTGACGATCTCCTCGGCGATGTAGCGCAACTGCTTGCTGGGGCGGTCGCTGGACATCCCGTAGTAGAGTACCGGAAAGGCGTTGATGTCGAACTTCGAAATGGAGGGCGACAGTGCGTCGCGGGGCAGGGTGGCCCGGATCGCGTCGACCTTCTCGCGCACGTCGGCAGCCGCTACGCCCGAATCGATGCCCAGATTGAACTCGATGGCAACCACCGAAATGCCTTCCTGAGAGACCGAGGTGACGTTCTTGACGCCGTTGATTCCGTTTACCACGTCCTCGATAGGTTTGGAGATAAGCGTTTCCACCTCACGCGGACCCGCTCCCGGGTAGACCGTGGTGACGATAACATAGGGGAAGTCCACGTTGGGGTTCAGCTCCACGCGCATTTTGCTGGCTGCGGTCCATCCCAATACCGCCAGGGCGGAAAACACCATCAGGATGAATACCGGACGCCGTATCGCTACACTGGTAAGCCACATACTCGCTTCTCCTTTCTGCCCGCGCTATGAACCGCTCGCCGCTGCCGCTTCTGCTGTCTGCAGTTGTTCCAAGCGCACCTTGTCGCCGTCGCGCAGGTTCTCTTGTCCCTGCACCACCACCTGCGCCCCTGCCGGAATGCCTCGCACTTCGGCGCTGTCTCCGTTGATGTAGCCTGTTTGAACGGTCACGCGCTGGGCTACTCCCTCGCGCACCACAAAGACCGCCTGCTTGCCGTCTTGCGTCATCAGGGCATCCTTGGGGATCAGCACCACGTTGCGGTGCACGTCTATCAGGATCTCCCCGCGCGCGAACATCTGCGGCTTGAGCAGTCCGTTGCGCATGTCCACCCGCACAATGAAGTCGCGTGAACCTTCCGAGCCGACGGGGTAGATTCGGCTGACCACCCCGCGGAATGTCTTGCCCGGATAGGCGTCTACGGTGACGGTGACCGGTTGCCTGACCCGCACGTAGCGCACCTCCGTTTCCGAGACGCGTGCCTCGAAGAAGATGGCGTTGAGGTTCACGATGCGCACCAGCGGTGTTCCCACCCCCGCCATCTGTCCGGGCTGTGCCGAGCGCAGAGCCACCGTGCCGTTGATCGGCGAGCGGATAAACGCGCTCTCATATTGCTGGCGCGCGTAGAACAGCCCCGCAGATGCCTGCGCCACCAGCGCCTTGGCGGCGTTGACCTCGTCCTGGCGTACCCGCAACTGCAGGTCACCCGTGCGTGCCAGGCGGACGGCTTCTTCCGCCTGTTTCACCAGAGCGCGTTGAGCCTCGATATCCTCCTGGCGTGGTCCCTCTTGCACCAGGCTCAACTGTTCCTGCGCGGTGCGATACTGTGCCAGCGCGATATCGTACGCCATCTGCGCCGAGTCCAACTGCTGTTTGGAGACGGCATCCTGCTGGTAGAGCCGACGCACGCGTTCGAGGTTCGCCTGCGCGTTGTCCAGGTTCGCCTTCGCCGAGGCGACCTGCTGTTCTACCTGCTGGCGTTCCTGCCGACGCGCTCCTGTTTCCAGCGCATGGAGCCGAGCCTTCGCCGCCTCCAGAGCAGCCTCCGCCTGGCGCAGAGAGGTCTCGTTCTGGGTGGGCTGGAGCTCCAACGCGGTCTGCGCTTGCTTCAGGCGTGCCTGTGCCGACCTCAACGCGGCCTCCGCCTGGCGCACCTGCGCTTCCAGATCGCTGGTATCCTGCTGGACGACCACTTGCCCGGCGCGCACCGTGTCGCCCTCACGCACGAACACCTTCGCGATCTTTCCCGGTACCTTGGCGGAAAGCAGAACGTCTTCCAGGCTTTGGAGCGAGCCCGTTACCGAGATGGTGAACGCAATATCGCCCGTGCGTGCGCTGACTACCGCTACCGCCGTTGCCGGTGTGGATGCCTGTTGTGCTGGAGACATGGGAGCCCGTCGTGCACATCCGCCAAGCAGACCTGTCAACGTCAACAGGACACCACCCCCTAGAATAGCCTTCCGGTGCACTGCTGTGTCCCTCCTTTGTGAAGTTCTCTCTATCATCCTGCCACCTGTTGTGCCTGTGCGTATCGACCGAGAGCCTTCTCCAGGCGTGCCCACGCGACCAGCAGGTCGTAACGCGCGTTGATCAGGTTCTGCTCCGCCTGTGTGTACGCCAGTTCGGCGTCGCTCAGCTCCAGCTGGGTGGAGACGCCTGCCTCATAGCGCACCCGCGCCACACGCAAGCTCTCGCTTGCCACCTGCAGCCCTTTTTCCGCCGCAGACACTTTCTCCCGCGCCTCCTGTAGGCTCAGGTAGGCGTTACGCACCTCTAGGGCGATGCCCTCGCGCACGTTCTCCACTGCGATTTTGGCTTTGTCAACATCCGCACGTGCCTGCTCTACGCGACCTCGCGTTTGACCGCTGTCCCAGATTTTGAACTGCAGGGCGGCTATCGTGGTGAAGCTGGACTCGCGGGGCTGGAAGGTAGAGGTCCTCAGGTTGAAGTCCCATTGTCCGGTCACCACGAGGTTCGGTAGCTGGTCACGCCGTGCCGAGGTTACCTGTTTTTCTGCCAGGGAGACGCCCAGCCCCGCCTGCACCACTTCCGGGCGACGGCTCAGTGCCTCCTGCAGACATTGGGTGAAGTCCACCTGTTCAGGAACCGGCTCGTCCGCGGGGAGCAGTTCCACCGGCTCGTCCACGCGCCTGCCCAGCACGTTGTTAAACGCCGCCTTTGCCATTTGCAGGGCATTGCGCGCGGTGATGACCGCCTGTTGTGCCGCCGCGACGGCTGCGTCGGCACGCATCACGTCTAGCTTCGGGCTGACCCCTGCATCCACCGCTGCCTGCGCCAGCTTGCGCCGGATTTGGGCGTTTTGCAGAGCCTCCTCTGCTACTTTGACCAGCTCCTGAGCACGAAGCACATCATAAAACGCCTGTTTGACCTGCAACACAACCTCGTTGCGTGTGCGCTGAACGTCCAGATTGGCGATGCGCGAGTAAAGGGAGACGGCGTCCGTCGCCGTGCGAACCAGCCCGCTGATGTCCACCACCTGGCTCAGGCTGACGGTTGCCGTGCCCGAATCGATGGGCTGAATCTCTATCTCATTGAAGGTGAAAGTGCCCGTAGTGGGGTCGAAGGAGGGAAACTTCGCCTTTGGCACGCGGTCCAGACGACGATAATTTGCCAACACGTTTACCTGGGGATAACCCGCGCCCTTCGCCTCGCGCACACGCTCATTCGCCTTGCGCTCGTCCTGAAGAACCAACCGAAGCGTGCGGCTGTTTTGCAGGGCGATGCGGATGCTGTCCGGAAGGGTTAACGCGGAGGGCTGTCCTTGCTGTGCCCATGCTCCCACCGACAGCAGAACCCCTGCCACTCCGACGGTCACCGACCACAACCGTTTCAATCGTCGTCACCTCCTGATTGCGCGAACTGGTGTTCTAACCGCTCCATTTCCCGCTGGAACATCTCCAGGAACTCTTTCACCGCCTGCATTTTGAACGCGATGATGCCTGCATGTCCCGGATGGCGCATGATGATGATCTTATCGCCGGGTTCGATCCCCAAGTCGCGCCGCGCTTCCGCGGGGATAACGATCTGCCCCCGCTCGCCGACCGTGACCATGCCGTAGATGGCGTCCTCCAAACGGCTCTCATCGCCAGAATGCATCGTTCGCTACCCCCTGTGCATCATGCAAATCATGTTAATCATGCTTTGGCAAGATTATACCACAGCCTATCCGCGCACGTCAAGCCGATTTGCCCTTTTTCATTAAACATTCGTTAAGATTCCTGGGATGAATCCGGTTGAGCATATAAGCCATTCAGCACCATGGGAACGCTGTAGCGCAGAAATCGCTCACGACGCTGTAGCCATTCGCGCTCGGATACCTGCCCCCACGCGAAGAAGAGCGAGAACGCCATGCCCAGCAACATTTCCGCCACGGCTTGCGCATCCATATCGGCGCGCAGTACGCCCTGTTTCTGCTGTTCTTGCAGGTAGTGGGTGAGATTGGCGGTGTTTTCCTCGATCATCGCACGGAAGTAGCGCGCACAGACCGGATTGCGCAGGAACTCGACGATGAACATGCGTGCCATAGAGGCGTTGTACCACAGCAGGTCGAGGAACTCTTCCAGCACGCGGCGCAGAACCACCGATGGATGGGCGTCTGCCAGTTCGCTTAACACTCGGCGAAGCACCGGCGCGAAACTGCGCGCTTTGATGACCTCTTCGAACAGGTGCTCCTTGTTGCGGAAGTAGTGGTACACCAGCGCCTCGGTGACGCCAGCGCGATGGGCGATGTTGCGGATGGATGCGCCGTCGTAGCCCCTCTCTGCAAACAGGTGCAGAGCGGAGTCGATCAGCTCCTGTCGGCGCAGTTGCGCTTGCTGGGCGCGAGAGAGTGAACCTTTCGCCATGACCTCACTCGTTTGCTGAACGGTCGTTAAATCACAAGGAATGGTACCTCGAATCCCGCGGGGAATGCAAGGGGAGAGTGGCGTGGTTGTTTTCTGATGGTGTGGAATCCCCTGCTCGGTTATCTTTGCAAGGGCTACTCTGCTACTTTCAGCACGCTGAGGAACGCTTCCTGCGGTATCTCCACGTTGCCCAACTGCTTCATGCGCTTCTTGCCTTCCTTCTGCTTCTCCAGCAGTTTGCGCTTGCGGGTGACGTCGCCACCGTAGCACTTCGCCAGCACGTTCTTGCGGAAGGGCGGGATTCGCTCGGCGGCGATGATCTTACTGCCGATGGCTGCCTGGATGCGCACCTCGAACTGCTGGCGGGGAACCACTTCGCGCAGGCGTTCTACCAGCGCACGCCCCCGGCTGTAGGCTCGGTTGCGATGGGTGATGAAGCTGAGCGCGTCCACCGGGTCGCCGTTGATCAGGACGTCCAGCTTTACCAGATCCGACTGTCGGTAGCCGATCGGCTCGTAGTCGAACGAGGCATAGCCCTTGGAGCGGCTTTTGAGCTGGTCATAGAAGTCCAGCAGGATTTCCGCCAGCGGCAGGTCGTAGGTGAGCAAGACGCGGTTGGGCGAGGGGTATTCCATCTTGACGAACTCGCCGCGCCGTTCCATTGCCAGCTCCATCATCGCGCCGACGTACTCAGCGGGCACGAAGATGGTGGCGCGGATATAAGGCTCCTCCACGCTAGCGATGGTAGTGGGGGAGGGCCAGTGCGCCGGGTTGTCCAGCATGATGACCTCGCCTTTGGTAGTGGTAATGCGATAGACCACGCTGGGCGCGGTAGCGATCAGCGACAGGCCGAACTCGCGTTCCAGTCGCTCTTGCACGATATCCATGTGCAGTAAGCCCAGGAAGCCGCATCGGAAGCCGAAGCCGAGCGCGGCGGAGGTCTCGGGCTCGAAGACCAGCGCGGCGTCGTTGAGCTGCAGTTTCATCAGCGCGTCGCGCAGGTCGGCGAACTCCTCGCCGTCTACCGGGTACAGTCCGCAGTACACCATCGGCTTGACCGGCTTGTAACCGGGGAGCGGTTGCTCGGCGGGGCGTTCGGCGTCGGTGATGGTGTCGCCCACACGCGTATCGCCTACGGTCTTGATGCCGGCGGTCAGGTATCCCACTTCGCCGGTGCGCAGTTCGTCGCCCTCCTGCAGGCGCGGGGTGAAGAAGCCGACGCTGGTGACTTCGAACTCCCGTCCAGTGGACATGAAGCGGATGCGCATTCCGGGTCGCACCACACCGTCCACCACGCGGACGTACACCACCACCCCCAGATAGGGGTCGAAGTGCGAGTCGAAGATGAGTGCGCGCAGGGGGGCGTTGGGGTTGCCGCGGGGCGGGGGTATCTTGTGCACCACTGCTTCCAGGATCTCCTCCGTGCCGATGCCCTCCTTTGCGCTGGCGAGGATGGCTTCGGAGGAGTCTAATGCGAGGATATTTTCTATCTCCTCTTTCACCCGTTCGGGGTCGGCGGCGGGCAGGTCGATCTTGTTGATGACAGGGATGATCTCCAGCCGGTTGTTCATTGCCAGGTTCACGTTAGCGATGGTTTGCGCTTCCACCCCTTGCGAGGCATCGACCACCAGGATTGCACCCTCGCACGCGGCGAGACTGCGGGAGACCTCGTAGGTGAAGTCTACGTGTCCGGGTGTGTCGATGAGGTTGAGCTCATATTCCTGTCCGTTGCGCGCGCGATAGGTCAGGCGCACGGCGGTCATTTTGATGGTGATACCCCGCTCGCGCTCGAGGTCCATCTGGTCCAGCACCTGCTCCTGCATCTGGCGGGGGTCAATCGCGCCCGTAAACTCCAGGATGCGGTCAGCAAGGGTGGACTTTCCGTGGTCGATATGCGCGATAATACAGAAGTTCCGGATATGGTCTTGCGGCGCGTGTTGCATCGATGCCTCCTGCACCGATGCAATTGTATCTGAGAAGGGGGCGAAAAGTCAACGGCACTCAAGCGCGTAGACTATCAGGAAGCCGTTGGCAACAGTAATGCGCTGTTGTGTCTCGCTCTGCAGGTTCCTCAATAAAACCTCGCAGGCTTGCCTCGCTCCTGTGTCACCATGTGGTTAGTTGCATAGGACGATAATCCTGTCCGCCTCTTGATGCCTACGAACCATAGAGCCCTTTACGCACGATCCTGCCCCGGCTGTCCGCCTCCCAATAACACCAAACGAGCCCGGGAGGTGTGAAATCGCTTCTGAATACCACAAACCAGCTCGCATGCGAGGGCACGGTGATCTTGGCATCCAGCCGAAGCTTTCCCGTCCTCAGCCATTGATCTGGGTCATATAGTGGACGATTCCCAGTCTCCAATTGCTTGCCCAGCAAGCTGTGAGCCTGTTGCAACGATTCAGCTGCTTGTTTACGACCCTTTTCCGACCGATAAGCCAGTAGTACACGCACGATAACCCCGTCGTGCTTCCAAAAAGCCATGCACCAGTGCTCGTATTCAGACAGTTGGAAAGTATTCGCCGTGCAACCTTGTGCACACTTAGGTAGCGCCACTTCACCCAAAACGCGATAGCGGATAATACTTTCATTTTTCAGGGATTGTAGAGTATCAGCCTCAAGCCATCGCTGAAATATCTGACGGTGTTCGCGTAATCTTTCCTCCACGGAATGGCTATATGGCCGTAAAGTAGCCAACAGTAATATTCCCACCACGAATAAAGCCGCCATCATCGCTAAAGTTATAAAGAAATGTTTCCAGGTGAACTCAGTCATCTATAACCACCGCCTATAACCTTTATCATGACATCATTTTTTGACAATCTAACCAATGATTGCCTGTGCCGACCCTGCGCATACGTCCTCCAGAGATCACAAAACCAAGCCGTAGAGAGCCTGCACAGTCCACACCATCCATGCTTGCTTTTTCATCCACGGGGTCACCTGGCTTGGTTACCTTACCTATAACGTCGGGCTCTCTCTTGTGGAACCCGCAGCCAGCCATGCACATAAAAGCCCAGCCTTACTGCGCAGACCTATCAAACATGCAGTTACACAGTGAACCAATTTGTCGCCTCCTCGTGGATGGCCACTGTGTTTGTGAGGCCACTCCAATAATTCCTTTTTGGTCCTTTCTGCGACCTCTTTGCAGTCATGTGCCCAATATGCCAGACCGCAGCCAATCACCGGAATTGACCACAACCAACCGAGTGGGTCCCTCCTCATTACCACCCCATTTCCCACATACGCATACAGGTTCATTCCTCCGCTAAACCCAATCGGGTCCCGTGTCAAGAACCTGCCTGTGGTGGGGTCTAGATACCGATGGGTCAGCAACAGCAATCCTGTCTCGCTATCCGTATCATACCCCCACTGCCCTTTGTAGCCATAGGGTGTCGCGTTCGCGCCCGCCATCAACGGACCCCACGCATCGTAAGCACAATGCGCTACCACCAAACCATCGGCGTGCATCAGGTGCGCCGTGTTGCTTTACCCACCTCTATGATATTGCAAGATTCGTGCCAAAACTGGGGGTAAAGCGGGTAAAAGCCCAAAGATTTTTAGTTTTTGCGACTTTTGCTGTACAATTGCAAAAGACAAAATGCCACGATAGGTTTGACGCCATCGCATTCACAGGTTATAATGTGCCCGTAGCAACGAGTGGGGAGGCGACAGAGATGCCCGAAGAACCGGTTACCTACCGACAAGCAGGGGTGGACATCGACGCGGCGCAGTCTGCGCTGTTACGCATGCAGGAGCTGGTTCGCGCCGCGCAAACGCCCGAGGTGCTGGCAGACGTAGGCGCGTTCGGTGGAATGTTTCAGCTGGCTTTGACGCAGTACCGTCAGCCGGTGCTGGTTGCCAGCGTAGACGGGGTAGGCACCAAGCTAAAGGTCGCTTTCGCTATGGGACGCCACGACACCATCGGGCATGACCTGGTGAACCATTGTGTGAACGACATCCTGGTGCACGGTGCGCGCCCGCTCTTCTTTCTGGATTATTTCGCCACGGGCAAACTACAGCCCGAAGTGCTGGTCGAGGTGGTGCGGGGGCTGTCCGAAGCCTGCCGGGAGGTGGGATGTGCCCTGCTGGGCGGTGAAACCGCCGAAATGCCCGGCATGTACGCCGACGGAGAGTACGACCTCGCGGGAACCATCGTGGGTGTGGTGGAGCGGGATGCTATTATCGACGGTAGTCGCGTGGAATCGGGCGATGCGATCATCGGGCTGGCTTCCAACGGTCTGCACACCAACGGCTATTCGCTGGCGCGGTATGTGCTGTTCGAGTTGGCGGGTCTGCGCGTCGACAGTTACGTGCCCGAGCTGGGCACCGCGCTGGGTGAGGAACTGCTGCGCCCACATCGGTGCTACCTGCGCCCGCTGATGGAAGCGATGGCGCGGTTCGATATCCACGCGATGGCGCACATCACGGGTGGTGGTTTCTATGACAACATTCCGCGCGTCCTGCCCAGCGATTGCCGGGTGATTATCGACCGTCGCGCGTGGGAGGTGCCCTTCATTTTCCGTCTCATTCAGCAGAAAGGCAACGTGCCCGACCCGGAGATGTTCCGTACCTTCAACATGGGCATCGGCATGGTGGTCATTGTGCCCCGCGAACAGAGCCTGGCGCTGATAGAGTTCCTGCAGATGCAGGGCGAGTCGGCGATGCTCATTGGGGAGGTTCAGCGCGGCGGGCACGACGTGCAGATTATGTAGCGCGTGGGCTACTCCTCCGTCTCCTGCTTGCCTAGGTCGGCAGGGGGGATGGAGCGGCCGACCAGCCCTGCCAGCGCCACGATGGTCAGCAGATAGGGAAGCGCGAGCAGAACCTCCGAGGGCACGGTGACCCCGAAAAGGGTCTCGCCCTGTAGTCGCTGTTGCAGGGCATCCAGAAAACCGAAGCCCAACGCGGCGGCGGTGGCTCCCAGCGGGCTCCATCTGCCGAAGATGACCGCCGCCAGCGCGATGAAGCCTTTACCCGCGCTCATGCCTTCGGTGAACACCTTCAGCTGGCTCAGCGAGAGGTAGGTGCCCGCCAGTCCTGCAAGCGCACCGCTGAGAATCACACACTCATAGCGGATCGCAACCACGGGAATGCCCGCCAGACGGCTCTTGCGCGTGCTTTCGCCGGCGGCGCGCACCCGCAGTCCCCACATCGTGTGGTACAGAAGCGCGTGCAGGACGAAGGGCAGTATCAGCATCAGCAGGATGAATGGACTTTGCCCCGTCAGCAGTCCGCCTAGCACAGGCACCGGCTGAAGCCAATTCAGGCTCCACTCGGGCACGCCGGGTGCGTTGGGAGGTCGTTCGAAGAAGCGGCGCAGGAGAAATACGGTCACCCCCGCCGAAAGCAGGTTCACCGCTATGCCGCTGACCACGTGGTCGGCGCGGAATCGCTGGGTGAGCAGAGCGTGTAGCAGTCCTAGCAGGGCACCGGCGGACATGCCACCCAGCACCCCCAGCCAGCCGTTGCCCAGCGCAACCGCTGATGCCCACCCCACAAACGCCCCCATCAACATCTGCCCTTCCAGCCCGATGTTGACCACCCCACTGCGCTCGGAGAGGATACCGCCTATCGCTGCTAGCGCCAGTGGTGTCGCCAGGCGCAGGGCACTGCGGAACAGCTCGATATCGAAGATCTCACCCATCTACCCCGCCCTCCTACGAAAGCGCCTCGCCGCCAGGAAGAAGATAATCACCGCCTGCACCACCGTGGTGATCTCTCGCGGCACGGCGGGAGTGGTCACGGACTGCATGTACACCGCCCCGTTGCGCATTGCCCCGAAGACAACGGCAGCTACCACTGCCCCCAACGGGTGGTTGCCTCCCAGCAAGGCAACGGCAATCCCATCGAAACCGTAGCCGGGCGAAAACTGGTCGTAATAGCGATGGTGCACGCCCAACACTTCCACCGCGCCTGCCAGCCCGCCGATCGCTCCACTGAGTAGCATACTGCTCCAGATCACCCGCGAGACGTTCACGCCAGCGGCGCGCGCTGCCTCCGGGTTCGCCCCTGCTGCCCGCAGCTCATAGCCCCACACCGTGCGCTTGAGCAGATACCATAGTAACAGGGCGGTCGCCAGCGCGATGAGCAGTCCCACGCTCAGCCGGGTGCCCGCTATCATCACTGGGAGCCACGCGGAAGGAAGGGCTTCGGGCGTCTGCGGGGACATGGAATACGGGTCCTTCCACACCTTCGTCACAAGATATTGCGTGAGGTAGATGGCGATGTAGTTCATCATAATGGTGGTGATAACCTCATGCGCCCCGCGCCATGCCTTCAGAATGCCCGGGATCCAGCCCCATATCCCGCCGACGATTGCTCCCACCAGCAGGGCCAGAGGCGCATGAATCACCGCTGGCAAGCCGGAAACCGCAAACCCCACCCACGCCGATGCCAGCGCCCCCACCAGCAACTGCCCTTCTACGCCGATATTGAACTGCCCAGCCAGCAGTCCCACCGCTACCGCTAGCCCGGTGAACAACAGGGGAGTGGCGTTCAGCAGGCTCTCGGGGAGCGCGCCCGGCGCCAGCAGAGCACCCTCCCACCATGCCATCAACGCCGGCAAGGGAGGACTGCCCGCCAGCGCGATGATGACCGCCGCAACCACCACTGCCATCACAAACACGCCGACGGGCAGAATCAGCGCACGCAGGGCTTCCCTCACACGCCGCCTCCTTTCCCTGCGCCCACCATCAACGCACCGATCTCATCGCGCCGCCTCCGCTCGCCCTCCACAATGTCCACCATCTGCCCGTGGAACAGCACGCCCACCCGGTCGCACAAGGTCAACAGCTCATCGAGGTCGAAGGATACCACTAGCGCGGATGCTCCTCGCTCACATGCCTCGCGAATGGCGTGGTGCACCGCTCGCGTGCTAGCGGCGTCCAGTCCCCGCGTCGGTTGCCCTGCGACGAGCAGGGTAGGCGTCTGAATCAGCGCACGTCCCACCACCACCTTCTGCTGGTTGCCACCCGACAGCACAGCGAAGGAGGCGTCCGGAGCGGGAGCGCGCACCGCAAACCGCTCGATAATCCTACGGGCAAACTCCTTCATGCGCGCGAACGAGAGCGAAAACGCCGAGCCAAACTCCCCTTGCCGGTGCAGTCCCAGAGCGGTGTTCTCCGCAATCGACCATTCCAGAATCGCTCCGCGCAGGTGCCGGTCTTCCGCGATGTAGCGCACTCCTCGGCGCAGGCGCGCGCTGGCTGGCAGGTGCGTGATAGGCTCACCGTTCAGCCATATCTGTCCTTCTAAAGGTGGGACCAGCCCCATCAGTGCGTCGATCAGCTCCGCCTGCCCGCTCCCGTCCACGCCCGCAATCCCGAACACTTCGCCCGGATAGACCTCGAAGGAGACCCGTTTGAGCCCAACACGGCTGCGCACCGGAGCCACTGTCAGATTCTCCACCCGCAGGCGAGGCGTTTTGTCCAACCGCCTGCCTAACAGGAACTCCTCTTCGGGGAACACACCCCCTTCGCCCACAATCAGCTGTGCCAGCGACCGGGCAGATACCTGCGGCTCCGCCCCGGGCTTTTCGCGCACATGCAGGGTGGCGACGACCTGCCCCGCACGCAAGACCGTCACCTCGTCGGCGTGTTCTAGCACCTCCTGCAGTTTGTGCGTGACCAGCAGGACAGTGCGCCCCTCCTCGGCAAAGCGGTGTAACAGCGCGAAGAACGCCTCCGCATCGGCAGGGGGCAGGACGGAGGTCGGCTCGTCGAAGATCAGCACCTGTGCGTTGCGCAATAGCAGTTTGAGAATCTCCACCTTCTGCTGTTGGGACACGGAAAGCGTGCCTGCCGGCGCGTCCCAGTCTGTCTGCAAGCCGATCACACCCGCCAGATTCTGCGCGCGTTCCAGCACCTCGGCACGCGGCAGGGGAGCAAACGGTGCGCCCGCGCCACCCAGCATCAGGTTTTCCAGCACGCTCAGACGCGGTATCAGCGCATAGTGCTGGCTGACCATGCCCACCCCTGCCTGCAGAGCCTCCGCCGGCGAGCGAAACCGTACCGGACGTCCGTACAGATACACGGTGCCGCTGTCGGGCGGGAAAACACCGTAGAGGATGTTCATCAGCGTGGTCTTGCCGGCACCGTTCTCACCGACCACGGCGTGAATAGTGCCCTGCCGCACCGCTATGCTGATGTCCCGGTTCGCCTGCACCGCGCCAAATCGCTTGCAGATGCCTTCTGTGCGAACCACGACTGCCGTGTCATCCTTCATGCTAGTCCTGCTCCAGGCGAATGGTTCTGGCAATGCTGGGGTCGGTGCGCCGCACCTCCTGCATCACCTGCCGAGGCTGAGAGGAGGCGCGCAGTTCCGCCAAAAGCGCATCGTACTCCTGCGCATCCAACGGCAGATGCACCGACTTGCCCCGCTTGGCGGAGAGAATCATCGCGTTTGCCAGTTCAAGGCTCCACAACGCCTCCTCGCCGGGCGCAATCAGTGCCTCCTCTTGCCCAAGCAGGACGCGCGCAAAGTTGCGAATGACCGCCTCATGCCCGGTCTGCCCCTCGGAAACATCACCGTGCCACGGCTCGGTCGCGGGAACTTCCCACATATCTTGAGCCTGCCTCATATACTCGGTAATGGGAGGGACGATGCGGGTCACGGTCACCTGCTCGCCCGCTATGACCACCTTTCCGCGCTCACCGGTCACCTCAAAGTAGCGGGTCGGTGGCACTTCGCTCACATTGACGTAGAGGTAGCCGTGTGCCCCGTTGGGGTACTCCAGCACCGCGAACGCTTCGTCCTCCACCTCAATCGAATGGTAGCGCGTACGTGTCTGCGCGGTGACTTTGCAGGGCAGTCCCGCCAGCCAGCAAAAGATGTCCAGATGGTGTGGTGCCTGGTTAAGCAGAACGCCGCCCCCTTCGCCCGCCCAGGTACCTCGCCACGAGGCGGATTGATAGTATGCCTGACTACGGCACCAGGTGGCGAGCATGTGCGCCCGCAGAAGGTCGCCGAGCACGCCCTCCTCCACCGCCTTACGGGCGAGCCGAAAGGGCTTCTCGGTGCGCATCTGGAGCATCGCGCCCAGCAAGCATCCATGCCGACGCGCGGAATCCACCATGCGACGCCCCTCCGAAATGCTGACCGCGAGAGGCTTCTCGCACAACACGTGCACCCCGTGCTCAAAGGCATACTCGGCAATCTCGGCGTGCAGGGGGTGCGGGGTGGCGATCAGTACCGCGTCCACCCTCTTTCGGTCAAGCACCTCGCGGTAGTCGGTGAAACCGGGCACGCCCAACTGCTGGGACACCTGCCGGGTGCGCTCTGCCGACGCTGAGCACACCGCCACCAGCTGGGCTTCCTCAGTGCGCTGGATGAGATGAGCATGGGCGACGCCCATGCCCCCAACGCCAACCACGGCGAACCGTACCCGTTCCATGTACCTCACCGAACGATATTGGGATCAGACACCCGCTGACCCAGAACCCTGCGCTTGGGCTTGGAGTTGGCACGAAGCTCCTTTAAGAGAGCGTCGTACTCAGCCCGGTCTACCGGCAGGGTGACCGTTTTACTGCGCTTGCTGGAGAGGATAATACCGCTGGCAAGTTCCACGCACCAGATGCCCTCCTCACCCGGCGACAGCAGAGGCTCGCCGTACAGGATCGCCCGCGCGAAGTTACGGGTGACCTGGGCGTGACCTGCCGGCATGTCCTCCACCTCCACCTCCACCGGTTCAGTCTTGGGTCCGGACCACATATCTGTCGCACTGAGAGTAAACTCGCGGATGGGCGGCACCACGCGCCGAATGAGCACCTGTCCGTTGTTCACCACCACTTTGCCCTTATCGCCGGCGATTTCGAAGCGCGTGGTGCCCGGCGCTTCGTTTGTGGTGGTATAAAGGTAGCCGTGCGCCCCGTTGGCGTACTCCAGCACCGCGAACGCCTCGTCCTCCACCTCGATCTCGTGCAGGCGGGTGCGGGTGGAGGCGGTCACTTTAGAGGGCAGACCCGCTAGCCAGCAGAACATATCCAGCGCGTGGGGTGCCTGGTTGACTAATACGCCGCCGCCCTCGCCGACCCAAGTGGCTCGCCACTCCGCCGAGTCGTAGTACGCCTGATTGCGGTAGTACGCCGCCACCATCTCGGTGCGCATCAGCTCGCCGACGATGCCATCCTGTATCGCCTGACGGGCAATTCGGTAGGGTCGCTCGGTGCGCATCTGGAACATGACGGCAAACACCTTGCCCGCGCGTCTGGCGGATTCGATCATCCGGTCGGCTTCTACGGGGTTAATCGCCATCGGCTTCTCGGTCAGCACATGCAGTCCCTTGCTGAAAGCATATTCGGCAACTTCGGGATGCACCGGGTGCGACGTGGCGACGATCACCGCGTCCAGCAGCCCGCTATCGATGCACTGCCGATAGTCGGTAAAGTAGGGCACGCCGTACTGCTCGCCCACCTGCTTGGCGACGTCGGGATCGACATCCGCCACCGCGCACAACTGCACCTCTCCCACTTCCGACATCATCTTGGCGTGGGCGGAGCCCATGCCTCCCACGCCGATAATGCCTATGCGAACCCTGTCCATAGTCCGGAACCTCCTCGGGTGATGCGCCTTCGTGTGCCATATTCGACCAGAGCGGGCTATCTCCCTGCAGTAGGAGGGCACTCTCCCGTTGTTGGGACGACGGGCGTATCCATCATACGTCCCAACAGTCCTGCTGAACGAAGTTCTGCATCTCGGTTGAGATTCTTCGCCTCGCTCAGAATGACAATATAGTGATAAACCGGAAGCCCCAACGCCCTTTCCCTCTGCCTTCTTAAACGATTAAATGCAGGAAACCGCGCCCGAAACGGTGAAACTTCCCGAAGGAAAGCGTTTTCGGAAGAGGGGAGGGCTGTCATGCGATTTCCTTATGGACCGGCGGCGTTGAGCATGCTGGTTCTATCTATCCTGTCGGGGCTGTGGCTGGCTTTTCATCCTGCGAAGCGGCCGCAAGCTACGTTGGTGATGTGGACCTTCGCCAAAACGCACTACGATGCCTATAAACAAGCCATCCCCACCTTCGAAGCCAAGCATCCCGGCGTGAAGGTGGACCTGCAGTTGGTCTCGTGGCAGGCGGTAACCTCGCGCCTGCAGGCGGCGTTCCTGTCCGACCTTGATGTGCCCGACCTGGTGGAGGTGGAAATCAGCGCGGCGGGCAGTTTCTTCCGCGGCCCGCTGAAGGACGTGGGTTTCCTGGACCTCACCGACCGCATCAAGCAGTCGGGACTGTATGACCGTATGGTGAAAGCGCGCTTTGCCCCCTACACCAGTCGCGGGCGCATCTTCGGGCTTCCGCACGACGTGCACCCGGTGATGCTCGCCTATCGACGCGACCTGTTCGAAAAGCTGGGCATCAATCCCAACGAAATCCAGACGTGGGACGACTTCATCCGCATCGGGCGCAAGATCACCATCCCGGGACAGCGCTACATGCTGGAACTGCCCGACAGCGAGTCCAGCCGCTTTGACCCTCTCCTTTTCCAGCGGGATGGGGGTTACTTTGACCCGCAGGGCAACTGCATCATGGACAACGAGATCGCCGTGCAGACGATGCTCTTCTACGTGCCGCTGGTCGCCGGACCCAACCGTATCGCCAGCGACCTGGGCGGCGGGCAAATCTTTACCAAAGCGGTGGAGGACGGCTATTTCCTGTGCATGATCGCGCCCGACTGGCGTTCTAAAACCATCGAAGTGGACGTGCCCAAGATGCGCGGCAAGATGGCGCTGATGCCCCTGCCCGCCGTCTATCCGGGCGGCAGACGCACCAGCACCTGGGGCGGCACCATGATCGGCATTACCAAACACTGTAAAAAACCCGACCTAGCGTGGGAGCTGGCACTGCATCTGTATCTAAACAAGGAGGACCTGGCACAGCGGTTCCGGGATACCAACATCCTCCCTGCGTTGAAAGAGGCGTGGAACCATCCCGCCTACAACGAGCCGCGTCCCTACTGGAGCAACCAGCCGCTGGGCAAACTGTACGCCGAACTGGCGCCGCATGTGCCCTTTCAGTACACCAGCCCCTTCATCGCCACCGCCAAAGCCAAAATGAGCGAAGCGCTGGTATCCTGCGTACAATACTACAAAACCTATGGCGACAAAGGCTTTGAAGCCTTCGTGCGAAAGCGACTGAAACAGAGCGCCGATGAAGTGCGCCGTTTGATGCGGAGGAATCCATACTGAGATGTCCACCCGACAACCTGATATAGTCATCACCACGCCACCGGTCGCGCGCACCTCGCGCTGGTTCGTCCTGCAATACCGGATGGCGCCTTATCTGTTCGTCTCGCCCTTCCTGATCCTGTTCCTGACCTTTGGCGCGTATCCCATCCTCAAGAGCCTCCTGCTCTCCTTCTATGCCACCAACGGACCCAAGAGTGCGGTGTTCGTGGGTCTGCAAAACTTCACGTTCCTGCTGTCAGACCCCGATTTCCACACCGCCGTGTGGAACACCGCCGTGTTCGCCTTCTGGTCGGTGTTTCTGCAGTTACCGCTCAGCCTCGGACTGGCGCTACTGCTGAACAGTGTCTGGGTCAAAGGACGGGAGATTCTGCGTCTGGCTTTCTTCTCGCCGAACCTGCTGGGGCAGGTGTTCGTGGGCGTGCTGTTTAGTGTGCTATTTATCCCGCAATACGGTCTGGTCAACCGTTTCCTGCACGCCATCGTCGGTATCCCTCTGGACACCAAGTGGCTAGCGAACCCCAACCTGGTCATGCCCGCGCTGGTGCTCACCTCGCTGTGGATGTATGTGGGCTTCAACATGATCTACTTCCTCGCTGCGCTTCAGGCGGTGGATAAAGACCTGTATGAGGCAGCGATTGTAGACGGGGCGAACGCCTGGCATCAGTTCTGGGCGGTAACCTTGCCCGGCATCAAGCCGGTGGCGGTGTTCGTGCTGGTGATGAGCACCATCGGCTCGTTCCAGCTGTTCGAATTGCCGTGGATCATGCTCAACAACTCCTCTGGACCCGACCAGGCGGGGTTGACCATCGTGATGTACCTATATCAAACGGGCTTCGTAACGGGCGACCTGGGCTATGCCTCCGCAGTAGGCTGGACGCTGGCGCTAGGCGTGCTGGTGATCAGCCTTTTGCAGATGCGCGTGACTGGCGCGTGGAAAGGGGGGACGGACTGATGCGACTGCTGTACCGCATCCTGCGTTTGCTGGTGAACCTGTTCCTGCTGGCGTTCGCGGTGCTGACGCTGACGCCGATGGTGTGGCTGGTGGCAGCGACGCTTAAGTCGCCCGATGACCTGTTCCACTACACCTTCTTCGCGCCAAGGCTGAGCACCTATAACTTCCGCGACCTGTTCAGCACGGTGCCGTTCCACCGCTACATGATCAACAGCATCTTCGTCGCGACCACCATGGTGGTCATCCAGCTGTTCTTCTCCTCGTTGGCGGGGTTTGCGCTGGCGCAGTACGATTTCAGGGGCAAGAAGCCCATCATGATCCTGATGCTTTCCACCATGATGCTTCCCGGTCAGGTGATGATGGCGCCGCTGTACGAACTGCTGTACCGGCTACATCTAGTGGACAGTTACGCGGGGTTGATTGTGCCCGGCGCGGTGAGCGTGTTCGGCATCTTCTTGTTCCGACAGTCCATCCTGCAGGTAACGGACGAGCTGTTGCACGCGGCGCGCATCGATGGCTGTTCGGAGTTTCGCATCTACTGGGATATCGTCATGCCCGTCTCTCGCCCGATGATCGGCGCGTTTTGTCTCATCAGCTTCATGGGCACGTGGAACAGCTTCCTGTGGCCACAGATTATCCTGCACAACACCGACCGTTTCACCCTGCCTATCGCGCTGAACCAGTTGGTGGGGCTGTATCAGCAGCAGTACGGCACGCTGATGGCGGGCACGTTCCTCAGTGTGCTACCAGTGATTATCCTGTTCATGCTGTTGCAGAAGGAGTTTATCGCGGGGTTGACCGCTGGTGCGGTGAAGGGGTAGGGGAAGGGCGTGCTTGGCGCGCCCTTCCCGGCGTGCGCTACACTTTGAACTGCTCGTATGCCCGGCGCAGGGCAGAGAAGGTATCGTTCCCCTTCGGGATGAACTCGTGCCCCACCCAACGGTTGTAGCCGAGGTCTTTGATGGCGCGGGCGATAGCAGGGTAGTACAGCTCCTGCGTCTCGTCCATATCGTTGCGCCCCGGATTACCGGCGGTATGGATGTGTCCGATCCATTGGATGTTCTCACGGATGGTACGGATGATGTCGCCTTCCATAATCTGCATGTGGTAAATGTCGTACAGCAATTTAACCGCGGGCGAACCGACCATTTGGCATACCTTCACCCCCCATGCAGTATGGTCGCATTGATAATCCTTGTGGTCCACTTTGGAGTTGAGCAGTTCGACGACCAGCAGGGCGCCCGCTTCCTCTGCCGCTTTGGCAACTAGTTTCAATCCCTCGGCGGTGATCTCCGCGCCACGTTCGTCGTCCAGCCCACCTCGGTTACCCGAGAAGCACACCAGATTGGGAATGTTATATCTCTTCGCCAGTTCGATGTTGCGGTGCAGTTCATCCGCAATGCGCTGGTGGTTTTCTCGGCGGTTGAGCCCATCGGTCAGCGAGGCGTGCCCTACGTAGCTGGCGATTTCCAGCCCGTGCTCTTTCACCGTGTCCAGCAGTTCGGTGGGCACGAGGTCTACGCCGTCATAGCCGATCGCCTTCGCGCCCTTGAGCAGTTTGCCCGCGTCTCCGCCGATGTCCGGCCGCCCGGCGAAGCACCACCAAGAGAACGACTGTTTAAACGCCATTCCAGCCCTCCTGCAGAAGAGTGTACTCTTTTGGATTTCGCCTTGCGCAAGCAAACTCCTGCCTTGTGCCTATTTGTCGGGCATGTACCTCAGGGAAGGGTCTTGCTCGAGGTACTCGTGGAAGTCGATCATCTCGTCTACGGTGATCGGACCGAGTTTCTCCATACGTTCTTTTTCGGAGGGGGTCAGCTCGCTCGCCTCGCCGCGGAGCAGTCGCTCATCCCAGGCTTCCTGTCGGATGAACTGCTCGCCCAATCGCTTACAGCGGGAACAGCGGTAGCGAATGTACACGAAGTTCGAACCCACTCGGCGCAGATAGTAGCCCTTCTGCACCACATCCTTTTCGTAGATACGCTGCCCACAGGAGCAGAAGATACCGGTTCGCATGTTCTGAGAGTCTTCCATCTTCCGTATCTCCTTGTCAGGAGGTAATGTGCCACATGCGCGGCACGAAGTGTCGGCTGTATACGTTCATAGCGAAGCGGTCGGTCATACCGGCAAGGTAGTCGCAGACCGCCTGCGCCAGAGACTCCACACTGCTATTATCGGTCAACTTGCGCCCGCTCTGTGGTAGCAGTTCGGGCTGTTCCATATAGAGCCGAAAGAGTGCTTTCAAAATCCCCTTCGCTTTTTGCAGTTCCTTCAGTCCGATGGCTTCTTCCTGGTACACTCGCTCGAACAGGAACTCTTTCAACCGATCGGTTGCCTGCTGTATCGGCTCGCTCATGCGCACCTGCGCACAGTTAAGGCTGTTTGCGATCACATCCAGTACCATAGACTCAATGCGCTTGGAGGAGGTTTCACCAAGCAGTTGGACGCATTCTTTCGGCAAATCGTTCGGCTTGATGACCTGAGCACGGATCGCGTCATCGATATCATGGTTGACATAGGCGATTCGGTCGGCGATACGCACCACCTGGGCTTCCAGGGTACAGTCGTCAGGCAGGAGGTCGGCGTCGAGGTCCGCCCGCCCCTTGCTGTGGTACAGGATGCCCTGTCGCGTCTCATCGGTCAGGTTCAACCCTTTTCCGTCCCGTTCCAGCACGTCCACCACGCGCAGGCTCTGCTCCCAGTGGCGAAACCGCTTGCCCGGCAGATACTCCTGAAGCACTTCGTCCAGCGCCTGCTCCCCTGCGTGCCCAAACGGGGGATGCCCTAGGTCGTGCGCCAGCGCGATGGCTTCGGTCAGGTCCTCGTTCAACCGGAGGGCACGGCTGATGGTGCGGGCAATCTGCGCCACTTCTAGGGTGTGCGTTAGGCGCGTGCGATAGTGGTCTTCCTCGGGGTCCAGGAACACCTGCGTTTTGTGCTTCAGCCGCCGGAAGGCTTTGGAATGCAGAACCCGGTCGCGGTCGCGCTGGAAGCAGGTTCGCACGGGGCACGGAGGCTCCGGGCGCAATCGTCCTTGCGACAGAGCGCTTTTCGCCGCGTAGGGCGAGAGGTTCTGCAGTTCCCACTGTTCTACCCGCTGGCGGATGAAGCCATCTCGAACGGAAAGGCTGGTCATCGGAGAAACTCTCAGTCGCAGACTCCAGCAACACTCATCAGTATACATCATTCAAGCGACCCGCGCAACAGCCGACGGATTTGACAATCCCGCAAAGGTCGGATACAATATTATGTAGTGTGCTAAAACTCTATCCACTGATGTCAGTGGAAACGATTTATCTACCTAATTAAATATCCTGTCGTGCTCGCCTCCGGGCAGTTTTTTGCAAACAGCCCAGCGAATCGCGGCTCTGGAGGCACCCAACATTGAGGAGTGAGGAAGCAGGCGCATGGAACAGAGTGTGACACGTCGGGAGTGGCTGGGGACGCTCGTCAAAGCACTGGCAACGCTTCTGGCATTTGTTTACGGCATACCCGCGCTGATCATGCTGATTGTTCCCGCATTCCGCAGACAGAAAACCCCGTGGGTTAAGGTCGGCAATGTGCACCAATTCCCCGCTGGCGAGCCGAAAGCGGTCACCCTGAGCTATCAACGTCGCGACGGCTGGGTGATTCGCACCGTTCGAAGCACGGTCTACGTGGTCACGAAACCCGATGGCTCGCTGAGGGTGCTTTCGAACATCTGCACCCACGCCAGCTGCGCCGTGCGGTGGGAGCGGGGTCGCAAGGCGTTCTTCTGTCCCTGCCATGCTGGATATTTTGATGCGGAGGGCAAGGTGCTTGGAGGACCGCCCCCTCGCCCCTTGGCAGAGTTTCCGCACAAAGTCGAGGGCGGACTGCTGTACGTGCGTTTGGAGAGCGTGTAGGAGAAGGGAGGCAACGGCGTTGCGAAAACTGCTGGACTGGTTTGAGCGTGAAACAGGTCTCATCAGTGCGTGGGGGTGGTTCTGGACCCAGCCTCTGCCCGCCGGCGTGGGGTGGTGGCACATCTTCGGCGCGCTGACCCTGCTGGTGCTGGTGGTTTTGTTTGTGACGGGCGGCGCACTGATGTTTTACTACAGTCCCACTCCCGACCAGGCGTATGCGTCGGTGCAGTACATCGAGCATTACCTACCCGCTGGACAGTTTATCCGAGCATTGCACTACTGGGCGGCGAGGCTTATTGTTCCGCTCATCGTCATCCATATTGTGCGCGTATTCCTGTGGGGGGCTTATAAACGCCCGCGCCAGATGATATGGGTGACTGGGGTATTGCTTTTGCTGACCGTGATCGGCTACGGCTTGACGGGTTACGCCCTGCCTTGGGACCAGAAAGCCTACTGGGGCACGGTGGTGCGCCTGAAGATCGCGGAGGGCATCCCGCTGATTGGGGAGGCGGTGGCCACCTTCCTGCGCGGCGGCGATACGGTTGGCGCGGTCACACTAATGCGCTTCTTCGTGCTCCATGTGTTCGTGCTGTCGGTGATTACGTTCCTGCTGGTGGCGTGGCATGTGCTTCAGGTGCGGCGTATGGGCGTAACACCGCCGGGGGTGCCTGTCAGCCACGAGGAGGGCATCGAGAAACCCCAGCGTCTGTACCCCGAGCACACGGCGCGTATCGCAGTCGGAGCAGTTATCCTGTCGGCGCTGATGATCTGGCTGTCCCTCAGATTCCCCGCTCCGCTGGAACCGCGTGCCAATCCGATGGACACCGCTTACAAGCCACATCCCGACTTCTATGTGTTGTGGCTTCATGAACTGGTAGATTTCTTCCCGCCGCATTTAGAGTTTTTCGGCTCGTTCGTCTTGCCGACTCTGTTGGTGTTCCTACTGCTTCTGGTGCCCTTCATCGAGCGTAACCCCGAGCGTCAGGCACGCAAGCGGTTGACCGCGTTGACCACGGGCACGCTCATTCTGCTCGTTCTTGTTGCGCTGAACGTGAAGGGCATGCGGGCACTGCCTGAACCCGAAAGGTTATCCCCCATCGAGAAACAGGGTCAGCGGTTGTTCGTGGAGCTCAAGTGCTACTCCTGTCACGGCATTAACGGCGGAGGCGGTCCCGTAGGTCCCGACCTGGGGCTAGGTGGCAAGCGTGATCCGGAGCAGGTGCGCCAGTTGCTTCGCAACCCCTCTGCGCACAATGTTCACTCGATTATGCCGGCTTACCACCTATCACCTGAAAAGGAGAATGCGCTGGTAGCATATATCGTCAGCATCGGGCCCAACTCGAAGATGCCTCCCATCCCGCCCACCGAGCCTGAAAAGCCAGCCTCGCACTTCGAGGAGAACTGGTTCGCCAACCATAAGTTTGAGGTGCGCAAGGACCCAGCGAGCTGCGCCGACTGTCACAAGACCTTCTTCTGCCAGGCGTGCCACCAGAACCGCCGTCCCAGCTCGCATGATGCACAGTGGCTGAAGTTCCATTTTGGCAACGCGGCGGAGCGTCCCGAAATGTGCGCCGCCTGTCACTCGCCCGACTACTGCGAGAGCTGCCACAAGGTGATGCGCCACGACACGCAGTGGCTCCAACAGCATGGCTCGAAACTGGCGCAGTTCGGGGAGAAGATGAAATGGGCGGGGCAGACTATGCACCAGATGTGCTATCAGTGCCACACTCCGCAGTCCTGCCAGGGGTGTCATACCGGTGCCTTGCCATCCAGTCACAAGGTTTCGGACTTCCTGCGTGACCCGCAGGTTGGGCATGGCAAGGTAGCACGCAAACAGGGCACGGCGTCGTGCAATTCGTGTCATCAGCCGCAGTTCTGCCAAACTTGCCACGGACTGCCGATGCCCCATCCGCAGGGCTGGGAATCGGACCATCCGCAGGTGGGACACAAGAACCCTGCCCTGTGCCAGCGCTGTCATAACTTCCAGGAGGAGACTTGTCAGACGTGCCATCAGGCACCACCTTCCTCGCATACCGAAGATTTCCGCAAGGAGCATCCTCGCCGCATCACCGACAGCGGGGCGAGCTGTCAGGTCTGCCATGGGCGCAATGCCTGCATGAACTGCCACAAAGTGCCGATGCCTCATCCCAAAGGTTGGGGCGAGGCGCATGCGAAACTGGGGCAACGGCGCGGTTGGAAAGGCTATGCAGGAGTGAAAAAACTGCAACAGACACAATGCGCGACCTGTCACGACATCAAATACTGTAACCAGTGCCATCAACCGTAGCACAGGAAAAGGTAGGAATGCGATGAATGCGCCTCATCGAATCATGCTGTTGAGCATCCTGGCGGTGCTGTCGATAATCGCTTTCGTGTGGGCGCAACAGCCTGCCCGCAAGCCGATGACCGCCCAACGGGAGATACAAGCCTGTCAGCAGTGTCACGGCAAGCCCGACCTCTACGGCTTCGATGTGCATGGACGGCGCAGGAGTGTGTTTGTGGACATCGAGGCGTTCCATCGCTCGGTACACCACAACCTGCGGTGTACCCAGTGTCACACCGACATCAATCCAGCACAACTGCCTCATGCGAAGCACGCCCAGAAAGTGGAGTGTGGCTCCTGTCATATAGAAAAGCGCGTGGCGCAGGCGCCCACCTTCCAGCAAGCGATATTCAAGACCTACGCCGATAGCGTGCATGGGGAAGCGGTCGCCCGCGGCAACCCGGATGCTCCCCGCTGTGCCGATTGTCATGGACATCATGACATCCTGCCCACCAGCGATACTCGGTCGCATGGGTATCGCACCAACATCCCGCAAACCTGTGCCCGATGCCATAGCGATGCGCAGCTGGTGGAGTGGAACCGCATCCCCAAAGGGGAGGTTCTGTTCTATTACGAGCGCAGTGTGCACGGTCAACTGCGGAAGCAGGGCAAGAACGGCGCCTCGTCTGCGCCCGGCAAACCGCCTGCCGTGTGCACCGATTGCCATGGGGTGCACGGTATCCGTCGCGCTAACGACCCCAATTCCACCGTAGCGCGCGCGCATCTGCCTGAAACCTGCGGCAAGTGCCACACGGCGATTTTCACGCAATGGAAGCAGAGTATCCACGGGCAGGCAGTGGCAGAAGGGGTGAAAGACGCGCCCGTCTGCACCGACTGCCACGGCGAGCACACCATCCGCAGTCCGCAGGACCCCGAATCCTCCGTGTATCCGCAACACATTGTCGCCACCTGCAGTAAATGCCACGAGAACCAGCGGTTACAGCGCGCGATCGGTCTGCCCACCCTGCGCCTGTCCACCTACCGGCAGAGCTTTCACGGCATCATGAACCGCTACGGCGAGAGCACCGTTGCGCACTGTGCCAGCTGCCATGGAGCGCACAACATCCTGCCTTCGTCGGACCCGCGCTCCACCATTAACCCGGCGAACCTGCAGAAGACCTGCGGCTCGTGTCACCCGGGGATCGGCAAAGGCGTTGCGCTGGGGAAGGTGCACTTTGTGGGCACGCGCACCGCCAGCCCACTCTATTGGTTTATCAAGGTCGCTTACCAAATCGCCATCTTCACAACCATCGGCTTCTTCCTCATCTATATGCTTCTGGACCTGTGGAACTATCGGCGCGGGCGTCCCAGCCATGCGGTATCTCCTCACCGTGCCGACGACCCGCTGTCCCACGAATATGTGGAGCGTTTGACCTTGAACGAACGCCTCCAACATCTGGTGCTGGTTGTGGCGTTTACCCTGCTGGTGCTGTCAGGGATGCCGTTGAGCTACCCGGAGGCGGGCTGGGCGCGGGTGTTTCTGGAGTTTCCGGGCGGACCGGAAGCCAGAGGCATCGTGCACCGTGTGGGGGCGGTGCTGTTGATTGCGCTGGCGATCTGGCATCCGCTGTGGCTGATGACCCCACGTGGTCGCGAACAGCTCAAACATCTGCGCTGGACGCGCAAGGACTTCGCCGACATCTGGCAAATGCTCCGGTGCTATCTCGGACTGTCGCAGGAGAAGCCGCGCTTCGGGCGGTTCAACTGGATCGAGAAGTTCGAGTATCTCGCCGTGGTGTGGGGCACGGTGGTGATGATTCTGACGGGGCTGGTGATGTGGGGCGAGGAACTGGCGTTCCGCTACCTGCCCCTGTGGGTGTGGCACATCGCCCGCCTGATACATGGTTACGAGGCGCTGTTGGCGTTTCTGACCATCATCATCTGGCATATGTATCACGTGCATTTCAAGCCGGGCATGTTCCCCATGAGCCGGGTATGGTTGGACGGGCGCATCTCCCTGCGCCATCTACAAGAGGAACACCCGCTGGAATACGAGCGGATACGGAAGGGTGCGCCGGGAGAATAACTTTACCCTCTTCGTTACCCTGAGCGCCAGCGAAGGGTCTCACCCTGCCCCATACCCCCAAAACC